>DATIWB010000051.1:0-2711 GCA_035519675.1 Myxococcaceae bacterium
GCACAGACGCCGGCGGTTGGAGCGCCGCCGGAAATATCGACCGCCCGAGGGCGGGCGTCGTGGCGCAGACGATGTGAGGCCGCGGATCCACCACGGTGAGAGATGGCACACCAGGTGCTAGAGAGCCGAACAGGTAAGCATCAAGCGGCCGCCTGGAGCTGAGGCGCCCTGGCCCGAGAGATGGCCTGGAGGTTGACGACAGCCGCGCAGCGGCGGACGTCGAGGATGTTGCGTCGAACGCCCTTGTAGCGTGCGCGAGGCCCCTGGACGGCGCCCAGCTTCGCGAGTGCATGCTCGACGTGGACGCGCTCACGTAGAGCGCCTCGGCCCTCTGGTGTGGAGCGCCGTTGCCGGAGCTCGATGAGAAGTGCCTCCTGGGGGTGGATGCTGACGCTGCGCCCGCGACCGAGCCGAGCAGCCGTGCAGTTGGCACGGAGCGGACAGACATCGCAGGTGGTCGCCGGGAAGTGCGCCATCCGCGACTGGGGTGAAATGCTGGCCTTCGCTCCGGCTGGGCAGGTGAGCTCGTCCCGCTCCAAGTCGATGACGAAGTCCTCTTTGGTGTAGCGGCCCTGGTTTCTGCTCGGCCAGGGTTTGCAGCGCACGTCCTTGCCGGCCTGCCGCAGAGCCTCCACCCGCGGACTCGCCAGGTAGCCCCTGTCGATGAGGGCGGCCTCGGTAGGGCCGTGTTGCTCGGCCTCGTCCAGCAGCGGCTCCATTGCCTCGTGGTCCGGCCGGTTGGCCGGCACGGCTGTGGCGGCGACGATGAGCCCCTTGCCGGGCAGCATGGCGATGTGGCGCTTGTAGCCGTTGAAGACACGCGCCTTGCTCTTCCTGCCGTGGCGCATCTCCTTGTCCCCGAGTGACGGCATCCTGTCTTTAGCAACAGCTCGTCGGATGACCGACCGCCCGCTGCCGCTTGGGTCTGGCTCCAAGTCCTGGGCCAGCACTCGTCGCAAGTCAGTCAGCGCCTGCTCCAGCAGCGGCTCCTTGGCCTTGCCACGGGTGCGCTGGCGCACCCAGGCCCGCAGTGAGTCCGCCTCGGCCAGAAGTCGCTGCAGCGCTTGGGCCTTCTCGTCCTCGACCTCCCAGTCGATGTCGAGCGCAGCTTTGAGGCTCGGCCCAGTCAGCAGCGTCAGCTTCGCTTCCTGAAGCACTTGCTCACGGGGCACCTTGAAGACTTTGGCTGCGCAGTCGACGACGGTGGAGAGCGCTCGGCCGATGAGATTCCAGGTGTCCTCCACCCGCCCGGCACCCAGAAGTGGCGAGGAGTCGAGAGCAAACTTCAGGTGCTGCCACCCAAACTTCCCCGTCTCCTTGGCGAGCCGGACAGTGCGCTCGAGCAGCTTCTTGTCCAAGTCATGCTCTGCCATCCGAGCGCGGAACTGGGAGAGCACGCCCTGTGAAAAGGGCGCCTCTTCGGCACCGAGGCAACCCAGGACGAGCTGCCAGCGAAGGTCAGCAGCGGCGTTTTCGACCGCGTCGAAGTCGCTGGCTTGCTCATAGGCCTGCAGCAGCACCACGGTGGCCAGCAACGCTGGCGGAAGCGGCTCCGTCCCTCGCGGCTTCTCGTAGGCCGCCTCTAGCTCAGACTGGAAGGCCTCGTCGAAGAGCTGGCGGCGGATTTCTCGGAGGAAGACGTAGAACTTCCCGCCCCGCCGCAGCCGCGCGATGAACTTCCTCTCCCGCTCGGACAGCTCCTCCGGCACGTCCCACTTCACTCTGACCTCCCAGCGCGGTTGACCGCGCTGAGGAGATCAGGAAGGGCGGACAGAGCAGCCGTCCACTCCCGCAAGCGATCGAAATCGCTGCGGGTTTCCGAGCCGGGGAGATTGCGCCTTACCTGATCGGCTCTCTAGTACCCCGGATCCGTGATTCCGCGAAGAAGTTGCGGCTCGTGGGCCTGCAAGTGCGAGTGGCGAAGCGGGCCACCTTGGAGAGGATTTCGTCGGCGGTCTTGGTCCATCGGAACGGCGTGGGCGCTTCGTTGTGCGCTCCGCGGCCCGCACCACCTCCTCGAGCGGGACCGACGTCCAGGGGTAGCGCGCCGCCCAGTACGCCGCCGCCTCGTCCATGCGGAGTCCCGTGGTCTCCCGGCAGCGTTCGGGGGTGAGCGGCAGGCCCAGCCCCCCGAGCACCTCGATCTCCGCCTGGACCCAGCACGGCTCGGAGTCGATCAGCAGCCCGTCCAGGTCGTAGATCACTGCCTGGAGGGACCTCGCGGCCGCACCTGGCGCCGACGCCGGCCTCACCGGGCGACGGCCGCCTGTCCGGGAGCCTCCGCGGAACGGACCGGGCGCGACGTCCGCCCTCGCTCCAGGACCTGACCGAGGTACCGCCCGGTGTGGCTCGCCTCGACCTTCGCCACCTGCTCAGGAGTCCCCGTGGCCAGCACCCGCCCGCCGCCTGCTCCACCCTCGGGCCCCAGGTCGATGACCCAGTCCGCGCTCTTGATGACGTCGAGGTTGTGCTCGATCACCACCACCGTGTTGCCCGCCTCGACCAGCCGCTCCAGGACGCGGAGAAGCTTGCGGATGTCGTCGAAGTGCAGGCCGGTGGTCGGCTCGTCCAGGATGTAGAGCGTCTTCCCGGTCGCCGTCCGCGCCAGCTCCCGGCTGAGCTTGATCCGCTGCGCCTCGCCGCCAGACAGCGTGGGCGAGCTCTGTCCGAGCCGCAAGTATCCGAGCCCCACGTCCTCCAGCGTCTGGAGC
>DATIWB010000052.1:0-8915 GCA_035519675.1 Myxococcaceae bacterium
GGTCCGTTGGGTGGTGGCGCGAATCTCCTTCAGCGACGAGGCCGCGCGATCGCCCAGGGCCACTCCGGCGGTGGCGCGCTCGCGGCCCTCTTGCACGTGGAGGACCGCGGCCTCGACCTGACCGCGGGTCTGGCGGACGATGGCGGCGATCTCCCGGGTGCTGCGGGCGGTGCGCTCGGCGAGCGAGCGAATCTCCTCCGCCACCACGCCGAAGGCCAGGCCCTGCTCGCCGGCCTGGGCCGCGATGATCGCCGCGTTCAGGGAGAGGAGGTTGGTCTGGTCGGCCACCTCCTGGATGACGTCGACGATGCGGCCGATCTCCTGGCTCCGGTGCCCCAGCGCCTCGACGATCTCCGCCGCGCGGCGGATCGACTCCTCCACCCGGTACATGCCCTGCACCGAGTCATTCACCAGGGCCTCGCCCCGCTCGGCGGTGCTGGTCACCACCCGGGCCAGGTCGCCGGTCTCCCCGGCGCGCCGGCGCACGGCGTCGATCCCCTCCTCCACCGAGGTGACGAAGGCCGCGGCCTCGCCCGCGAAGCGGGCCAGCACGTCGCCGCTGCTGGCCACCGCCGACAGGCCCTCGCTCATGATCTGCACCCGCTCGGTGGTGCGCAGCGCGAACCCGTCCAGCGTTCCGAGCGCCGAGGCGACCTGCTCGATGCGCGCGGTCATCTCCGCCAGGGCGGCGGTGGTCTCCTCGGCGAAGGCCGCCACCTGCGTCAGCCGCTCGCCCGCGACCTGGAGCGAGCTGCCCATGCCCTGCACCGAGCCCAGCGACCGGTCCACCGCCGCTCCCTGACGGCGGGCCGCCTCGAGCAGCGCCTGCGACTGCTCGCCCACCCCCTTGCCGGTGCGCTGGATGTTGGCCGTCACCCGCTGGACCTGGAACAGCGCCCGCCGGAGCGAGAGGATCAGCCGCCGCACGTCCTCCTGGCTCTCGCCGGCGGACACCTGGGTGGCGAGGTTGCCGCTGGCGAGCTGGGCGATGATCCGCGCCCGGGCCTGCTGCCGCGAGCGCGCCCAGCGGAGCCAGGTGAGCCAGCCGCCCACGATGAAGCCGACCACGTTGGTCGCCAGCACCACCGCGAAGAGGACCGGCCGGGGATGCCCCGGGTCGAGCGCGTCCAGGAGCGCCGCGGTGACGAGGCCGGAGGCGATCCCGCCCAGCAGCCCGAAGACGTAGAGAAAGCGCTTGCCGCCCATCCGACTGGAGAAACCGGAGACTAGCAGCTACCCCTACGCGCCTTCGAACGGGATGAGGGAGACCTTCACCCCGCTGCCCACCCCGAGCAGCTCCTTGGTCTCACCCGGCAGGTAGACGACCTGGTCGTCGATGCGGACCTGGCTCCGGGCGGCGCGGAAGCGGTTCCGGCCCGATTCACGCTCCACCCCCACCAGCATGTCCTCGGCCACCTCCAGCGCCAGGTCCTCCGGCGCCACCCGCGCGGTGCGGAACTTCCGGATCAGGCTCACCTCCGAGGTCTTGGCCTCGAAGTGGGGGCCGCCGTCGAACGGGTCCACCCGCTCGACGTAGCGAAAGCCGATGCGCTCCAGCATCCGCTGCACCCCTTGCGTCTGCGGTCCGACCTGCCCGAGCACCTTCTGCGCCCGCTCGGGGAACAGGGTCACGTAGATGTCCGAGGAGGGGAACAGCTCCTTGATGAACTCCTTGTTCTGCCGGGACAGCAGATCGGCCTCGGAGTAGGTGAGCCCGGTGAACTTCTTGCCCACCTGCTCCCAGAGCAGGCTGCGGCCGTCGGGCATCAGGGGAGGCATCAGCTCGGCGAGCACGCGGTCGCGGAAGTTGGGCCGGTGCATCGCGAGGTACAGGAAGCGCACGTAGCTGAGCTGCTTGCCGGGCTTCTCCGGCCCGCTCCGGTGCAGCGGGTCGACCACCAGGCCGCCGATCTCGGTGGGGCCCTCGTAGTTGTAGGCGATGGAGAGCACCTTGTGGCGAAAGTGCCGGTCGATGCTCGCCGAGTAGTGCTCGCGCTCGCTGACCTCGTAGTAGATGTGCGGCGCGTCGTAGGTCCCGTGCTGGGCGATGACCATGCTGGTGCCGATCACCGCCCCGGTGCGCGGCTCCTCGAGGACGAAGAGGTACTCGCGCTCGAACGGGTCCTTGAGCTTGCCGGCGAAGCTCCGCACCGACACCTCGATCAGCTTCTCCAGCGTCTCCTCGTCGTTGGGGAGGTTGACGGTGTTGAGCACCGCCGCGAGGCGCTTGAGGTGGGGCAGATCGCCCTTCTGGACGTCGCGAAGCAGGAGCATCGGGGGGCTCCCCTGTACCACAGCCCCTGGAGTCTGCCGCCAGCCCACCGCGGGCTGCGTCGCCGCTGCGGTAGTCTGCCCACTTCCGGGAGAACTTCATGGGGAACTTCGGTCGGGTGTGTGTGGTGGGAGCCGGCCCGGCGGGACTCTCGCTGTCGCGGGCCTTCCTCGCGCAGGGCGTCCCGTTCGATGTCTACGAGCGCCACCGGGACGTGGGCGGACTCTGGGACCAGAGCAATCCCGGCTCACCGGTCTACGACTCGGCGCACTTCATCTCCTCGAAGACCCAGTCCTACTTCCACGACTTCCCGATGCCGGAGGACTACCCGGACTACCCCTCGCACGCTCAGGTCCTCGCCTACCTGCGTGCCTTCGCCGACGCCTACCGGCTCCGCGAGCACATCCGCTTCGACGCCGGGGTGACGTCCGCGGTGCCCGAGGGCGCGGGCTGGAAGGTGACCCTGTCCGGCGGCGAGGTGCGCTCGTACGCCTCGCTGGTCTGTGCCAACGGGACCAACTGGCACCCCACGATGCCCACCTACCCCGGCGTCTTCGCCGGCGAGATCCGGCACACCCAGACCTACCGCTCGCCGGAGGAGCTCCGGGGCAAGCGGGTGCTGATCATCGGCGCCGGCAACTCCGGGGCCGACATCGCCTGCGACGCTGCCCGCACCGCGGCGAAGGCGTTCCTCAGTGTGCGCCGCGGCTACCACTTCATCCCCAAGCACATCTTCGGCAAGCCGGCGGACGTCTTCGCCGCCGAGTCACCCCGGATGCCGAGGTGGCTCGAGCAGCGGGTGTTCGGTGCGCTGTTGCGCCTGCTGAACGGCGACGTCCGTCGGCTCGGGCTTCCGAAGCCGGACCACCGCATCTTCGAGACCCACCCCATCCTCAACACCCAGGTGCTGCACTACCTCGCGCACGGCGATCTCTCGGCGATGCCCGACGTCGAGCGCTTCGCGGGGAGGACGGTGACCTTCAAGAACGGGGCGACCGAGGAGATCGACCTCGTCCTCTGCGCGACCGGGTACGCCTGGAGCATCCCCTACGTGCCCCCCGAGGAATTCCGGTGGAAGGGGCAGCGCCCGGACCTCTACCTGGCCATCTTCAGCCGTGAGAACCCGCGGCTCTACGTCATGGGCTACCTGGAGACGAACAACGGCGCGTACCGGATGTTCGACGACATGGCGGACCTGCTCGCCCGGACCATCGCCGCCCGGGCCGCGGGCGGGGAGGCGGCGAAGGCGGTGGACGCGCTCATCACCACCGACCAGCCGGATCTGACCGGAGGCATCCACTTCATCGCCACCGACCGGCACGCGACCTACGTGGACGGGGTGACCTACCGGAAGCAGTTGAAACGGGTGCGCCGGAGGCTTGGATGGCCGGAGCTGAGTCCCGGCTGTTACGACCGGTTCCGGTCCAGCGGGCGAGCCGGCGCGGCCGCCTGAGCGGGCGATCCCGCGCTGCCGGAGACGACTGTACCGATCCCCGGCCGGCCGGCCGTGCTGGAGTCCCTCCCGCCATGCCCTCTCTCCCGCTGCTCCTCGTCGATGCCTTTACCGACCGGCCGTTCACCGGGAACGCCTGCGCCGTGGTCCTCGATGCCGGAGGCCTGTCCCGCGAGGTGATGCAGGCCATCGCCCGGGAGATGAACCAGAGCGAGACGGCCTTCGTCCTGGGCGGAAGCGGGACGCGCTTCGACGTGCGTTACTACACCCCGGGCGAGGAGATCCCGCTCGCCGGTCACCCGACCATCGCCACCACCGCGGCGCTCGCCGACGCGAAGCGGCTCCTTCCGACCGGCGTTCGGACGGAGGTCACCTTCGTGCTCCGGGATGGGCCGATCTCCATCGCCTACGAGAAGCCGGGGTCCGCTCAGGCACGGGTGGTGATGACCCAGCGCCGCCCCGAGTTCCGACAGACGCTCGACCGGGCGGCGGTGGCGAGCATCTTCGGCCTCGGGCCCTCGGACCTCCGCACCGACGCGCCGGTCCAGGTGGTCAGCACCGGGACTCCCCAGCTGATGATCCCCGTGGCCTCGCTGGACGCGCTCCGGCGCGCGCGGTTGGACGTCCCGCACTACGTGGTGCTGCGTGGCAAGGAGAGCTTCTTCAGCGTGCATCTGTTCGTCCTCGAGGGCGCGACGCCTCGCGGCCGCACCTTCGCCCGGCATTTCGGGGTGCCGCCGGATCACACCGAGGATCCGGTCACCGGCTCGGCCACGGGCGGGATGGGTGCCTACCTGTTCCACCACCAGCTGGTCCGGGAGCGGGACTTCGTCGCCGAGCAGGGGCACTGGATGGGCCGTCCGGGGCTGGTCGAGGTGCACCTCGAGGGGACGCCCGAGGACGTCCGTTCGGTGTCGGTCGGCGGCCCGGCGGTGGTCGTCGCCCGGGGCACGCTCGAGGTTCCTGGTTGAGGATGGACGGAGCTGCCTGGCCGGTGTCAGGGTGAAACGGTGAGGTCTGGCGATCGATGAGGGCGGCGCTGGACCATCTCGCAGTCGCTGCCTCGGCACTCGATGCCTCGCCGCTCGAGCACCTGCTCGGAGTGCCCCTGGCGGGCGGCGGAAGGCACGCGCGGATGGGCACGCACAATCGGCTCCTCGGGATCGGCGGCGACGCCTACCTGGAACTCATCGCCATCGACCCCGAGGGCGCGCCTCCCGGCCGGCCGCGCTGGTTCGCGCTCGACGAGCCGGCGATGCAGGGCCTGCTCGCCGGGGGACCGCGCCTCGTGCACTGGGTGGCCCGGGTGGAGACGACCGATCTCCCGCCGCTCCCGTTCGACGTCGGCCCCTGGGAGCCGTTCCAGCGCGGGGACCTGTCCTGGCAGCTCACCGTCCGCGGCGATGGCGCGTTGCCCGGAGACGGCATCGTGCCGAGCCTCATCTGCTGGGGCGGTCCTGCCCACCCCGCGGCGCGACTGCCCGATGCCGGCGTCACCCTCGAGTCCCTCGAGCTGGAGCATCCACGGGCCCCGGACGCGCAGCGGCAGCTGGACCTGCTCGGGCTGCCGTACCGCTGCTCGGCGGGCAGGGTGCCCCGGCTCACCGCGCATCTGCGGACCCCTGCCGGGAGACGGACGCTCCGCAGCACCGAGTCGATCCGGTGACCTCGACCGACCCGCTCGGAGGACTGAGCTTCGAGGCGCTCGGTCCCGAGCACGCGGCGGCCCTCTTCCCGGTGCTCGGCGACGCGCGCGTCTGGGAGCACCTCCAGGGGACCGACGGCGCGACCGAGCAGCAGATGCGCGCCAGCTACGCCCGGCGTGCCGCGGGCCAGGAGCGCCCCGGGGAGCAGTGGATCAACCACGCGGTTCGCCTTGCGGATGGGCCGTACCTCGGACGGATCGAGGCGACGGTGCACGCGGAGGGGTGGGCGGAGATCGCCTACGTCTTCGGTCTCACCCACCGTGGACGCGGTCACGCGCGCGCCGCGGTCCGTTGGCTCCTGGAGCGCCTCGGCGTGGACGAGGTCTGGGCCACGACCATTCCGGCCAACGTCCGCTCGCGCCGGCTGCTGGCCGCGCTGGGGTTCCGCGAGGTGCCGCGGACGCGTCCGCTCGCGTCGTGGGACCCCGGGGATCTCACCTACCGGTGGGACCGGCGACGCTGACCCGGCCGTCTTTCCTGAGTCTCGCCAGTCTGGCAGGGTGCTCGGCCATCATGGCTCGTCTGAAGGCGGTCCTCATCGGCGGTACCGGCTACGGCGGCGCGGAGGTCCTCCGCCGGCTCCTCTTCCACCCCCAGGTCGAGGTCGCGCGGGTCACCGCCGCGGACAACATCGGGAAGAAGGTGGGCGAGGTGCACTTCAGCCTCGCCGGGCTGACCGACCTCACCTTCCAGGAGATGGCGCCCGAGCAGGCCGTGGCCGGGATGGACGTGGCCTTCCTGGCCATGCCCCACAAGACGACCGCCAGGGTCGTCCAGGCCATCCTCGGCTCGGGCGTGCGCATCGTCGACCTCTCGGGCGACTTCCGGCTCCGCGATCCGGCGGCCTACGAGAAGTACTACGGCGTCGCCCATCCCTCGCCGAAGTCGCTCACCGAGGGGGTCTTCACCTACGGCATGCCCGAGGTGAACCGTGCCGCGATCGCCAAGGCGAGGTGCATCGCCTCCCCGGGGTGCTTCGCGACCACCATCGCGCTCGGGCTTCTGCCGCTGGCCCGCGCGGGGATGCTCACCGGCCCGGTGCACACCGTGGCCGCGACCGGGAGCTCCGGTTCGGGGGCGAACCCGCAGCTCACCACGCACCACCCGCTCCGGGCGGTGAACCTCCGGACGTACAAGCCGCTCGACCACCAGCACATCCCGGAGATCCTCCAGACGCTCCACGGCGCCGGGGGGCGGGACCTGGCGCTGGAGTTCGTTCCCGTCTCCGCACCGCTGTCCCGCGGCATCTTTGCCACCAGCTTCGTCGACGTGCCGGCCGCGACCACCGCGGAGCAGCTGAACGAGGGGTGGGCCCGGTGTTACGCCGGCGAGCCCTTCGTCCGGGTGGTCCAGGGGCGACAGCCGGAGGTGGTCGCGGTCTCGGGCGGCAACTACGTCGAGGTCGGCTTCACCCTCGGCGCACCTACCGGGTCGACCCGGCGGGTGGTCTGCTTCAGCGCGCTGGACAACCTGGTGAAGGGCGGCGCCGGCCAGGCGATCCAGGCGTTCAACGTGATGATGGGCTTCGACGAGACGCTCACCTTGAAGGAACCGGGGCTCTGGCCATGACCGCTCTCTCCGACTTCGCCGGACGGTGGTTCGTGGTGAAGGTGGGCGGCGAGCTGGCCGCCGATCGTGCCCGGCTCGCGGCGAGTGTCGGAACCGCGGTCGGCGAGGCCCTCGCTGCGGGCATCCGCGTCGCGGTGGTCCACGGCGGCGGCCCCCAGGCGACGGAGCTCGGGCGGCGACTGGGCCTCGAGCCCACCATCGTCGGAGGTCGACGGGTCACCGACCCGGAGACGCTCGAGGTGATGAAGATGGCCCTCGCCGGTCAGGTCTCGGTCGACGTGGCGGCGGCGATGCGGCTGGCCGAGGTTCCCGCGCTGTGCACCACCGGCGTCTCGGCGGGACTGATCGATGCCGTCCGCCGTCCTCCGACGGTCATCACCGGCGCCGGACCGGATCCGGTGGACCTGGGTCTGGTCGGCGACATCGTCGCGGTGGACACCGCGGCGCTGGAGCGGCTGGCGACCGTCGGGTTCGTCCCGGTCCTCGGCTCGCTCGGCGGAGACTCGGGCGGCAACGTCTTCAACATCAACGCCGATACCGTCGCCGCCCGAGTCGCGGCCCGGCTCCGCGCGGCGAAGCTCTTCCTGGTCTCGAACGTGCCCGGTGTGCTCCGGGACAAGAACGACCCGTCGACGCGGATGCCGAGGCTGACCGCGGCGGAAGCCCGCGAGCAGATGGCCTCCGGAATCATCTCCGGGGGGATGATCCCCAAGGTGGAGGAGTCGCTGGCGATGCTCGAGGAGGGCATCGAGGCCATCCACATCGTGGGAATCGATCCCCCGACGTCCATCCTCGACGAGGCCCGCGAGCCCGGGAGCCGAGGCACCGCCTTCGTCCGCTGAGCGAGCGCGTGGTGGGTCAGCTGGCCTTCTTCGGCCGCCGCGGCCGCGGCACCAGCTCACCGCCGCAGTTGGGACAGACGCCGTTCATCGCCTCGGTGCAGGCGACGCAGAACGTGCACTCGAAGCTGCAGATCCTCGCCGGACGGTCCGGGGCAAGGGCCGCGCCGCAGCGCTCGCACACCGCCCGCATCTCCAGAGCCATGCCAGGCCTCCTTCAGTTCCGGTCGAGGACCTTGAGCGCCTGGGCGATCTCGTCCTGGCCACAGCCGTGCGGCATCCGCTTCCTCCGCGCCTTCTGCAGCGCAGCCACGGCCTGCGGGCGGCCCAGCTCCCCCAGACGCCGCGCGGCGATGGTGCGCACCGCGCAGTCGTTTCCGTCGAGCCATCCGCCGTAGACCGAGACCAGGTCGAGGGTCTCGGTCCGGTGCTGCCGCTCGAGGTAGCGCAGCGCGCCCCAGGCCGCGTCCGTCGTGCCCGACTCGGCGATGGCCCGGAGCACCGCGGTCGAGCGCCCGGCGTCGAGGCCGTCCAGGAAATCCTTCCGGGGACCTTCTCCGCCCTCGCGCTCCAGGTCCTCCGCCACGCCGGCGAGCGTGCGGCGATCGATCACCGAGCTCGCCCCGCGCGCGGCAAGCAAGACCTTGAGCTCCGTCGCGTGGTCCCGCACCGCATGGAGCGCGGCCGCACGCAGCCCCGCCACCTCGCTCGCCGGCCTCCCGCTCTTCTCCAGCCGCTCGAGCGTGGCGAGCGCCTCGCGGGCCTTGCCGGCGTCGAGCTGGCTCGCCGCCTCGTCGAGCCCGGAGTGGCCTCCCCGCAGGAGGAAAAACGCCACCGCCGCGGCGAGCACCCCGAGGCCAACCAGCGCCGGGGTCCGCCAGCGTGGCGCACCCAGGGTCGACGACAGCGTGTCCGCCACCCGCGCCGGCGGGGGGACGGGCGTCATCGAGCCGGTGGGCAGCTCCAGCAGCGGACCCTCCGGGGGCGGGGACGAGGCCTGCGGCGGGCGGCGGGCGAAGATGACCTCCGAGACGCTGGAGATGGCGCGCGGGAGCATCGGCCCCATCCGCCCCGAG
>DATIWB010000053.1:0-44825 GCA_035519675.1 Myxococcaceae bacterium
GGGGCAGGCGTGGCAGAACGGGGGTCGGAGGACCCCCGCATGGCTGCCGAGGAATCGTTGCTGGCCGAAGTTCCCCTCTTCCAGGGGCTGGACCCGACGGAACGCGCCACGCTCGCTGCAGCGATGCGGCTGCGCGACTTCCCCGCTGGCGGCCGCATCTTCCGCCGCGGCGATCCCGGCGCGGCGCTCTACGTCATCGCCCAGGGAGCGGTGGAGATCTCGGTCGACACCACCACCGGAAAGCGCGTGCTCCTGGGCCTGCTCGGGCCAGGTGACTTCTTCGGCGAGCTGTCGCTGCTCGACGGACGGGAGCGGACCGCGGACGCTGTGGCGGTCGAGGCCACGCGGGCGGTGGAGATCGACCGTGCGGCGCTGGAGGGGCTCTTCCAGAAGCACCCCGGCGCGGCGCTCGACGTGCTCACCGTCATCGGCAAGCGGCTGCGCGAGGCGGACCGGCTGCTCCAGTCGCAGTCGAGCGTCTCGCCCAACCAGGAGGTGGAGCAGCAGCGGACACGCGTCCAGCGGGTGGCGGAGTGGCTGGCCGAGTTCAGCGGGAGCATCCCGTTCCTGCTGCTCCATGCCCTGCTGTTCGTGGTGTGGATCATCTGGAATCTCTCATTGCTCCCCCGCGTGCCACCGTTCGACCCCTTCCCCTTCGGGTTTCTGACCATGGCGGTCTCGCTGGAGAGCATCTTCCTCAGCTGCTTCGTGCTCATCGCCCAGAACCGCCAGGCCGCCGGGGACCGGATCCGCAGCGACGCGGAGTACGCGGCCAACATCAAGGCCGGGCTCGAGGTGACGCAGCTCCACGCCAAGCTGGACACCCTCTACTCCGAGACCATGGCCCGGCTGGCGACGCTCGAGCGTGGGTTGGTGCCGCGCCCATAGACAGGGATCTCCCGACCCTTCACGGGTTGCGCTGTGACCTGGCTGGAACACGGCCTTGGCGGCGCTGGAAGGCGGTGAGGCTCCGCTGTAGGGTGCGCGCCTTTCTCTTCGGGGGTCCCTCCATGGCCGCTCCAACGGACACCGAGGTCGGAGTGCTCCGTGTTCTCGACCGGATCCAGCGCGCCTGGCGCGTGGGACCGCTGGAGGACATGGCGCCGGTGCTCGCGCCGGACATCACCTTCGTCTTTCCCGGCTTCAGCATGCGGCTCACCGGGCGCGATCGGCTGCTCGAGAGCTACCGCGAGTTCACCGCCGGCGCAGGCCTGCGCTCGTACCGCGAGGACCGGCGGAGTGTGGAGGGTGGTGCTGCCGCGGCGCTGGCCGAGGTGGCGTTCGACATGACCTACGCGCGCGGGGGCCGCGAGTGGCGCGCGCACGGCGTCGAGCTGTGGGCGCTCGAGCGGCGGGGCGAGGGCTGGATCGCCTTCTGGCGCACGATGCAGGAGCTCACCGAGGAGCCAGCGGAAACGCCCTCGGCGGGCCACCAGGGCTCCTGAATCCTCACGGCCGCGCAGGGAACGCAGATCGCCCCCGACTGAGCCGGGAACCAGGTCGCCCGGAGCCTCACCGCTTCTCGAGCTTCTTCAGCGCTGCACGCGCCGCCGGTGCCTCGCACGCGTCGGTCAGCCCGAGCACCGCCCTGCGCTGCGCAAGCTCGCGCAGTGGCTCGATCGCTCGCGCCTCGCCGAGGTCGGCCAGCTTGCCCGCGGCGCGAACCACCACGTTGCAGTCGCGGACCCGGAGGTCGGCCAGGTAGACCTCGCGCATCTCGACCGCATCGTCGGCGTGTGCGCGCCGGAGCGCCTCGACTGCCGCCCACCGCTTCCGGTACGCGTCCGACCGGGTGGCCTCGATGAGCACCCGCCGTCCCGGGTTTCCGGCGCGCGTCAGGAGATCTCCCGCCGACTGGGATCGGGAGCCGCCCAGCTCGTCGGCGAGCAGGGCCAGCACCGGTCCGCTCGTCAGCGCCTCGGGGTCGAGCTTTGCCGCCTCCTCCCAGGAGGCGAGGGCTTCACCCGGCCGATGGGCAAGAGCCTGGGCGCGTCCGCGCAGGACGAGAACCTCGGCCGTCCGGTCGAGCGGCTCGAGCAAGGCCAGGGCCGCCTCGGAATCTCCACGGGCCAGGGCCCGCTCGGCGCGCCCGAGTGGTCGAGAGGCCAGGATGGCGTCGAGCGCTGCCAGCAGCACGATCGCCACGCCGAGTGCCGCGAGCCCCCGCCGCACCGCTCGCCTCGCGCCGGGCGACGACCGGACCGTCGTCAGCCAACCGCCCGCGCTCCGGAGCGCCGGCGCCAGCACGGCACCGCCCCCGAGCATGCGGTCGAGCAGGCGAGGGGAGGTCCTGGCTCGGGCCAGCGCAGTGCCGCCGTAGGGCAGCGGGCCGGCCACCTGGCGCACACGGTGGATGAGGACTGGCTGCGAGAC
This sequence comes from Myxococcaceae bacterium, assembly GCA_035519675.1. Lineage (GTDB taxonomy): Bacteria > Myxococcota > Myxococcia > Myxococcales > Myxococcaceae > RPRB01. The sequence continues at coordinate 2,374 of DATIWB010000053.1, forward strand.
GCCACGGAGCTCGCGCGTGCCAACCCCCTCCAGCTCGACCTCGGCACGATTCATCGAGAGCTGCACGGCGTCGGTGAGCCAGACCTCGCCAGGCGGCGTCTCGTGCTCGAGTCTGGCTGCAACGTTGACCGCCTCGCCGAACACGTCGCCGCGCTCGACTCGCACCTCGCCGAGGTTGATGGCCACGCGGATCACCAGCCGCTCGGAGCCTGGGTGCTCGGTGGCGTGGCGCGCGAGCCGGTCCTGCATCGCCATGCCGCACAGGACCGAGTCGGTGGGGGACCGGAAGGTGAGCAGGAGCGCATCGCCGATGGACTTCACCCGCCGCCCCCCGAAGGCTCGGACGATCGGCAGGAGGAGCCGATCGTGCTCGGCGAGGAGCCGGGCGTTCTCCTCGCGCGTCTGGCGCGACGTCCGTGCGGTGTAGCCGACGATGTCGGTGAAGACGATCGCCAGGTTCTCGGTGTGCAACGCCGGCGTGGCGCGCGCCACGGGATCGGAGACCGCGGTGTGGGAACCGGGCGGGGCGTCGTCGCGGGGAAGCGTCATGGAAGGAGCTGCACTCGCGGAGGCCGACGGTAGCAGGGGCGCGGGATGCACGGGACCTGTGGGCGCGACGGTCACATCCCGTGCGGGGCGCCAAGAAGCACACCTCGGCGGCCGGCGGGCCCTGGATCGCGCTCGCGACTGCGCACGAGATCTGCTTCCCTTTGAGCATGGCCGGGAAGCTGGTCCCGAAGGTGATCCTCGAGGGTACCCGCCTCACCCAGAAGACCGAGCTGGCCTTCGCGCTGAACGAGCACCCGCGCATCGTCGGACCACGGAAGTACCGGTACCACTCGCCGCTCATCTCGGCGGAGTGGTGTGCCTTCACCAACTTCCCGTGGGGACGCGGCCTCATCAATTTCGATGGCCCGGAGGAGGAGGCGCGGGCGATGGAGACCTACGCCACCTGGGCCCGGCTCTTCGAGCTCCAGCGCTACTACTCGTGGATCGTCGATCGCTTCCATCTCTCGACGCAGGTGTGGCAGGGGTTTCACCGGGCGAAGCAGCTCGACTTTCGCTGGCTGGAGGCCCGGCTCCAGCCACTCGGGTTCCGCATCGTGCTCTGCACGGGCACCCCGGAGTCATTCGCCGACGCTCGCGCTCAACGTCTCCCGGTGTCCGGCAACCCGCGGCAGTACGACGATCTCTCGGTGTTCGTCCGGGAGCAGGACGTCTTTCGTGCTGCCGCCCGCCGGTCGATCCTTCCCGTGCTGGAGCTCGATGTCTCCGATCGAGATGTGGCGCGGGCCGCTGACCGGGTGGCCGAGTGGCTCGAGTGCACCGGCGGGCTCACCCTGGACCGCTAGAGAGCAGCCGGGTCCGAGCGGGGGCCTCCGGCGTCGGGCGGGGCTCGCCGCGGCCCCTCAGGTCGCCATCGCCGGTGCGAGAACGACGACGCTGTACCCCACTGCGGGCGTCTGACCAGGGTTGGAGTAGGCGTGGCGCTGGTCGCCCCGGAAGACCACCACGTCTCCGGGAGCGAGCTCCCAGCGCTGACCGCCGGCGGCGAGCCGGATCTTCCCGCGCTCGCAGGTGAGGTACTCGCGCGTCCCGGGCGTGTGGGGTACTCCGGTCATCGACGCCCCGGCGGGGAGCTCCAGCCGTTCGATGATCATTCCCGGAATCGGATCGGGCAGCAGTGACCGCAGCTCCACCGGCCCGCGGGAACGGGTGGGCAGCGCTCCCTTCGGGTAGTGCCGCGCTCCCGCCCGGGGAGAGGCGAGCAGCTCCTCGATCGAGACCTGGAACACCATCGCCACCCGCTGCAGGACGGCGAGCGTGGGATTGGCCGCTCTGGACTCGAGATTTGCCCAGGTGGCCCGGGGGACGCCTGCCAGCCGGGAGATCTGCTGCTGGGTCATCGAGCGGAGGAGCCGGAGCTGGCGGACGTTCTCGCCGAGTCGGGTGGCCACGTCTTCGGGAGGAGCGCCCATCGGGTGACCTTCTGCCAAAAGACGGGAGCCCCGGTCAATTTCCTGGAGCAGCCCCGCTATCGCTGCGGCCTGGAGACATCGATGAACCTTCGGAAGGCAGCAGTGATCGTGACCGGGGCGAGCCGGGGCCTCGGGGCCGCCATGGCCGAGCAGCTCGGGCGCGCTGGAGCCCGCCTGGTCCTGGTGGCGCGGGACCGGGAGGCGCTCCAGGGGGTCGCCGAGCGGATCCAGCGTCACGGCGGCGAGGCGCATCCGGTGGTCGCCGACGTCGCGGCACCCGACGCTGCGGCGAGGATCGCCGGGACGGCCGGAGCCCTGGTCGGTCCGGCCGAGGTGCTCATTCACAACGCCGGGAGTCTCGGCCCGGTCCCCCTGGCTCCGCTGGCGGACACGGCGGATGCCGCCTTCGAGGAGGCGCTGTCCACGAACCTCCTCGGCCCGTTCCGGCTCACCCGGGCGCTGGTGGGGAACATGGCCCTGCTCGGCCGGGGAGTGGTGGTGCTGGTCAGCTCGGACGCGGCCAGCACCGCGTACCCCGGCTGGGGCGCCTACGGCGTGTCCAAGGCGGCGCTCGAGCACCTGGGGCGGATCTGGCAGACGGAGCTGTCCGGCACGGGCGTGAGGTTCCTCACCGTGGACCCGGGAGAGATGGACACCCGGATGCACCGCCAGGCGATGCCCGAGGCCGATCCGGCCAGCCTCGCCCGCCCCGAACAGGCCGCGGCGCGTGTGCTCTCCCTGCTGGAGGCGACGGGATGAAGCACCTCGTCGAGGACTCCGCGGCCCGGGTGCGCACGGGCAGCGAGCGTCTCCTCCACGTGGACCCGACGCATGGGACCCTGGTGGACCGTTCGCTCGACTCCCTGTCCGAGCTGCTGGCCCCGGGAGACCTGCTGGTGGTGAACGACGCAGCGACGCTTCCGGCGTCGCTCACCGGAACGACCGGCGACGGCGCCCCGGTCGAGGTTCGCCTGGCGGGGGAGGAGCGCGGTGGCACCTGGCGGGTGGTGGCGTTCGGGGCCGGTGACTGGCGGACTCCCACCGAGTCTCGCCCTCCGCCCCCCGTTCTCGTTCCGGGAGACATGCTTCGTCTCGGCCCGGGACTGAGAGCGAGGGTGACCGCCCGCTCGGAGATCTCCGGCCGGCTCCTCTGGGTGCGGTTCGAAGGCACCCGACACCAGACGTGGGCGGCGCTCTACCGGTGTGGTCGTCCGGTCCAGTACGCCTACCAGCCGCTTCCGCTCTCCCTGGCGCGCGTGCAGACGCCCTACGCCGCACGGCCCTGGGCCTCGGAGATGCCGTCCGCGGGCCGGCCGCTGCGGCTTCCTCTCCTCGGGCGTCTCCGTGCCCGCGGGGTGGGGCTGGCCTGGCTCACCCACGCCGCCGGGCTGTCCTCCACCGGGGATCCGCTCCTCGACGCGGCCCAGCCGCTCCCCGAGCGCTACGACATCCCGTCGGCCACGGTGGCGGCAATCGCCGAGACCCGGCGCCGGGGCGGACGGGTGGTGGCGGTGGGGACCACGGTGGTCCGTGCGCTCGAGGGCAGTGCGCAATCGCGAGGGGGCGAGCTGCTCCCTGGAGAGGGAATCACCGACCTGCGGATCGCCCGCGGATTCGCTCCCCGGGTGGTGAACGGGCTCCTGTCGGGCATTCACGCCAGGGACTCGAGCCACTTCGAGCTGCTGGCCGCATTCCTCCCCGGCTCGCTCGAGCCCCTCTACGCGCTCCACGTCGCGGCCGGCGGGTATCGCGGGCACGAGTTCGGAGACTCGACGCTGGTCCTCGGATGAGCGGCCGGCGGGCTCAGCGCCCCGGTGCTCCGTCCATCGACTCGGCGACCAGCTCTGCCACGTCCTTCACCACGATGCTCTCGCGCCCGGTGTCGTTCGCTGCGTCGCGGAGCATGGTGCTGCAGAACGGGCAGGCCACCGCCACCGTTCCCGCGCCCGGGCCCTTGTAGTCCCCCACCTTGCCCGGCCGGTCCCTGTCCGTCGCCGAGGGGAACGGCACCGACGGGTCCTTGGCGTGGGCCAGGGTCAGCGCCACCTCGTTCATCCGGTTGTGGTTGATGCGCGTGCCGAGGTGCTCCTCCATCCACATCCGACCGCCGCCCGCGCCACAGCAGAACGACTCGCGCTTGCTCCGCTGCATCTCGACGATCTGCAGCCCGGGAATCGCCGCCAGGGCCTGTCTCGGAGCGTCGTACACTCCGTTGTGACGGCCCAGGTAGCAGGGGTCGTGGTAGGTGAGGGTCGCGTCCTTCACCCGTGACAGCTTGATTCGCTTGTCACGGATGAGCTCGCTGATCAGCTCGGTGTGGCTCAGGACGCGGTAGTTGCCGCCGAACGCCGGGTACTCGTTCTTGAGGGTGTTGAAGCAGTGCGGGCACTGGGTGATGACCGCCTTCACCCCCAGCCCGTTGAACGCCTCGACGTTGGTCTTGGCCAGGGTCTGGTACAGGTACTCGTTCCCCAGCCGCCGGGCCGAGTCGCCGTTGCACATCTCCTGCTTGCCCAGGGTGGCGAAGGAGACGTTGGCCTCCCGGAGGATGCGCACCAGCGCCCGGCTGACCTTCTTCTGCCGGTCGTCGTAGCTTCCGGCGCAGCCGACGAAGAACAGGTACTCGTACTTCCCCGGCCCGTCCCAGACCGGGAGCGCGAGGTCCTCGGCCCACTCGTCGCGCCGATCCTGGCCCACCCCCCAGGGATTCCCCTGGCGCTCCATGCCCTCGAAGACCCGCTGGATCTCCTGGGGGAAGTCCGCCTCGACCTGCACCTGGTAGCGGCGCATGTCGATGAGCCGCGGCACGTTCTCGATGAACACCGGGCAGGCACGCTCGCACCAGCCACAGGTCGTGCACGCCCAGACCGTCTCCGCCTCGAGCGCGCTGCCGATGATCGGCGGCAGCTCGGCGGCGGTTCCCGGGGCGAGGTGGTCGTTCGCCACCTGGTCCTGGTGGTCCCAGATCCAGTGCTTGAGATCCTGGTTCACGCCCTTGTGGGTCAGCGGCTTGCCGGTGATGTACGTCGGGCAGTGGGTCTGGCAGCGGCCGCACTCGGTGCAGCTGTAGAGGTCGAGCCCGTTCTTCCAGCTGAGGTCGCGCACGGTCCGCGTGCCGAACTGCTCGGCCTCGAGGTTCGGGGTGGGCAGCGCCTTGCTGCCGTCCAGCGTCTGGAAGAACACGTTGGGAAGCGCGGTGATGACGTGGAAGTGCTTCCCCAGCGGGAGGAAGTTGAGGAACGAGAGGATGATGGTCAGGTGGATCCAGAACATCGCTCCGCCCAGCGCCCACACCACGCCCCTCGGCAGCGGTGAGAGCAGCATCGCCACCGCCGAGGTGACGGGCTCCCAAGGCGTCGAGCCCTCGCCCTGCAGCACCATGCGCGAGGCGCCGAAGACGTACTCGCTGATCATCAGCCCGGCGATGAAGCCGAGGATCAGGTACGCCTCCCAGGAGCGGGTGAGCCGGGCCGGCTTCACCTTCGCCCGGAGCCAGACGAAGTAGCTCACGCCGGCGATCGCACCGAGTGCCACCAGGTCCTTGGCCAGGAGGTAGAGGTCGAAGAGCGTCGCCGCCGCGGGGTGATCGGTCCAGAACGGGTCGGTGGCCGTGGAGAGGACCTGGAGCAGCGTCTCCGAGAACCCCATCGCGAACAGCATCACGGTGCGCAGCGCCAACACCAGGAAGGCCACGAAGATGAGGACGTGCGCCACGCCGGGCGTTCGCTCCTCGGGGTCCACCATCCGCTTCTGCCCGAGCCCGAAGCGGAGCAGCGCCCGGGTCCGCTCTGGTAGCCGGTCGAGCCGGTTCGCGGGTTTCATGGCCAGCAGCGCCGAGCCCCGGCCGTACATGATGTAGGTGAAGACGGTGAGCCCGACGAAGACCAGCAGGCTGGTGATGACCGGATTCATGGGAGCCTGATTCGAGAATCAACCTACGGGAGAGCCGCCGTGCTCGGCAACGCCGGCGATGGAAGCTGCGCTTCTGGGACCGTCGAGCAGGAGCACCGGCTTGAACCCCGCCGCGTCGCACGAGGCGAGCACGTACCGGACCCCGCCGTGCTCGCCCTGGAACCCGGCGGCGATGCCCTCGGCGCCGTGGAGGTGGCCGTAGACGCAGGTCAGCGGCTGGAAGGCCTCGATGAGGGTGGAGAACACGGTGGGTTTCCGGTTGGCGTAGAGCGGCGGAAAGTGCACCGCCATCACCGGCGTCAGCCCCGGAGTGGCGCGCATCGTCTTTCGTGCGTCCTCGATGGACAGTGCCAGCCGCCGCGCCTCCCGCTCCACCAGCGCGAGGTCCGCCTGCTCGTCGCCCATCTCGCCGCCGGGCATGGGCGGTGCCTCGGGTGCGGTCCACAGCCGGGAGCCGGCGATCAGGTAGGGGCCGAGCGTCACCGACGAGTTCTGGAGGAAGCCGACCAAGCTGCGGTACGGCTCGAGCAGCCGGCGCAGCTTTGCCGCCGAGTCGCCCCACCAGAAGTCGTGGTTTCCCCGAAGCAGGACCTTCTTGCCCGGGCGGGCGTCGAGCCAGGCGAGATCGCCCGAGACCTCCGCCGGCCTCGTGGCCCAGGAGATGTCACCGGCGACGATGACTCCATCCCCGGGGGTGACCATCCGGTCCCAGGCCTCGGCGAGCGGCCCGGGATGCCCGCTCCAGCCGAACCGGTCCATCGTCTTCCCCCGCGTGGACGGCAGGTGCGTGTCTCCGATGGCGAACAGGCGCATGAGCGGAGGCCGCACCCTAGGGCAGAGCGCAGTCGGCCGGAAGCGCTGGCCCTCCCCGCGCGTTTCCCGACCATCAGGGCGAGGTGTGGGGTGCTTCCCGGTCGTGCAACCGCAGCCCGAGCCTGAAGGTGAAGGGGCCGGAGATGGTGTTCACCCCTGCCCGGCCCACGAGGTCCCGCCGGTCCAGGACGTTCTCCACCGCGGCGTAGACCTCCACCGCCCGGCCGAGGGTCCGGGCGACGTAGGCGTCCAGCCGGAACTGGGTGCCGAGGGGGAGCGTGTTCTGGTCGTCCTCGTACTGCACCAGCGCGGCGATGCCCTCCACCCGGGCCGTCCAGCCCGGAGCGGGCCGGGCCTGGATCGCCCCCGCGATGCGGTGCACCGGGTCCTGCGGGAGCCGCTTGCCCACGGTCAACGGGGCCAGGTCCGCCTCCAGCACCTTCGAGTCCACCAAGGTGTAGCCCGCTCGGATCTCCCAGCCACGGGCAGGCCGGATCTCGAGCCCCACCTCCAGCCCCTGCACCCGTGCGACTCCGAGGTTCTGGCGCTGACGGGTGGCTCCGCCGGGCAAGGGCATCGCGATGGTGACGTTGGTGATGGGGTCCTCCAGCCGGTTCCAGAAGCCGGTCACCCGGGACCGGAAGACCGGACTCGGAGCCCACTCCACCCCCAGCTCGGCGCCGAGCAGCGTCTCGGCCGAGAGATCGGGATTCGCTGCGGTCACCACGGTGCCGACCTGGAACCAGCGGTACAGCTCTCCCAGGGTCGGCGCCCGGAACGCATGGTTGACCGAGCCGCGGAGCGCGAGCGAGTCCAGCACCTGCCAGAGCACGCCGAGGCGCGGGCTGAGCTGTGTCTCGTGCCGGAGATCGAAATCCTGGACCGTCTCTCCGCTGGGCGTGGTGGTCTGCTGGTGCCCCTGGTCGTTGTGCCAGTGGTCCAGCCGGAGCGCGGGCACGAGCGTCACTGGGCCCAGGCGCACGGTGTCCTGGACGAACACCCCGGCAGAGAGCTGCAACCCGCCCCCGACGCGCTCCAGCGGCGTCGTGGGGGTGACCGCGGCCGGGAAGAGCCGCTCCGAGGCGGTGCCGGAGATTCGGCGGAGGTCCGCGCCGACGTCGAGGCGCTGCACTCCCCACGGTGGCGCGTGCCAGAGCACCGAGAAGCCCTCGTCGTCCGCCGGCACGCGCTGCTCCCCGGCCAGTGCCTCCGAGGCCCGGTCCGGCCCGATGCGTGCGCGCTGCTGGCGGAACACCTCGTTGCGGAACCAGGCCGCGAGCTCGACGTCCGGCGCTTCCGGGGCGCCCAGCCCGAGGGTGGCCGAGATCGACCGGACCTGGGCCTCAGCGTTGGTGAACTCGGTCCCGCCGTTCTGGTGCTCATCGAAGAAGCCCAGCTTCACTCCCAGCCGGGTGCGCGCATCGAGATCCGCCTGCACCCGGCCCTGCAGGGAGACGTGAGTGCTTCCAGCAGCCACGTCGATGGGCCCGCGCTGCTCCGGGGCGACGACGATGTAGCCGTTGCTCCCCAGGAACTCCGAGGTGAGCTCCACCGCCACCGGCCCGGCTCGCTGCACGCCCCGCAGCCCGATTCCGAGCGAGGGAAGCGTGTCGCTGAACACGTCGGCCTCCACGCCGGCCGTGTCCAGGGGCCGGGAGCGCACGTTGACCACTCCGCCGAGCGCGGCGCTTCCGTAGAGCGCAGAGGTTCCGCCGGGCACGATCTCCACCGTGCCGATCGAGAGCCCGGGCAGGGATTGCCAGTACACCCAGCCGCCGAACCCCTCGTTGAGCGGGAGCCCATCCACGAGCACCAGGGCGCGCGAGACCGCCGAGGGCCCCACGCCGCGGAGGTTCAGGCCCTGGCTCGACGGGTCCGCCACCCGACTCGACGACCGGCGGAAGGTGCCGACGTCCGGGACGCGCCGGAGCACGTCGTCCAGCAGCGGTGACGCCGACTGCTCCAGGTCCGTTCGGTCGAGCACCGTGACGTCCGCGGGCACCTCGCTCCGCGGTCTCGGTGCCCGGCTGGCGGTCACCACCGTCTCGCCCACCAGTGGCGCCTCACTCGTCGCGGTTGCGCCGGTGCTCCGATCTCCGCCGGAAATGCCGCCGTCGCCCGCCGCCGTCGCGTCGCCGGAGCCGGCCACGCCGGCATCGGCCGGACCCGGACTCGCAGCGACGAGCGCCGCCGCGAGCGCAAGGGCGAGCCCGGTCACGGCCAGGTGTCGCGCGCGGCGGCCATGTCATCGGCCTCCTGATCGGGGACGCCCGCTCCGGGCATCACGTTCCCGTCGACCATCGTCCCCTCGCCCAGCATCCACCCGCTCGGCCCGGTGGGCGTGTTCTCCAGTCGACTGGTCCTGACCCGGGCGCCCGGGGCTGTCCGTCAGTGGACGAGCCGCTCGAGCGCCGGCGTACGGGCCCGCTCCAGCTTGCCCACGCAGGCCAGCAGCAGGTCCCGGTACTCGCCGGTCTCCCGGGGCCCGGAGATCATCCACCGGTTGGCGATGACCAGCGTCGGGACGCGGCGGACGCCACGGTCACGGGCCAGCCGGTACTCCTCGCGGATCAAGCGCCGGGTCTGCGGCGAGCCGAACGCCGCGGCGAATCGATTCATCTGCAGTCCCGCCCGGGCCGCGAGCTCGAACACCACGTCCGGCCGGGTGACGTTGAGCCCCTGCTCCAGCGCCGCCTGGCGGAGCCGGGTCTGCAGCTCGAGCCGGGCCGCCTCACCCTGCAGCCGCGCTGCCTCGAGGGCGGCGAGCGGCTCGATGCTCGAGCGGGGTGGGTCCCCGGAGGTCCACAGATCGGGGAGGAGCGGCAACGCCTCGCGCTCCTTCGCCGCCGACTGGAGCTCGCGCACCGCGCGGGCGATCTCGTCCTCGCTCGGCAGCGACTCCATCGGTCGGAGTGGATAGGGGCGAGGAACGAATCGGAGTACGTCTGCCAGCTCGCGCTGCAGCGGCGCCAGACGCAGCTCGGCAAGCCAGGACCAGGGGCAGAGCACGTCCTGGTAGACCAGCACCTGACTCTGCTTCGGAGTTCGGCTCATGCGGTGGGGTGAGGCCGAACTGTAGAGAACGCGGCCGACGGACGACAACGGTGTCGTCGACGCCCCGTCGCAAAGCATCCAGGCTGCCCCGGCAGGTCGCTGTGGAGCGCACACCGGAGACTGAACACCACGCTCGCCTGCATGGCGTACTGGCCCGGGCTCAGAGCGCTCGACGCGACACGACATCCGCTTGTGGGGACAGCGTCAGCGCCCGCTCGACGATCGCCCCCGCGGCGTCCAGCCCGGTTGCACGCTCCAGGCCCTCGAAGCCGGGGCTGGAGTTCACCTCCAGCAGCGTCGGCCCGTCCTTCGTCTCGAGCAGATCCACGCCCGCCACCTCGAGCCCCACGACCGAGGTGGCCCGGAGCGCCGCCTCCACGTACGCCGCCTCCAGCTCGACCGGCCGCCCCCGTCCGCCGCGGTGGAGGTTGCTCCGGAACTCGCCCCGCTTCGCGCGCCGGCGCATCGCCCCCACCACCCGTCCGCCCACCACCAGGGCCCGGATGTCGCGCCCGCGGGACTCGGCGACGAACTCCTGGAGGACGATCTCCTGGCCGAGCCCCTGGAAGGTGTCCAGAATTCCCTGGAGCTCGGGGATCGTGGAGGCGAGCATCACCCCCACCCCCTGCGTCCCGCGCACCAGCTTGACGATGGCCGGCAGGCCACCCACCTCGTCGACGAGCCGGGGCACGTTGCTCGCGTCGCGGGCCATGACGGTCCGGGGAATCCGCAGCCCCGAACGGGCGAGCAGCTGCAGGCAGCGCAGCTTGTCCCGGCTCCGGGCGATGGCCTGCGCCCCGTTGAGGGCGGGGACGCCCATCATCTCCAGCTGCTCGACCACCGCCAGGCCGTAGCCGGTGATGGACGCGCCGATGCGGGGGATGACGACGTCCAGGCCTCGGAGCTCGACTCCCCGGAAGACCATCCGCGGGGCACCCGCGGTCAGCACCAGGTTGCAGCGGAGGGTGTCCAGCACCAGCGGACGGTGGTTGCGGGCCCGGATGGCCTCCACCAGGCGCCGGGTGGAGTACAGCGAGCGCTTCCGGCTGAGGATGGCCACCACCCGCCGGTCTGCCGGCCCGGACCGCCTCGGCGGGCGACGGTCCCGCGACTTCGTGCGCTGTCTCCTCGGCGAGGCCACGGCGGGCCGCGGACCCTAGCACCGTTGCGCCGTGTGGTTTGCGCGGCGGGACGGAGGGTGCTAGCCGAGCGGACTTTCCCCTCTCGTCACGCCATGTCCGACGCCTCGGGCGACAGCCGCTGGAAGCAGACCCTCAACCTGCCGCGCACCGACTTCCCCATGAGGGGGAACCTCACCCAGCTCGAGCCGCGCATCCTCGCTCGCTGGGATGCCGAGGACACCTACCGGGCGCTGCTCCGGAAGAACGCCAGCGCACCCCGCTTCGTGTTCCTGGACGGACCTCCGTACGCCAACGGCGAGCTCCACGCGGGGCACGCGCTCAACCACGTGCTGAAGGACATCGTGGTCAAGTCGCGGAGCATGGCCGGCCTGCTCTGCGCGTTCCGGCCCGGCTGGGACTGCCACGGCCTCCCCATCGAGCAGGCGGTGGAGAAGCGGCTGCGCGACCGGAAGGTGGACCGGCGCAACCTCTCGCGTGACGAGTTCCTCGAGGCCTGCCGCGCCTACGCGCTGGAGTACATCGGCATCCAGGCCAGTGTCCGCAAGCGGATGGGCAACTTCGCCCTCTGGGACGAGGCGTACCGGACGCTCGACTTCGCCTACGAGGCGCAGGAGCTCCGGGAGCTGGCCCGCATCGCCCGCCGCGGCCTCATCTACCGCCGGAAGAAGGCGGTGTACTGGTGCATCACCGACCAGACCGCGCTGGCCGAGGCCGAGGTCGAGTACGAGGACCACCGGAGCCCGTCGGTCTACGTCGCCTTCCGGACCGAGGCTGGTGCCCCCGGCCTCATGCCCGAGCGCCGCCGGGAGTCGCTGTCCGACGCCTTCCCCGCGCTCCGGGGCAAGGCGGTGGACCTCGTCATCTGGACCACCACGCCCTGGACGCTGCCCGCCAACCTGGCGGTCGCGGTGCACCCCGCGCTCGAGTACGTCCTCTACGACCTCGGGCCGCGGGTGGTCGTGGTCGCCAAGGACCTCCTCCCGCGCGTTCTCGGGGAGATCGCCCCGGATCAGCTGGCGGTGAAGACGGTGGCGGCGGCCGGCGGTGAGCTCTCCGCGGCCTCGCTGGTCGAGCCCAGGCGCATCCTCGGGTACGCCACCGGGAAGGACCTCGAGGGCTTCGCCTACCGGCACCCGTTCGTGGACCGTCAGGGCCTGGTGGTCCTCGCCGAGCACGTGACGCTCGAGCAGGGCACCGGCCTGGTCCACACCGCGCCGGGGCACGGGCAGGAGGACTACGAGGTTGGCCTGCAGTACGGGCTGGACATCTACAACCCGGTGCGGGCCGATGGTCGGTACGACGACACGGTGCAACCGCCCGAGCTGCGCGGGGTGAAGGTGTTCGACGCCAACCCGCGAATCGTCCAGCTGCTGGTGGACCGCGGCGTGCTGCTCAACAAGCCCACCGACAGCGTCGAGCACAGCTACCCGCATTGCTGGCGCTGCCACAACCCGATCATCTTCCGCGCCACCCCGCAGTGGTTCATCGCCATGGACCGGCCGCTCGACGCGACCGGGGGGCTCGACGCGACGCTTCGGGGGCGGGCGCTGAGCGAGATCGACCAGACGGTGCGCTGGGTGCCGGAGTGGGGCCGCTCGCGCATCCGGGGAATGGTGGAGAACCGGCCGGACTGGTGCATCAGCCGTCAGCGGACCTGGGGCGTGCCCATCCCGGTGCTCCTCTGCGACGGCTGCGGCGAGTCGGTGGTGAGTCCCGAGCTGATGGAGCGGGTGGCGGACGCGGTGGAGAAGGAGGGCACCGGGGTCTGGTACTCGGCGCCGCTCGAGCGGCTGGCCCCGCCGGGGCTCCGCTGCGAGGCGTGCGGTGGGAACGCCCTCCGCAAGGAGACGGACATCCTCGACGTGTGGTTCGACTCGGCCTGCGCCTTCGCCGCGGTGAGCGAGCGCCATCCCGACATGGGCCTGCCGGGGGACCTCTACCTGGAGGGCTCGGACCAGCACCGCGGCTGGTTCCAGTCGAGCCTCCTGGTGGGCGTGGGCAGCCGCGGCCACGCCCCGTACCGGGAGGTACTCACCGCCGGCTTCGTGGTCGACGGCGAGGGAAAGAAGATGTCCAAGTCCGTCGGAAACACGGTGAAGCCGGACAAGCTCATCCAGCAGTCGGGCGCGGAGATCGTCCGGCTGTGGGTGGCGGCGGCGGACTACCACGACGACGTCCGGCTCTCGGACGCCATCCTGCGCAACCTCTCCGAGGGGTACCGGAAGATTCGCAACACCCTTCGCTACGCGCTGAGCAACCTCTACGACTTCGACCCGGCGAGGGACGCCGTGCCGGAGGCCGAGCTGCTGCCGCTCGACCGGTGGGTGCTCGCCCGGCTGGACGAGGTGGTGGCCCGCGTGCGCCGGGCCTACGACGAGTACGAGTTCCACCTGGTGTACCACGCGCTGGTCGACTTCTGCGGCAGCGACCTGAGCGCAGTGCACTTCGACGTCTCCAAGGACCGGCTCTACACCTGGAAGGCGTCCGGACATGCGCGGCGGAGCGGGCAGACGGTGCTCCACCGCATCCTGCTGGACGTGACCCGGCTGCTCGCGCCGGTCACCTCGTTCACCGCCGAGGAGGTCTGGGAGTATCTGCCGGGCCGTCCCACGCCCTCGGTGTTTCTCGCCGGGCTTCCCGAGGCCACCGGGCGGCAAGACCCGGCCTTGATGGAGATGTTCGAGCGGCTGTTCTCGGTGCGTGCGGCGGTCCAGCAGCAGCTCGAGGCGGCACGGCGCGACAAGCTCATCGGTAGCTCGCTGGAGGCGAGGGTGGTGCTCCACGCCGACGCCGAGGGCCACGCCTTCCTCGCCAGGCATCTGCGCGAGCTGCCCCAGCTCCTCATCGTGAGCCAGGTGGCGCTCGAGGCGCAGCCGACCGAACGGATGGTGCAGGCCACCGCCTCCCTTCCCGGCGCGGGGCACCTGGGCATCGAGGTGCGCAAGGCCGCCGGCGCCAAGTGCCCGCGGTGCTGGACGTACGCGCCCGAGGTCGCCGCCGGCGCCGAGGTGTGTCCCAAGTGCCAGGAGGCGCTCTCGTGACGGGTCCCGGGGTCGAGCAGGTGGCAGCGTCCCGTTCGCCGGGAGCACTGGCGCGGGATCCGGCCCTGGTCCGGAAGCTGGTCATCCTCTACGTCAGCGCGCTGGCCCTGGTCCTGATCGACCAGTGGGTGAAGTACGAGATGGTGGCGGCGCTCACCACGCGCTTCGACGGGCTCCCCACCGTCGGGTCCCGGCTCGGAGCGCTCTACGGTCCGGCCCCGGCCCCGGGTTGGGACGGCCTGCATTTTCGCCCGCGGCGGCCCATCGTCCTCAGCGAGAACTTCCTGATGCTGCGCTACGCGGAGAATCCGGGCGCGGCGTTCGGGCTGTTCCGGAGGCTCCCGGCGGGGGCGCGGGGGCCGCTCTTCCACCTGGTCTCCATCGGCGCGGTGGTGCTGATCACCCTCTATTACCTGCGGCTGAGCGGGGCGAGGGAGGAGCGCTGGGCCCTGGGCGGACTGCCGCTGGTGCTCGGCGGGGCGATCGGGAACTGGGTGGACCGGCTGGCGCGCGGCTTCGTCATCGACTTCATCGAGGCGCACTGGAAGAACGTGTACACCTGGCCGTCCTTCAACGTGGCCGACAGCGCGATCGTGGTCGGGGTCCTCCTCCTGCTCGTCGATGGCATCGTTCGCCGCGAGCGGAAGACGGCGCTGGCGCCGTAGGTGATAGGAATTCGGCCGTGCTGCCCACGCTGATCCAGCTCCGCTTCGACACTCCGCTGTCCCAGGCGCTCCTCCACCTGGCCGCCGTGCTCCTCCTCGGGTACGGCATCTGGGCCGGGTGGAGGAACGCGCCTGGCTCGGTCGATCCCAAGACCCGGAAGGAGCTGCCGCCGACGCGGGAGCAGCGGACGCAGCGCGCGGCGATCTACGGCGTGCTCTTCGCGGTGCTCATCTACTTCGGGCTCCACTACGCGCTTCCCCCCACCGCCTTCCTCGGGAGCAAGGGCGAGGGCCTCCCCCTGCACACCTACGGGCTGATGCTGATGGCCGGGTTCGTCGCGGCGATCATGGTCTCGGCCCGGCTCGCCGAGCGCGAGTGGGGCGGTGCCGAGGGGGTGAAGCGGCGCAACGACGTGATGGATCTCGCGGTGTGGGTCGTGGTCAGCGCCTTCGTCGGCTCGAAGATCCTCTTCATCCTGGTCACCCCCAGGGACTTCCTGGACGGGCTGGCCCACGTCTTCTCGGAGCCGTCGCGGCTCATCGGGGCGCTGGGCGGGGGCTTCGTCTTCTACGGCGGCTTCATCGGCGCGGCGTCGGCGGTGTGGTGGTTCTGCCGCGAGCGGAAGATCCCCTTCCTCCGCCTCGCCGACGTGATCGCCCCCACCGTGGCCCTGGGCCAGGCGTTCGGTCGGCTCGGCTGCTTCGCGGCGGGCTGCTGCTGGGGGAAGCCGGCGTCCATCCACCTGCCCTGGGCGGTGCGGTTCCCGGGAGCCTCGCGGGCGCTGGACATCTTCGGCCACCCCACCGCGGGAGCCATCGCCTGGGACAGCCAGGGACAGGAGCTCCGGCGCTGGGTGATCGAATCCACCGGGCAGGTGTTCGACCATCCGGTGCCGGGGGCGATCCGCATCTCGGAGTGGGTCGCGCAGCACGGGACGACGCTGCCGATCCACCCGACCCAGCTCTACGAGTCGCTGGCCCAGCTGCTGCTGTTCGTCGCCCTGATGATCGCCCGGCGGTACCGGCGCTTCCACGGGCAGATCCTGGCGCTGTACCTCATCGGCTACTCGATCATCCGGACGACGGTGGAGCTGTTCCGGGGCGACTTCGAGCGCGGCACCCTCCACAAGCTGATCGACCAGGTTCCGCTGGACGCCTGGTGGAACATCTCCACCAGCCAGCTCATCTCGCTGGTGATGTTCGCCCTGGGTGTGACGCTCCTCGTCCGGCGCCCGGGCGGCAGCCGCGAGCTTCCCTCGGCGTCGGGGGCCCAGCCGGCCTGAGTCGCCGTGGGGCGGGGGGCCGCCCACCTGCGCCGACTTGCGCCGCGTCCGGGTGACTTGAAATCCTGAGGCTGGCGATGCCTCCCCCGCCGAGCCCCGAGGACAGAGAGAAGGCGAGCGGCGCTGCCACCGCGGCGAGCTGGGCCCAGGTCTCGCTGGAGGTGGACGCAGTCGAGGCGCAGCTCCACGCGCTCCGGGGGCTGTACGAGCAGTTCTTCCTCGGGATGGAGAAGCGTCCGCCGACGAGGGTCCACGAGCAGTTCAAGAAGCGGATGGCAGAGCTGAAGATGGTGCCGTCACGGAACTCGGCGATCTCCTTCCGGATCCAGGCGCTGCAGGCCACCGCGGCGACCTACGAGCGACTCTGGACCCGCACGCTCCAGGAGATCGAGGACGGCAGGTACCGGCGCGACCTGTACAAGGCGCGGCGCCGCCGGAAGAGCTCCTCCCCGGAGGTGCCCGCGGCCCCCGGGACCGAGCCGGCAGCCGCGGCCCGGCCGCCCGTGCCCGGCAAGAACGGACCGGGGGCACAGCCCGCATCGCCGCTGGCACCGCCCACGGCCTCCGATCCCGTCGTCCACATCGCCGGGACCCCGCCACCGGATCCGCTGTCCGAGAACCGGCTGCGGAGCGTGTACCGGGCGTACGTGGAGGCGAAACGCCGCTGCAACGAGGACACCGCGCGGCTCTCCTTCGACGCGGTCGTCGCCAGCCTCAAGAAGCAGGTCCCCGAGCTGCTGCAGCGGCACAACGCGCGCGACGTCGAGTACCGGGTCTTCGTCAAGGACGGGAAGGCCGTCCTCCGGGCGGTGCCCAAGGTCTGAGCCCCACGACGGGGCTTCGTGCCGACCCGAACGAGGTGTCTGACACCTCCCCGGAGACTTCGCGCGGGTCGGTCCCCTCACCACGTCCGCACTTTCCCTTGCCGGCCCAGCGGACGCTCGAGGGGACCGACCTCAGCGCTTCGCTGGCTTAGCACCCCGGACTGAGCAGGGGCCGGATTCCGACCGAATCGTCGTTGCGTCGGCTTGCGTCACGGCTGCTGCCCCGCTGCGTCGACCACATCGCGCAAATGCCCGCCCCCGGGTAATTCGGTACCCGGGGCGTCGCCCCGCTGCGTGCGCTCAAAGCATCCAAGCAGTCGGACGCCCGTCGTTCTGGCCGTTCACTACGCGACGTTCAGGGCCCCTTGAGTCACCTCCCTGCCACCTCGGAACACGAGGTGGGGTGCGAAGGGCCAGTGTGCCCCCTAGCTTTAGACCGACTCCATGCGGACCGTCCTCCTCCTCGCGCTCACCACCTCTCTCGGCTGCGCCATCTCGCCGGCCGAGGAGCGCGCGCGCCGTGAGGCCCTTGCCGCCGAGGGCCGGGCGCTCGAGCTGGCCGCGGACGCGGTCGAGGCCCGGCTGCTCGCGGGTGAGGCCCGGCTCGTGGTGTGGAACGAGCTCGCGGCCCGGCGCGAGCAGGTGACCGAGGTGGCCTGCCGCGTGGGCGATGCCCACTTCCAGGACATGGCCCGGCTCTTCGAGGAGCAGGCCGAGAAGGGCCGCGACAGGAGGCGGCACCCCCGCGCATGGGCGAGCGCGGGCGCGGGAGTCGCCGGCCTCGGCGGACCCCGCGTGCCGATCATCGACGAGCGCTGAGCCGTGGGGTGTGGTGAACGGCGCACCCTTCGTGCTCAAGTGGCACGCGGTGCGTCCTCGCCGCGCGGTCCACGGTGCGATCCTTGCCGGTGCTTTCCTCCTGGGCTGTGATGGCGGCCCGTGCAAGGCGACCGTGTCGGCCGTGACCGGCCTCGATGGAGGACAGGTCCGCTGCGTGCGGCCCGAGGACTGTCCGTTGACCGGAAATCTCGCCATCTGCGCCGACACCGGCGAGCCGAACCTGCCCACCCAGTCCTGCGTGCGCTGCGAGCAGATCCAGTGTGTGAAGTACGCCTGCTCGCAATAGCGCTCCTGGTCGCGATCGCGGCCGGCTGCTCCCGCTCGGGCCCCGAGCATCTCGCCCGTGCGCGCGAGCTGGTCTATGCCCGGAAGCCGCAGGCCGCCCTGCGCGAGTACCGCGCGGCGTTGGACACCGTGGAGAAGTCGGAGGGCCCGGAGGCGGCGCACATCCGCGCGGCAGCGCTGCGGGGTGCCGCGGACGTGTACTGGCTCGAGCTGCACGACGTGCCCAAGGCGGTCAGCGTCTACAAGGAGCTGGTGGCGCAGGTGCCGGACGCGCCGGAGACGGCCGAGGCGCACGTGGTGCTCGCCAGCATCCTCGAGTCCCACTACCGCGACCTCCGCGGCGCGATCTCCGAGCTCACCGCCGCGCTGGCACGAGATCCGCCGACCGCGCCCGATCTGCGCTACCACGTGGCCAAGCTCTACTTCGAGCTCGGCGACTACCAGCAATCCGAGCTCGAGGCCCGGACGCTGATCCAGAAGTTTCCCTCCAGCCCGCTGGTCGACGACGGGTGGATGCTCGTCGGCCAATCCCTCTCCATGCGGGAGGGGATGCGCCCCGAGGCGATGACCGCCTACGCGACGCTGATCCAGCAGTTCCCGGCGTCGGAGCTCGTGCCCCATGCGCTGTTCGAGCTGGGCAAGCTGCGCGGAGAGGCCGGTGACGATGCCGGGGCCATCCAGGCCTGGGTCCAGGCGCTCGAGCGGCACCCGGATCCCCAGATCGTCCAGAGCGCGATCGCCCGGACGCGGAAGCGGATCGCCCAGACCACCCCGCGCGGCGTCGGCGTGCGTGAAGCCTTCCAGCGCCCCGAGCCGCACCGCGTGGTGCAGGCCCGGACCTCGCTCGAGGCGGCCGGCGGGACGGCGGAGCAGGCCGCGCGCGAGCACGGAGACTGAAGGCGGGGGCTCCGTCCGCGGTCACACGCTCTGTCGGTCCTCGAGGCCACCTGGGTGCGAGCATCCCGTGGCCGGGGTCTGTTATGCCGGGCGCGAGCTGTCCATCGACCCGCTCCGGAGGAATCGCCTCGTGAAGCGACACCTGGCCCGCGTCTTCGTCGTCCTGCTCTCCTGCATCTGCCCGGTGGCCGCCGCGCAGAACGCGTCGTCCTCGGTGCCACCCCAGGTGGCTGGCCCCACCAAGACGCAGCTCACCTGGTACGGACACGCGGCCTTCAAGCTCGTGACCCCGTCGGGGAAGGTGATCCTGATCGATCCGTGGATCACCAACCCGCTCAACCTCAGCGGGAAGCAGGATCTCGCGGATCTCAAGAAGGTCGACCTGATCCTCGTCTCGCACGGCCACTTCGACCACGTGGGCGACACGGTGGAGATCGCCAAGAGGACCAAGGCCCGGCTGGTCACCAGCTTCGATCAGGCGCAGGCCTACGCCCGTTACCTGGGGTTCCCCGCCGACCAGTTCGGCTTCGACTCGGCGGGCAACATCGGTGGGACCGTCAGCTTCTTCGAAGGCGAGGTGAAGGTGACCTTCGTCAACGCCATCCACGGCTCGACGCTCACCGCCAAGGAGAAGGGCGGCGACGCCGCTTACCCGGCGGGCACCGCGATGGGCTTCGTCATCGCCGTCCGCAACGGCCCGACCATCTACCACACCGGTGACACCGACGCGTTCACCGACATGCAGCTGCTGAGGTCGATGAAGATCACCCTGATGCTCGCCTGCATCGGCGATCACTTCACCATGGGTCCGGAGCGCGCCGCCGAGGCGGTCGCCCTGGCCCAGCCGGCAAAGGTGGCACCGATGCACTACGGCACCTTCCCGGTCCTGACCGGCACTCCGGCGCAGTTCGCCGCCGCGCTCAAGACCAAGGACCTCCTGTTACGGTATCAGCCGCTGCAGCTTCGCGAGACCCTGGACCTCTGATGAGCATCGAGCGGACCGGCAGTCAGCGCCTCTTCGACCGGGCCCGCCGGGTCATCCCCGGAGGCGTGAACTCGCCGGTCCGCGCCTTCCGCGGCGTGGGAGGCACGCCGGTCTTCTTCAAGGAGGGCCGTGGCGCCTGGCTCACCGACGTCGACGGCCACCGGTACGTGGATCACGTCGGCAGCTGGGGCCCGTTGATCCTCGGGCACGCCTACCCGCCCATCGTCGAGGCGGTCGTCGCCGCGACGCACGCCGGAACCAGCTTCGGTGCCCCGCACCCCGCCGAGGTCGAGCTGGCGGAGCTCATCTGCCAGCGCGTGCCGGCGGTGGAGGAGGTCCGCCTCACCTCGTCCGGCACCGAGGCGACGCTCGCCGCGCTTCGGGTCTCCCGCGCGTACACCGGGCGCGAGGTGCTGGTGAAGTTCGAGGGCTGCTACCACGGCGCGGGCGA
Source organism: Myxococcaceae bacterium (assembly GCA_035519675.1). Classification (GTDB taxonomy): domain Bacteria; phylum Myxococcota; class Myxococcia; order Myxococcales; family Myxococcaceae; genus RPRB01. The sequence goes on from DATIWB010000053.1 coordinate 22,545, forward strand.
TCCGTTCCTGGTGAAGGCCGGGAGCGGCGTGGAGACGCTCGGGCTGCCGGACTCTCCCGGGGTGCCGAAGGAGCTGGCGGCGCTCACCCTCACTCTGCCCTTCAACGACCTCGGTGCGGCCCGGATCCTGTTCGCCCGGCGGGGGAAGGACATCGCCGCGGTCATCGTCGAGCCGGTGGTGGGGAACATGGGCGTGCTGATTCCCCGCGCCGGTTTCCTCGAGGGGCTGGGCGAGCTGTGCCGCACGCATGGGGCGCTGCTGATCTTCGACGAGGTGATGACCGGGTTCCGGCTGTCCAGGGGCGGGGCGCAGGAGCTGTTCGGCCTCACCCCGGACCTCACCTGCATGGGCAAGGTCATCGGTGGAGGCCTGCCGGTAGGGGCCTACGGAGGCCGCCGGGCCATCATGGAGACCGTCGCCCCGGCCGGGCCCGTGTACCAGGCGGGCACGCTCTCCGGGAATCCGCTGGCGGTGGCCGCCGGGCTGGCTTGCCTGAGGGCGCTGGGCGAACCGGGCGTCTACGAGAAGCTGGAGAGCATCTCCCGCGGGCTCACCGACGGGCTGGTCGCCGAGGCTCGGGCGGCCGGCGTTCCGGTGACGCTGAACCGGGTGGGCAGCATGTGGACTCTCTTCTTCACCGAGGGGCCGGTGTTCGACTACCCGAGCGCCAAGCGCGCAGACACCAAGAAGTTCGCGACCTTCTTCCACGCGCTCCTGGACCGGGGGGTGTACCTGCCGCCGAGCCAGTTCGAGGCGGCCTTCGCCTCCCTGGCCATGGGGGAGCGCGAGGTCGAGCACACGCTCGCCGCCGCCCGCCACGCCTTCCGGGCGCTGTAGCTCGGCCCGGGGCCGGCAAGCGATAAGGCCCAATCATCCTGCGCTGTTGCCTGGCCCGCCCCCCGGTGCTAGACGCGCGCCGGTTCTTTGGAAGACGGGCGCAAAGACGAGGACGGGAGCGAGCTGAGCCCCGAGGCCCGCGCGCAGCGCGCCGCGGCGCCGTACCTCAGCGCGGTGTGGCGCGTCGTGGGCGGGATGCTGGTGGGGGGCGGCGCAGGCTGGTTCCTCGACGGCAAGCTCCACAGCGCGCCGTGGGGGCTCATCCTCGGCCTCTTCCTCGGGCTGGGCGCGGGCTTCTACGGGATGATCCAGGCCCTGAGCTCGATGAAGAAGCGATGAGGCTGCCCGGGTTCATGGGCGCGCTGGCAGCGGTCGGCGCGGTGGGGCTGTGGATGGCGCGCACGCCGGCGACGCGGGCCGGAGTGGTTGCCTCGGTGGTGGCGAGCGCGGTGGTGCTGGTGGGGAAGTCGATCGCCGTCCGGCGCAGCATCCAGGTGGCGCTGGGGGCGAGCGTGGCGGGGCTGGTGCTGCGGCTCGGGGCGTGGTTCGGCGGGTACCGGTGGGTGCGGGCGCAGCACGAGGACGTGGGGGCGTACACCCTGGCGTTCTTCGGGCTGTTCGTGGTGGCCCTGTGCCTGGAAATGACGTACGTGCTGGTCGCCGCGAGGGGCCAGCGGCGAGGAGCGACGTGATGCGGCGGTGGCTGTGGTGCGCAGTGCTGGCGGTGTCGATGGTCGCGCGGGCCCAGGAGGCTCAGCCGCCGGGCCACGCCGCTGGCCCCGCCCACGCCCCGGGGGTGGAGGTCGAGCACCAAGGGCACGAGAAGGTCGACACCTCCACGTACATCCTCGAGCACGTGGCGGACTCGCCCGAGGTGGAGTTCCAGGTCCCCCTCTCGGACAAGGAATTCATCATCCATTTCCCGGTGTGGCGCATCCCGCTCAAGGCAGGGGCGTGCCCGGCGGACTCCGAGACGCCGGCGAGCCTGGGCGCCGGGTGCCTGGACATCTCCCTCACCAAGCACACCTTCTGGATGTTCGTCGGCTCGGCGATCGTGGTCCTGCTCTTCGCCTTCGGCGCGAACCGGAACCCCAAGCAGCCGGTTCCGCACGGGCCACGGCAGAACCTGCTCGAGATGCTGGTGGTCTTCGTCCGCAACGAGATCGCCATCCCCAACATCGGCAAGGCAGAGGGGCCGCGCTATACCCCGTACCTCCTGTCGGTCTTCTTCTTCATCCTCACCCTGAACCTCCTGGGCCTGGTGCCCTGGGCGTCCACCGCCACCGGCAACCTGGGGGTGACCCTGGCGCTGGCGCTGTGCACCTTCGTCCTCACCCAGTTCGCCAGCATCAAGGCGGCTGGCCTCGGCGGCTACCTCAAGCACATGACCGGCGGGGCGCCGTGGTGGATCTGGCCGATCATGGTGCCGGTGGAGATCCTCGGGCTCTTCACCAAACCCTTCGCCCTGATGCTCCGCCTCTTCGCCAACATGCTGGCGGGGCACATCGTGCTCTTCAGCCTGCTGGGGCTGATCTTCATCATCGGGCACGTCGCGGTGTCGGTGGTCGCGGTGCCGTTCGCGATCTTCATCTACCTGCTCGAGCTCTTCGTGGCGTTCCTGCAGGCGTACATCTTCACCATGCTCTCGGCGCTCTTCATCGGGATGGGCGTGGCGATGGGCCACCACGACGAGCACGCACACGAGGAGCACGCCTCCGAGGGCCACCAGGGCACGCACGCCAAGCCCGAGCTGGCGGTCAATCCGGCCAGCGCGCCGGGGTAGACGCCTTCACAGAACCCCGCGGCCGGATGCGGCGCGCGGGAGGTCGTCCAAAAGGGCATCCACGACCCCCCCACAAGCGGGTCCTGACGTCGAAAGCTAGACAAGAAACTCATGACCAACCTCGCCTACTCGTTCCTCTCCGCCGGAATCGGCGCAGGCCTCTGCGTGCTGGGTGTTGGCCTGGGCATCGGCCGGCTCGCTGCCTCCGCGCTCGACGCCACTGGCCGTCAGCCGGCGGCCACCGGCGACATCCGGACCACCATGCTCATCGCCGCCGCGCTCATCGAAGGCGTCGGTCTGTTCGGACTGGTGGTGAGCATCCTCCTCGCCACCAAGGCCGGCTGACATCCGTTCGAGGCCCGGGAGCTCTCGACGCGAGGGCTTCCGGGCCGCCTGACTCACGAGACACGCACATGCCCATCGTCCTCGCCGCCGCCAACCTCGTCGACGTCCGTCCCGGCCTCATCTTCTGGACGCTGGTCACCTTCTTCCTGGTGGCTCTGCTGCTCCGTCGGGTGGCCTGGGGTCCCATCCTCAAGGTGGTGGACGAGCGGGAGAAGTCCATCGCCGCCTCGATCGAGTCGGCCAAGCGGGAGCGGGCCGAGGCCGAGCGGCTCCTGGCCGAGCAGAAGGACGTCATGCAGAAGGCCCGCGCCGAGACCGCGGACATGATGCGTCGCAACGCCGAGGACGTGGAGAAGCTCCGGAAGGAGCTGGTGGCCAAGGCCCGCGCGGAGGCGGAGGCCCAGAAGACCGAGGCGCTGCGCGACATCCAGAACGAGCGGGTCAAAGCGGTGAAAGAGGTGAAGGACCTCGCCGCCAACCTGGCCATCCAGATCGCGGAGAAGCTCCTCAACGAGCGGCTCGACAGCGCGAAGCAGAAGGAGCTCGCCACGCAGTACCTGGCCGAGGTCTCACGCACCTCCGGTGGCCCTGGACGGACCGAGCCGAAGGTCTGAGCCGGCGTTAGAAGCGTTCGCCCGTGGCACTCGGAATCGGCATCGTCGGACTGCCCAACGTGGGCAAGTCCACGCTCTTCAACGCCCTGTCCTCGGCCGGCGCGCAGGCGGCCAACTACCCGTTCTGCACCATCGAGCCCAACGTGGGCGTGGTCCCCGTCCCGGACGAGCGGCTGGACAAGCTCTCCGCGCTGGTGAAGCCGCAGAAGACCATCCCCACCTCGCTGGAGTTCGTGGACATCGCCGGGCTGGTCCGTGGGGCCAGCAAGGGCGAGGGGCTGGGCAACCAGTTCCTGGCCAACATCCGGCAGGTGGACGCGGTACTCCACGTGCTCCGCTGCTTCGAGGACCCCAACGTCACCCACGTCGAGGGCGGCGTGGACCCGGGACGCGACCGGGACATCGTCGACACCGAGCTCTGCCTCAAGGACCTGGAAACCGTCGAGAAACGGCGGGAGCGGGCGCAGAAGGCCGCCAAGGCGGGCGGCAAGGTCGGAGACGAGGCCAAGGCCGAGCTGGCCCTGCTGGACCGGGTGAAGGCCGGGCTCGATGCAGGCGTCACCGTGCGTGCCCAGAAGCTGTCGCCGGACGACCACCAGCACCTGGGAGATCTCTTCCTCCTGACCGACAAGCCGGTGCTGTACGTGGCGAACATCGGCGAGTCCCAGCTCGGCAAGGAGGGCACCGACCCGCATGTCGCGGCGGTCCGCGAGCTGGCGAAAGCCGAGGGAGCGGAGATGGTCGCGCTCGCCGCCGGCATCGAGGCGGAGATCCAGCAGCTCCCCCCCGAGGAGCGGCCCGGCTTCCTGGCCTCGGTGGGGCTGTCCGAGCCCGGACTCCACAAGGTGGTCCGCGCCGGCTACCGGATGCTGGGGCTGCAGACCTTCTTCACCGTCGGCGAGCAGGAGTGCCGGGCCTGGACGTTTCACAAGGGAGCGAAGGCCCCCGAGGCCGCGGGCGTCATCCACTCGGACTTCGAGCGGGGCTTCATCAAGGCGGAGGTGTTCGGCTGGGAGGACCTGATCCGCCTGGGGAGCGAGGCGGCGGTCCGGGAGAAGGGGCTGCTCCGCATCGAGGGCAAGGAGTACGTCGTCCGGGACGGCGACTGCATGCACTTCCGCTTCAACGTGTAGCGGCGGGCGCCCCGTCCTCTCCGGCACTCTCCGGTCCGTGGTTGCGACGTCAACGTGGACAAAGGTTCGTGGGGTGTGGCTGACCCGGTTGCCCGAGCACGGACGCCCGTTTGCTGTGCTCGCAAGCCGCCCCCATCGGCTCCTACAGTCCGCACCGGTGGCGCTCCCCGACACGGCCTGGGTGCGGCGCGCGTTCGCTGCGCTGGTTGGACAGATCGGTCCCGAGACCGACCAGATGATCCTCCGCGCCCGCGCCTCCGGTGAGCGCTGGGTGGCGGGCGTGCGGCTGTTCCTCGTTGTCGGGCTGAGCGCGCTGGTGCTCGCCCTGGCGCCGCCGCCGGGCTGGCCCCAGCTGTCGCTGCTGCTCGCCGGTGGTGTCGTCTACGCGGTGCTGCTGGCCTGGCTCGCCTTCCAGGTCGTGGAGGGCTGGGTGCCGTGGCTGAGCTGCGCCGCCGACGTGACCCTCACCACCGCGGCGATGCTCTTCGTCCTGCTCCGGGGCGGCCCTGAAGCGGCGACCCACACCCGGATCTTCTACGAGCTGTACTTCCTGGTCATCATGAGCGCCGGGCTCCGCTACGACTGGCGGCTCTGCCTCTGGACCGCGGGGCTGAGCATCCTCGAGTACGCCGTGCTGATCGGCCTGGCCTCGGGCCCGCTGGACCTCGAGGACGCCGCTCACGATGGGTTCGCCTGGGCGAGCCAGACGGTGCACTTCCTCCTGCTCGGGCTGGGCGGGGTCATCATGGCGGCGGTGGCGCAGCGGGCGAAGCGGCTCCGGCTGATGGTGGGCGTGGACCACCTGACGGGTCTGTCGCAGCGGGCGCCGTTCGTCGAGCGGGTGGACGAGGAGCTGGCGCGTTCCCGCCGGCGGTCCGCTCCGCTCAGCGTGGCGATCCTGGACATCGACGGCTTCAAGGCGTTCAACGACGCTTTCGGGCACCTGGCGGGCGACCGGGCGCTTCAGCTGGTCGCGACGCGCCTCCGGGCAGCGGTGCGCAAGAGCGACCTGGTGGCCCGCTTCGGAGGCGAGGAGTTCGTGGTTGCCTTCCCGGAGACCGAGGTGCGACAAGCCGGGCTCCGGGTGGAGCACATCCGGACCGAGCTGGCGCGGGTGACCGTCCAGGTGGCCCGGGGCGAGTACCGGCAGGTGACGGTGAGCGCAGGCGTCGGCAGCTGGCCCGCTGACGGGGCCACCTTCGACGCCGTGCTGGCCCGGGCCGACAGCCGGCTATTCGAGGCGAAGCGGCGCGGGAAGAACCAGGTGGTGGCGCCCGAGACTTCGTTCGTCGATCCGCCGCCGTCGCGCGACCCGCCGCCCGAGAACTCGCCGGAACCGGTAAGCTGAATACCCGACCTACGGCTCCATGAGCGTGAAGACCGACCTCGAGCATCTGGGACTGCTGGCGAGCGGCGCCCACATCCCGCCCGAGGCGCACGCCCTCACCGCGCTGTGCGACGCCGGCGTGCTGGAGGGCGGGTTGAGCATCGCGCTCGACCTTCGCCCCGACGAGCTCATCGGCCCGCTGTGCGAGCGCATCGGCGGCAAGGCGCGCGTCCTCAAGGTGCTCGACGTCCGCGAGGACCCCGAGATCGCTCTGATCGTCGACGCGGGGAACGGCGAAGAGAGCTGGGAGGTGCGGGATCCGCGCGACCTCGTCGAGCGCTGCAACGACGAGTTCCGGGTCGACGCCGAGGCACGTGCGGTGGCGGTGCTCGGTGAGTGGGAGGATTCACTTCAGCTCTGGTGCATCCCCAAGCGCGTGCTGTCCTCCCTGCTGCGCGCGCCCTTCTTTCAGGCGGAGAACCGAGCCCGGCTCTCCGCCCTGGTCCCGGCAGCTAGCCGCGGATCTCGATGACCGGCGAGACGAGCTCACTGCGCCCGTGCCGGGCCATGTCCTGATGTGCCTGGGCTGCCTCGGCGAACAGCGCGGCCGCCCCGAGCACGTAGAACAGTGCGAGGGTCGCGAGCAGGAGCGGCAACGCGACGAAGGCGAATCGCTTTTCCGAGATGATCGAGTTCATGACTGCCCTTCCGTTCCTTCCCTCTCACCGGCAGCGGTCTCCGCCGCCGTGCCCTAGAGACGCCCACCGTCTCCGGCGATTGCCTCGGGCCCGGGGAAGGGTTCCTTTCCGCACGGTTAACTGCTCGGCCCGCGGCTCCGGCGCATGCAGGAAGGGCCTGTACCCGTTAGCCCTCCTCGCCACTGTATGAGCTCACGTCGCCGGTCCGGCTTCCTCGCACCCTTCCTCACCGCGCTGGCGCTGTTCGCGCTTCTTCACGCCTATGTTGCACGGCGACTCTTCGTGGATCCGGTGCTTCCGCTGCCGGTCACCATCGCCGGGTGTGTGCTGCTCGCGCTGCTCGTCGCCCTGGTTCCGGTGGGCTTCTTGTTCAGCCGCCGGGATCGCGGCTGGCCGAGCCGGGTGTTGCCGCCCCTGGCAACCGCCTGGCTGGGTGCCTCGGGTGTGCTGCTCACGGTCACGCTCGTCACGGATCTGGGACGGCTGCTCTTCGGCCTGCTGAACGGCTGGCCGGCCGCGGCCGAGGCGCTGGCCCAGGCCCGGGTGCAGGCGCTGCTCATCGCCGCCGGAACGGCGCTCCTCGTTCCCTTCGCCATCTGGACCGCTCGCGGCAGGCTGGTCCTGAGCCGGGTGCAGGTGCCACTGGAGAGGCTCGCGCCGGGCGTGGCCGGGCTGCGAATCGTCCAGATCAGCGACCTCCACATCGGCGACCGCCTCGGCGAGGAATTCCTCCGCCGGGTGGTGGACCGGGTGAACGCGCTCCATCCCGACGTGGTGGCCATCACCGGGGACCTGGTGGACGGCCCTGCCCACGTGGTGGAGCAGGCGCTGAGGCCGCTGGCCGACCTGGACGCCCCGCACGGGGTGTACTTCGTCACCGGCAACCACGAGTACTACTGGGGCGGCCGCGAGTCGGTGCGGATGGTCGAGGAGCTCGGGCTCACCGTCCTGCACAACGAGCACCGCGTGGTCGAGCGGGACGGCGGCCAGCTGGTCATCGGCGGAATGCCCGATCTACACGGGGGGCGGTTCCTCGCCGATCACCAGAGCCGCCCGGAGCTGGTCTTCGCCGGCGCCCCCGACGGGGTCCCTCGGGTGCTGCTCGCCCACCAGCCCCGCGCGGTGACCGGTGCGGCGCCGCACGGGGTGGACCTCCAGCTCTCGGGCCACACCCACGGTGGGCAGATCTTCCCCTTCCACCTCTTCGTGCGGCTTCAGCAGCCCGTCGTGCGGGGGCTCCGCAAGCTGCTCGGTGTCTGGGTGTACGCGCATCGGGGCACGGGCTTCTGGGGACCCCCGATGCGGCTGTTCTCGACGCCGGAGATCGCCGAGATCACCTTGACCTCCCTGGGCTGAGCGCCCGCCTCCGGGGAGCGGCGAGCTCTGCGGCCTTGAGAAGCGCCGCCACCATCGGCTCGGCGCTCGCCTTCCCCTTCCCGGCGAGCGCGTAGGCGACCCCGTGGTCGGGCGAGGTGCGGGGCACCGGGAGCCCGAGCGTCACGTTCACCGTTCGATCGAAGTCCAGCGCCTTGGCCACCACCAGCGCCTGGTCGTGGAACATGGCCAGCACCACGTCCGCGGGGATGTGGTCGGGGCGGGCGAACAGGCCATCCGCTGGCCAGGGCCCGGTGCAGTCCACGCCCCGCCGACGGGCCAGGGCGATGGCCGGGGCGATGGTCCGGACCTCCTCGTCTCCGAGCAGCCCGCCCTCGCCGGCATGCGGGTTCAGCCCGCACACTGCGATGCGCGGCCTCCGTCCGAGCACCGGCTGCAGCGAGGCGGACAGCAGCTGCAGCTGCGCCACCAGTCGCCCCTTCTGGATCGCGTCCGGCAGGTCACGGATGGAGACGTGGTTGGTCGCCAGCGCCACCTTCACCCGGGGCCCGTCCATCAGCATCAGCACCTCGCGTCCGAAGGCCTCGGCCAGCAGCTCGGTGTGCCCCATGAAGCGCACCCCGGAGCGGGTGATCTGCTCCTTCGACACCGGCGCCGTGCACAGCGCATCCAGCTCGCCCCGGAGCGCCGCGTCCACCGCGGCGGTCACGTAGGCCAGCTGGGCCCTGCCGCCGTTGCGCGTCGGCTTGCCCGGGAGGCGATCCTTCGCCGAGAGCTCGGTCACCGCCACCCGGGCCGGGCCTCGAGGGGGGAGCGCCGTCCCGGGCGCCACCGTCGGCAGCCGCCGGAGCGTCGCCAGGCGCTCGAGGGTGGGCCCGTCCCCGAACACCACCGGCACCAGCGCGCGCCGGACCCCGGGGTGGGCCAGCGCCCGGTCCACGACCTCCGGCCCGATGCCGGAGGGGTCTCCGAGCGAGATGCCGACCCGCGGGCGGCCGGCCGCGGGCAGGGGAGTCAGATCTTCTTCTCCACCACCGCGCCGTTGCGGAGCGTCTCCATGTACTGCGAGGTCAGCCGCTCGGCCTGCTGCCGGCGGAGCCGCTCCTCGATCTCCGGCCGCACCTCGGCGAGGGGCTTCATGCCCAGCTTGCGGATCTCCTCCAGCTTCAGCACGTGCCAGCCGAACTGGGTTCGCACCGGTTCCGAGACCTCGCCGGTCTTGAGATTGAAGGCCACCCGCTCGAACTCCGGCACCATCGTGCCGCGCTTGAAGAACCCCAGGTCGCCGCCGTCGGACGAGCTGCTCCCCTCGCTGCGCTTCTTCGCCAGCTGGGCGAAGTCCACCCCGGGCTCACGGGCCTCCACCGCCACCGCCGCGGCCTTGCGCCGGGCCTGGTCGGCCTGCGCCTGCGAGGCGGTGCGCGGAACGGCGATCAGGATGTGCCGGACGTGGACCTCGTAGTCCTCGCCCTCGGCGCGGGTCATCCGGTCGTACTCGCCCTTCACGTCGGCGTCGGAGACCTTCACGTTCTTCCTGACCTTTTCGCTGATGAGCTTGTAGCGGCCGATCTGCTTGCGCATCTGCTCGCGGTACTCGGCCATGCTGTAGCCCTCGCGAGCCACCGCCTGCTGGAGCTGGTCGTCGGTGAGGTTGTAGCTCTTCTTCACCTCGTCGACCGCCGCGTCGACCTCCTTGTCGCCGATGGTGACCTTGAGCTCTTTCAGCTCGTTGTCCACCAGCTTCTCGTCGATCATCGTGTCCAGCGTCCGCTTCAGCGCTGCGGCTCGCTTCTGTGCCCGGTCCGGCCCGGTGGCCTCCTGGTCGACCCTGGCCAGCTCGGGACCGGCGCGCTTCTCTACCTCGGAGAGGGTGATGACGTCGTTGTTCACCACCGCGGCCACCCGGTCGACCAGCTCGGCACGGACCAGCGGAGCGACCAGGAGCAGCAGGCCGGCGAGCGCGGAGCGGATGGAACGCCTCATCGGGGAGTCTCCTGAGCCTGTCCGGCGGGCGCGCGGGGGACGACCTGCGCCACCAGAGGCTCGTTGATGCGGATGGACGCCTTCGAGCGGAGCTGGGTCACGAAATCGGTCTGGGCCTGCTCCTGCTTGGCCCGCAGCAGCCGCCGCTCGATCTCTGCCCGGACGGCGGCCAGGTCCTTCTTCCGGGCCGGACGGCGCTCGAGCAACTTGAAGATGTGGAACCCGTAGTCGGTGGTGACCACCTCGGAGATCTGCCCTGGCCCGAGGGAGAACGCCACCTCGTCGAACTGGGGCGGCATCACCCCTCGCGGGAACCAGCCGAGATCGCCGCCGTCCTTGGCGTCGGCGGAGAGCGAGCGCTCGCGGGCCAGATCGGCGAACTTTGCCCCCTCGCGCAGCTTGGCGCGGATCTCCTTGGCCTGGTCGAGCTCCTTCACCACGATCTGCGCCGCGTGGACCTGCTCGGGCTCCTGGAGCAGCTCGGGGTGGGCGTTCATCTCGGCACGGATCTCCTCCTCGGTGACCGCCACCCGGGGGTAGACCAGCTCGTGGAAGAGCCGCTCCTGGACCAGCTGGGCGCGGAGCTCGTCCCGGAGCTCGTCCAGGGTCTGGTGCCGCTGCGCGAGCAGGGCCTCGAATTCCTCGGCTGGCCAGTCGGCGCGCATGCGCTGGAGCCGCTGCTCGACGTCAGAGGGGAGAATCGCCAGGCTCCGGGTCGCGGCCTCCTCCATGAAGAGGAGCCGGTCCACCCGCGCCTGGAGCACGGTGCGGCGGAGCGCGGCGAGCTGATCCGGGTTGGGCACGCTGGTCCCATCGGCCAGCTCGAGAGAACGGCCCAGCTCCCGCTCGAATTCCGCCCGGGTGAGGACCTGCCCGTTGACCCACGCCACCGGGGCCGCGCTCGGGTCGTCGGGAGGCCGGCGCTGGCACCCGGCGGCGATCAGCAGCACCGCCGCCGTGCCGGGCAGGGCAAGCCGCATCATTTCTTCGGCGGGGGGGCCGCGGTCGGGGGTGGCGTCCCCATGGGCGGATGGGCGGGGCGGCCGGGCATGTCGCCCGACATTCCTCCCGGCCCCTGGTGGCCCGGCATGCCGGGCATCGCAGGGCCAGGGGCGGAGATCTGCGCCAGGGCCGCCTCGTCCAAGGTGAGGTTCGCCTCGGCCTTGAGCCGCTTCATCAGCTCGTCGCTGGCCGCGGTGCGCCGTTCGCTGAAGAGGCGGTTGCGGATCTGCACCTTCACCTCCTCGAGCGGGAGGGTACGGGCCGGCGTGCGCGCCTTCAGCCGGAGCAGGTGGAAGCCCTTCTCGGTCGACACCACCGGGGAGATCTCCCCGCTGGCCTGGAGCCCCTTGGCCGCCTGGGCCACCTCGGAGCCGTAGCGGGCCTCGAGGTCTCCGGGCGTCAGGGGCCGGAGATCGCCGCCGAGCTGCCGGGTGAGCGCGTCGTCCGAGCTGGCCTTCACCAGCTCGGTGAAGCCCTGCTCGTCCTCGGGCTTCAGCGCGCGCGCCTTGCCCCGGAGCTTCTCGGCCTCGGCCGCGCGGGCCTTGCGCCTGGCGGCGTCGTGGGCCTCGGCCGCGAGGAAGAGGTCCTGCACCTGGATCGTCTCCGGGCGCTGGTAGTCCGCCTGGTGGTTGTCGTACCAGGCCTTCACCTCGTCGTCGGTTGGCTGGGGTGCGTTCTTCTCCAGCTGCTGCTGGAGCGTCTTCTGGGCCAGCGTCTTCTTCACCGTCTCGATCACGTCGGGGTCGTTCTGCAGGCCCTGGCGAATGCCCTCGCGGGCCAGCAGCTCGACGCGGACCAGGCTCTCCACGTAGTCCTTCCGGGGGGCGGCGCCCTGCAGGCGCATCCGGACCATCGGCGGCAGGCCGGAGAGCTGGTGGTTCACCTCTTCCACGGTGATGACCCCGCCGGTGAACGTCGCCACCGGTGTTCCCCCCTTGTTCTTGGGGGCGAGGTCGAAGGTGACGCGGTCAGCGGAGCTGCCCTTCTGACAGGCGAGGAGGGCGAGGACGGCGAGCGAGGACAGGAGGAAACGGGCCATGGGCGGCTCGGTGCCGTAGCATGGCCCCACCCGGGCTGACCAGCCTGACCCGCGATGCACGACTGGTGCGTGTACATGCTCCGCTGCGTTGACGGCTCGCTGTACACCGGCGCGACCAACGACCTGGAGGCGCGCCTGGGCATGCACCGGCGCGGGCGAGGGGCGGCCTACACCCGGAGCCGGCTGCCGGTGCGCCTGGTCTACGCCGAGCCCGCGACGGACCGGAGCGCCGCCCTGAAGCGCGAGTGGGCGCTCAAGCAGCTGACCCGCCCCGAGAAGATGGCGCTGCTCAGGCCGCGGCGGCCGGGGGCGTCGCGGGGGCCGGTGGCTCGACCTTCCGCTTCCGGCCGGCGCCGAGCACCATCGCCAGGACCGCGAACACCATCGCGCCGGTGAGCATCCCCCCGAGCTCGATGGTGATGGTGTGCGAGACGGTGCTGATGGCCAGCGGCTCGCAGGCGCACTGCGACTGGATTCCGGCTCCGGGGGTATTGAACCACGGCAGGAACGCACGGGAGATGAAGGCACCGACCCAGGTGCCAAGCAGGGCACCGAACAGGGCCCAGAAGAGGACGCTGCGGACTGCACCCATGATAGAGACCTCCCCGAGCAGGGGAACTTCGCACGATGCTGGCCTGGACGGGTGCACTCTTCTCGATCGCCGCGGCAGCGCTGACCCTCCCCATCCTCCGGCACGCCTTCGCCAGGAGCCTGGGGACCGGGCTCATGGTGCTGCTCGTCCCCGCCTACGTCGCCTGGTTCGCGGTGGGCCAGTTCGAGCACCGGCGGAAGGCCTTCCTGGTGCCCGCCTGGTTCGCCTGCGTGGGAGTGGCGGCGGTGTGCCTGGGCGTCCACGCCACCCGGGTCAGCCTGGCCGAGCTGCTCGCGCCGGTTCGGTGAAACCCTCCAGGACCGGCCGCAGCCGAGCTGCCCGGGGCGACGGCAGCGCGAGCGGCTCGAACAGATGGGCGAGCCCGACCTGCGCGGGCCCCCGTCCCGTGACGAACGCCCGGCTCACACGCCGCGCGCGTCCGGGGCCCAGAGCACCTTGTGCTGCTGCAGCTGGAAGCGCACCGGGAGCCGGTCGGCGATGATCCACTCGGCGAGCGTGGTCGGGGAGAGCTCCCCGTGCACCGTCGAGAACAGCAGCCCGGCCGGGCCGCGCTCCAGCCCCCGCTCGCGGATGCGCGCCCTCGCCCAGTCGTAGTCCTCGCGCGAGGCCAGGACGAACTTCAGCTCGTCGCGCTCGGTGAGGCTCTCCAGGCACCGCCAGTCGTTCCGGTCCGCCTCGCCCGAGCCCGGGCACTTGACGTCGACGATCTTGTGCACCGCTGCTGGCACCAGCCGGACGTCGATCGCTCCGGACGTCTCGAGCAGCACCACCAGCCCCGCCTCCAGCAGCGCCTCCATCAGCGGGTACACCCCCGGCTGGAGCAGCGGCTCGCCGCCGGTGATCTCCACCCGCGGTGCGCCCAGCGCCCGCACCCGCTCCACCACCTCTCCGATCGACATCCGCGTCCCGCCCCGGAAGGCGAACGCCGAGTCGCACCACCGGCACCGGAGGTGACAGCCGGTCAGCCGCACGAAGCTGCAGAGCAGCCCCTGGTGAGACGACTCCCCCTGGAGCGAGAGGTAGATCTCGCTCACCACCACGGAGCCGGCCCCCGGAACGCGCCGGGGCTCGATGTGCGGACGTGCGACCAGCATCGGCGGGGCCTGCTGTAACACGCCGCCGTTGCGGTGGCGGCGGCCGGGCGAGCGGGCGTAGCGTGCCTTCCCGCATGGACTGGATCTCCGGAGGCTCGGGACGGCTGAGGGTCGAGACGCAGGGCAGCGGGCCCCGCACCCCCGTCCTCCTGGTGCATGGGGGCGGCGGCGACCGGACCCACTGGCACGCCGTCGCCCCGCTCCTCGCCACCGACCGGACCGTCGTCTCTTACGATCAGCGCGGCCACGGCGAGTCCGAAGCCCCGGTGGACGGGCGGCGGGACCTCGCCGCGATGGCCGAGGACGCGCTCGCCGTCGCCACCGCCGCCGGGCTCGACCGTCCGGTGATCATCGGGCACAGCTACGGCGGTGCGGTGGTCGGCGAGACGGTGGCCCGCTTCCCCGAGCGGTTCGCCGGCGCGGTGTTCCTGGACGCGTCGGGGAGTCTCGCCGGCATTCCTCCGGCCGCCCTCGCCCAGTGGCGGGCCTCGGTCGCCCCCGAGCGCTTCCGGGGCACCGCCCGCGCCTGGTTCGAGCAGATCCTCCACGAGGCCCGACCGGAGACGCGCCAGCACGTCCTCTCCACCCTCGGGCTCACCTCCCGCGAGACGTACGTGGGCTCGATGGAGTCGCTCCTCTGCTACGACCCCACCGTCGTCCGGCGCTTCCCCGGGCCGAAGCTGCTGCTCACCGTGCGCGGGCTCGACGGGCCGCTGGCGATGCGCGCCGCCGTCCCCGAGCTGCCCAACGTCTTCGTCGAGGACACCAGCCACTGGCCCCAGCTGGATCAGCCGTCCCAGGTGGCCGAGATCCTCCGCGGCTTCCTCGCCCAGGTCGACCGTCGCCGGGCCGCCGGCTGAGCCGCTACTGCTTGAGCTTGTAGCCGCGCGCGAGCAGCGCGTACGTCACCCCGGTCGAGGCGACCGCGAGCAGGAGGAGGATCAGCGCGCCGATGCCCGGCGGAAGCGCGGCGCTCCCGAGCATCCCGTAGCGCAGGCCCTCCACCATGTAGACCATCGGGTTGAAGTGGCTGATCGTCCGCCACGGCTCCGGCAGCCGGCTGATGCTGTAGAAGACGCCACCGAGGAAGGTCAGCGGCAGCATCACGAAGGTGGGAAAGAAGTTGATCTGCTCGAACTTCTCCGCCCACACCGCGGCGACGAGCCCGAGCACCGAGAAGACGTACGCCGTGCCCAGGAGGAAGCCGAAGGTCACCAACGGATGCGCCAGCTGGAACCCGGCGAACACCAGGGCGACCGCCCAGGTGAGCAGGCCCACCACCAGCCCCCGCACCATGCCGCCACCCACGAAGCCGAGGAGCAGCTCCCCGGGCCCGAGCGGCGCCACCAGGAGGTCCACGATGGTCCCCTGGATCTTCATGATGAACAACGAGCTGCTGCTGTTGAGGAAGGCGTTGTTGGCCAGCCCGAGGAACACCAGCCCCGGGACGATGAACGGAAGGTACGGCTGGCCGGTGACCTCCTCCATCCGTCCGCCCAGGCTGACCCCGAACACCGCGAAGTAGAGCGTGGTGGAGATGAGGGGGCTGAGCACCGTCTGCCCGGGCACCCGCAGGAAGCGGCGGACCTCCTTCACGAAGAGGGTGCGCAGTCCGGAGACGTTCACCCCGCACCCCCGCCGCCGCGGAGGATCTCGATCAACACGTCCTCGAGCCGGCTCGCCCGGGTGTCCACCTCGGCCACCGGGAAGCCGCCCCGGTAGAGCTGCTGGAGAACTTCCCCCGCGCTCGGCCGGCCGTTGCGCTCGGTCACCACCAGCGAGCGCCGGTCCTCGGCCAGCACGGCCTTGCCATCGAGCGCTGCGGGCAAGGCCCCCACCGGGACGGAGAAGGTGATCCGCACCCGCTTCTCTCCCATCCGCCGGAGCAGCGCGACCTTGTCCTCCACCAAGAGCAGCCGCCCCGAGTCGATGACCCCCACCCGGTCGGCGAGCTCCTCCGCCTCCTCGAGGTAGTGGGTGGTGAGGATGACCGTCGTCCCCTCGCTCCGGAGCTTGCGCACGTACGCCCAGAGGTCGCGCCGGAGCTCCACGTCCACCCCGGCCGTCGGCTCGTCCAGGAACACCAGCCTCGGCCGGTGGACCAGCGCCTTGGCGATGAGCAGCCGCCGCTTCATGCCGCCCGACAGCGCACGGGTCTGGGCGTTCGCCTTCTCGCTCAGGCTGAGCGCCTCCAGCACCTCGCGGATGCGCGCCTCGTCCGGCGGCCGCGCGTAATACCCGAGCTGGATCCGCAGCGACTCGCTCACCGTGAAGAAGGGATCGAAGTTCACCTCCTGCGGCACGAGCCCCACGTCGTACCGAGGGCGGAGCGGATCCACGTCCAGGTCCACCCCGAAGAGCCGCATCGTTCCGCTGGTCTTCCTCACCAGCCCGCACACCGCGCCGATGAGCGTCGTCTTGCCCGCGCCGTTCGGGCCCAGCAGGGCGAAGATCTCCCCCGCGCCGATGGTGAGCGACACTCCGGCGAGGGCGGTGACGTCGCGGTAGCGCTTCACCAGCTGCTGGACCTCGAGGACGGGGGCGGCGGTCACGGAGGGCGCGGCATAACAGACGAGGCTGCCCGCTGCTCGGGACGCATCCCGGAGCTCGCGCTCGTCCGCTCAGTCCTCGGCGTCGTCGGCGCGCGAGGCCTCGATCCCGCCGCCGCGGCCGGCGAGCGAGGCCCAGGCCTCGACGTCCGAGAGTGGCACGTCCCCGCCCAGTGCCTCGACGTACGCGACCTGCTCGTCCGGATACACGCAGACCTCGTGCGGGACCCGGTCCCCGAACGCCCAGACCTCGAGCACGCCCTGGCCCGTGTTCTCCAGGGTGTGCGCCTCGGGGTCGCCCGCGTGGTAGCTGACGAAGTCGCCCGAGCGCACGGCCACCCGTTCCTCGCCGTGCACCAGCGTGCCTTCGCCCCGCACCACCACCAGGAGCTCTTCCTGGAACAGGTGCCGGTGCCGCCGCGAGGCCCGAGCCCCGGGAGGGATGCGCTGGATGCGCAGCCCCACGTTCCGCGTGCCCACCGCACGCCCCACGTCGCGGACCTCACCTCCGACCCCGGGCGCAATCGCGTAGGGGAGCCATTCCAGTTCCGACAGATTGAGCTTGCGCACAGGACCCGACATGAGGCCCGGCCAGGTGCCGGGGTTCGGAACATCGCCCAACCCACTGACATCTGGAGCACAACGGGCAGGGCCAACATCGGTTTGACAGCTGATGGTCAAGACCTTAACCATCAACCCATGAAGTCATCCAGCTGCCCCAAGTTCGAGAAGATCGAGCAGCTCTCCCGGGCCATTCCCGGCCTGGACCGCGAGGCGATGCGCGCCTGCGTGCCGCTGCTGTACTTCCACCGGGAGCTGGACGGGGCGCTCGAGCAGCACTTCCAGGCCTACGGCCTGTCCCGCGGCCGGTGGTACGTGCTGGTCCAGCTCTACAAGGCCAGTCACGAGGGGCTGACCCCCGCCGAGCTCGCCGACCAGACCGGTGTCACCCGCGCGGCGATGACCGGGCTGGTCGACAGCCTGGTCGACTCCGGCCACGTCACCCGCGGCGAGGTGGGGGACGACCGGCGCACCTACCGCGTCCAGCTCACCCCGCGCGGAACCGACCTCATCGCCTCCCTGCTGCCGGACCACCTTCAGCGGATGCAGGGCCTCATGCAGGCACTCAGCCCCGCCGAGCGCGAGACCTTCGTCGATCTGGTCGAGAAGCTCCGGGCGCGGGTGAACGTGTTCCGCCACGACTGACCCACCACGACCCTTCGTCCTCAGACCCAGGAATCAGGAGCCACCGCATGTCCGCCGCCACCACCACCGCCCTTCGCGAGCACGCCCCGCGAGAGGTCGCGGCCCCGAAGCCGGAGGCCCCGGCCGCCGCGCCCCCCCGGTCCGGCTTCCGCCAGCGCCGGTCGACCCAGGTCTTCGCCGGCCTCGTCGGCCTCGCCCTCGTGGGGGCGCTCGGTGCCTGGGTGCTCGGCCGCAACAAGGAGAGCACCGACGACGCCCAGGTCGAGGGCCGGGTGGTGAGCATCAGCCCCCGCGTCTCGGGCCAGGTGGAGAAGGTGCTGGTCACCGACAACCAGTCGGTGAAGCAGGGAGATCTCCTGGTGCAGCTGGACCTCCGGGACCTCGACGCGAAGCTCGCCTCCGCCCGGGCTGACCTCGAGTCCGCCCGCGCCGGTCTCGCCTCGGCGCAGGTCAACCTCAAGCTCACCCAGCTGAACGCCGACGCCTCGCTCCGTCAGGCCCGCGGTGGGCTCACCCAGGCCAGCTCCAGCGTCCAGGCCACCCGGAGCACGCTGGCCCAGGCCCGCGCCGCGGTGGACTCCGCCGAGGCCGCGGACCGGCTGGCCCAGTCCGACTGGGTGCGCGCCCAGGAGCTCGCCAGGGCCGAGGCCATCGCCCGCGCCGACCTCGATGCCCGCCGGGCCCGCTCCGAGCAGGCCCGCGCCGATCTCGACCAGGCCCGCGCCAGACTGGCCAGCACCGAGGCCAACCTCACCTCGTCCGGCGGCGGGCTGATCACCGCCCAGGGCCGCCTGGCCGCCGCCGAGACTGCACCCGACCAGGTGAAGGCCGCCGAGGTCGCGGTGCAGGCCGCCCAGGCCCGGGTGGACCAGGCCCAGGCGGCGTACGACCTCGCCGCGCTCAACCGCAGCTACGGCGAGGTCCGTGCCCCGGTGGACGGCGTGGTCAGCCGCCGCACCGTCGAGCAGGGCCAGCTGGTCTCGCCCGACCGGCCGATGCTGGCCCTGGTCCCGCTGCAGGACGTCTGGGTGGTGGCGAACTTCAAGGAGGACCAGATCGGCGACATGCGCCCGGGGCAGAAGGCCACCGTCCGTGTCGACACCTACGGCCGGCGTGACTTCCAGGGCCACGTGGAGAGCCTGGCCGGCGCCTCGGGGGCCCGCTTCGCGCTGCTCCCGCCCGACAACGCCAGCGGCAACTTCGTCAAGGTCGTCCAGCGCGTCCCGGTGCTCGTCCGGCTCGACCGGCCGCCCGAGGTTCCGCTGCGTCCAGGGATGAGCGCGGTGGTCACCGTCCGGACCAACTGATTCAGAGGGCACCAGCGTGGCCGAGCAGACCCCCATCCAGGGCAACAAGGTCCTGATCACCGTCGCCGCGATGCTCGGCGCGCTGATGTCGGTCATCGACATCAGCATCGTCAACGTCGCGCTCAGCGACATCCGGGCGAGCTTCGGCACCCCGCTGGATCAGATCGCCTGGGTGTCCACCGGCTACGCCATGGCCAACGTGACCGTCATCCCGCTCTCGGGGTGGCTCCAGCGTCGCTTCGGCTTTCGCAACTACTTCGCCGGGTCGCTCCTGATGTTCACCGCGGCCTCGGCCCTCTGTGCCTTCGCCTGGAACCTGCCCTCGCTGGTGGTGTTCCGCATCCTGCAGGGCATCGGTGGCGGGGCGATCATCCCCACCTCGCAGAACATCCTCTTTGGCCGGTACCCGCAGAAGGAGCACGGGATGGCGGGCGCGCTCTTCGCCCTCGGCGCCATCACCGGCCCCCTCCTCGGCCCCACCATCGGCGGGAAGCTCATCGACGTCGCCAGCTGGCACTGGATCTTCCTGATCAACGTTCCGGTGGGCCTGCTCGCCGCCTGGGTGGCGTTCACCTCCATCAAGGAGCCGACCTTCCAGCCGGCCCGCGAGCCCATCGACGGGCGGGGCATCGGACTGCTCGCGGTGGGCATGGTCTCGCTGCAATACGTGCTGGAGGAGGGAAACCGCGACGGCTGGTTCGAGGACACCCGGATCGTGGTCCTCGCCTGTGCAGCGGCCATCTGTCTGGTCACCTTCGTGGTGCACGAGCTGGAGATCGAGCACCCGGTGGTGGACTTCCGGGTGTTCAAGAACATCAGCTACAGCGCGGCCAGCGCCCTGAACTTCCTGATCGGCACCGCGCTCTTCGCCGGGTCGTTCCTCTACTCGCTCTTCTGCGGAACCATCCTCCGCTACGAGGCGATGGACATCGGGCTGCTCTTCCTCCGCGGCAGCTGGATCCAGCTGCTGATCATGCCCCTGGTGGGACGGTTGATCGGCAAGGTGGACAGCCGCGCGCTCATCGCCTTCGGGACCATCGGCCTGGTGGCCTCGCTCTGGCTGAACGGGCACCTCACCCAGCTCGCCGACACCCACGCCCTCACCATGCCGATCTTCGTGCGCTCGCTGGGGCTGGGCTTCTGCTTCGTGCCCCTCTCGGTGGTGGCGCTCTCGGGGCTGAGCCCTCGCCAGCGCGGCAGCGCGGCTGGTCTGTTCAACCTCACCCGCGAGCTGGGTGGTTCCATCGGCACGGCCTGGATGAGCACCATGCTCACCAACAACGCCCACCAGTTCCGCAGCGACCTGGCCCGCTACGCCGACCCCTACAACCCCCTCTTCCAGGAGCAGCTCCGCCAGGCGCAGGGTGCGATGGCCCGGCTCCCCGATCCCATCCAGAGCGGGTACGCGCTCATGGCCTCGAGGCTCGACTCGCAGGCGCTGATCCGGGCCTTCAACACCGGCTTCCTGGTCCTGGCCGGAGTGTTCGCCCTCTCGTTCCTGCTGGTCTTCCTGCTCCGCAAGCCCGGAGCGAACGCGGCCGGGGCAGCCGCCGCGGCGCACTGAGCTGACTGCGGCCGCCTGGACTTCGCCGAGGATTGCCAGCGTGAGACCACTTCACCGTGGACCTGGGTCGTCCGGCGCCTTCCACCGCTCGAGGCCGTGCTCCTGGAGCTTGTAGTAGAGGCTCCGGCGGGAGATCTCCAGGAAGCGGGCGGCGAGCGCTTTGTTACCCCGGGTCTCGGTGAGGGTCTGGACCAGGAAGCGCTTCTCGGTGGCCTTCATGTTCGCCGCCAGCGAGCGCCCGACCTCCGGATCTTGGCCGGCGATGGGTGAGTCCGACGGCGCCCCGCTCAGCGCCTCGCGGACCTCCTCCAGGGAGATGGTCTTCCCGGTGGACATGACCGCCAGCCGCTCCACCACGTTCTCCAGCTGCCGGATGTTCCCCGGCCAGTGGAAGCTGCGGAGCGCCTCGAGCGCGGCGTCGCTGTAGCGCAGCCCCTCGCGCCCGTTCTCGGCCGAGAACCGCTCCAGGAAACGGCGGGCGAGCTGCTCGATCTCCGCCCGCCGCTCGCGCAGCGGCGGGATCCACACCGGGATGACGTTCAGGCGGAAGTACAGATCCTCACGGAAGGTCCCCTCCCGCGTCATCTTCTCCAGATCTCGATGGGTGGCGGCGACCACCCGGACGTCGGCGGTGAGCTCCTTGTCGCCGCCAAGCCGGGTGTAGTGGCGCTCCTTCCCCAGCAGCTCCAGCAGCTTGACTTGCAACTTCAGCGGAACGTCGCCGATCTCGTCCAGGAAGAGCGTGCCTCCCTCGGCCCAGGTGACCCGGCCGTCCTTTCGCTTCGGTCCAGCGCCGGTGAATGACCCCGGCTCGTGCCCGAAGAGCTCGGACTCGAGCAGGTCGTCGGGGATGCCCGCGCAGTGCACGGTGATGAAGGGAGCGGCCTTCCTCGGGCCGAGGTCGTGGAGCATCCGCGCGGCGACGTTCTTGCCGGTGCCCGACTCGCCGCGGACGAGCACCGTGGCCATTCCACCGGCCGCGCGGCGCACCGCCTCCAGCGCCTTCTCCATCGTGGGAAGCCGGGCCAGCACCTCATGCGTCCGCGGCTCGCGGGCCCGCGCATCCCGGCGCTCCGGGGGGGCGGCGTTGATCGCCCGCTTGAGCGAGGCCACCAGCTCCTCGAGATTCCAGGGCTTCTCCACGAAGTCGTGGGCCCCTCGCCGCATGGCCTCGACGGCGAGCGCAATGCTGGCGTGCGCGGTGAGCATCACCACCGGTGTCCCGGGAAAGTCGTGCTGGATCCGCTGCAGCAGCTCCAGCCCGTCCATCCCCGGCATCCGGAGATCGGCAATGACCACATCCGCGAACCCCTCGGCGAGGTGGGCCAGGGCCCTCTCCCCGGAGAGAACGTAGGCGGCCTCGAAGCGCTTCGGGTCGAGCTCGTCCGGCCGCGGATCCCACTGCTCCAGGTTGGCGGCGAGCGTCTCGGCGACGGCGGCGTCGTCGTCGACGATCAGGATGCTGTGCGGAGTCGAGTCCATCGCCTCACCTCGGCGGCGCCGCCAGGGCGACGGTGACCGTCGTCCCCTTCCCGGGCTGGCTCTCGATCTTCAGCTCGCCGCCGTGCGTCTCGGCGACGCGCCGCGCGAAGGCGAGTCCCAGCCCGCTTCCCCCGGGCTTGGTGGTGTAGAACTCCTTCAGTCGCTCGCGGGTGCGGGCGTCGATGCCCACCCCGTCGTCCTGGACCGAGAGATAGACATGGCTCCGGTCACGCCATCCGGTCCTGACCATCACGTTCCCCCCCTCCGGCAGCGCCTCCGCGGCGTTCCGGAGCAGGTTCTCCAGGGTTTCCTTCAGTAACCCTGGATCCCCGGAGAGCAGCGGCAGCGAGCCGTCCAGCTCCGAGCGGA
>DATIWB010000054.1:0-7087 GCA_035519675.1 Myxococcaceae bacterium
CGATCGCCGCCTTGAACACGTAATCGATCCACGTGGCGCTGGCGGCGGTGAGGAGGGCGAGCACCGCGAGCAGCCGGAGGTAGCGGTCGTTCCGCAGCAATCCCGGGACGGCCGAGGCGACGGCCAGCTCCGGGCTGCGAGGCGAGGTGTCGGCGCGGAACCGCACCGCGACGCTCCCGAGCATGGCCGCGCCGAAGGTGAGGAGGGCCGAGAAGAGCAGCAACACCTCGGGATGCCCGGAGACGAGCACCAGGCGCGCGGTCCCGGTCCCTGCGACGCCCCCGAGCAGTCCACCGGCGGCGATGGAGCCAAATGCTTGCTTTGCCTCGCTCACCTCGAACGCCTCGTCGGCGGTGAGCCAGAGCTGGACGAAGACCAGCGAGGAGAAGAGGGCGGTCCAGACGTAGAAGGCGAGCACCGCCACGTGGGAGCTAGACGTGGCCCAGAAGGCCAGGGTCACGCCGCCCGCGGCGATCAGGGTGAGGGAGAGGGCAAGCCGGCCCCGACGGTCCCACAGCCGGCGCTGCAGTGGCGTGAGTGCCAGGATCCCCGCGGTCACCGCCAGGTACAGCCAGGGAAGCCGGCTGATCGGCTGCTCGGTCAAGAAGAGCCCATCTCGGGCGGTCTCCAGCAGACCGTGGGCGGCGACGAGGAGGAACAGCAGCGCGGCGAACGGGAGTGCTCGCCGAAACGGGGGTTGCGCCGTGCGGAGAGCGCTCAAGCGGAGGGAACCGCGGAACCCGGGACCGAGCTCGCGGTGACCACCCCGCTCCGGGCAAGGTGGAGCGCCCGCACCTGCCAGGCGCCGATCAACCAGAAGAAGGTCAGCAGCACGTTCAGCGCGGCGAAGCCGTGGGTCCGCAGCCCGAGGTGGGTGCCCACGAAGATGGTGGCGGCCGCGCACACGTCTCCAGAGCGAACCAGGAAGGTGTCGATCACCGCCTTGGCCTTGTATTTCGCGTCCCTGCTGACGACGAGGTACAACGCGTTCACCGCCGTGGTTTCCAGCGAGTACTCGACTCCCTTCTCGGCGATCTTCGCCGTGCGGATGAGGGCCAGAAGAGGGAAGACCATCATCGTGGTCGCCCCGGCCATTGAGACGACGGGGAGCGCCAGCAGCGCTCCGCCGACGCCGACCCGCTTGAGCACGCGGGAGACGACGAAGAACTGCCCCAGCAGCGCCACGAGGTTCACCCACCAGAAGTACTGGGCCTTGAACTCACCCACGAACCGTCCGGCGTCGACCGCGCCCATTGCTCCCGAGCGGGCCACTTCCACCAGCGTCCGGTCGAGGACGTACTCACCCGAGTTGGTGACCCAGTTGGCGAGGACGGTGATGACCCCGATGAGGAGCAGGTAGCGATCCTCGAGGAGAGCCTGGAAACCTCCCGACCCCGTGAGAGGCTGGTCGCGCCCCACCTCGTGCCCTCGGTCCTTGGGACAGCAGCGCCGTTGCGCGTCGATCCAGGCGAAGGGAATCAACGCGACCGCGATCAGCGAGGCAGAGCAGACCATCAGCTGGAGCGGGGGCAGACGGCGGAGGAGCGCGCTCGCCAGGGCCGCTCCGGCAAGCGCCCCGACCGAGCTCCCCACCCCGACGATGGCGAACAGCCGCTTGCCCTGGTCCGGCGTGTAGACGTCGTTGGCGAAGCTCCAGAAGGTCGCCACCAGCAGGTAGTTGAAGGTGCCGACCCACAAGTAGAACGGAAGGCCCACCGGGACCGAGGCGCGGAGGAGCGCGGCGAAGACGACCAGGTTCGCCGCGACGAAGAGCAGGATGATGGCGATGAGCTTCAGCCGTCCCACCCGGCGTGCGATGGCCGAGTGGGCCCGGAGCACTGGGATGAGGAGCAGCGCCTGACCGGCCGCCGCGTACGCCTTCACTTCCGCCCCGCCACTGAGGAGGATCAGCGGCTCGCGGATGACCTTCAGGAGGTAATAGGCGGTGAGGAGAAGGAAGATGGTCGCCGCCAGGACCAGCGCGGTGGCCGCCTCTCCGGCGCGAACATCGGCGAATGGACGGAGGAGCCGTTCCGGCCAGCGGAGCTTGGCGGCCCTCGAGTCCGTCTCTCCCTGCCTAGTCCTCGCCATGTGTGCTCAGTGACGCCGCGCGCTGGCCTCGGCATGACGCGCGCGTAAGTGCAGCTGCACCCGGTCGCTGGTCACGGCTCTCTTCGAGAGGGGGCAGGTGAGGCACATCCAGGTTTCCTTCGCGGATGACCGACTCGGGTCGAAGGATGGACCCGGGTCCTTCGCCTTTGTTTCGTCAGCCGGGGAGGGTCAGCGCAGACAGACGGGTATGCTCCTCCTGGCCGGGCAGCCGGAGCCGGAGGAGGACCGTGCTGCCTGGCCTGGCGTCCTTGAGGATCCGGGACAGGTCATCGGCCGAGGCGATCTTCTTTCCCGCCGCTTCGGTGACCACCATCCCGGGAAGGAGCTCGGCATCGTCCGCGGGCGAGCCTGGTTGAACGTCGGTGATGACCGCGCCCCAGGTGGGCAGACCATTCGCCGCCGCGGTGCGAGGGTCGATGGTCTGCACGGTCAGCCCGATCTTCCGGTTGCTCCGGCTCTCCTCCTGCTCGCGCGCACCCGCTCCCGCCTGGCCCACCGGGTCCACATCCGATGGCCGGGAACCGAGCGTCACCTGGATCTGCTGAGGCTTCCCATTCCGGTAGACGCCCAGCGTCACCGTGCTGTTCGGCGGCCGCAGCGCGACGATGCGGGACAGCTCCGAGCCAGTCTCGATCTTCCTGCCGTCGATGCTGACCACCACGTCGTCCTGCTTCAGACCGGCCTTGTCGCCGGGGCTGCCCCGGGTGACGTCGTTGACCACGGCGCCAGCTGTTGCCGGTGCGTTCAAGCCCTTGGCGAGCTCGGGAGTGAGGGTCTGCAGCGTCACCCCGATGTAGCCCCGGGTCACCGAACCGTTCTTCTCCAGCTGCGGGATGATGGCCTTGGCCAGATTGCTCGGGACGGCGAATCCAATCCCCGATCCGCCATTGACGATGGCGGTGTTGATGCCGATGGCCTCCCCCCGGAGGTTGAAGAGCGGCCCGCCGGAGTTGCCGGGATTGATGGCTGCGTCCGTCTGGAGAAAGTCGTCGTACTGGGAAGCGCCGATCTCTCGCGCCTTGGCGCTGATGATTCCGGCGCTGACGCTGGAGGCCAGGCCGAAGGGGTTGCCGATGGCCACCACCCAGTCCCCGACCCTCATCGCATCCGAGTCCCCCAACTTCAGGACGGGGATGTTGCTGGGGGGATTCTTCAACTTGATCAACGCGACGTCGGTGAGCGGGTCTCTTCCGAGCACCTCACCCTCTAGGGTGCGTCCATCGTCGAACTTCACCCGGATGTTGAAGGCTCCCTCCACCACGTGGTTGTTGGTGAGGACGTACCCGCGGGGATCGATCACGAATCCACTGCCCGCCCCCTGGAGGATCTCCTGTCGCGGATGAAGGCGCCCGCCGCGCCCGAGGAACCGCTGGAAGAGATCCTCCTGCTGGTCCCTGTCGCGACGCTGGATTCGCGAGGTCACCTCCACGTTGACCACGGCCGCCTTCACGCTCTCAACCAGCGGAGCGAGCGAGGGGAGGGCAACGACCGGCGGAGCCTGCACCGGGCCCGGCGCCGGGTCGGCTCGGGCAGGAGCGCTTCGTAAAGCGGAAGCGGCGAGAAGGGCGACCGTGGCCAGAGCCAGGCGAGCCATGGGACGCCGAACAGTGATCATGGTGCACTCACTCGAAGAGGCTGGAGGAACCCGCGTGGCGACGGACATCGAGTCCGCCCCCTTGTTTCCGCGGGCGGCTTTCACCTCGGGTCGCCAGTCCTTGTGTTGGGAAACGGTACAGGGTTGCGTCGGCTCACCGGCGCGTGTGTCGGCACTCCGTGCAGCCCCTCGATGGAAGCCACGGGCGAGACCTGACCGGCATGGTTCGTGCTCGCTGCTCGTCGGGAGGTGGCGAGACTTCCATGCATTGCCCGTCGCTCAACGTGTTCGGAACGTTCTTCCCTGCGTGGATGCTGTGCACCTTCCTCGGTGTGGTCGTGGCCGGCGTTGCCTTCAAGCTGTTCGGGGCGCTGGGAATCCGCGCGGTGCTGAAGCCTCCGCTGATCGTCTATCCCTCGATCGCCTTGACGGCGACCTTCCTCGTCTGGCTGGCCCGTTACGGATCCTGAGATGCGCACGCTCGAACTGCGCCTCAGGCTGTCGCAAGGGCTTCACACCTCTCCGCGGACGGTGGGGCGGTTTGCCGTCTTCGCCATCGTCGCAGGGTTCCTGCTCTCCGGGGTCCTGGTGCTCCAGCGCCTCTCTGCGTTGCCACGAACGGACGACGCCATCGTCACCGCCAACACCATCAAGGTGATCCCGGAGGTGGCCGGTCGGATCGCCACACTCAACGTCAAGGACGACGCCACCGTGCACAAGGGCGACGTCCTGTTCACCATCGAGAGCGAACGCTACGAGCTCAATCTGGCGCAGGCCCGGGCCCAGGTGCAGGCGCTCGAGGCCCAGATCGACCTCACCGACCGCGCCGTCTCCTCCCAGGTGACCGGGATCTCGGTCGCCCGGGCCCATGCTGAGTCCGCCCGGGCCCGCGTGAAGGAGGCGACCGAGACCCTCCAGCGTATGGAGCCTCTCTTGGCGCAGGGCTTCGTCACCGCCCATCAGATCGATCTGGCCAGGACGACCAAGGCCACTGCCGAGAGTCAGCTGGCCGCCGCACTGTCGGCGACGCGCCAGACCCAGGAGGCTGTGGGCGACTCCAAGGCGCTCGCCGCGCAGCTCCTAGGAGCAAGAGCGCTGGTGGGGCAGGCGGAGCGCGATCTGCGGAACACGGTGGTGCGCGCGCCGTTCGATGGGCGCGTCGTCGGGGTGACGACCGCGGTGGGTCAGATGGTCGACCCGGTGCGCCCGCTCTTCACGATGCTCGACACCTCGCAGTGGTACATCATCGCTGACTTCAGGGAGACCGAGCTCCCCAGCATCCGACCAGGTGACCAGGTCACCGGCTACGTGATGACCGAACCGGGGACCCATCTCCGGGGCTCGGTGGAGAGCGTGGGGTCCGCGGTCGCAGAGCTGGACGACCTGGCGCTCGCCGGCGTTCCGCCGGTCCGGCGGGACCTGAACTGGATCCGGATCGCCCAGCGCTTCCCGGTCCGGATCGCGCTGGAGGGTCCTCCTCCAGAGCTGATGCGCATCGGGGCCTCGGCGGTGGTGGTCGTCCGGCACGGTCGGAGATGAGGCGGAGATGACTGGCATGGTGCAGCACGCCAGGTGGTCGCCCTCGACCGCTCCCTTCCAGGAATGGTGGGAGCTCCTCCGGGCCGAGCTGACCCTCGCCCCGGAGCGCACCGCGCGGATGGTCCGGATGACCGTGCTGGTCATGCTGGTGGTGCTGATCTCGATGGCGCTGCGGGTTCCGGAGGCCGCGATCTCGGCGTACATGATCTTCTTCGCCGCGCGCGACGACGGACCGAGCAGCGTCAAGAGCGCCGTCGGTCTCATCGTGGCCATCACCGGCGCGTTGCTGGTCGGGCTGGTGCTTCTCTCCTTGACCGAGGGAGAGCCGAGTCTGCGCCTGGCGGGGGTGGTGGTGCTGACGCTCGTCGCGATGTACGCGCAGCGCCGGTCTCCGAAGCTCGGGCTGCTGGGCTATGCGGTCGGCTTCGTGTCCGCGATGTTCCTGGTCTACGCCGGGCACTTTCCCACGCCCGAGCTGACGCTCCGCTCGATGTGGTGGCTCTGGGTCGTCATCGCGTACCCCGCTGCCCTGCTGGCGGTCTGCGAGGGCATCTTCGGCGATGATCCCGAGGCCCTGCTCCGCAACGGACTGGCCTCTCGACTCACGGCCGTGGCGAGCTCCATCCTGTCCACCCCGGAGGAGGGGGACGCTGCGCAGAAGCGCGTCGAGCGGCTGGAGCGCATCGGAACCGGCGGGCTCGCGGGCCTTGCCGGGCATGGTCCTGCTGCCCTTGTCCCGCTGCGCACGAGCCTGATGGGCGAGGTGCAGAGCCTCCTGCTCTTGGCCGGCCACATCCCTGCACTTCCAGCGTCTTCCCCCCTCCGCGGACCCTTGCGGCAGGCCGCCGCCACCTGCCTCGACCTCGCCCGGGAACTGCGCGAACCGAAGGGCAGTGGGCTCGAGCCGCCGGCGCCCCCCGTCCCGGACGAGGTCGGGCATCGGGCGGGCGATCCCGATCCCCTGGCGGGGGCGGCGGTGCTGGCGCTGCTCGCCTCGGTGCGGACGGTGGCGCTCGCGATGGCACAGCTTCGTGAGGCCTCGCACCTTCCCCCTCCCCCGCCCGTTCCCGCGCCGGCCCCGTCGCCGATGGAGCTGGAGTCGCAGCGAGCTGAGGCGCTGCACTTCGCCTGCAAGGTGACCCTGGCCGCAATGACGGCCTACATCCTGTTCACCGCGCTCGACTGGTGGGGCACCCACACCGCGCTCATCACCTGCTTCTTCGTCGCCCAGGAGAGCGTGGGGGCGACGATCCACAAGTCCGCCCTGCGACTCACCGGGGCGCTCGTCGGAGGAGCGCTGGGCATCGCCTCACTGGTCTTCATCCTTCCCCGGATGGATTCGGGTGGGGAGCTGGCGCTCCTGGTCGGCGCGGTCACGCTCCTTGCAACCTGGTTCGCCACCGGCAGCCAGCGGATCTCCTACGCCGGATGGCAGATCGCGTTCGCGTTCTTCCTGACCGTGCTCCAGGGCTTCGAGCGCACCACCAACATGGTGGTGGCCCGCGACCGCGTGCTGGGGATTCTCCTGGGCAACGCACTGATGTCGATCGTCTTTCTCCATCTCTGGCCGGTCCGGCTGGCGCCCCGGATCTCGCAGGGGGTCAGCCGGGCTCTCGATGCGCTCGCCGGCCTGATCTCCGTCGAGGGGGGAGGTCCCGACGCCGCGGCGCACTCGGCTCAGCTGCAACGGTCTTTCGTCGAAGGCCTCAGCAGGGCGGGGGAAGTCGCGTTCTTCGCCCGCTTCGAGCCAGGCGGAGCAGGTGCGGCCGGGATGGTTCCGGCGCTGAGTGGGCTCCTCATCCCCGCACGCGCCCTGAGCCTCTCCACGCCCAGTGAGGCCCG
>DATIWB010000055.1:0-69420 GCA_035519675.1 Myxococcaceae bacterium
CGACTCGAGCAGACGCAGCGAGAGCCCGGTGTGGTTCAGCGTCCCCAGCCCCGCCCGTGCCACCAGCACCACGGGGAGCTGCAGCGCCTCGATGAGATCGATCACGTCCCGGCGGCGGTCGAGGGGGACCAGGAGCCCACCCGCGCCCTCGACGACCAGCGGTCGATCCCCGAAGCGGTGGAATGCCGCCAGGACGGGCCGGAAGTCCGGGGAACGCCCCATCCGGGCCGCGGCCACACCGGGGGCGAGCGGCGCCCGGAACCGGTGGACACAGACGTCGTCCAGCGAGTCGGCGCTGCGAGCGGCGGCACGGAGCTCGAGCGCATCCGCCGGCCGCGACAGCCGGGCACAGCCGCTCTCGTACGGCTTGAAGGGCGCCGGGCGGAGCCCCGCGTCCGCGAGAAGCGAGAGCAACGCCGCGGCCACCTGCGTCTTCCCCACCCCCGTGTCCGTGGCGGTCACGAACACCCGGACCGGACTCACCTCTCGGTCACCTCGCGGATCGCCTCCCGCACTGCATCCCCGAGCCGGATCGCCTCGGCCTCGGTCAGCGATAGCGGTGGCATCATCACCACCACCGGGCCGAGGGGGCGCAGGAGGATGCCGCGCCTGCGGAGCGCGAGGCAGACGCGGTGGCCGATGCGCTCCCCGTAGTCGTACGGCTCCTTCGTGCGGCGGTCGCGCACCAGCTCGATGCCGATCATCAGCCCCCACTGGCGGACGTCGCCCACGTGGGGGAGCTCGGCGATGGCGGCCAGCTTCGGCCGGAGGACCTCGGCCATCCGCCGGACGCGCTCCAGCACCCGCTCGGTCTCGAAGAGCTGCAGCGAGGCGAGCGCGGCGGCGCAGGCCAGGGGGTTCCCGGTGAAGGTATGCCCGTGGAAGAAGGTACGCGCCGAGGCGAACTCGCCGAGGAACGCCTCGTACACCCGCTCGGTGGTCAGCGTCGCGGCCAGGGGCAGGTAGCCGCCGGAGAGACCCTTCGCCAGGCAGAGGAGATCCGGCCCGACTCCTTCCTGCTCCACGGCGAACATCGTTCCGGTGCGGCCGAAGCCGGTGGCCACCTCGTCGCAGATGAGCAGCACGTCGTGCTTCCGGCAGAGCTCGGCCATGCCGCGGAGGTAACCGGGCGGGTGCATCCACATCCCCGCTGCGCCCTGCACCAGCGGCTCGATGACCACCGCGGCCAGGGTGGCGCCCTTCTCCTCCAGGAGCCGCTGCGCCGCGCCCAGCGCTCCGCTCAACGGGTCGCCGCCTCCGGTCCAGTGGTAGGGACTCGGGCTCGGCAGGCGCTCCACGTCGAAGAGCAGCCTGCGGAAGACGCCGTGGAACAGCTCCATCCCGCCGACCGAGACCGAGCCCACCGTGTCGCCGTGGTACGCCTCGGCCAGGGCGGCGAAGCGCGTCTTCTCCGGCCGGCCGCGCTGCTGCCAGTACTGGTAGGCCATCTTCAGCGCGACCTCGACTGCGGTGCTGCCCGAGTCCGAGTAGAAGACCCGGGTGAGCCCCTCGGGGGCGATGCGCACCAGCGCCGCGGCCAGCTCGATGGAGGGAACCGAGGCAAGCCCGAGGAGCGTCGAGTGCGCCACCCGGTCCAGCTGCGCACGGACGGCGTCGTCGATCTCCGCCCTGCGGTGCCCGTGCACGTTGCACCACAGCGAGCTGACGCCGTCGAGGTAGCGACGCCCGAGATCGTCGATGAGCTCGTTGCCCTCGGCCCGTTCGATGATCAGCGGCTCGTCCGACGGCCAGACCGCCATCTGGGTGAAGGGGTGCCAGACGTGGGCCCGGTCCAGGGCGAGCAGTCTCTCATGCCGCGACGAGTCCATGCGCGCGTGCCTCCTCGAGTGCCTGGAGCGCGCCGTCGATCTGCGCCTCCGAGTGTGCGGCGGAGAGGGCGAACCGGAGCCGGCTGGTGCCCTCGGGAACGGTGGGGGGACGGATGGGCTTCACCAGCAGCCCGCGCTCGCGGAGGAACGCCGAGGCCCGCAGCGCCCGCTCGGGCGCGCCGAGGATGACCGGGACGATGGCGCTGCGAGGCTCGGCCTCGAAGCCGATGCGCCCGAGCCCGTCCACGAAGCGCCGGATGTTGCGCCAGAGCCGCGGCCGCAGCTCGGGGTCCGCTTCCAGGACATCGATGGCCACCACCAGCGCCTCGCAGAGCGCCGGCGGCAAGGTGGTGGAGAACACCACCGAGCGCGCGCGGTTCACCAGGAAGTCCGCCACCGCGCGGGTGGTCGCCGCGTAGGCTCCGAAGCCGCCCAGCGCTTTCCCCAGCGTGCCCATCCGCACGTCGGGCTGGACGCCGGTCGCCTCGCAGAGGCCCGAGCCGCGGGCGCCGAGCACGCCGGTCGCGTGAGCCTCGTCCACCAGGAGCGCCGCGCCGGCACGGGCACACACCTCGGACAGTTCCTCCAGGGGCGCGGAGTCGCCGTCCATCGAGAACACCGCGTCGGTCACCACCAGCTTGCGGCGAAACCCGGCGCGGGCGAGCGCCGTGGCGACCGCGGCCACGTCAGCGTGGGGGACCACCGCCACCTCGGCGCGGCTCAGCCGGCAGCCGTCCACGAGGCTCGCATGGTTGAGCGCGTCGGAGACCACCAGGTCCCCGCGGCCAACCAGCGCCTGCACCAGGCCGAGGTTCGCCGGATACCCACCGTTGAAGATCAGAGCGGCCTCGGTTCCCTCGAAGGCGGCGAGACGCGCCTCGAGCCGGCGATGCGCCTCGGTGTCCCCGACCACCAGCCGCGAAGCGCCCGCGCCCACGCCCCAGCGCTCCAGGCCGGCGATGAACGCGCCTGTCACCCGCGGATCGGCGGCCAGCCCGAGGTAGTCGTTGGACGAGAAGTTCACCAGCGACTGCCCGCCGATCCGGACGACCGGACCCTGCGGCGAGGCGAGGGGCTCGAGGGTGCGGAGGAGCCCGCGCCGGCCGAGCTCCGCCAGCTCCTCGCGCGCCCAGGCGTCGGCGACGGAGCTCACGGCACGCCGGACGTCTCGAGCTTCGGCTCGAGCGGCCGCAGGCCCGCGCCCTCGAGCATCGCCATGTCCGCTGCGTACTCGGGGTTGCCGGTGGTGAGCAGCTTCTCGCCGAAGAAGAGCGAGTTCGCGCCAGCCATCATGCAGAGAAGCTGGGCCTCCTGGCTCATCTGCATCCGGCCGGCGGACAGCCGCACCATGGCCGCCGGCATCAGGATGCGGGCGGTGGCGATGGCCCGCACCATCTCCACCGGGGACACCGGCCGCTGCTTCTCCAGCGGAGTGCCCGGGACGGCGACCAGCGCGTTGATCGGCACCGACTCCGGGTGAACCTCCTGATTGGCGAGCGTGCGTAGCAGCTCGCACCGATCGTCCACCGACTCCCCCATCCCCAGGATGCCGCCCGAGCAGACCGAGATGCCCGCCGCGCGCACCGCGGCCAGGGTCCGGAGGCGGTCCTGGTAGTCGCGGGTGGAGATGACTTCGCCGTAGAACTCCGGGCTGGTGTCGAGGTTGTGGTTGTACGCTGAGAGGCCGGCCTCCTTGAGGCGGCGCGCCTGCTCGGGGGTGAGCATCCCCAGCGTGACGCAGGCCTCCATCCCCAGCGCCCGCACCCCACGCACCATCGTCAGGACCCGGTCGAACTGAGCCCCGTCCTTCACCTCGCGCCAGGCGGCGCCCATGCAGAATCGCGTCGCCCCGGCGGCCCGCGCCTGGCGAGCGGCCTCGAGGACCTCACCGGTCTCCATCAGCCGCTCGGCCTTGACCCCGGTGTCGTAGCGGGCCGACTGCGGGCAGTAGGCGCAGTCCTCGGGGCAGCCGCCGGTCTTGATCGACAGCAGGCTGCAGAGCTGCACCTCGGGGTCGCCGAAGGTGGCCCGGTGCACCGTCTGCGCGCGGTAGACGAGCTCCAGCAAGGGAAGGTCGTGGATGGCCCGCACCTCGGCGAGGGTCCAGTCGTGACGGACCACCACCTCGGGCCTGGCCTGGACGCTGGGGACGGTCGACACGGTGAACACCTCCTGCCCGCGGTTCGCCGGGGGGACGCTCGGCGGCCGGCGGGCCATTGTCAACCTGGAAGCGCTCTGGGGTTGACGATGTGTTCCGGTGAGCGGAGACCTGCCTTGTGCTGCCGGATGGGAGGGCGCCGGCGTTACAGAGCGCCGTGGGAACGCGACGCGGGCTCTTCTTCGGCTGGCTGGGCATGCTGATGTTCAGCGGCACGGTGGTCGCCACCCGGTTCGCGGTCCGGGAGCTGGACGCCACCTTCATCGCCCTGGGCCGTGCCCTGGTGGCAGCGGTGCTCGCCGCCTGCGTGCTCCGGGCGCGCCGGGCCCCGTGGCCGACTGGCGCACAGTGGTCGCGGATCGGCCTGGTGACAGGCGGGGTGGTGGTGGGGTTCCCCTGGCTCATCACCCTGGCGCTCCGGACGATGCCCGCCGCGCACGGGGCGGTCATCGTGGGTCTGCTCCCGATGGCGACCTCGGTGCTGGCGGTGATCCGTGGCGGGGAGCGGCCCTCCCCGACGTTCTGGGTCGCGAGCGGGGCGGGCCTCCTCGGCATCCTGGTGTTCGCCTCGACGCGCGGGGCGCACGGGCTTGGTCGGGCAGATCTCCTGGCGCTCGCCGCGGTCGTGGCCGGGGCCGTGGGTTACTGCGAGGGCGGTCTGCTGGCGCGCGAGATGCCGGCGGCGCACGTCATCTGCTGGGCGCTGGTGCTCTCGGCGCCGTTCCTGGCGCTGCCGACCGCGTGGGCGGCGGCCCACACTGGCCTCTCCGCCGGGCCGGTGGCCTGGCTGTCGTTCGCCTACGTCTCGGTGCTGAGCATGTTCCTCGGCTTCTTCGCCTTCTACCGGGGCATGTCCGAGGCCGGAATCGCGCGGGTGAGCCAGATCCAGCTCGCGCAGCCGGTGTGCTCGGTGGTCTGGAGCGCGATGCTGCTCGGCGAGCGCATCGATGCGTCCACCGCGGCCGCGGCGCTGTTCGTGGTGGGGTGCGTGCTGGTCACCTCGCGGACGCGGGTCCGCGTCGGCTATGCCGTTCCGGAGGCCCCATGATGATCGCTGCGGTCGTTGCGCTGTCACTGGTTGCAACCCCCGGAGAGACGGTGTGGACCGAGCTGCAGTCGCGCTGGCGTCCCCGGCTGGAACCGCTCCTCTCCGAGGTGATGGCCTTCCCTACGGTGCACGGGAACCAGGAGGCGCTCGCTGCCCAGCGGAAGTGGCTCGGCCGCATCGGGCCCGAGCTGGGGTTCGTGGTGCGGGACAAGGAGACGATGACCGAGGTCGACCTGCCGGGTCCCGAGGGTGCGCCGGTGCTCGGGCTGGTGGCGCACGGAGACCTCCAGCCGGTGAACGCCGCGGAATGGACGGTGCCGCCGTTCGCCGCGACGGTGAAGAACGGCGCGGTGTGGGGCCGGGGCTCGGCGGACGACAAGGGACCCATGGTGCAGGCCTTGCTCGCCATGGCGGCGCTGCGGAGCTCGGGCGTGGCCCGGACGCACACCGTGCGGCTCCTGGTCGGCACCGACGAGGAGGGCGGCGGGTCTGACCTCGAGACCTACAAGAAGGTGAACCCGCTCCCCGACCTCAGCCTGGTGATCGACAGCGACTTCCCGGTGGTCATCGGAGAGAAGGCGTGGGCGGAGTGGATCGTCACCGCCGACGAGCGCGCCGCTCCACCCGCGGGTCCGGTGGAGGTGGTGGACGTCGTGGCGGGGATGGCAGTGAGCATCGTCCCGGACCGGGCGAGGCTGACCTTGCGCTGGCGCTCGGGAACGCCGGACTGGGACCGGTGGCTCGCATCGGTGCGGGCGGCCCGACTCCCACCGGACACGTCGCTGGAGATCTCGGGAGAGGGCCCCGAGCGGGTGCTCGTCGCGCGCGGGCGGGCCGCTCACGCCGGCGTGGGGCTGGTGCGGGGGCGGAATGCGCTGGTGGCGCTGGCGGTGGCGGTGCACGGACGGCTACCCCCGAGCGCCGCGGCAGATCTGCTCGAGTACACCCGTGTGGCGGGCGCCAACATCCGCGGACGGGGACTGGGCCTGACGCTGGACGATCCGCTGTGGGGGGGAGTGGACACGAACTTCGGGCAGCTGAAGCGGGGTGAGAGCGGCCGGCTCGAGCTGCACGTGAACCTCCGCTCCTCCCCCGCGCTCTGGGGAGAGGCACTGAAGTCGCGCGTGGATGCGCACGCGGCGGCGTTTGCCGCGGCACGGGGAGCCCGGTTCGAGCTCGGCGGCCAGTTCGGCTACGAGCCGTTCGTGGTGCCGGCCAACGCGCCGCTGGTGCAGCGGCTGCTGGCTGCATACGGGCGTGCCACCGGGCGCCCGGCCAAGCCGGTGGTGAGCGCCGGCGGCACGTACGCACGGCGGATGACCAACGCCATCGCCTTCGGGATGTGGTTCCGCGAGGACGGCGTGTATCCGGGGCACAACTCGGACGAGAACATGCCGATCCATTCGCTCGAGCGCGGGATGCACGTCCTCGCCGAGACGCTGGCCGATCTCGCGACCGCCCCGAAGATCGACCACCCGCTGGAGGCGCCGGCAGCGACCCGCCGCTGAGGTGACGCCCGGCCACGAGCGGAGACCCGGGCCCCACGTCCCCGGCGGCGGACTGCTCGAGGTGTCAGACACCTCTGCCGAGCCCTCGACGGGGGGGCCGCCCGAGTGCCAGACACCGCTTCTCGAGGTGTCAGTCGCAGTGCCTCAGTCGCAGTGCCAGACACCTCGTTCCGGGCCCGCGACCGAACGAGGCGAACGAGGTGCCCGAGCGAGGTGTCAAACACCTCCGACGACTCCGCCGCTGGACTCCCCGTCCGCGCGCGGGGACGGTCATTCGCAGGTGAGCTTCGTCCGGGCGTTCACCTCGGTGCCCCACCGGGTGCACGTCCGGACGCCGGTCCGGCTCCCCTCGAACTCGCGGCACGGACGGAGCCGGTAGACCAGCAGCCCGGGCTTGCCGCCGGCACCGACCACCTGCACCGCCGGGGGCGAGCCGCTCGATTCCAGACGGACGAACGCGCCGCCCGCGTCGGGCGAGAACGTGCCCCGGAAGCTCCAGGCCGCTCCCCCGGTCGTGCCCTCGAACAGCCACGCCCCGCGGTCCGGGCGGACGTGGGTCCATGCCGGATCGGTGGGCCAGACGAACTCGCGCCAGCTGTAGCGGTTCGGCGCCTCGTCCACCGTGCCATCCGGGTTCATCGCCACGAAGGGCACCGGCGCGGCGCCGATCACCGTCCCGTCGAAGATGCAGTACTGCGGGCCGCGCTGGCAGGCGGCGAGCAGCAGCGTGACGGAAGCAGCAGCGAGGAGGGAGCGGCGCACGGCCCGAAGGTCTCGCAGCCCTCCGCCGCGCGGGTCAAGCCGTCAGGACTTCGCGGCCGCGCCACCGGGCGGGATGAGCCGCTCGAGGTCCCGGCCCTCGCGCCGATCGGGGACGGGCGCGTGGGTCGCCGCGCGGCGGCTGCCGTGGCGCATCGAGTACACCTGGGTGAACTCGGCTCCGAGGTACAGGATCATCGCCGAGTAGTAGACCCAGAGCAGCAGGATGACCACCGACCCTGCGGCCCCGTAGCTCGAGGCGACGCTCGCCTTCCCCAGGTAGAAGCCGATCGCGGACTTGCCGATGGTGAAGAGCAGCGACGTGACCAGCGCGCCGAGCCACACGTCCCTCCAGGCGACGTAGGTATCGGGAAGCATCCTGTAGATCATCGCGAAGAGCGCGGTGATCACCACCAGGCTCACCGTGGCGTTGAGCGCCTGGCCCACCGCCGCGCCTCCGGGGAGGAAGGTCCCCAGATAGTCGCCGACCGCCGCAAGGACGGCCGAGAGGACCAGCGACACCAGCAGCAGGAAGCCGACCCCCAGCACCATGCTGAACGACAGCAGGCGCACGCGGAAGAAGTCCACAATCCCGTTGGTGGTCGGTGGGCTCGCCTTCCAGATGGTGTTCATCGACTCCTGGAGCTGCGCGAACACGCCGCTCGCGCCGAAGAACAGGGTCGCCAGGCCGACGGCGGTGGCGACGACTCCTCCCCCCTGCTGCCGGTGCAGGTTGGCGACGAGCTCCTGCACCGCCTTGCCACCGGAGTCGCCGATCAGCCCGGCCAGCTGCGTGTAGAGCTGACCTTCCGCCGCCTGGCGGCCGAAGACCAGACCGGCGACCGCGACCGCGATGAGCACCAGGGGGGCGAGCGAGAAGAGCGCGTAGTACGCGAGCGCCGCGGCGAGCGTGCTGGCCTTGTCCTCGGTCCAGCGCGTCACGGTCTCCTTGACCAGCGTGGTCACCTCCCCCAGCGCGCCTGGCATTGCCGTCCTCCGGGCGACAAACCTAGGGAGCCGTCCTCCGGCGAGGAACCTCGTCCAGGAGGGACCACGGTGCTCGGAAGGTCGGAGGGCGCGCGAGCACTCTCGGCCGGCCGCCGGCAAGGCCGGCGCGTCCCTTGCTCGTGCTCGGCAGCGTCCGCTGTCAGCAGCACCGGGCATTGTGGGGGATGCTCATGGCCAGGCCACGCACGCATTTCACCTGCCAGTCCTGCGGGTTCCAGGCCGCCAAGTGGCTCGGCCGCTGCCCGGACTGCAGCGGATGGAACACGCTGGTCGAGGAGGCGGCACCGGTCGAGGACCGCCGTCCGGCCTGGGGCGCCTCGGGCGGCTCGGCGCGCCCGGTGAAGCTGGTGGACGTCGAGGCCGAAGCGGAGGAGCGCCGGCGCACGGGCATCGGCGAGCTGGACCGCGTGCTGGGAGGCGGCGTGGTGCCCGGCTCCCTGGTGCTGCTGGGGGGAGATCCCGGCATCGGCAAGTCGACGCTCCTGCTCGCGGCGGTCGAGCGGCTCGCCGCGGCCGGTCCGGTACTCTACGTCTCGGGGGAGGAGTCGCTGCGCCAGACCAAGATGCGGGCCGACCGGCTCGGCGTGCGCTCCGGGGCGGTGCACCTCTTCGCCGAGACCGACGCGGAGAAGGTGCTGGCCGCCACCGAGTCACTCCGCCCGGTGGCGCTGGTGGTCGACTCGATCCAGACCATGTTTCTCGCCGAGCTCGGGAGCGCGCCGGGCACGCTGAGCCAGGTCCGCGAGGTGGCCGGGCGGTTGATGGCGCACGCGAAGCGGTCGGGCGTGCCGACCTTCCTCGTCGGGCACGTGACCAAGGACGGGAGCATCGCCGGCCCACGCGTGCTCGAGCACATGGTGGACACGGTGCTCTACTTCGAGGGCGAGCGCGGCCACCCGTTCCGCATCCTCCGGGCCCACAAGAACCGCTTCGGCTCGACCAACGAGATCGGCGTCTTCGAGATGAAGGGGACCGGGCTGGAGGAGGTGGCGGACCCCTCGGCCCTCTTTCTCGCCGAGCGGCCGGCAGGCAAGCCGGGCTCCGCGGTGACCGCCACGCTCTCCGGCACCCGTCCGCTGCTGGTCGAGGTGCAGGCGCTGGTCGCCCCCACCGGATACGGCACGGCGCGGCGCACGGCGATCGGCGTGGACGGTAACCGGGTGGCGCTCCTCGCGGCGGTGCTGGAGAAGAAGGAGGACGTCCAGCTCACCGGCTGCGACACGTTCGTCAACGTCGCGGGCGGGATGACCCTCTCCGAGCCGGCGGCCGACCTGGCGGTGTGCGCCGCCCTGGTCTCGTCGCTGCGGAACCTGGCCCTGCCCCAGGACGTGCTGGTCCTCGGGGAGGTGGGGCTCGCCGGCGAGGTGCGGGCGGTGGCGCAGATCGAGCCCAGGCTCGCCGAGGCCGGGAAGATGGGCTTCATCCGCGCGGTGCTGCCGAAGGGGAGCGCGCGCCGGGTCGAGTCGCGCGGGGTGAAGCTGCTGCCGGTCGAGACGCTCGGGGAGGCGCTGGAGGTGCTCTTCCCCCGCGACTAGTGCTCCGACCCGGGTGTCATGACCCCGGCGAGGCCGCAGAGACCGACGCGAGACGGCGCACCCGAGCAGCGAGCCGCGGAAGCGTCCCTTCGTGGGCCGTCGAGCAGCGGAGCGAAGAGGCTGCGCGTCGCCGCCAGAGGATCGGCCGCCGCAGCGGCCAGGATGCCCGGGTCGGGACACTAGACCGACGGGTCGGGAATGACGCGACGGATCGCCTCGGCCAGCGCGTCGGTCTCGCTGAAGGGCATCCCGAAGAAACGCTCGAAGAGATGGGCCTC
Source organism: Myxococcaceae bacterium (assembly GCA_035519675.1). GTDB lineage: Bacteria > Myxococcota > Myxococcia > Myxococcales > Myxococcaceae > RPRB01. The sequence continues at coordinate 10,124 of DATIWB010000055.1, forward strand.
GAGGTCCTCGCGCCAGGTGGGCGTGGAGGAGTCGATCTCCAGGCCGACGATGGAGGCGGCGCGGAGGGCGAGGTCCGATCGCCGGCGCTGGGCCAGCACCTGGATCATCGCCCTGGGGTAGCGCGTCGTGCGCCAGGCCTTGCGGACGTCCTGGACGTCGACCGACTTGCCGTCCCGGAGCTTCCGCTCGAGCTGGACGAGCGGATCGTTCGACTCGCGCTCGGAGGCGTCCTCGGCCCGGTCCGTTCGATCGCGGCGTGGCACGGGGGTGAGTCTACCAGCAGGTCATCGGCTCATTCCGTCCGGCCTGCACCGGAGCTGCGTCGCTCTCGCGCCCGGCACCGGGAACAGGGCCGCGCCCGGCTCACCTCTGACCGCGAGCCGGGGGCGACGCGGCGGTCTCTGCCCCCTCGGCCTGCGGAACCTCTGCGCGGAGCCGCTGGCTGCGACTCCGGAGTGCCCGGGCGACCAGACCGCTCGCCAGCGCCCAGGCAAGTCCCACCGACCAGCCGCCCAGGACGTCCGACGGGTAGTGCACCCCGAGGTACAGCCGGGTCAGGCCGACCAGCAGGACCAGCACTCCGGCGACGGTGACCACGTAGATGCGCTCCCGCCAGCGGGGGCAGAGCTGGGCGAGGAGGATTCCCAGCGTCAGATAGACCACCGCCGACATCATCGCGTGTCCGCTCGGGAAGCTGGGGCTGGTCTCGAGCATGAGCGGGGGCACGACCGTCGGGCGTGGCCGCTCGAACGCCCGCTTCAGCAGCACCATCAGGACGACTCCTCCGCCGGCGGCCCCCAGCACGAGCAGCAGATGTCGCCAGAGCCGAGCCAGGGCCAGGAAGCCGGTCACCGCCAGCACGATGAGGAGCAGCACCGCCACGCTCCCCAGCGCGGTGAGGTTCCGGGCCGCCGGCAGGAGCCACGCCGGACCGATCGGCACCGCCGGGTCACCCGGCGTCCGGAGCGAGCGGAGGACCCACTCGTCGAGGCGCTGCGTCTCGCCCTCCCGGACCTCCCCGGCCAGCTTCAGGAAGAGGAACGCCGCTGCGCACAGGACCAGCAGCACGGCCAGCGGTCGAAGCGGCGTCCGGCGCTCGTCCATGCACCACAGCGTTCGTCACCGGGCACCGCACCGCAAGAGCAACCCGGTGTCAGACTCCAAGCACCGCGCGGGCCTTCGACAGCAGGCGTTTCAGCTCGGGCGACGCGGCCCGGTGAATCGCCTCGTCCAGCTCGAACCAGCGGACGTTGCTGCTCTCCTGCGGATCCCCCCGCAGCGCCTCGGGCGTGTCGGTCAGCACCAGGAACCGCACGTCGAGGTGCAGGTGGGCCGGTTCGGTCCCGCGGCTGGGGATGGGGTGCACGTCGACGTCGAGCGGCCGTGGCGCGCCGGGATGGGGAACCACGCGGCACCCGGTCTCCTCCTCCGCCTCTCGCAGGGCGGTGGCGAGGAGATCGTCTCCGTCCACCGGCTCGACGTGCCCTCCCGGCTGGAGCCAGCGGCCGAGCTTGCGGTGCTTGACGAGCACCACCCGCGTCCCGTCGGTCACCACGGCGCTCCCGGTGAAGTGTGCGGCCGGCTGACTGCAGGAGAGCGGCTCGGGGAGCAGCGTGCACTGGGCCCGCATCAGGGCGAGATCCGCCCTCTCCTTGTCGTCGGCCGGCACCACGGCGGCGAGCAGCGCGTCCAGGCGTTCCATGAGCGGCAGATGCTCCCACGCTTCCGGCCCTGCTCACGAGACCCTGGCGTTCTCTCACCGGGTGTCCTACCTCCCGGGGTTCCGCCAGATGCCCGCCTCGCTGGAAGCCCATCGTCTCCGGAAGAGCTACCCGGGTCGCGTGCTGCTCGACGGCATCGACCTCCGGCTCGAGCCGGGCAGCATCACCACCCTCGGCGGGCCCTCGGGCGGGGGGAAGACCACCTTGCTCCGGATCCTGGGCCTGCTCTCCGAGCCGGACGACGGGCAGCTCGTCCTGGACGGCACCGACGTCCGGACCCTCTCGCCCCGCACCGTTCGCCGCCGGGTCGCGCTGGTGGCCCAGGCGCCGGCCATGTTCGAGGGCACGGTGCTGGACAACGTGTGCACCGGGCCCCGCCTCGCGGGGGAGGACCTCCCCGAGGCGTCCGCGCGCGAGCTCATCGTCCGCGCCGGTCTCGAACCGGAGCTCCTCGGCCAGGACGCCCGGGCGCTGTCCGGCGGCGAGAAGCTCCGGGTGGCCGTCGCCCGGGCGATGGCCGTCCACCCCGAGGTCTGGCTCCTGGACGAGCCCACCGCGGCACTCGACGCCGAGCGGGCGGACCTGCTCCTGGCTCTGCTCCGAGAGCTCGCCGGGGCTGGCGCGCCCGTCCTCGTCGTCACCCACGACGCGCGGGTGCTGGAGGGGCTCGGCGGACGGCACCTCCAGCTCGCAGGCGGTCGCCTCGGCGAGGGGGGCGCAGGATGAGCTACGTCACGGTCTCGCTCCCGCAGCTGGTGCTCTCGCTGGGTCTGATGGCGCTGGCGATCGCCATCTCCTCCCGGAACCGGCTCGGGCTGGAGAAGGACCTCATCGTCGGCACCTTCCGGGCGGCGGTGCAGCTGTTCGCCGTCGGGTTGCTCCTGACGCTCGTCTTCCGGAACGAGCACCCGGCCAGCGTCTTCGGCCTCATCGGAGTCATGGTGGTGGTCGCCGGGTGGACGGCTGCCCGCCGCATCGCCCATGGCCCGGGAACCGGGGTGCTGTTCCGCTACGCCACGCTGGCGGTGCTCGTCGCCGGGGTCGTGGTCCTGGTCCCGGTGTTCACCTTCGTCATCCGCCCGGCCCGCTGGTACGAGGCCCGGCTGCTGATTCCCATCTCGGGGATGATCCTCAGCAACGCGATGAACGGGGTGGCACTGGTGTTCGAGCGCGTGTTCGCCTCGATCCACGACGACGCGGCGGCAGTCGAGCAGCTCCTGTCGCTGGGAGCCTCGCCGAGGCAGGCGGTGGATCGCCACCTCCGGGCGGCGATGAACGCGGCCCTCCGGCCCACCATCAACGGGCTGCTCACCGTGGGGCTGGTCGCTCTGCCGGGGATGATGACCGGACAGATCGTCAGCGGCACCGCGCCGAACGAGGCGGTGCGCTACCAGCTGGTCATCATGTACCAGCTGGTGGCGGTGGCCGCGGTCGCCGGGGCGCTCGCCAGCCGCTTCGGACGTGCACTGTCGTTCACCGACCGAGAACAGCTCCGGACGTTCGCCGATCGCCGGGTGCGCTAGGCTGGACCCCCGGTGAGGGGACCCCCGACAGTCCTCGTCTGTCTGACGCTCGGGTGCGCGACGGCCCCGGAGCGCCCGGTGACGTCAGCCGCAGCGACGCCGGCCGCCCCCACCGCGACGGCTCCCGACGGCGGCGCCGCCCCCGCGCCCGCCTCCGCCTCCACGGGGACCCCGGCGGGGTTCGGCGAGGTCGATGCGCTGCTGGCCCAGTCCCTGCCCGCCTGGGGCGGCGGTGTCCTCCGCATCGAGCAGGACGACGTGGTCATCTTCGAGCGGGCATATGGCGGCTACACCGTCGCCGACCCCGTGCCCATCTCCTCGGCCACGAAGCTGCTGAGCACCCTGGTCATCCTCTCGCTGGTGAAGGACGGGACGGTCGGCCTGGACACCCCGGCCCGCACGCTCCTGCCCGACTGGCCCAAGGACAAGGCCGCGATCACCCTGCGCATGCTCCTCGCCCAGACGTCGGGGCTGCCGGCGCGGTCGGCGTGCCTCGAGACTCGCTCGACGACGCTCGCCGCCTGCACCCTGGAGATCGCCCGGACCCCGCTCCGGGCAGCGCCGGGCACGGCCTTCGTCGACGGCGGGGCGGGGTACCAGGTGGCCGGGCGGATGGCCGAGCTCGCCTCGGGCAAGCCCTGGGCACTCCTGATCCAGACCCGCCTCATGGACCCGCTCGGCTTCCGGAGCACGGGGTTCGGCCGGACCGACAATCCGCGCATCGCCGGGGGCGCCCAGGCCAATGCCTCCGAGTACGCGCGGGCATTGCGCCAGCTGCTCCCCGGCGCCAGCCCGGACCTTCTCGGGCCCACGCTCCGCGCCGCGGTGCTCGCCGACCAGAGCGGGGGCGTTCCACTCGCGCAGTCGGCCTACGGCCTCGCGCCGGGGCGGGAGTCGCTCCGGGCCGGACTCGGCGTCTACCGGGATCGGGTGGCGAGCGACGGACGGGCGCTCGAGGCCGTGTCCCAGGGGGTGTTCGGATTCACCGGCTGGGTGGACACCGAGCGCCGGCTGGTCGGCGTCCTGGTGGTCCGCGGAAAGGTGTCCGAGGTGTGGCCGGTGGAGCGGCGCCTGCGCGAGCTGGTGCGAACGGCGGTGCCGGTCGCCGGGCGATGAGCAGACTCTGCGGGGCCTCCTCGTCGCCTGCGCCTGCGCCTCGGCGCCGCCCCCCTTCCTGCGACGGCAAGGGCGAGGGCCGCGTCGCGGTCACCGTCGACGACCTGCCGCTCCGATGGGGAGCGGCCCGAGGCACCCAACCCGTGGGCCTGGTGACCGCTCGCGGATGGCCCCGCTCAGAGCTCGCCGAGGCGCTGGTCGATCTCCTCGGCGAGAGACGGATGGTTCTGGGCCAGCGCCGTCTCCCGAGCGCCCTGGAGGACCTGCCGGGCCTCGTCCCGCCGACCCGCTCCGGCCAGCGCATCCCCCAGCGCGACCAGTGCCGCGGCGTAGTCAGGCTGAAGCGACACCGCTCGTCCGAGGCTCTCCGCCGCCTCGGCGTAGCGGCGCTCGTCGAGGAGGAGCTTCCCGAGCGAGAAGTGCACCATCGGAGAGCTGGGATGGTCGGCCGCCAGCTTCCGGAACTGCTCCTCGCGTTCGCTGCCCATCGCGATCGCCCTCGTACCACTCGCCGGGCACGAGCGCTCTGTCTTATGGTGCGCCGCCGTTGAGTCCCGCCAAGAGCAAGACCAAGCGTCCCCGCCCGGCTGCTTCCCGCGCCGCTGCCCGGAAACGGCCTGCCCGCCGTTCCGGGGCCCCGGCACTCACCCAGCCCCGGGCCGAGAACCCCGAGGCGCTCGCCCTGGCCCGGCGCGCGGCAACTCTCCTGGTGGACCGCAAGGCCACCGAGGTGGTGCTTCTCGACGTGCGGGGGATGAGCAGCTACGCCGACTACTTCGTCATCGCCTCCGGTGACTCGGAGCGGGGTGTCATCGCCACCGCCGAGCACGTCCGCGAGACGCTGAAGAACGCCGGCCACCGCACCATCGGCACCGAGGGGTTCGAGACCGGCCACTGGGTGCTGCTCGACTTCGGCGAGGTGGTGGTCCACGTCTTCTTCACCGAGGTGCGCGCCTTCTACGACCTCGACGGCCTCTGGGCAGACGCGCCCAAGGAGAAGGTGGCCTGAAGCTCCGCGTCCTCTCGGTGGGGCGCGATCGATCCGGTTGGTTCGAGCCCGGGGTGCAGGGCTATGCGGAGCGGCTGCGGCGGTACGTCGAACTCGAGGTCGTGGAGCTGCCTGCGGCGAAGGGTGCGCTTCCGCCCGCGGACGCCCGCCGACGCGAGGGAGAAGCCGTGCTCGGGAAGGTGAGGCCGGAAAGCTGGCTGGTGGCGCTCGACGAGCGCGGCACCCTGCTCGACTCGGTGGAGCTGTCACGGCTGGTGGCGACTGCCCGGGACGCCGGACGCGAGCTGGTCTTCTGCATCGGAGGGGACGAGGGCCTGGACCCCTCCGTCCGGGAGCGGGCGTGGAAGGTGGTCGCGCTGTCGCGGATGACTCTTCCCCACCGGCTCGCCCGCCTGGTGCTGATGGAGCAGCTGTACCGCGCCTTCTCCTTGCTGCGTGGCGAGCCGTACCACAAGTAGTCGCTGCGCTCCGGCGGCAGAGGGATTATCCATCCCGGGCGAATGGTCACGATCACCTACTGCAACGTCTGAGGGTACCTCCCCCGGGCCACCCGTGCGGCGGCCGAGCTGAAGAAGGCGCTGGGCGTGGAGACCGAGCTGATTGCCGGAAGTGGCGGCATCTTCGAGGTCGCGGTGAACGGGAAGGTGGTGGCGAAGAAGGGCCTGGGCGGCTTCCCCAGCGAGCAGGACGTGGTGAGGGCAGTCGGCGCCGCGCTCAAGCGCTGACCGGGCCCACCGCGGGCACCGGGCGGGGCGCGCTCCGCCGGTCGAGCCGCCGGTAGATCCGATCGGTGAGCCACGAGAGCAGCGCGGTCGCGGCGATCAGGACCAGGACCCACCCGGCGAACCCGGCCCATCCGCAGCGGCCACCGGCCAGGCGGACCAGCGAGACGCCACGGACCTCGTAGTAGATGAGCATCTCGTGCCAGAAGTAGGCGGCGAGCGACGAGGTCCCGAACAGCTCGAGCAGCCACACCCCCGGTGAGCGCCTCGCCCCTGCCGGCACGCGGGCCTCGATGGCCAGCAGGAGCAGGAGCACCGCCATCACCGCGATGCCCCGGGCCCCGGTGTTCGCCGGGTCGGTCACCCAGAACGCGTGCGGCGGATACACGGCGATCCAGAGCGGCTTCAGAAACCAGGCCGCGGCCGAGCCGAGGCCGATGCCCACCGCGAGGCGGCGGACCTGGACCGCGGTTCCCCGCGCGGCCACGGCGCCCGCTGCACCGCCGAGGAACGCCCAGCCCGCCCAGGGCAACAGGGGGAAGACCGAGTGCCGTGGGCCGTCCTTGTTGAAGAGATCCTGGAGCGGGCCGGTGACTCCGTCGGCGAATGGCGAGAGGAGGAAGAGGGTGACGGCGACCAGCACCGAGACCAGGGCCAGCGTCCGTGGGCTCCCGGCGAGCGCCACGTTCAGGGGCAGGGCGGCCAGCAAGGTGAGCCCGATGCACTGGAGGATGTCGATCCGGAGCAGCCAGCCCGGCTCGACCGAGATCGGGAACCACACCCAGTTGATCAGCGTGCCCACCGCGAGCACCTCGGCGATGCGCCGCAGGGTCCGGAGCACCCGTGGCGCGCGCGGACCCCCGGCGGCCGCGGCGCGGACCTGGACCAGCGCCAGGGAGAAGCCGGCGGCGAAGATGAACGACGGGGCCACCAGACCGTTGACGTAGTCGAGCACGCCGGCCACCGGGGTCGCGAGCAGCTGCTTGCGGAGCAACACCATCGCGTGCGTCTCGACCATCACCAGCACCGCGATGCCACGAAGCCAGTCGAAGGCCCGGACGCGCGCCTGGGCGGAAGCCGGAGACGGGCTGGGCACGGGTCGGTTCTACCACCGTAGCCCCACCGAGAACCGTCGACGCGCCCCGTCGCGCTGGCTACCCTGAGCCCATGCCTCCCAAGCACCGCGTTCTCCTGGCCATCCTGGACGGCTGGGGCGTCCGCTCCGAGCGCGAGGACAACGCCATCCTCCTCGCCGGTACCCCCAGCCTCGACCGCTTCGCCGGGAAGATGCCGCGCACCGAGCTGCTGAGCTCGGGGCTGGCGGTGGGACTGCCCGAGGGCCAGATGGGCAACTCCGAGGTGGGTCACACCAACATCGGGGCCGGGCGAATCGTCTACCAGGACCTGGTGCGCATCAACCGCGCGGTGGAGCGCGACGAGCTGGTGCACAACCCGGCGCTGGTGGCGGCGATGGACACCGCACGGGCGGAGGGCAAGGCGCTGCACCTCATGGGCCTGATCGGCCCCGGCGGGGTGCACGCCTCACAGGAGCACCTGCTCGGGCTGCTGAAGGCGGCGAAGACCCGCGGTGCGCCTCGCGTCTTCGTCCATGCATTCCTCGACGGGCGCGACACCCCACCGAAGAGCGCGCTGGGGTACCTCGAGGAGCTCGAGCGCTTCCTCCGCGAGACCGGGACGGGTCGCATCGCCACGGTCATCGGGCGCTTCTACGCGATGGACCGCGACAAGCGCTGGGACCGAGTGCAGCAGGCCTACGACGCCATGGTCCGCGGCGTGGGCCGTCGTGCGCCCGGGGCGCTGGAGGCGGTCCGCGCCTCGTACGGAGAGAAGGTCGGCGACGAGTTCGTGCCTCCCACGGTGATCGTCGACGGAGACGCGCCGGTGGCAACGATCGGCGACGGCGACGCGGTCATCTTCTTCAACTTCCGCGCGGACCGCGCACGCGAGCTGACCCGCGCCCTCGCCGTGCCTGGCTTCCACGAGTTCGACCGGGGCGGGCTCCGGCTGGGGATGTTCGTCTGCATGACCCAGTACGACGAGACCTTCGACTTGCCGGTGGCGTTCCCGCCCGAGCAGCCGCGGGAGATCTTCGCCGAGGTCCTCGCCGAGCACGGACTCACCCAGTTCCGCACCGCGGAGACCGAGAAGTACGCGCATGTCACCTTCTTCTTCAACGGCGGACGGGAGGTGGTCTTCCCGGGCGAGGAGCGGGTGCTCATCCCCAGCCCACGCGAGGTGAAGACGTACGATCTGAAGCCGGAGATGGCGGCGCCCGAGGTGACGTCGCGCCTGGTGCAGGCCGTCGACTCGGGAAGGTACGACTTCCTGCTGGTGAACTACGCCAACCCCGACATGGTCGGCCACACCGGGAACCTCGAGGCGGCGATGAAGGCGGTCCGGGTGGTCGACGACTGCCTCGGCCGGCTCGCGGAGGCGTGCGCGCGGGCAAACATGGTGCTGGTCATCACCGCCGACCACGGAAACTGCGAGCTGATGCGAGATCCGGTGACCGGCCAGCCGCACACCGCCCACACCACCAACCCGGTGCCGTTCCACCTCGTGCACCCGGACTTCGTCGGGGCGAAGCTGCGCAGCGGGGGGATCCTCGCGGACGTGGCGCCCACGCTCCTGAAGATCATGGGCCTGCCGCAGCCGAAGGAGATGAACCGGAACAGCCTGCTGGCGTGAGTCGGCGAGCCTCGACCGAGCCCGGAGGTCGTGGATGCGCTCCGCCGGGGTCCGCGTAGCCGGTCAGGGGATCCCGCCGCGCGGACCGCTCGTCCCAGCAGAGCGAGGACCGGCTCCGCGCGCCACCGAGGTCGGCGGGCTGAGGCCGAGCAGGTAAGCGGCACCGGTCGAGCGTCGAGTCGACCAATCTCTCGGTTTCACAGGGCTTTTCGAGGTGCCAGACACCTCGTTACGGACATCTCGTGACGGAGCCCTCGACCAAGGTGTCAAACACCTCTGTCGCCTCTGTCGGCCCGAGGTCTCGCCGTTCCCTTCGCCCGCCGACGAAGGTGTCCGACGAAGGTGTCAAACACCTCTGCCAGCTCGGGCGTCCCCTTCGCCCGGCCGCCTGCGCCAGTGCCGGGCCCGGGACTTGCTGTAGCAAGTCCAGATGTCCCTCGGTGCCGAGCTGCTGGCGCTGGTGTTCCCCCCCGCATGCGCCGCGTGCGGGACGCTGCTCGACGCGGAGGCTCCGTTCTGCGCGCTCTGCACGCTGGCGACCGAGCCGGTGCCGCGGCCGGGCTGCGGGCGTTGCGCGGAGCCGGTCGAGGTGCCCGGGCGCTGCGCCCGGTGCCGCCGGGCGCCGCCGGCGTTCACCTCGGCCCACGCCGCGTTCGTGCACACCGGGCCGCTCGCCCGCGCCATTCACCGGTTCAAGTACGAGGGCCACAGCGCCCTGGCACTGCCGCTGGGCAGGGCTCTCGCCGACGAGTCCGTGAGCTGGCTCGACCGCCTGGGCCCGAGCGCGACCCTCGTCCCCATTCCGCTCCACCGCGGCCGCCTCCTCTGGCGAGGGTACGACCAGGCAGCCCTCCTCACGCGGGCGCTGGCCCGGGCGACTGGAGTCCCCATGCGGGCCACCCTCCTCCGCCGCGTCCGGGCCACCCGGCGGCAGGTGGGGCTCACCGAGGCCGAGCGCACCGAGAACGTGCACGGGGCGTTCGCCGTGACCGGGCAGCTTCCGCGGGGAGCGCTGGTGCTGGTGGACGACGTGCTCACCACCGGAGCCACCGCCCGGGCCGCAAGCGCCGTCCTCCGTGAGGCCGGAGCCCGGGGGGTGTACGTCCTCACCCTGGCCCGGGCGGTCGGGGAAGCATCGCCCGGTCGCTTCGGGTTATGAGGGACGGGACACCGTGGTCTCCAGCCTCCTTCTCTCGGCCCTCCTCGTCGCAGGGTCCCCTGCCCTTCCCGTCGACGATCCACTTCCGGCCGAGGCGCAAGCCCGGGCGAAGGAGGCGCTCGCCCAGTCCCGCTCGCTGCGAGGCGCCGCGGCGTTACTGCGCCTCCGCGGGCTGCGCGACGATCTCGCAGACCCGCGCCCGGTGGACACGACGCTCGGGCGCATCGCGGCCGACGGTCGCACCGAGCCCTTCACCCGCACCCTGGCCCGGCAGCTCCTGGCGGACATCGACGTCACCCAGGGCCGGGTGGACGCAGCCGAGCGCCGGCTCCGCGCGCTCGGGTACGAGCAGGAGGTGTACGTGCTCGGCAGCTTCGAGAACGAGGGCAAGACCGGCTGCGACACCGACTTCGGCCCCGAGCAGAGCCTGGACCTCGAGGCCTCGCTCCAGGCCAAGGGTCACCTCGCCCGATGGCGAAGGGCTCCGGCGCGCTCGCTCGACGGAGGGGTCGACCTCGGGGCGATGCTCCGCCCCTCGCGCGGCGTGGTGGCGTACGTGCTCGCGCTCCTCGACGAACCGGCGCCGCGCCGCACCGTCCTCGCGCTGGGAACCTCGGGTGGCTTCCGGCTCTGGGTGAACGGCGACAAGGTGGCGAGCGGCGAGGCCTACCATCCTGCGCGACCCGACCAGGAGCGGGTCTCGGTCCAGCTTCGCGCCGGCATCAACCGGGTGCTCCTCAAGGTGTGCCACGAGGACTCCGGGGTGCTCGGGGCCTACCTCCGGGACGAGTCGGCGCGTGCCCGTCCGCTGACGCCCGGCCGTCTCCCGGCGATGCCCGTGGGACCCGCTCCCGCGGCCCGGCGGCTCCCTACCCTGAGCACCGCGCTCGAGGCGCAGGTGGCCCGCCGTCCCGACGATGCACCGCTCCGCGGCGAGCTCGCCCAGGTGCTCGAGGCGACCCAGGCCTTCGACACCCGCGAGCATGCCGACGCGGTGAACGCCGAGCGGGCCGCGGCCGACGCCGGACGCGCCGGCCATCCCGACGCCCGCATCGAGCTGCTGGCCGCGCGTCTCCAGCAGGACGAGAACCTCCGCCGCCGGCACCTCGAGACCGCGCTCGCCGCGGCCCCGGACCTGAGCGAGGCGCGCCTGCTGCTCGCCCGGGCCGAGCTCTCCCAGGGTCACCCCGAGCGAGTGCTCACCCTGCTCCAGCCCCTGGTGCAACGGTGGAAGGCGTTCGTCCCGGCCCAGGTGCTCCTCGCCCGTGCCGAGGACGACCTGGGCGACTCGGTGTCGGCGACCCAGCGCATCGAGGGGCTTCCACAATCCGCCTGGCGGGTCCCGGACGCGGGTCGAGAGCGGGTGCGCAGCGCTCGGCGCCTGGACCGCTCGGACGAGGCCCTGGAGCGGCTCCGCGGTGTGCTCCAGGCGCGGCCCGGCGACGGGGCGAGCCTGTCGCTCCTCGCGGAGATGCTGGCCGACCACGCCGACGTGACCGGCGCCGCAGACGCGCTCCGCAGGGCGCTCCGGCTGTCGCCCACCAGCAACGACGTCCGTCTGCGGCTGGCGGAGCTCCTCGCCTCCAACGGGCGGCTCGAGGAGGGGCTCGCCCTCTTCACCGAGGCCGAGGCTCTCTGCCCCGACGAGCCGGAGGTGTTCGAGCGGAAGGGACGGGCCCTGCTCTACGCCGGGCAGAAGGACGCGGCACTCGCCGCCCTGGAGCGGTCGCTGGTGCTCCGCCCGCAGAACCCGGCGCTGCGCGACGCGGTCCGGGCGCTCCGCGGGACCGAGACCTCGGCGGCGAGCACCGACGCCATCGACGTCCGGCCGCTGCTCGCCGAGGCGGACAGCTACGCCGAGGACGCCGTGACGCTGGCCGACGTCACCCGGGTGCGCGTGCAGCAGAGCGGCCTGTCCAGCCGCTTCCACCAGCTCGCGGTGAAGGTCTACACCCGCCGCGGCGTGGACGCCTTCCGGAGCTTTCCCATCACCTACAGCCCGAGCCGCGAGGAGGTACGGATCCTCCGCGCACGCATCACCAAGCCCGACGGCTCGCTGGTGGAGAGCTTCGGCGACACCAACCGCAGCCTGAACGAGCCCTGGTCCGGCATGTACTACGACGCCCAGGCGAAGGTGCTCTCCTTCCCCGGTCTCGCCCCGGGCGACGTGCTGGAGCTGCAGTACCGGGTCGAGGACACCGCGAGCGACAACCTCCTCTCCGACTACTGGGGCGATCTCTCGTACGTGCAGGGCGTCACCCCGAAGCTCCGCTGGGAGTACCTGGTCGACATGCCGGCAGGGCGGACGCTCTACTGGAACGAGAAGACGCTCGGCGCCGGGGTGAACGCACGGCGCGAGCCCTCCCCCGACGGACGCGTCCTCTACCGGTTCGAGGCGAAGCGCGTCTCCCGGGTGACCCCCGAGCCGGGAATGCCGGGCTGGTCCGAGGTGGCGGCGACGCTGCACGTCTCGACCTACCGGACCTGGGAGGACGTGGGCCGCTACTACTGGAGCCTCATCCGGGATCAGCTGGTGCCCGACGACAGCATCCGTCGCGCCGCCGAGGGGGCGCTGAAGGGCATCGACCGCAAGGACACCCGGGCGGTGGTGGGTGCGCTCTACGAGTACGTGGTGAAGAACACCCGCTACGTGGCGCTGGAGTTCGGCATCCACGGGTACAAGCCCTACCGGGTCGACCGGGTGCTGGCGCGCCGCTTCGGCGACTGCAAGGACAAGGCGGCGCTGCTCCACGCCCTGCTCGAGGTCTCGGGCGTGGACAGCCGCATCGTGCTCCTCCGGATGCGCCAGCTCGGGTCCGTGCCGGCCGAGCCGGCGTCGCTCGCGGTCTTCAACCACGCCATCGTCTACGTGCCGGCGCTCGACTGGTACCTGGACGGCACCGCCGAGTTCCACGGCGCGACCGAGCTGCCCATCCCCGACCGCCGGGCGAGCATCCTGGTCGTCGAGCCGGACGGGAAGAGCCGGTTCACCATCACCCCCGAGGCGCGGCCCGAGGACAACGTCACCGACGTGCAGCTGGACCTGGCGCTCCGGCCCGGCGGTGCGGCCGAGGTGAAGGGCGAGAGCCGGGTCCGGGGGAGCGCCGCGCCCGAGTACCGCCGCAGCTACCAGTCGGTGGCCACCCGCCGCACCACCTTCGAGCAAGGCTGGGCGCAGACCTTCCCCGGGCTGAGCGTGGACAAGGTGTCGATCAGCGACCCGAACCGGCTCGACCAGGACGTTGCGCTCGACTATCAGCTGAGCATTCCCCGTTACGCCGAGGTGGGCGGGGACACCTTGCGATTCCTCCCCTTCGGAAGCCGGCGCGGCTACGTCGAGACGTACGCCGGGCTGGCGGAGCGGCGGGGCGACCTGATGCTCGATGGCCCCAGCGTGAGCCGCTTCACCTTCCGCTACCGGCTGCCGCCCGGATGGAGCGTGGACGCGCTGCCGCCCGACGTGACGACGGACAGCGGATTCGGACGGATCCACCTCGCCTACTCGGTGGAGCAGGGAGTGCTGGTCTGCCGCGGCGAGCTGGTCTTCACCCGGGACCGCATCTCGGCCAGCGAGTACCCGGCGTTCCGCGCCTTCGTGGCCCAGGTGGACCAGGCCTTCTCGCGCAAGGTGCTGGTCCGCGGGCCACAGAAGACGGTACAGCCACAGCGCGCGGCGCGGCGGCGATCGTCCTCGGGAGTGGCTTCCCTCGCCGTGGCCTCCAGCCCATGAGCCCGGTCCCCGAAGCACCGCTGCGGATCACCGTCGCCGTCTGCGCCTACGTGCTGCTGGTGGTGTGGGTGACGTTGCGCGGGCTGGACACCGGCCTGCGCCGGTCGGGCTGCGCGGCGCCGATCCGCCGGAGCCTGCTCGCGCGCATCGGTGCGCTGCTGGGCACCTGGTTCCTGGCAGTCACCGCGGCGGCCGTGGCCGGGGCGTGGCTCGACGCCGGAGCTCCTCGCGCGCTCGGGTACCTCATCCCCGCCCTCCTGTTGTCGCTCGTGCTCTGGCGCGCCGGCTGGCTGCAGGCGACGGTACAGGCGCTGTCGCCGTCGGCGATCCCCTGGCTCCAGACGATGCGCATCGGCGGTGGCCTGACGCTCTTCGCCGCCTGGGCCTCGGGGCTCGCGCCCTGGGGCTGGGTGGCGACCGCCGGGACCGGAGACATCCTGGTGGGCCTCGGCGCCGCGGCGGTGGCTGCGCTGCTCGGCACGGGGCTCGCCTGGTCCCGGACCGCGGCGCAGCTGTGGAACGTCTTCGGCCTGGTGGACATGGCCCACACCATGATCCGCGGGCTTCTCTCGGCGCCCGGCCCTCAGCAGGTCATCTTCGAGACGCCGCCGAACCTTGTCCCGGCGGTGTTCCCCTTCGTCTACCTGCCGGCGTTCATCGTTCCGCTCACCATCCTCCTGCACATCCTCTCGCTCCAGCAGCTGGCGAGGATGGGCCGGACGGCGCAGGTCCGGGGCAACACCTAGTCCGAGAAGACCAGCCGCGCCTCGCCCCCCAGCTCGCCTTGCACCACGGCGACCTGGCCGAAGCGGCGGGCCAGCGCCCGGGCTTGCTCGGGGTCGAGGTCGAGCACGCAGAGGCTCTCCTCCATCCAGTCGCGGCCGGGCGACTCGCCGCGGGCCGGCCAGGCGACCAGGCCGGCGCGCCGGAGCGTGGCGCCGAGCTCGCCCTGGGCGGCGGTGTTCTCCGCCTCGGTGCACCGGACGCTCCCGGGATTCCAGGCGGTCAGCACCACCCACCGGCTCCCCCGGGCTTCCGCGAGCTGCGCATCGAAGCCCGGGTGTCGCTGGCCGACGCGCAGCACATGCTCAGGCGAACCGGGCGGGAACACCCGGTAACGGGTCTCGAGGTAGGCCTGCACCAGCTTCGGGTCGACCATCGGGCTGGACGCGAGGATGGTCCGGGCGCGCGGGCGACGGAAGCCCCCGCGCGGGCTCGGGCCAGCTTCCCCGGCCGAGGAGCCGGGTCACTCGGTGCGCATCGCCTCGACCGGGTCGAGCCGCGCCGCTCGGGCAGCGGGGTAGATGCCGAAGAGGAGCCCCACCCCCGAGCTCATCACCAGCGCGAGCACCACTGCCCAGGTGGGGACCGAGGTGGGGAGTTTGAAGGCCCAGCGCGCGAGAAAGGCCACCATCGCCCCTCCGAGCACGCCCAGCACTCCCCCCACCAGCGAGAGCATGATCGCCTCGGTCGCGAACTGCCCCAGGATGCGGTGACGGCGCGCCCCGAGCGCCTTGCGGACGCCGATCTCCTGGGTCCGCTCGGTGACCGAGACCAGCATGATGTTCAGGATGCCGATGCCGCCGACGATGAGCGACAGCAGGCACACCCCGAAGCTGGCGGCGGTCACCACCGAGGAGATCTGGTTGAAGGCCTGGGTGGCCGACTCGTTGGAGAAGATGAAGAAGTCGTCCTCCTGCTGGGGCTTGAGGTTGTGGCGGTGACGCATCAGCTGGCGCACCTCCTCCATGGCCCGCGGCAGGATCTCCGGGGTGGCCGCCTGCATGCTGATGTTCAAGGAGCGGTTCTTCCCCCAGAGCGGGAAGAAGGCGTTGATTGGAATCACCACCACGTCGTCCTGCTGGAAGCCGCCGACGAATGCCCCCTTGCGCTTGATGAGCCCGATGACCCGGAAGGGGCGGGTGCGGATGCGCACCTCCTTGCCGATGGGGTCGACGCCGGGGAAGAGCACGTCCGCCACGTTCGACCCGAGCACCGCCAGCCGCTCGCCGTCCGCCACCTCCTGGACGTTGAAGGCCCGCCCGGAGGCGATGTCCATGGCGTTGGTGAGGAAGAAGTCCGCCGTCCCCCCCGCGACCTGGATGTTGGGCCGGGTCTCGTAGCGGTCGGTGGAGATCTTCACCCCGAAGTCCCAGGCCTCGCCGGTGGCGGCGATGATGTTCGGGAGCCGGCGCTCGATGTCGTCCCGGTCCTCGATGGTGAGGTTTGGGCGCTTGGACAGGCGCTCGAAGTCGAAATTCCCGAAACCGTTGGGGAACTTCTGGATCTGGAACCCGTTGGAGCCCAGTCCCGTGAGGTCCTCGTCGACCTTGTTCCGGAGCCCTTCCAGCAGGGCCATCATCGAGACCACGGTGGCCGCGCCGATGACGATGCCCAGCAGCGTGAGCAGGGAACGAAGCCGGTGCCCCCAGAAGGTGGAGAACGCCAGGCGGAAATTGTCGCTCACCGCGCGCATCCACTGCTCTTGACGGCGTCCCATCCCCCCCATTGCAGCAGATCCCTGCACCGGGCGGGCGATCGGCCGGTCTGGCCCTTCCGCGCCCCGCCCGGCGCACGGGGTGGACGGACTCCCTGGCCGTGCCCAGCTTCGGGGCCAATCCGGGTGGCCCGATGGCGGGCGACCCGATGGACCGCTGACGAGAGGGGTATGCCGTGGACGCGACGAAGCTATTGAAGCAGCAGCATGACGAGGTGAAGGAGCTCTTCAAGCGGTTCGAGGCGGCGGGAGACGAGGGCGAGAAGCAGGAGCTCTTCGAGCAGATCGCCGACGACTTCGCCGCGCACGGGGAGATCGAGGAGAAGATCTTCTACCCGGCAGTGTACGTCGGCCCGCTCAAGGAGATGCTCCAGGAGGCGGTGGAGGAGCACCTCGCTGCCAAGCGGGTGGTCGCCGATCTGCTCGAGATGGGGCCCTCCGACGAGCAGTTCGACGCCAAGATGAAGGTGCTCCAGGAGCTCATCGACCACCACGTCGAGGAGGAGGAGACCGAGCTCTTCCCCCTCGTCCGCCAGAACTTCGCCCGCGAGGAGCTGGAGACGCTCGGCGAGCAGATGGAGCGGATGTTCGACGAGCTCCAGGAGTCCGGGCCCCGCGAGGCGATCCCCTCGGAGACGGACCGCGCCGCTCCGCTGAGCTGACCCCCCGCTCCGGCCAGGAGCCTGTCGGGCACAGGGTGCAGCCGCCCTGACCTAGGCGCCGTAGACCAGCGAGGTGCTGGCGGTCTCGGCCGGCACCCACCGCTGGAGCGGGTAGCCCTCGGCCACCCATCCGGAGTAGCCGCCCTCGAGGGGGCGGACCCGGGAGATGCCTCGTCGCTTCAGCCGGAGCGCCACCCGGGCGCTCGTCCATTCGTCGGGTCAACTACAGAAGAGCACCACGTCGCGTCCGCGGGCGATCTCCTCGTGGCGCCGGTCGAGCTCCTCCGGCGCGATGTGCAGCGCGCCGGGAAGCGTGCTGCCCGACTCCTCGACCTCGCGCCGGTGCCGCAGGTCCACCAGCACCAGCTCCTCGCCCTCGTCCAGCCGACGCTTGAGATCCCCGGCCGACAGCCGCGAGACGCGCAGCTGGGAGCGGAACCGGACCCGCTGCAGAAACTTGAACCCGAAGTACAGGGCGAGCCCGGCAGCCAGGAAGCCCACCGTGGAGCCGGCGTAGGCCATCGCCACCTCGAGCACCCGGAAGAACGGCTCGCCCGCGAGCCAGCCCAGGCCGACGAAGGTGGTGGCCCAGAGCAGGTCTCCCATTCCGTCGAGCAGGAGGAACCGCCGCAAACGCATCCCGGCCATGCCGGCGAGCGGCGGGGCGAGGGTGGTGAGGCCGGGGATGAACGGAGCGACGATCAGGGCCCGCGCCCCGTAGCGGGTGAAGGCGTTCTCGGTGCGCTGCACGCAGCTGTCCGGCTCCAGCGAGACGCGGCAGACCAGCCGCAGCACGCGGCTGCCCCAGCGACGGCCGGCGAGGAACCAGAGGGCGTGACCCATCGACGCGGCCACGGCGGCCAGCGCGATGGGGAAGGCGACCGTCCCCTGCCCGAGCCGGGCCAGGGCCCCGGAGGCGATGAGCCACGGCGTGCAGGGGATGGGCACCCCCGCCTGCTCCAGCAGCACGCTCGTGAAGACCAGCGTCGGCCCGTACAGCTTGAGGAACTCGATGCTGGCGTTCACGACGGATGGACCTCCGGAGCCACGGCCCGGGCTCGGCCTCGCGACGACCCGTCTCTAGCGGCACGGCGTGCCCACCGCCAGCGTGTCCGGGGGGAGGCCGTTCGTTGCAGACGCCGCCCTGCGGCCCCAGCTAGGAGCCCGTGGCGGCTGCGGCTTCGCCCGACGAAGTCCTAGTTGGGACGGGCCGACCGGGGCTGGGCGACGAGATGCACCACCTCGTCGACCCGCACCGGCAGCTTTCCACCCTTGCGCTCCAGCGCCAGCGAGAGCTTCCGGTGGTCGGCCTGCGTCAGGCGCCGGTCGAGGACGACGTCGACCATGTAGTCGAGCGAGTCGACGTCGAGCACCATCCCCACGCTGAACAGCATCAACTCGTCCGGGTCCACGTAGGCCGACATGGCACCCCCGGACCATTGCAAGCGCGGATCCGGCGAAGCGCTGCACCCGGGAAGCAGCCGCCGCCCCGACCTGTTAGGGGTGCCAACCGTGCTTGCTGGCTGGATCCTTTCGCTGCTCGTGGCCGCCGCCCCGGCGCCCGCACCCACTGCCAGTGGAGGGCTCTACGAGGGAAAGCCCAGGGTGCACGCGACCCTCGTCTCGGACGTGACCCAGGTGGAGCCGGGGGGCACGTTCCGGATGGGGGTCCACCTCCGGATGGCCCGTGGCTGGTACATCTACTGGAAGAATCCGGGCGAGGCAGGGCTGGCGAGCGAGGTGGTGTGGGATGCGCCGCGCGTCTCGACCGGCCCGCTCGCCTGGCCTGCGCCCGAGGTGCACCGGAGCCCGGACGGTTCCATCACCAGCTACGGGTACGGCGGGGAGGTGGTGCTCTTCGCCAGGGCCCGGGCGCAGAGCGACGTGCAGCCTCCGCTGACCGTCGTGGCCACCGTCGAGGTGCTGGTCTGCGAGGTGCAGTGCATTCCGGCGCGCTTCGAGCTCACCCGCGTGCTCGGCGTCGGTCCGCGGCAGGCGGATGCGGCGGGTGCGACGCTCCTCGATGCGGCCGCGGCGCGCGTTCCCCGGACGCCGACCCAGGCCGGTCTCCGCGTCAGCGTCCGGCGCACCACCCCCTTCGTCCCCGGCCAGCCCTTCGAGGGCGAGCTGACGGTGGAGCGCGCCGATGGCAGCCCCGAGCCGCTCGCCCCGACCGACGCCCTGGTCCCCGACCGCCTGGCCGGAATCCTCTCGGTGCAGGCCGTGGGCGACGGGCCTGGGAGGCTCCGCCTCTGGGGGAAGGCCTCCCCGGACGGCTCGTCGTCTCCACCGCGCATGGCCGGGGTGGTCGTCCTGGCGAGCGGGGGCGCCGTGGAGGTGAGCGCTCCGTTCGAGCTGCCGCCGGGGCTCGTGCCCCACGCGGCCGCCGCCAGCCCGCCGGTCTCCAGGCGCGCGCCGGGGCTGCCGTGGATGCTGCTCCTGGCCTTCCTCGGAGGGGTGCTGCTGAACGCGATGCCCTGCGTGTTCCCGGTGCTCGCCCTCAAGGCGTACGGCTTCGCCAGGACGGTCCACGCCGACCACGGCTCGGTGCGAATGCACGCGCTCGCCTACAGCGGCGGAATCCTCGCCTCGCTGATGGTCCTGGCAGGGGCGGTGCTCGGGCTCCGGGCCGCCGGTCACGCGGTGGGCTGGGGGTTCCAGTTCCAGGAGCCCCTCTTCGTCGCGGTGCTCTCGGGTGTGGTGCTGCTCTTCGCGCTCAACCTCCTGGGGGTGTTCGAGCTCACTGTCCCTAGCCACGGGACCGGGACGCTGGTCGCCGCGGTGGACCATGCCCACGGCCCGCTGCGGAGCGTGGGCGAGGGTGTGCTGGCGGTGGTGCTCGCCACGCCCTGCTCCGCGCCGCTGCTGGGGACGGCGGTGGGGTTCGCCTTCGCCGCCAGCGCGCCGGTGGTGCTCGCCGTCTTCGCCGCGGTGGGGCTCGGCCTGGCCGCGCCCTTCTGTGCCCTGGTGCTCGTGCCCGGCCTCCGCCAGCGGCTGCCCCGCCCCGGCGCGTGGATGGAGCGGGCGAAGCAGCTGCTGGGATTCGCGCTGCTCGGCACGGGGGTGTGGCTCGCCGGCATCCTCGGCTCGCTCGCGGGCGTGGACGGCGTGGTGCGGCTGCTCGCCTTCCTGGTGGTGCTGGCGCTGGTGGCCTGGGCCTGGGGAGCATGGCGTCGCCGGCCGGTCCTCCTCGGAGGCCTCCTCCTGGTCCTGCTCACCGGCTGGGTCGCCCTGCGCTTCGGCCCCGGGCAGACCGCGGTCGCCGGACGGCAGGCGTGGAGCGAGGAGGCCGTGGCCCAGGGCCTCGCCCAGGGCCGGCCGGTCCTGGTGGACTTCACCGCCGAGTGGTGCCTGAGCTGCAAGTTCAACGAGCGCACCGTGCTCACCTCGGAGGCCGTGCAGTCGGCGCTGGCACGCACCCGGACGCAGCTCCTGGTGGCCGACTGGACGCGGCGCGATGCCGGCATCGCCCGGCGGCTCGCCGCGCACGGCCGGGCCGGCGTGCCGATGTACCTGCTCTATTCCCCGGCGCGGCCGGACCAGCCCGAGGTGCTGCCCGAGCTGCTCACCATCGACACGGTGGTGTCGGCGCTCGAGCGGGCCGGCACCGGGCCGGGCTCCGTCGGTCTCTCGACGTCTCCGTCTCCGAGGTGAACACCGTCATGTCGCACGTCCGTCTGCTGCTCGCCGCCTCCCTGTCGCTCACCACCGCCACGCTCGCCGCGGACGTGGGGCAGCCGGCGCCGGCCTTCTCCCTCCGCGACGAGGTCGGCACCCCGCACACGCTCGCTCAGTACCGAGGGAAGATCGTCGTCCTGGAGTGGACCAACCCCGAGTGTCCCTTCGTCCAGCGCCACTACGCCGGCAAGACCATGCAGAGGACGCTCGCCTCGTTCTCCGGCAAGAAGGTGGTCTGGCTCGCGGTGGACTCCACCAGCCACAACACTCCCGCGAAGTCGAAGTCCTGGAAGGCCGAGCAAGGGTTCAGCTATCCGGTGCTCCAGGACGCGAGCGGAGAAGTGGGCCTCGCCTACGGGGCAAAGACCACGCCGCACATGTTCGTCATCGACGACAAGGGCGTTCTCCGCTACGCCGGCGGCATCGACGACGACCCACGCGGCCGGAGCACCGCGCCGACCAACTTCGTGGAGAAGGCGGTGGGCGCGCTCGTCGCCGGGCAGCCGGTCTCCCCGAGCACCAGCGACCCCTACGGCTGCAGTGTCAAGTACGGGAAGAGCAGCTAAGAGAGGACGCCGTCGGGACCCTCGCTGCTGGACCGACTCCGGCTAGAGTCGTCCCGGAGGCCAGGAGTTCGGCAGGGGCGGCGGGTCCGGCTGTCGCCCCCTGGCCGGAGGGGATGTCATCAGAATGAGGAACGGCCTTGCCGGGGCGCTCCTGCTCCTGCCGTGGCTCGCGGCCCCGGCGGGGGCCGAAGAGCTCCCTACCCGGTTCGAGGCCGCGGTTCGCGCCGGCGTGGCAATCCCCATCGGAAACGCAGTGGGGGAGACCACCCGCGCGCCCTCGGGCACCAGCCTGGGAGATCTCGTCTCCTGGGCCGTCCCGCTTCAGCTGGAGCTGGGCGCGCGCATCGGTCCGGCGTTCGTCGGCGGCTACGCCTCCTACGCCTTCACCAAGACCGGAAGCGCGCTCCAGGGCGGCACCGGGCGCTCGGCGAGCAACACCCGGGTGGGCTTCGAGATGCTCTGGCACCTCGGTCCGGACCGGCCGGTGGACCCGTGGCTGGGTCTGGGCGTCGGCTACGAGTGGCTCAACCTCAGCATCAGCGGGACCGGGGGGACGATCTACGGCAGCGCCCGCGGCTTCGAGTGGGTCAACCTCCAGCTGGGCATCGACTTCCTGCTCGGCCGCAGCTTCCGGCTGGGCCCCTTCGTGCAGAGCCGCGTGGGCCAGTACGACACCGGGAGCCTGGGGCTCATCAATTCGCAGGGCACCGACACCAGCGGCACCAGCGACATCGTCAGCAAGTCGGTGCACGTGTGGATCGACGTCGGGCTCCGTTTTGCGTTCCTGCTGTGACAAGTGTTGACGGCTGTGCGCACGGGTGAGTGGGTCCCGGTGCACGCGCCGGCGGCCGAAGGTCCGTGACGACCCATTGGGATCGGGGGCCAAACGCCCGAATTCCGGTGGTTCTCTCGCTGGCGTGACATCTGCAAACACAGTTCTAGGCGATGGCCAGTTCAGGACAGCGAAGGAAGTGTCAGGTCCACCAGTGCGGGCGTCCGGTCCACAGCCGCGGCTACTGCGCCAGCCACTACCGTCAGCTGCTCCGCGGCCGTACCCCTACCCGACCCATCCGCCCCCGGGGCAATGGCGAGAAGCCGGTGCTCGCGGTGCGGCTCCCGGCGCTGCTCATCTCGGCCATGGACCGGAAGCTCCGGCGCGCCGGGCTGAGCCGGGCCGAGCTGCTGGAGCGGCTGGTGCACCGCTGGGTCCGGCGGGCCTGAGCACGCCCGGGGGAAACGGCGTTCAACGGTCGAGCTCGAAGGCGTCGATCTGTCGCCCATCGAGGTCGGTGAAGCCTTACTCCCGCGCCGGGTTCGCCACCCGGAGAACAGCACCTGCTCGGCGAGGTTTCGGCGCGGGCGTTCACCGCTTCCTGCGCGCCAGGGTGAGCCCGTCGCCGACCGAGAGGACCACCGCGTCCACCCGCGGGTCGTCACGCACCTCGAGGTTCAGGGCCCGGAGCGCGGCGGTGTCCGCGTCGTTCACCGCGGGGTCTGCCACCCTCCCCGACCAGAGCACGTTGTCGATGGCGATGAGCCCGCCCCGGCGGACCAGCTGCAGGCAGGCCTCGTAGTAGGCGTGGTACCGCGACTTGTCGGCGTCGATGAAGGCCAGGTCCTGGCTCCCGGGCCCCTCGTCCGCGAGCAGCCGGTCCAGTGTCTCGAGGGCGGGGCCGATCCGGAGATCGATGCGGTCCTCCACTCCCGCCTCCTTCCAGTACCGCCGGGCGATGGAGGTGTACTCCTCGCTGATGTCGCAGCAGACGATGCGGCCGCCAGCAGGCAGGGCCATGGCCATGGCGAGCGCGCTGTAGCCGGTGAAGGTGCCGACCTCCACCACCCGCCGGGCGTCGAGGAGGCGGACCAGCAGCCCGAGCAGCAGCCCCTGGTCCGGGCCGATCTGCATCCCGGCGCGCGGGTGCACCTGCGTCTCTTTCCTGAGGCGCTCCTGCACGTCGGTACGCGGCGAGAGGACGTCGAAGAGGTACTGCTCGAGAGGCTCGGGGAGGAAGGTGCGCGCCATGGTTGCTTCCGAACCTTGCGCGAAGTCGCTGCCCGGGAACAAGCTGGCGCTCGCCCGGGAGCCACGTGACCAGGACGCCCTCCTCCGACGTCGATCTCAACCGGGTCACGGTGTTCCTCCGGGTGGTGGAGCTCCAGAGCTTCACCGCCGCGGCCGAGGCGCTCGGTCTGCCGAAGTCGAGCGTGAGCCGGAGCGTGGCGCGGCTCGAGGAGTCGCTCGGCGTCCAGCTGCTGCAGCGCACCACCCGGGCGGTGCAGCTCACCGAGGCGGGGCGTGTCTACTTCGAGGAGGCCGCGCGGGCCCTGGCCGCGCTGGAGCAGGCCCACCAGAGCCTCTCCCGGCTCGACGCCCGCCCGCAGGGTGCGGTGCGCATCACCGCGCCGGCGGACCTCGGAGCGCAGGTGCTCGCCCCGCTCACCGCGCAGTTCGTCCGGCGGACCCCGGGCATCACCCTGGAGTTCCTCCTCACCTCCCGCCTGGTGAATCTGGTGGACGAGGGCGTGGACCTGGCGGTGCGAGCCGGACCATTGCGGGACAGCTCGCTCATCGCCCGCCGCGTCAACGGGCTCGAGGCGTGGCTGTTCGCCAGCCCCGCCTACCTCGACGCGCGGGGAACGCCCACCCGTGTCGAGCAGCTCGCCGAGCACGACTGCATGCTTTTCAGACCCCGGCGAGGACAGGTCGAGTGGACGCTCGTCGGTCCGGGCGGCACCACGCGGGTGACGGTCCACGGACCGGTGGCCGCGGACGACTTCAGCTTCCTCCGCCAGGCGGTGCTGGAGGGTGCGGGCATCGGCCTTCTGCCGGCGCTGCACTGCAAGCCGGAGGTCGACCGGGGCCGGCTGGTGCGTCTCCTCTCAGCGTACACCGGCCCATCGGCGCCGCTGCACCTCGTCTGGCCGGCCTCGAAGCACGTGCCGAAGCGGGTGGTGCTGGTCCGCGAGTGGCTGGTGAAGGCGCTCGGTGCCATCCAGCCCGGGTCCGACCCACGGAACGGGTGAGAGGAGCAGCGCAGAGGTGCGTGGAGCTCGCCCTGGGGCGGCGCCGCCCCGTGACGCACGTTCACTCTTGTCAGAGAAATCCACCCCCAGCCTAAGCTCGAGGTCATGGAGTCGACGGAGGAGAGGCGGACGCTCCTGGTGGTCGACGCGAGCTTCGACCTGGGCAACGCCCTGGCCGTGGCCGCGCTGGAGAAGGGCTGGGAGCCCTTCCTCGCCGGCAATGCCGAGGCCGCGCTGAGCATCCTCCCCGGCATCCTCGGGGAAGTGCTGGTGCTGGTGGACCTCTCGGCGGCGGTCAGCCGCGGCCTCGCCCTGCTGCTCACCTTGCGGCGCAATCCACCGCCGCCCGGAGTCCGGGTGGTGGTGATGACCTCGGGGCAGCCCATCCCCGAGGCGGTGCGGCGGGCGCCCTTCGTCGTCGGTGCCATCCGCCGTCCCCGTCACCCCGCCGAGGCCGAGGCGCTCGCCCGCGCGCTGCTCGGGGCGCCGGACATCGCCCGCCCGGGCTGATCAGTTGTCGAGCGCGCCCCGGAGGATCCACGACTGGATCGTCACCAGGGCGCCGGCCGAAAGCGGACTGCTCCCCTCGGGCATCCGCGTGCCGCAGCTGTTCCCGGTCAACCGGTCCATGAGGCCGGAGCCGGCCGCGTCGCCCGGCACGACGCGGGTGGCGTCGCTGCAAGCCTTGACCATCGGCTGGTTGACCAGTGCCGCGCGGCTCGCACCGGCAACCAGCGTCAGCTGCCCGTCCGGGTTGCTCGCGCCGTGACAGTTCGTGCACTGCGCGGTCCAGATCGGCTGGAGGTCGTTCGCGTACGAGGGCGTGCTCACGGTGACGGTGACCTGGCGCTGCTCGGGCGGATTGTGTCCGTCGGCGACGCTGACTTGCAGCGTGAAGCCGAGCGAGTCCACCCCGAGCGCCGGGGAGAACCAGGTGGTGGACGGATTTCCGGGGCTGGCGAAGGTTCCCTGCTGCGCGGGGGAGGTCTGGGTCCAGGTGATGGTGAGCGGGTCACCGTCCGGATCGCTGGCGGTGATGGAGAGGGTGACCACCTCTCCGGCCACCGGCATCGCCGGCGACACGGTGATGGAGGATGAGACCGACGGCGGCCGGTTGACCGTGGTGTGGGTCACCGTGACCTGGCAGGAGCGGGTGATGGAGCCGCCCTGGCCGTCGGTGATGGTGACCTCGAAGGTGAACACCGTGTCCGCGGTCACCGCCGGCGCCGTCCAGGTGGGGTTGCGCAGCGTCCGCGAGCTGAAGTTCCCCGCGGGGGTGGTGGGCGAGGTCTGGGTCCAGGCGTAGCCGAGCGAGTCGCCGTCCGAGTCGTCCGCGGTGACCGAGAGCAGCGTGGTCCCGCCCTCGACGATGGGCGTGCTGGACGGGGCCGGGGGCACCGTCACCTCGGGCGGGTGGTTGGTGGGCGGTGGGGGGCCGATGGCGCCGCCGGGGGCGGTGATGGTTCCGGTCCCGCAGGCCAGGGCGAGGAGGGCCAGAGCCCTTGCGAGTCGGCGCAGATCCACGTCGCCCGGCATGCTGTCACCCCGGAGCGAGAGGGTGGAACGTGCGCTCGGGTCCCACCGCCACCGACGTTCCACGTTGCCGGGAGGCTTCGGGGTGCTACCTTGCCCGACGTGACCGCGACGCCCCCGCCGCGCATCGCCGGGCTCACCGAGCCCTCGGTGCGGCCGCTCGAACGGGTGGCCATTCGCCTGCGGGAGAGCTCGGTGACCCTCTCCGCGTGGCGCATGGCGGTCTCTGGCCCCGAGGGCGCCGGGACGCTGGTCCGGGTCGAGACCTCGGGCGGGACGCTCTTTCGCGGCGAGGGCTGGTTCCTCGGCTGGACCCAGGAGGCGATGTCCGGGGCGTGGACCGAGCTGCTCCCTCTGCCCGACTCGGACGTCCTCGACATCCCGCAGCTGGGGTGAGGCTACAGGCCAGCGAGACCGGGCTCGAGCCGCACGTAACCGCGCTCGATGGCCCAGAGGTCGAGCGAGAGGGAGCGGAGCTCGTCCACCTCCGGGACCGCGCGCGCGTCCACGCCGAGATCCACCGACTTCACGTACCGGTGACAGGTCTCGCAGGCCTCCACCCGAGCCGCGGGGTGGGTCTCGCTCTGCCAGCCGGGGAGCCGGTCGGGGTCCGTCTCTCCGCAGCCCGGGCACCGGATGCGGTTGGTCTGCCACTCGGTTCCGCACAGCCCGCAGCCGAGGAAGCGGGCCGCGCCGTCGGAGCCGGGCAGCTCACGCCGGAAGGAGATGCTCGGCGGTGCGCCGCACGCCGGGCACCGGCCGCTCCCCGGCTCGCGCGGGCGATCCAGCGTCACTCCAGCGTGCACCAGCGCCTCGGCATAGGCCCGGAGCACCGCGTGGGAGAGGAAGTCCTGCCGCTCCTCGGGCCCGCCGGTCCAGGCGGTGCGGAGCCGCGCGGAGAAGAGGTCGATCGGCTCGGCGAACCGGGCGGCTGCGGACTCGCGGACCGCGACCGGGCCCGAGTCGGCGAGGAACCGGAGCACCGCCCGCAGCGGGGCCTCCACCCGAGGCAGGTCCTGCTCCAGCGTGCCGTTCAGCGGCGCCCGGCCGTGCACCTCGAGGACACCCGCGGCCGCCCGCCCCTGGGCGCGGAAGAGGCCGGCGGCGAAGCGCAGCGGCTCACGGCCGGACGAGGGCGTCTCCGCCAGCGCCTCGGCGCGCCCGGCCCGCTGCTCGAACCGTCCGACCAGCCGCTCAGCGCCGGGAGTCACCGCTCACGTCGCGGTACCACGCCGGATGGTGCAGACGGGCCCAGGCCTTGCTCACCGTCCCCTTCACCATCGCCGAGAAGGTGCCTGGCTCGGCGATGGCCAGGTAGATGTGCCCGAAGATCATCAGGGTGAAGAGGATGAAGGTCGCGTCGTGGAGCACCCATGACGCCTCGCGGAGCGGGGTCGAGGAGAAATACTCCGGCCACCACATCACCACCCCGGTGGCGAGCAGCGCGAGCGAGGCCAGGCTGCTGAGCCAGAACAGCGCCTTCTGCCCACCGTTGTACTTGCCGATCTCCTCGTCGTGCGTCTCCCAGCGGAGGTAGGCGAGGAAGCCTCCGAGCTTGGTGAAGCGCTTGTCGGCCGGGGTCATCTTCATCTCCCCCGCCCAGTGCACGAACTGGAGCAGGGCGAAGACCGCGAAGGCGATCCCGCTCCAGGGGTGGAGCCAGCGGCAGACTTGCAGCCCGCCGACGAGCGGCGCGAGCCACCCGAAGATCGGCGTCCAGATCGGCAGCCCGGTGAAGAGGCAGAGGAAGAAGGTCAGCGCCACTCCCCAGTGCACCACCCGGGTGTAGAAGCGGAAGCGGACCAGCTCGTCGCCGACGACCAGGTCCTCCTGATTCTGCGCGAGGAGGATGCCGGGATCGGCGGTCGAGTGGGCAGGGACGGCGCGCAGGGGCTCGGCCATGGACGTGTCTCCTCGCTCTTCAGGCCGCGGGTGGAGTGGCGGACGGCGGACCCTTGGGGGGCTCGCGGGGCCCGAAGCGGAGGTAATGCCCGACGAGCCCAAGCACCACTGCGCCCATGCCGAGGAGTCCCAGCGGCCGCAGGTAGCTCTTCACGAACCGGACCGACTTGGGCACGGTCGGGTCGCGCGGCAGCCCATAGAGCTCGGGCTTGTCGGCGTGCTTGAGCACGGTGAGGACACCCGTCCCCCCCACCCCGGGCGGATCGTACAGGCCGGCGTTGGCGAAGCCGTCCGCCTTGAGCTGCTTCACCCGCTCCTTGCCCTCCGAGAGCATGTTCTCCTTGGTGCCGAAGTGGAGGCACCCGGTGGGGCAGGCCTTCACGCAGGCCGGCTCGAGGCCCACCGTGGTCCGGTCCACGCAGAGCGTGCACTTGGACATCTTCCCGGTCTTGGCCGAGAAGCGAGGCACGTCGAACGGGCAGCCGGTTTCACAGAGGCGGCAGCCGATGCACTGGTCCGGGTTCACGTCGACGATGCCGTTCGAGTACTGGACGATGGCCCCCGGCGCGGGGCACGCCTTGAGGCAGCCCGGATCCGCGCAGTGCATGCACTGATCCTTGCGCATCAGCCAGGCGAAGCTGCCGTCCACCTCCGCCTCGTGGAACTTGATGAGGTTCCAGAACTCGGCGGTCATGGTGGGCAGGGTCTGGTAGCTGCCGTCCTGGACCGTCTTGGCGTTCGGCAGGTCGTTCCACTCCTGACAGGCGACCTCGCAGGCCTTGCAGCCGATGCAGGTCGAGGTGTCGATGAGCTTGGCGACGTTGGGCAAGGTCCGGATCCCCGAGCCGGTGCCCCGGAGGGATGCGGACGACTGGATGACCTCGAGACCGGGGATCGCCATGTCTAGGCCCTCCCCGCCTTCTCGACCCGCTCCAGCTTCACCTGGAAGGCCTTGAACTCCGGTGTCCAGGTGTTCGGGTCGATGGCCGAGCTGGTCAGGAGGTTGGCCAAGGGTCCGGCGTGCTTGGCGTCACCGCTGTACCCCCAGTGGATGGGGAAGCCGATCTGCCAGACGCGCTTGCCGTTGATCATGAAGCCCGGCATGCGCTTGGTGACCATCGCCGGGCCCTCGATGGAGCCGCGGGCCGAGGAGATGCGGACCGTCTCCCCGTTCTGGATCCCCTTCTCCTTCGCCAGCTCCTCGGGAATCTCGAAGAAGATGCCGGGCTGCACCTCGTTGAGCCGCCCGCCCTCCTGGTGCTTGGTCCAGTAGTGGAAGTGCTCGGTGAGGCGGTAGGTGGTGCAGACGATGGGGAACTCGTCCGCCTTGCCCCACTTGTCCTTGTCGCTGTTGAAGCGCTTCAGGACCGGGCTGGCCGAGACCTTGGGGTGGAGCGGGTTCTCCACCGGGGCCTCCACCGGCTCGTAGTGCTCGGGGAACGGTCCGTCGTTGAGCACCGGGGAGAAGAGCCGGCCCACGCCCTCGGGGAGCATGATGAAGGCACCGAATTGCCCAGGCGGTGAGTCCGGCTTGATGTCCGGCACGTCGCCCACCCACTTCTCGCCGTTCCACTGGATGCCGACCCGCTTCGGGTCCCAGGGCTTGCCGGCGGCGTCGGCGGAGGCGCGGTTGTACATGACACGGCGGTTGGCCGGCCAGCTGAAGGCCCACTGGTGGAACTGCCCGAGCCCCATCGGATCGCTGGTGATCCGGCGGGCGGCGTTGTTCCCGCCCTCGGTGAAGACGCCGCCGTAGAGCCAGTTGCCGCAGGAGGTGCTCCCGTCGTCGCGGAGCTGGGCGAACCCGTCGAGCTGCTGCCCGGCGGTCTTGAGCACCTTCGGCGGATCCTTGGACTTCGGATCCTTCGGCGGCTCGACCAGGTCGGTGATCGCCTTGCCGTTGATCTCCTTCAGTATCTCGGCCAGGTCGGGGTTGGCGGGGTTGGTGTACGCCCAGGAGACGTTGAGCACCGCCTCGGGCAGCGCTCCCGGCTCCTTCTTGTACAGGTCCTTCACCGCCAGGAGGATGCGGCTGATGATCTCCTGGTCGCTCTTGGACTGACCGGGGCCGTCCACTGCCTTCCACTTCCACTGCACCCAGCGGGCGGAGTTGGTGAAGGTGCCGTCCTTCTCCGCGAAGTTGGTGGCCGGGAGGAGGTAGACCTCGGTCTTGATCTGCGCGGCGTCGGGAGTCCCGAGCTCCTTCGGCGCCTTCCAGAACGCCGCGGTCTCGTTCTCCTGGTTCTCCACCATCACCAGCCACTTCAGCTTGGCGAGCGCGGCGACCATCTTCGGCGAGTTGGGGCCGGTCCCCACCGGGTTCATGCCGAAGGAGATCAGACCTTCTGGCCCGGGCTCGTCACCGCCCCCGCGCTTCGAGGTCCCGCGGTACATGTCGTCGAACATGTAGGACCAGGAGTAGTTGCCATCGACCTTCGGCAGCCAGCCGTAGCCGAAGTCGTTCTCCTTGGTGGCGGTCTTGCCCCACAGCGTCTTGAGCAGCGACACCATGAACTTGGGGTAGTTGGTCCAGTAGTTCATGGACGCCCAGGCCATCTTGTTCAGCGTCCAGGGCGTGCTCTTCTCGAGGTAGGTCGCGAGGTCGGGAAGGTTCGAGCTCGGCGTCTTGAGGTAGCCGGGCAGGATGTCGAACGTCCCGCCCATGTCCGTGGCGCCCTGGATGTTGGAGTGCCCGCGGAGCGCGTTCACCCCTCCGCCCGGTCGGCCGACGTTGCCCAGGAGTAGCTGGAGCATCGCCGCGGTGCGGATGATCTGCACCCCCACCGAGTGCTGGGTCCACCCCAGGGCGTACAGGATGGTGCCGACCTTCTCCGCGTTCCCGGTGGAGGTCACCATCTCGGCCACCTTCAGGAACTGCGCCTTCGGCGTGCCGCAGACCTTCTCCACCACGTCCGGCGTGTAGCGGTCCACGTGCTTCTTCAGCAGCTGGAAGACGCAGCGGGGATTCTCCAGCGTCGGGTCCACCCCGTAGGCCTGGGTCTGGGCGTCCGGCTCGTAACCCCAGGCGGTCTTGTCGTACTCGCCCTTCTTCTCGTCGAAGCCGCTGAACAGCCCGTCCTGGAAGCCGAACTTTTCACCGACGATGTACGAGGCGTTGGTGTGCAGCTTCACGTAGTCGGCGTGGTAGCGCCGCGTCTCCAGGGCGTAGCGGATGATGCCGTTGAGGAAGGCGATGTCAGTGCCCGCGCGGAGCGGGGCATAGAGGTCAGCCACCGCGGCGGTCCGCTGGAAGCGCGGGTCCACGGAGACGATCTTCGCCCCGCGCGTCTTCTTTGCCTCGATGGCCCACTTGAACCCGCACGGATGGTTCTCGGCAGGGTTACCGCCCATCACGAACACGACGTCCGCGTTCTTGATGTCCACCCAGCCATTGGTCATCGCACCGCGACCAAACGTGGCGGCCAAACTGGCCACCGTTGGACCGTGTCATACTCGTGCTTGCGTGTCTCGGTAGGTGATGCCGAGGCCGGCACCGAACTTCCACTGCAGCAGGTTGAACTCGTTGGTGTCGGTGCAGCCGCCGATGAGCCCGATGCCCGGCGTGCGGTTGACCACCGCGCCCGCGGCGTTCTTGGCGATGAAGGTGCGGTCGCGGGTGTCCTTGATGTGGCGGGCGATGCCGGCAATCGCCGCGTCCCAGGAGACTTCCTCCCAGCGGTCGGAGCCGGGGCGCCTCACCTTGGGCGTCGTCAGCCGGCCGGGGTGGTGGATGTCGTTCTTGAGAGTGATGCCCTTGGGGCAGAGCGTCCCGCGGTTGATGGGGTGATCCGGATCACCCTCGACGTGCACCACCGAGCCGTGGACGTTCTTCGCCTTGTCCCCGAGGGTGTGGATGATCACCCCGCACGAGACCGAGCAGTACGGACAGGTGCTGCGCGTCTCCGTGGTGCGGGAGATCTTGAGCTCCCGCATCTCCGCGCGGGCCTCGGACAGATCGAAGTACCCCAGCCCCAGCGCCCCACCGACGGCGGCCGTTCCCTTGAGGAACGTGCGGCGGTCCACGTGCATGGAACCCCTCCGGCCAAATTGAAAACCGCGACGGTGCCCACGCTGAACGCGGTGCACTCAAGTGTCAAGAACAGCTGAGCCTTGACGCACGGCATTATCAAACGTCCGTACACCGCGTCCTCGCTCGCGAGGCGAACGCGCAACGGGCGCAAGGCTCGGTGTCGGCCGTGATTGCTCTCGCGGTGTCCGAACGAGGTGTCTGGCACCCCGACGCGGGCACCCCGAGGCGAGAACCGACTGGACCCGGGTTCCCGCCTCAGGCCGGGAGGCCGCCGGCCCGCACCGCCAGCCCTGCGTCCAGCGCGGGTCCGGTCTCGCGCCGGAGCGTCGCTGGCGGGAGCCAGTTGCGGCGGAGCTTGTCGGACAGGGCGTCGCTCACCAGCACCAGCCCGAAGATGAGCAGCACCATGGTGCTGACCTGCTCGTGGAAGCCCAGCTGGATGGCGTTGTACAGCTTGAGCCCGAGCCCACCGCCGCCGAGGAAGCCCACCAGCGCCGAGGCGCGAAGGTTGAACTCCCAGCGCAGGAGCCCGTAGCTCGCCATCAGCGGCCGGGCCTGCGGCCACGCCCCCCAGAGCGTCCGAACCGCCGCGCCCGCTCCGGCCGCCTCCAGCACCTCGAGCGGCCCGTGTGCCACCTCGTCCAGCGCCTCGGCCCAGAGCTTTGCGAGCACGCCCCCGGTGTGCAGACCGAGCGCCAGCACGCCGGCGAACGGCCCGAAGCCCACCGCGACGATGCAGATGAGCACCCAGAGGAGCTCGGGAATGCCCCGGAGCACGGCAAGCAACAGCCGCGCCAGCACGTGCACCGCCGGGGCAAACAGACCTCCGGGCCCGGGACGACCTGGGGCCCCCTGCGCACGGAGCATCAGCCCCGTGCTGGCGAGTGGGGTGAGCACGGCGGCCACCACCCCCCCGAGCAGCGTCCCCGCCCCTGCCACCGCGAGCGTCTGGAGCAGCGGAACGCGGAGAGAGGAGAGGAAGCCGAGGGAGATTTCCGGCGGGAACAGCCGGGCGGCGAACCGCCCCAGGCGGAGAAACATCCCCTCGTCGGCCCCGCCGAGCAGCTCCGCGCCACGGAACGACAGGCCCACCGCGGCGAGCGTCCCGAGCCAGAGCATCGCTCGACGCCGGCCGGTGAGCGGGCTCCCGCCCTCCACCGGTGCGCTGCGGATGGACCGGCGCAGCACCCGGCTCGCCGCCTCGCCCGCCAGCATCAGCGCCAGCAGCGCGACCAGCAAGGTCGAGACCTGGCGGTACTCGAACAGCCGCATCGAGAGCTGGAGCTCCTGTCCGATGCCACCGGCCCCCACGAAGCCCAGCACCGACGCGGAGCGGATGGCGCACTCGAGCGAGTAGAGGCTGTAGCTCACCAGGCCCGGCAGCGCCTGGGGCACGAGGGCGAAGAGGACCAGCGAGGCGCGGCGGCCCCCCGACGCGGCGAGCACCTCCCCCGGACCGGGGTCCACGTCCTCGAGGAGATCGGCGTACACCCGGCCCAGCACGCCGGCGTACGAGACTCCGAGCGCGAGCGCTCCGGCCCGCGGCCCGAGGCCCACCGCGACCACGAAGAGCAGCGCCCAGAGCAGCTCCGGTACCGCCCGGAAGACGCGCAGGGTCGCGCGCGCCGCCAGGTGCAGGGCCAGCAGCACCCCGGACCACGGACCGTCAGGAGTGGCCAGCGCGCCGGGCCGGAACAAGGTCGGGGTCGCCAGGATGCCCAGCGGGACCGCGAGGACGATGGCCAGCACCGTTCCGGCGATGCCAATGGCCAGCGTGCGTGCCACCGCCGCGGCGACCACGCCCAGGAAGCCCGGCGAGGTGTCGGGGGGGAACAGCCCCCGGAGCAACCGGCCCAGCCCCTCGAGCGCGCTGGCCGATGCCAATGCCCGGGGCGACACCTGCGCCTCCACGACGCTCCACACCAGGAACGCCGCGACCAGCAGCAGCTGCACCCGCCGGGAGGCGAGCGGAGGGCTCACCTCAGCGGACGCAAGCGATGGCATCGCCCAGCTCCGGTGTCGGGGCCACAGGTCGCTCGGCGACCTGGCGGGGATAGAGCTGCTCCAGCAGCGAGGGGGTGACCTGCGCGGTCGGCAAGTCGAACAGCACCCGTCCCGCGCCGAGGCCGACCACCCGTGGAAAGTGGCGCAGCGCGAAGTCCACGTCGTGCATCACCGCCACCAGCGTCCGGCCGCGCGCCGCGACGCCGAGGAGCAGCTCGCCCATGCTCTCTCGCAGGGCCGGGTCGAGCGACGAGAACGGCTCGTCGGCGAGCACCGCTGCGGGCTCCTGGACCAGCACCCGGGCGATCGCCACCCGCTGCTGCTCTCCACCCGACAGCTCGTCGGCGCGCGCGGTGGCCCGGCGCTGCAACCCCACCGCCGCGAGCGCCGCGTCCACCCTCGCCAGGTCTTCCCCCGAGGGCCGCACCCAGGACCGGAGCGCGTCGGCGAGGGACCAGTGCCCCACCCGCCCCAGGAGCGCGTTCTGGCGCACCGTCAACGAGGGCACGAGGCGCGGCTGCTGGAACACCGTCCCGATGCGGCGGCGCACCGCCCGCAGCGAGCGGCGCGAGAGTCCCATCACCTCCTGTCCCTCGAAGCGCACCGTGCCCTCGCTGGGCCGGAGCGTGGTGTTGAGCACCCCGAAGAGGGTCGTCTTTCCGGCGCCGGACGGCCCGAGGACCACCAGCCGTTCGCCGGGGGCCACCTCCAGGCTCACACGGTCCAGCGCCGCCACCGGGCCTGCCCGGCCGTGGAACCGACGTCGGACGCCCCGCAGCGAGAAGGTCACCGGAGCAGGCCTTCGCGCACCGCTGCCTCGCGAAGCGGGCCGTACGAGGCTGCGTCGACCGCCACGTAGCGACCCTTCGCCGACAGGAGCTCGAGCACCGGCCGGTCCTCTGGCCTCGCGGGATCCAGCGTCAGGAAGGCCTCGGCGACCTTCTTCGCCACCGCCGGATCCAGATCCTTCCGGGCGACCCAGACGTAGTCGAGGAAGGGCGGCGTGGTCCAGAAGACGCGGACCCGGGTCGGGTCGATCTTCCCCTCCTTGGTCAGCCGCTCCCAGACCGCCTCGTCGAGGGCGCCAGCGTCGACGCGTCGCTCGGCCACCGCCAGCGCCGTCGCGTCGTGCCCGCCGGTGTAGATCGCCTGGTCCACCACCGCCGGGTCCACGCCTTCCTTCCGCATGAAGTAGGCGGGCATCAGGTGCCCCGAGGTGGAGTTCACGTCACCGAACGCGAACCGCTTCCCGGCGAGATCGCGGAGGCTCCGCACGTCGTCCCGGGCGGTGATGAACTTCGAGTGGAACTCGCGGTCCCGGTCGCGCTGCACCAGCGGGATGGCCCCGGCGCGCTTGTTGGCCTGGACGAAGGTGAAGCCTCCGAGGTGGGCCACGTCGACCTGTCCCTGGACGAGCGCCTCCACCACCGCCGCATAGTTCTGGGGGATGGTGAGAGTGACCTTTCGCCCGGTGGCCTTCTCCAGACGGGCCACGAGCGGCTCCGCCTCGCGGAGCATCTTCGAGGGGTCCGTCGCGGGGATCATGCTCACCCTCAGGGGAGCGTCGGCCGCCCGCCCGGGCGCCGCGAGGAGAAGACAGCAGGTCAGCACGGCGCGAGGCGAGACGGTCATCTTGAGTGGCTCCCGACCGGAGTCCCGAGGGTGTGTGGAGGACTGTACAGGCGGCGCACCTCGGCCGCCACCGCCAAGGGGTGGAAGATTCCGCGACCGGCGTTTGGGCCGCGACGCCCCCACCCCTTTCCTCTGGAACCCACACGACCTGGCGGGCGAAAGGAGTCCGCCGGGGGCCGGGAACATCCGAGGAGGCAGGCGTGCGGAGATTCGTCATCGGGATGGCGCTGGTCGCGGTGCTGGGGGCGGGCGGGGCGCAGGCGCAGGGCTGGTCCGCGATGTCGGGGCAGACGCTGGGCAGCGGCGCGGGAATGATCTGGGGTCAGTTCGGCTGGCCGGGCATCTCCGCGGACCTCGCCTACGGCGTGAGCCCCACCCTCGACCTCGGCGGACGCTTCACCTTCAACTACGGTGAGGAGGGCATCACCGACACCGGCGTGCTGGGCCTGAAGTTCCAGTTCACGCTCCGGGCGCAGCTGGTCCGCAAGCCGAAGTTCGACCTCGGGCTCAGGTTCGATCCCGGCCTGCTGCTCTACTTCCCGAACAACTCCACCGTGGTGGGGATGACCTTCCCGGTGGGGCTGGAGTTCGGCTTCCCCATCACCCCGGTGTTCCGGGCCAACGCCAGCTTCGACCTGCCGTTCTGGCTTACGTTTAGTCCCTCACCGGTCGAGGGCCACATCCCCATCCTCTTCGGCGGCGGCGTGGAGTACCTGGTGGAGCGGGACCTCGCGCTCACCGCACGCCTCAAGATGGGCCCCACCATCGGGACGGCGAGCCGCACCCGCAACACCTTCTTCACCCTCTACTTCCTGCTCGGGGTGGCCTACCGCTTCTGACCGTCACCGCCGTGGCCGAACAGGACCTTCTTCGCCGCCTCGTCCATCGGCTGGCTCTGCACCTGCTTCGCCACGGCGTAGGCCCGCTCCACCGCCGGGCGCTGGGCGATGGTGGCGAACCAGCGCTTGAGGTTCGGGAAGTCGTCCAGGTTCATCTGCTGCTTCTCGTGGGGCACCACCCACGGGTAGCTGGCGACGTCGGCGATGGAGTAGTCGCCGGCCAGGTACGGCCGGTCCGCGAGTCGGGTATTCATCACCCGGTACAACCGCGCCGTCTCCTTCACGTAGCGATCGATGGCGTAGGGAATCTTTTCCGGCGCGTACTGGACGAAGTGGTGGTTCTGTCCGGCCATCGGCCCGAGGCCGCCCACCTGCCAGAACAGCCATTGCATCACCTCGAACCTTCCCCGCGGGTCGGCGGGGAGGAGCCGCCCGGTCTTCTCTGCGAGGTAGGTGAGGATCGCTCCCGACTCGAAGATGGAGAGCGGTCCAGCCCGGTCGGCCGGCGCGTCGTCCACGATGGCGGGGATGCGATTGTTGGGTGAGATGCGCAGGAACGCCGGATCGAACTGCTCGCCCTTGTTGATGTTCACCGGCCGGATCCGGTACGGCAGCCCCAGCTCCTCGAGGGCGATGGT
Organism: Myxococcaceae bacterium; assembly: GCA_035519675.1. Classification (GTDB taxonomy): domain Bacteria; phylum Myxococcota; class Myxococcia; order Myxococcales; family Myxococcaceae; genus RPRB01. The sequence goes on from DATIWB010000055.1 coordinate 46,819, forward strand.
GATCTTGTGCCCGTTGGGAGTGGTCCAGTAGTAGAGGTCGATCACCGCGCAGTGCTCCTCTCCGGCACCGTCCGTAGCGGCCCCGCAGCGAGCGGCGCAAGGAAATCAGCCCCCCGTGCAAGGGGGACGCCATGAACGTTGCGCAGCGGCGCGCGGCGGATGCCCTCTCAGCGTGCGTCGGCTCATCCTCCACCAGGCGCGGGGCACAGATGCGATCCGGTTGGACTTGACGAGGCCCGGGCGCACGCTAAGCCATTCACCCTGGAGGGCCACGCATGGATACGCGCTCGGTGGTGCTAGCGGTCATGTCGGGGAAGGATCGGCCGTTCGGGGTCCGACTCTGGGATGGCACGCTGGTCCCACCCGAGGCGACCCCCGAGATGCCAGTGCTGGTGATCTCCCACGAGCGCGGCGCCGCTGCGTTTGGCATTCCGCCGTCCGAGGAGCGGCTGGCGGAGGCCTTCCTCGCCGGTGACCTCGAGGTGGACGGAGACCTGGTCGACTTCCTCCAGCGGGCCTCCACCTGGTCCGGGCCCGAGGCGTTGCCACCGGCGGCCCTCGCCGCGGGGCTGGTCGCCGAGGTGGGTGCGCGGGCGGGCGAGCTCCTCCGCTCCGCCGCCCGGCACACGCTGGCGCGCGACGAGGGGGCGATCAAGCACCACTACGACGTGGGGAACGACTTCTACCGCCTCTTCCTCGACGAGCAGCTGGTCTACTCCTGTGCCTACTGGACCGCGGGCGCCGAGCGGCTGGAGCTCGCGCAGGTGGCCAAGCTCGAGCTCATCTGCCGCAAGCTCGGGCTGAAGCCCGGTGAGCGCTTCCTGGACCTCGGGTGCGGGTGGGGTGCGCTCATCGCCCACGCGGCGAAGAACCACGGAGCTCACCCCACTGGCATCAGCCTGAGCGATGTGCAGCTCGAGGTCGCCCGCGAGCGGATGAGGTCGGTGCTCCCGCCGGAGGCCATCCCCGACGTGCGGCACCAGGACTACCGCGAGCTCCCCCCCGACGAGCGGTGGGACGCCGTGGCCTCGGTGGGAATGATGGAGCACGTCGGACGGGAGGAGCTGGACCGCTACTTCTCCGCGATCGCGCGCCACCTGGTGCCGGGCGGGCTGCTCCTGAACCACGCCATCGCCGACAACGGCGACGGCCGGCGCACCATCCCCTGGCTTCAGCGCACCCACGGCGGCTTCATCCAGCAGGAGATCTTCCCCGATTCCGACCTGCCGCCGCTCGATCTGGTGGTGGCCGCCGCACAGCGCTCCGGGTTCGAGGTGCTCGACGTGGAGACGCTGCGCCCCCACTACGAGCGGACGCTGCTCGAGTGGCTGGGACGGCTGGAGCGACGGTTCCCGGAGGCGGTGCAGCTCGCGGGCAAGCGCCGGGCGCGGGCCTGGCGGCTCTACCTCGCCTCCTGCGTGGTCACCTTCCGCACCGGACGCATCACCGTGGCCCAGGTGCTCCTCCGCAAGCGCGACGGCGCGGAGGTGCCAATCATCGACCGGCTGAGCTGGTACCGGGACCTCGCGCCGCGGAGCTGACGCTCAGGTGGCGGTGCTGGCGCCGAAGGGGTCCGGCATCAGCAGGTCCCAGCGCTCGAAGTCACCCAGACGCTCGCCGGGGCGAATCTCGCGGAAGACACCCACGTCCGGGCGCACCTGGTACACGGTCCCGTCGGGCGCCCGGAACGTCTCCACCGGCTGCCCGGACAGCTCGGTCCGCCCCAGGGACTCCATCGCTCCGAGCTCACTCCACCGCATACCCTGCACTCCCGACACAGAGGATGCGCGGTCGTTGCGCGCACCGCAAGCGAGGCCGCGGTCCGGGACGCTCACCCGAGGAAACCCAGGTCACCGGTGCTGAACCGGCCGACGTTCGGCAGGACGGACGCGAGGTCCCCTGGCGCGACCCCGAACCAGCGGGCGAGCGTGGCAGCGTACTGATCCGTCGAGGTCGTGGGGATCCATCGGCCCTCGGTGCTGAAGTCGTCCGGGCCCCCCAGGGAAAGCGTGGGGAAGGTCCCGTAGGTCTGCCGCCCGCGCACCGCTCCTCCCAGGACCAGCTGGTGGTTGCCCCAGGCGTGATCCGAGCCGCCGCCGGAGGCCGGCTGCAAGGTGCGTGCGAAGTCGGACAGGGTGAAGGTCGTCACCTGGGAGTCGACGCCGAGCTGCACCGTCGCCGCATGGAAAGCGGAGAGCGAGGCCGACACGTCCGCGAGCAGCTTCGACTGGCGGTTCAGCTGGTCGTTGTGGGTGTCGAATCCGCCGAGCGAGACGAAGAAGATCTGCCGGCTCGCGCCGAGCGCGCTGCGGGCCTCGATGATCCGCGAGACCTGGAGCAGCTGCTTGCCCAGGGCCGAAGGCTGGGGCCCGAAGAGCGCGTCGGTGCTCGAGCCGGTGCCCGCCAGCACCGGGGCGAGCGCGCCGGAGGCGGCGAAGGCGGCCACGGTCTCGCCGGCGACGGACTGCACCAGCGCGTTGTCCAGGTCCAGCCCACGGAGCGCGTCCATCGCCGCGCGGATGGCCCTGCTCCCGACCGATCCGTCGAAGCCGGAGAGGCCGAAGCTCGAGCCTCCGGCAGCGGGGACGGCCAGGGGCTGCGAGCGCTCGCCAGCGGCGAAGAGCACGTTGCCCGCCACCGACACCAGCGGCGGGAGCGACGCCGCCGGGAGCCCATCGGCGATCCGCCCGCCCCAGCCTGAACGCGCCGGACGATCGGGCAGCGACGTCTGCCACTGGTTCTGCTGGTCCTGGTGCGACATCAGGCTCTGCGGCCTGGGCACCCGCCCCGCGGCGTCGTCCGCCTTGCTGGTCGGCGCGACCAGCGTCCCGACGTTGAAGAGCACGCCCAGGGTGCCGGCGTTCCAGAGCTGCTGGAGCTCGGGCACGTCCGGATGAAGGCCGTAGGCCGCCGAGCCGGTCACCGGGGACAGCGGGAGCAGCTGGTCCAGCGGGAGGGCGAGCCCGCCGTCGGTGGGCTGCCGTCGGGCCGCCGCGTAGTCGGCGTACCGGGCGTCGATGGGGACGACCAGGTTGTTCCCGTCGTTGCCCCCGAAGAGGAACACGCAGACCAGCGCCCGGTAGTCGCCCGTCGCGGCGAGGGCGGTGCGGCGCGCTCCGAACAGGCCGGCGGACACCCCGATGAGAGAAAGACCGGAGAGAAGCTCGCGTCGAGAGATCCGCATGGTCAGCGCTCCACCTGGATCGAAGGCGAGGTGAGGACCAGGTAGGCCGCGACGCTGACGTGATTCGCCGGGTCCGTGCCGCCCTGTGCATTCACCGCGTCGACGATCTTCCCCCGGGCGGCAGCGGAGAGCGCCCCGTGGAGGAAGAGCGCATTGGCCGAGTCCACCAGCGCCTTCGGGTCTCCGCCGTAAGGAGCCAGGTCGCCGAGGTCAATCCGGGTGCCAGTGGCGCCGGTCACCGTCGCCTCTGGCCCCGGCGGTGCGTACAGCAGCCTGCGGACCACGTTGGCCCGGGTGAACACCGAGGCCGAGTCGAGCAGCGCCGAGGCCGGGCTCAGCAGGCCCGATTCGAGGGCATAGTCCGGCGGGTAGAAGTTGAAGACGCTCGGAGACCGGTACGGTGGCTGTTCCAGCGCCGCGCTGGCGCCGGCGAAGTAGACGCCATCGGTCGTCACGCCGAGCGCGCGGGCGAGCCCGGTCAGCAGCAGCACCGGGTCCTTCACCCGTCCGTAGGTGGCGTCGGTCTTGCTGTCCCCACGGGCCTCGGGATCCAGGAGGATGGCCCGCACCACCGCGCCCAGGTTGCCCCGGGCCCCGCGCCCGTCGTCCGCCCACACCGCCGAGATGCGCGCCACGTACCCCGGGCTGGGGTTGGCGGTGACGAGGTGCTGGATGAGCTGCTTGCCGAGGAACGGGCCCACGTTCGGGTGCGCGGCGATGGTGTCCAGCGTCTGCGCCAGGTCGGCCGCGGGCGACTGTCCGGCAGGAATCTGCGCGCCACCGAGGATCGCCTTCGGCCCGGCGTCGTGGTTCGAGGCCACCGCCACCATGGGGCCGAGGTAGTAGGCGGGGTTGTGCGTTCGCTGCACCGCGCGGGGCTGCAGCGGATACGTCCAGCCGGTGAAGACGTGCGCCTGTCCTTCGACCACGTCCTGGTCGTAGGTCGCCACCGGCACGCCCGCCCCGTCGGTCACCGCCGATCCGTCGGGGTGCAGCTGCACCAGGCCGATGGAGAACAGCTGCAGCAGCTCGCGCGCGTAGTTCTCGTTGGGCGCAGTGCCCTTGGCCGGGTTGGGCTTGTCGTTGTTCACCATGTTCAGGTACCGGCCCATCGCCGGGCTGAGCGTCACGTCCTCGATGAGCTGGCGGTAGCTACCGAAGGCGTCACGCAGGAGCAGCTTCTGGTACTCGGCGAGCCCGTAGTTGGGGCGGACCTCGTCGCCGGACACGACCAGGACCTGGGACAGGGCGAAGGCCACCCGCTGCCGGAGCTGGTCCGGCCCGGAGATGGCGTTCCGGAAGAACGCCGCCTGGGTGAGGAACGGGGTGAAGTTGTCCCGGTAGCAGGTGGCCGGGGCCCCCGTCGGACAGACCTGCGCGACGTTGTCGGCGACCGCCGGGTAGGTGCCGAGGTCGGAGGGCGGGAGCAGCAGCTGGGCGTCGATCCACGCCGCCGCTCCGCGCTGCTCGATCTCCCGCACCACCGCCACGGTGGGCCCGAACGTTGCCTGTCCGGCGAGCCGCGCCGCATCGGGCGAGAGAGTCAGCGGAGCCATCCCGGGAGGCGCCGGGGCGTTCGAGCAGCCGGCGAGCACGAGGGCCGCAGCTGCAGCTCGGAGGACAGGTGAGGTCACGGCTGTCTTCCCTCCTGGGCGGCGGTCGAGCACCGGCCCGGCATTCACACGGGCCGAGCCCGAGGAACATTCACTCCTCCTCGCAGCTGCCCTCGGGTGGCGCCAACCGGGCCGGCCGAGGTAGAGACTCCGCGGGGCTTTCCCCGGACGCGTGTCGCCGACGACCCTCGCACTGCTGTCACTGCTCGCCGCGTCCCCTCCCGGTCCCGCGCTGGAGAGCGTGGCCGAGCTATCGGAGCGCCCGGGGGCGATCGCGCTCGTCGGCCCCCGCCTCTTCGTCGCCCTCCATCCGCTGGGGAATCCGGAGGCGAAGCTCCTCGAGCTGTTCCCGGGCGGTCGCTGGCAGCCCTACCCCAGCGGGGTGCTGAGCCGGGGCTTCACCGCGGTCACCGCGCTCGCCACCGATGGCGCGGGTGGGCTGTGGATTCTCGACGCCGGCGGCGAGGGGAAACCGCCGCGGCTCATCGGCTGGAACACCACCGACGAACGCCGGTTGCGGGCGCTCCGCATCCCGGCTGCCGCGGTGAAGCCCAACTCCTGGCTCTGCGGGCTGGCGGTGGATCGCGCCCACGCTTACCTCGCGGATCGCTCGCGGGCCGACTGGACGGGGGATTCCCACCCGGCGCTGCTCGTCGTCTCCCTGCAGAGCGGCGAGACGCGCCGCCTCCTCGAGGACCATCCGGCGCTCGAGCCCGACGCCGTGCCGATCGCCGTGGACCGCCGCCCGGTCGCCCACCGCGAGCTCGACGGGACGGTGGAGCGGCTCCGGCTCGGGGTGAGCCAGCTGTCGCTCGACCCGGCCGGCGCCTGGCTCCACCTCGGGGCGCTGACCGGCGGCACGGTGTGGCGGGTCCGCACGGCTGACCTGCTGGATGCCGAGCTGCAGCCCGAGGAGCTCGCCACCCGCGTCGAGTCGCACGCCGAGCGGCCGGCGGGCAACGGCCTGGTCGCGCTGGAGGATGGCCGGGTGGTGGTCACCGACGTGGAGGATCACGCGCTGCGGGTGACCGGACCCTCGGGGCAGGCGCTGCTCGTCCAGGACCCGCGGCTGCAATGGCCCGACGGGCTCGCCCGCGGAGCGGAGGACTGGATCTACGTCACGGTGAACCAGCTCAACCTGCACCCGGCCCTGAACCGCGGCGAGGAGGAGAGCCGCCCACCGTACGGGGTGTTCCGGGTGCGCGCACCGCGCGGCCTGCCGCTCCGCGCCGCACCGCCTCCCTCGCCGGTTGTCGAGAAACGGACGGACCCCGCCCCGGAGTAACGGACGCGCACCCGTGCCATACGGTGTCTTCCTCACCGGGGCTCCACCGATGCCGCGTCTCGTCCAGAAGCACTCGCTCGCCACCCGCTGGTTCCACTGGGTGAACTTCCCCGTCCTGGGGGTGATGGTGGGCAGCGGGCTGCTCATCTACTGGGCGAACGACGTCTACCGGGTGGGCGTCGGAGGCTGGACGCTGATCCGGTTCTTCCCCGACTGGGTCTACCGGCTCTTGAGCCTGGACCACGGGCTGGCCCTGGGGATGGGCTGGCACTTCGCCTTCGCCTGGCTGTTCGTGCTCAATGGCCTGGCCTACGTCGTCTACATCGTCTCGTCCGGTGAATGGCGGCAGCTGGTCCCGCGCCGCCGCCACTTCCGCGAGGCCTGGGACGTGGTGCGGCACGACCTCGGGCTGCGCAAGGAGCCGCTCCCCCCGGCGAAGTTCAACGCTGCCCAGCGGGTGACCTACTCGGCGATCGTGGTGATGGGTGCGCTGATCACCATGACCGGGTTCGCCATCTACCGGCCCACCCAGCTCGCCTGGCTCACTGCGCTCTGCGGGGGCTACCAGGCGGCGCGGTTCGAGCACTTCTGGCTGATGATGGGCTTCGTCGCCTTCTTCGGTCTCCACCTGGTGCAGGTGGTGCGTGCCGGGTGGAACAACTTCCGGGCGATGGTCATCGGCGTCGAGCGAGTGGACGCACCCCCGGAAGCGCCGGCGGCGTCCCCTGCCCCGAGCGAGGTCCGGCCATGACCGGAGAGACGTCGGCGCCGCCGCCCACGGGCGAACCCCCGCGCAACGGGGAGGAGCTGACCGAGGCGGAGGCGAACGCCCGGCTGCGGACGCTCTCCCGTCGCGGGTTCGCGGTGGCCGGGGCGGCCGCGCTCGGGACCCTGCTCGGCTGGCGCTGGCTCCTGCGCCAGGCCACCCGGGAGGACGACCTCGCCTGGCCCCTGCGCCGCGCGCTGCAGACCAACCGGGAGATCTCCGAGGCGCTCTTCTCCCCGAGGCGCCTGGCGCCGACCTCTTCCCGGGAGGCGGTGGGGGTGCTCCGCCCCAACGGGACGATCGGCCTGAAGGATGCCGACTTCCGACTCGAGGGCTGGAGGCTCCAGGCCGAGGGGCTGGCCGGTGGTGCGGCGTCGTTCTCGCTCGCCGAGCTCCAGGCGCTGCCGCACGTCGAGATGACCACCGAGTTCAAGTGCATCGAGGGGTGGAGCACGGTGGCCCACTGGGCCGGCGTCCGCCTCGCCGACTTCGCGCGGGCCCATCCCCCGCCGACGCGCTCGGGCCGCCGGTTCGATCTGGAGCGGCCCGACGACGCGCCGCCTTACCTCTCGCTCGAGACGCCCGACGGGGAGTACTACGTGGGCCTCGACACCGCCTCGGCGCTCCATCCCCAGACCCTGCTCGCCTGGGCGCTGAACGGCGAGCCGCTGAGCGAGGAGCACGGCGCACCCCTCCGGCTGGTCATCCCGGTGAAGTACGGCATCAAGAACCTCAAGCGCATCGGGACCCTCGCCTGGACCACCCGGCAGCCTGCCGACTACTGGGCGGAGCTCGGGTACGACTGGTTCGCCGGACTCTGATTCCGACCCACGAATGGACCCGTCGACCCCGTGGCCGCGGTCGAGCAAGCCCTCTCGAGCTCGACGAGCTGCTCCGCTGGGTGGAGGTCTGCAGCCGGCCGGCCGACTGAGCGGCGGCGCGCCGCGTCGAGCGGGGTGTCCCTGGCGCCCTGGAGCGCCCCCCGTTGCACCGGTACTCTGCCCGGGAGGAAGGGAGACGACCCGATGCCCATCATCCAGTGCGACATCCGCGAGGGACGCACGCCCGAGCAGAAGCGGGCCCTGGCCGAGGCCATCACCCGCGTGGTCCACGAGACCATCGATGCGCCCATCGAGTACATCTACGTCCTCATCCGCGAGACGCCGGGCTACCACCACGTGAAGGCCGGCAAGCCGCTCCCGGACTGGACCCCGCAGTCGAAGGGCGAGCCCGGCCATGCACGCTGAACCGCTGGTCGCGCCGGCACGCCCGGGCGCTGCTCCCCCGCGGCTCTGGCACTGGATCGGCGGCCGGGCGGCGCCCGGCGAGGGCAACCGCCTCGGCGAGGTGTTCGATCCCTCCACCGGGGAACGCACTCGCCAGGTTCCCCTGGGGACGGCGGCGGAGGTGGACGCCGCGGTCCGGGCCGCGGCCGCGGCGTTCCCCGCCTGGGCTCACACCCCGGCGGTGGTGCGCGCCCGGGTGCTGTTCCGCTTTCGCGAGCTCGCCGAGGCCCGCGCCGACGAGCTGACCCGGCTCGTCACCTCGGAGCACGGGAAGATCCTCTCCGATGCCCGGGGCGAGCTGACCCGAGGCATGGAGGTGGTCGAGTTCGCCTGCGGCATCCCCCAGCTGCTGAAGGGTGAGATGACCGAGCAGGTGGGGCGCGGCATCGACGCCTGGTCCGTGCGGCAGCCACTCGGTGTCGTGGCGGGCATCACCCCGTTCAACTTCCCGGTGATGGTGCCGATGTGGATGTGGCCAGTGGCGCTCGCCTGCGGCAACACCTTCGTCCTCAAGCCGTCGGAGCGGGACCCGTCGCCCAGCCTGGAGGTGGCCCGGCTGCTCGCCGAGGCGGGCTGTCCCGAGGGCGTCTTCAACGTGGTCAACGGCGACCGGGAGGCGGTGGATGCGCTGCTCCGCCATCCCGACGTCGCGGCGGTGAGCTTCGTCGGCTCCACCCCCGTGGCCGAGTCGGTCTACCGGATCGCCACCGGAGCGGGGAAACGGGTCCAGGCGCTGGGCGGAGCGAAGAACCACCTGGTGGTGATGCCCGACGCCGATCTGGAGCTGGCCACCGAGGCGCTGATCGGCTCGGCGTACGGCTCGGCCGGCGAGCGGTGCATGGCCATCTCGGTGGCAGTGGTGGTGGGCGAGGTTGCCGACCCGCTGATCGCGCGACTCGTGCCCCGGGTCCGCGCGCTGCGCGTGGGCCCGGGGACGGACGCCCAGGTGGAGATGGGGCCGCTCGTCACCCGCGAGCACCTCGACCGCGTGCGCTCCTACCTCGACGTGGGCATCGCCGAGGGCGCCGCGCTGGTGGTGGACGGTCGCACGTTGCGGGTGGCCGGGCGGGGAGACGGCTTCTACCTCGGCGGCTGCCTCTTCGACGCCGTCCGCCCCGAGATGCGCATCTACCGGGAGGAGATCTTCGGACCGGTGCTCGCCGTCGTCCGGGTGCGGACGCTGGACGAGGCCCTGTCGCTGGTGGACACCCACGCCTTCGGAAACGGCACCGCCATCTTCACCCGCTCGGGGGCGGCGGCGCGCGAGTTCGCCACCCGGGTTCAGTGCGGCATGGTGGGGGTCAACGTCCCGATTCCGGTGCCGATGGCCTTCCACAGCTTCGGAGGCTGGAAGCGGTCGCTCTTTGGCGACCACGCGGTGCACGGCCCGGAGGGCGTGCGCTTCTATACCCGGCTGAAGACGGTGACGGCCCGCTGGCCGGAGGAAGCGGGAGAGGCCGAGTTCGTCCTCCCAAGCAGCCGTAGTCACTGAAACCGGATACAACGAATCTTGGGGAAACCTGCGTCATCCGTCCCCGCAACGGGGGCGCGTGCGCCGTGTCTTCCGAGCAGGGGCCGCCGCTCTCCGGCGCGCCCGAGGAGATTCAATGAAGATCAAGAAGTTGTTCCAGGTACTGGTGCTCGGCGGAACCACGCTCGGGCTGGGGATCGCCGCCTGCGGCGGCTCCGACGGCGGCAACAACGGCGGTCAGCAGCAGACCCTGCCCGACGGTGGGAACCCCAATCCCGGAGGAGGGCCTCCAGGTTGGTAGACCCCGCCGGCCACCATGCCGATCGAGTCTGGGCAGCACGGCACGGGGTCGAGACCGGCGCCGCGCTCCGTTTCGGGTCGCTGTCCCGCCGGATGTGGGAAGCGGCAGCGCCCGAGGCCCTGGTCGAGATGGCGGCCCGGGCGTCCCGGGATGAGATGCGCCACGCCAGCCGCTGCGAGGACGTCCTCCGCATGCGGCAGGCGAGCGTGCCTCCTCCCGAGACGCGGCTTCTGGAGTACGCCCCACTGGAGCTCACCCCCGAGCAGCGCCTGACGTACGAGGTGGTGGCCCAGTCCTGCGTGTCGGAGACCGAGAGCATGGCCACCCTGGTCACCTTGCTGGACGCCGCGCACGACGAGACGCTGAAGGCCATCATCCACGAGCTGGCGCGGGACGAGGTGCAGCACGCTCGCCTCGGCTGGGGGTACCTGGCCTGGGCGCGGCAACGGATGGACCTCGAATTCCTCGCCCCGCTGCTGCCGGGCATGGTGGCCGGGAGCGCAGGTCCGGAGCTCTTCCGGCCCGCCCCGCCGGGGACGGACGACCCCACCTTGCTGCACTGGGGCGTGGTGCCACACTCGGACCGGCAGCGCCTCTACCTCGAGACGCTCGAGGCGGTGATCATCCCCGGGATGGTGGAGCACGGCGTGGGCACCGGCCCGCTCCGCCTCTGGGTGGACCGGCAGCGCACGGCGCTCGAGCCGGCGGCCGTCGGAGCCTGAGCTCGACGGGGGACCGGATGCGTCGACACGTCACTCTGGTCACGGTGCTGCTGGCCCTCCCCCTGCTCGCCGCGGCGACGCGCGTCACCGGCGAGCCCACCGCGGGGTTTCACGGGCGCGGCCCCGGCGGGTTCAGCCTGGAAGGCACGACGCACCAGCTCCGCATCGAGGACGACGGGACCGTCCTCAAGATCGTCGTCCCGCTGGGCGGCCTGCAGACCGGCATCTCGCTCCGCGACCGGCACATGCGTGAGAAGTACCTGGAGGTGGAGAAGTACCCCGACGCGGTGCTGGAGCTGCCCTGGTCGGCGGTGAAGCTCCCCGAGGACGGACGAACCTCCGAGGGAACCGCGCCAGGGAAGATGTCCCTGCACGGACAGAGTCACGACGTGCAGGTGAAGTACCGCATTGCCAGGACCGGCAATCGCTACCAGGTGACGGGGACCGTGCCGCTCAACATCACCAACTACGGGATCGACGTCCCGAGCTACTTCGGCATCACCGTGCAACCGGACGTGGAGGCCAGCGCCTCCTTCACCGCGGAGCGGGCTTGAGCCTGCGCCGAGGGTCGAGCCACGGCCGGGCGCTCTGGCCGCTCGCGCTGGTGCTGGTGCTGGCGCTCCCTGTGGCCCGGGCCCATGCCTACCCGTGGATGATCCGCCACGGGTACACCAACTGCAGCGGCTGCCATGTGGACCCCTCCGGGTTCGGGCTGCTGACCGAGTACGGACGGGCCCAGGCGCAGGTTGTCCTCCCCACCCTCTGGGGCAAGGCTCCGGAGGAGGTCGAGCCGACCACCGGCATCGTCTACGGCGCCGTCCCCTTGCCGAGCTGGCTGAACGTGGGCCTCTCGCTCCGGGGAGCGGTGCTGAGCACCACCACCTCGCAGGGAACGAAGTGGCGCGACATCCTGATGATCGCCGATCTGCGAGCCGGGGTGACCGCCGGGCCCTTCCTCGCCTCGGCGAGCATCGGCTACGTGCCCACCGGCGCGACCCTCGCCGCGCTCACCAACTCGCAGCGGGACAACCTCGTCTCCCGGGAGCACTGGCTCGGCGTCCGGGTGGTGAACCAGAAGCTCTACTTCCTTGGCGGGCGGATGAACCTGCCCTTCGGCCTGCGGAACGTGGAGCACACCTCCTTCGTGCGCAGCGCGACCCGCACCGACACCAACTCCGCCCAGCAGTACGGAGGACAGGTCGTCTGGGACGGCCCGGGCCTCCGGGCCGGGCTCATGGGCATCGCCGGGAACTTCCTGCTCGACGACTCGGCGTACCGGGAACAGGGCTACAGCGGGTACGTCGAGGGCGCGTTCAGCAACGCCTTCACCCTCGGTCTGAGCAGCCTCGTCACCCACGCCGACCGCGGCCTCGGCTCCATCGCCAACCCGTTCGTCCTTGATCCGTTCTCCGGCGCCGCGGACGACTGGCGGCAGGCGCACGGACTCTTCTCGCGCTGGCACGTGGGCGGCCCGTGGGTGCTCCTGGCCGAGGCGGACCTCCTGGTGCAGAGCGCCTCGGGCGTCCCCCGCGACTGGGGCGGGACCGGGTTCCTCCAGGCCGACTACCAGCCGCTCCAGGGACTCCACTTCATCTTCACCGGAGAGGGGCTGCATCAGAACCAGGTCACCAGCTACGGCGCCTGGTTCAGCATCTCCTGGTTCTTCTTCACCTACGCCGAGGTCCGGCTGGACACGATCTTCACCGAGTTCGGGCTGCCAGGCGGCGGCCACGAGCCCAGCTTCAGCGTCCTGGGGCAGCTGCATTTCTCGATGTGACGCCCGGGGAGGGCGCCGGAATGCCCGGTTCCGGTACACTGCTCTCCGTGGTCGGCACAGTACGGCTGGCACGGTGGTTGGCTGCCCTCGTCCTTCTCCTGGTGGCGCCGGCCCGCGCCGCCCGGACGAACCACCTGTTCCTCGACGAGTCGCAGCTCATCCCCGAGGGGGGCGTCGAGCTCGAGCAGTGGGTCTGGGCCTACGGACGCATTCCCAACCGCATCGACCGGCCGGCCTCGATGTGGCTCTGGTGGGGCCCCGGGGTCTCGGTCTCCAACCACCTCGAGTTCCAGCTGCCGCTGCAGATCGTCGCCGTCCCCGACGACACCTACCTGCACTCGCTGGGCCTCGTCGTCCGCTACCGCATCTTCCCCCGGGAGCAAGACGACGGATGGCAGCCCCTGATCCGCGTCGGCTACTACCACCCCCTGGACCCTGCCGCCGGACCGCCCTCGGTCGAGACCACCTTCGTCCTCACCATCGGACCCCTCCAGGGCATCCGCACCACCTTCAACGTGGGAGTGTTCATGGGGCTGCCGTTCCTGCAGGAGACGAGCCCCGGGGAATTCTCGGTGCTGGGCCGCGGGGGCGCAGGGATCTCCTTCCCCCTCGGCCGCGAGTGGCGGCTCGGCGCCGAGTTCTTCGGCCAGCTCCCCATCCACGGCCAGACCCGGCCCAGCATCGGGCAGATGTACCTCGGTCCCTCGGTCGCCTGGACCCGCGGTCCGTTCTGGATCACCTTCGGGTCGCTGTTCGGCCTCACCGGCGATTCCTCCCGGTACTATCCACGGGTGCTGTGGGGCATCGCGCTCTGACCAGACTGGTGGTGCTGCTCCTCGCGGCCACGGCCGCCGGGGCCGAGATCCGCGGCACGGTGAGCCTCGCGGCCCCCGATGGAGGCGTGGAGGCCAGCGCGGCCCAGCCCATCGTCGTCTACCTCACCGGCTTCCGGCAGCCGCCGCTCGGCGACGAGCCGGTCGTGAGCCAGAAGGACAAGACCTTCACCCCCGACCTGCGGGTGGTGGTGGCCGGACAGTCGGTCCAGTTCACCAACGACGACCCCTGGGTTCACAACGTCTTCTCCACCTCGGCGGCGCGGCCCTTCGACCTCGGACAGCCTGGGCCGCACGAGACCCGCACGGTGAGCTTCCCCACCCCGGGCCTGGTCGACGTGTTCTGCAACATCCACGAGCAGATGTACGCCAACGTGCTGGTGCTGCCGAACCGGGCCTTCACCCGCGTGGCGCCGGACGGCTCCTTCGTCATCAAGGACGTCCCGCCCGGGCGGCATCCGCTCCACGCCTGGGGCCGGCAGATCGAGCCATTCGAGATGGAGGTGGTGGCGGCCGAAGGCCAGCCCACCCAGGTGCAACTGGTGCTCCGGCCGCGGCTCTTCAACCCCGCGCACCTCGACAAGTTCGGGCGGGCCTACAAGAAGCGGCCCGGCTACGCGCCATGACCGTCTCGGTCGAGGAGGGCCACCTCGACGAGAACGTGCTTGCCCGGCACGTCGGAGGCGAGGGGACCGAGGAGGAGCGGGCGCGGGTGGCGGAGCACATCGACGCCTGCGACCGCTGCCGCGAGCTGGTCTCGGCGATGGTGCGCACGCTGGTCACGCCTGAGGAGGACCGGCCCTCGTGGCGGCTGCTGGCTCGCGGCACCAACCTCGGGCGCTACGTCCTGCTCGACCCGGTGGGCCGGGGCGGGATGGGGGTGGTGTACAGCGCCTTCGACCCCGAGCTGGACCGCAAGGTGGCGATCAAGTTCCTCCGCCCTGGGCGCGGCGCGAGCCCCGTCGCAGCCCGACCCCAGCTCCTCGCCGAGGCGCAGGCCATCGCCCGCCTCTCGCACCCCAACATCGTCACCGTGCACGACGTGGGCACCTTCGACGGCGAGGTCTTCTTCGCCATGGAGTACGTCAAGGGCGAGACGCTCCGCCACGCGCAGCGCTCCGGGCTCGTCGGGCTGCAGCACACGCTGCTGCTCTACACCGCCGCCGGCGAGGGGCTCGCCACCGCCCACCAGGCGGGCATCGTGCACGGCGACTTCAAGCCCGAGAACGTGCTGGTGGGCGAGGACGGGCGGGTCCGGGTGACCGACTTCGGGCTCGCCCGTGCGGTCCACGAGCACGCGACCCGCTTCGCCGGCACGCCGGCCTACATGGCGCCCGAGCACTGGCGCGGCCAGCCCGCCGACGTGCGAAGCGACCAGTACAGCTTCTGCCTCGCCCTGCTCGAGGCGGTGGAGGGGCAGCGGCCCGAGGAGGTCGAGGACGCCTCGCCCTCGCAGCCTCCGGAGCCGGTGTCGCTGCGCCGCCGGATCTTGCCCGCCCGGCTGTCGCGGGTGCTGGCCCGCGGCCTGGCGACCGACCCGGCCCACCGCTGGCCGTCGATGGACGCGCTCCTCGACGCGCTCCGCGAGGCGCGGCTCCCCTTCCGCCGGAGCACGGCGCTGCTCGCCGCGGCCCTGCTGCTGGCGACGGCGTTGGCGTGGGTGCAGCACGTCGTCTGGGAGCGGCGGGTGGACCACGAGCTCGGCGCCGCCGCGGCGCGTCTGCCGGAGCTGCTCCGCGCGCAGAGCGAGCGCACCGACCTGCTGGTGCAGGCCGGGCTCCGCGCCGAGGGAGTGCTCGGGGCGCTGGGACAGGCGAGCAACATGGACGCGGCGCTGGGGCTGGCGGAGGACGAGAGCCGCGAGCATCAGCTCGGTGAGGCGCACGAGATCCTTCGCTCGGCAGATCTCCCGGGCCTGAGGACCCGCGATGCGCTTCTGGTGGCCAACGCCTGGGGCCGGGTGGTGCTGAACCTCGCCGCTCCGGATTCCTTCGGCGCACCTGCCCCGGCCGTCCCGATGCTGATGGAGACCATGGAAGGGTCGCACACCGACGCGCTCTGGTCGTGGGCGACTCTGGACCGGCTCGGCATTCCGCTGGTCACCGGGCCGCGGGCCGAAGATCTCCTGTTGGTCTCCGGACGGCCGGTCGTCCGGGGCCGGTCCATCGTCGGCCTGGTGCTCACCGGGCGCTGGGTCGACGGCGGCTTGCTCGACGAGCTCGGGCGGGCCGCGGGCGCCCAGGTCGTGCTCCACGCGCCGGATGGGGGGTGGGCCGGTGCCCGCTGGCCGGTGAAGCCCCCACTCGGACGGGTGATGCAGATGCAGGTGGGTGGAACGACGATCCGGGTGCTGGGAATCCGCCTCGGTGGAGAGGGGACGCGGACTCCGGACGGGGAGGCCTACGTCGTCCGCTTGCTCACTCCCAGTGAGATCGGCGGCCTCGGGTCCGGCTGGCTACGGTGGGGGCTCCTCGTTACCTCCCTGGCGGTGCTGGCCTGGCTCGGGTGGCTCACCCGGAGATCTGGCTGGCATCCCAGCACGCCACCCAGGGTGTCCTCCTCGTGACCGCCTTCGTCCATGCCGACGTGTTCTGGGCCGCGCTTCCGAGCGCACGCCGCGGTCCGAACCGCGAAGAGCTCGACATGCGCCTCGCCGATCAGCTCGCCGAGGCCGAGGGGCGCTGGCCGGACGTCCGGGTGGATCGGCGGCGCTTCGTGACGCACTGGGCCGCGCAGCTCGCCCGGGCCGGCGACGTGGGGACGGCGATCGACCAGCTTCACCTCTCGGACCTCTACCTGGCGTTCGCCTGTTCCGAGGGAGACCCGGGCGCGATGCGCGCGTTCGGGACGCTGCTCAACTCCGTCGCCGGCGCGGTGCGGAGCGTCGATGGCGCGCCCTCGTTCGTCGACGAGATCCTCCAGCGGCTCCGGACGCGGGTACTGGTCGCGGAGGACGGACGGGCGGCCCGGATCCTCGACTACGCGGGGCGTGGCTCGCTGGAGAACTGGCTCCGGGCGGGGGCGCTCCGCCTGGCGCTCAACGCCCGGCGCGATGCGCGGCGCGGGCCCGAGCCGCTGCCCGAGCCATCCATCTGGGAGCCCGCCGCGCCCACCGTCGAGCGCACCCTGGAGCTGCTGCGGGGCAGGTATGCGGCCGAGTTCGGGCGGGCGCTCCGCGAGGCGTTCGGCTCGCTCGAGCCGGGCGAGCGGAACGTGCTCCGGATGCACTTCCTGGAGGGGATGAGCCTCAACCAGATCGCCGCGATGTACCAGGTGAACAAGTCCACCATCAGCCGGCGGATGGCGAAGGCGCGGGAGCTGCTTCTCGAGCGCACCCGGGACCAGCTGGAGCGCAAGCTCGACCTCCCCCCTCCCGAGCTGGACAGCCTCCTCGAGCAGCTGGGGCCGAAGCTGGACCTGAGCCTCAGCTCGGTGCTGAACGCCAGCACCTGAACCCGGGCCGGCGGGGGCTCAGACGCGGGCTGGAACCTGCGTGGTCCCGCTGGCCGCGGGCGGGTCACCCTCGGCGGGCTCGGTGTGGACCATCACGTCCACGTCGAGCACCGCGCCCCGGATGGCATCCTCGGCCGCGTGGGCGATCTCGTGGGCCCGCTCCACCGGCAACCCGCGCGCCACCTGGAGGATGACGTCGGCAAAGGTCTTCGGGCCGGAGCGCCGGACCCGCACTTGCGAGACGCTCATCACTCCGTCCACCGCGGCGGCGGCACGGGCGATCGCTTCCAGCAGGCCGGTGGGCGCCGCATCGAGGAGGTCGTCGATCGACTTCCGGCCCAGACGGACGCTGACCAGCGCGGCGATGCCGGCCACCCCCAGCGCGGCGACCGCATCGGCCCGCTCCAGCCACTCCAGGCCGGGGCGGTGGGAGAACCACACCCCGGCCAGTCCCACCAGGACCACCGCCGAGGACCAGACGTCGGTGGAGAAGTGCAGCGCGTCCGCCTCCAGCGCCTGGCTGCGGTGCTTCTTCGCGGTGGCCGCGAGCGCCCGCGAGCGCGAGAGGTCGATGACGATCGACACCCCCATGATGGCGAAGGACCATGGCGTTGCCTCGACGTGGACCCCGCCGAAGACGAGCCGCTTGCCGGCCTCGTAGGCAATCCACACGCAGGTGGCGAGCAGCAGCCCGGTCTCGAAGAGCGCGGAGAAGTTCTCGATCTTCCCGTGACCGTAGAGGTGGTCGCTGTCCGGCGGCTTGGAGGAGGCCCGCACCGCCCAGAAGGTCATCAGGGCGGCGAGGAGATCGATGCCCGAGTGCGCCGCCTCCGACAGGATGCCGATGGAGCCGGTGGCCAGGCCCACCACGACCTTCATGGTGGTGAGGAGCACCGCCGCGCCCACCGAGCTGAGCGCGACCAGGTTCTTTTCCCGCTCGGCGACCGCTGGGTCGTGGGCGGCGGCCATGGCGCGGCGGGTCTAGCACGGGCCGCGCCGACGCGCCGGACTTGCGGGGGCCTGCCGTCTACTCCCGCGGCCAGGAGTGGCGCCGCCACACTCTCGCAGACGCTCCTCGAGGAAGCGCCGCTCGCCGTCGTTCCGGGCGCTCCGCAGCGCGGCGCGGAAATGCCGGGCGGCGGCGGTGGTGTCACCGAGCCGCAGCTCCAGCGTCGCGAGCGCGGCGGGGTAGAACGGGTACTCCGCGAGGCGTTCGACGCCCTCGATCTCCCGCAGCGCCTCGAGCCCGCGCTGCGGACCCTCGGCCTCGGCCAGCGCCACCGCCCGGTTGAGCGCCACCACCGGGGAGGGGCGAATCCGGAGCAGAGCGTCGTAGAGCCCCACGATGTCCTGCCAGGGCGTCTGCTCCGCGCTGGGGGCCAGGGCATGGGTCGCGGCGATGGCCGCCTCGAGGTGGTACTCGGAGACGACCTCACCGCGAGCGGACGCCTCGAGCAGCTCCAGCCCGCGGGCAATGAGCCGGGCGTCCCACCGGCTCCGGTCCTGGCGGGCGAGGTCGGTGAGGGCACCCGCTTCGTCCACCCGGGCAGGGAGCCGCGCCGCGTGCAGACACATCAGCGCGGCCAGGGCGTGGGTGGCCGGGGTCGCCGCCGGCGTGTGGTCCACCAGCAGGGCGACCAGCCGCATCGCCTCGCGGCAGAGATCGAGCCGCACCACCGCATCGGGGCAGGCGCCGTGGTAACCCTCGCTGAACAGCAGATAGAGCGCCCGGAGGACGGCCGCGAGCCGGGCATCGAAGTCGCCCGCCCCGAGCTCGAAGAGCCTCGCCGAGCCGGAGAGCACCTTCTTCGCCCGGGTGAGCCGCTTCTCCATCGCGGCCCGCGAGACGAGGAACGCCCCGGCCACTTCCTGGGCCGAGAAGCCGCAGAGCAGCGAAAGCACCAGGGCGACCTGTGCGTCCTCGGCGATGTCCGGATGACTGCAAGAAAACATCATCCGCAGCTCGTCGTCGGCGAGCGCCGCGGGGAGACGGCCGTACGACTCCGGGCCGGGCACCTCCCCGTCCTCGAGGCGGCCGATCTCCGGGGCGAACCTGCGTGCGGTGCGCTCCCGGCGGAGCGAGCTGATGGCCCGATTCCGGGCCGCGGTCATCAACCAGGCGGAGGGGTTGTCCGGGAGCCCCCGGAAGGCCCACACCTCGACCGCCGAGGCGAGCGTCTCCTGCACCGCGTCCTCCACCAGCGCCAGATGCTGCACGCCGAGGACCCGGGTCAGCGTCGCCACCAGCCGGCCCGACTCGCGGCGGAAGAAGTGCTCGTCGGGCGCCGTCGCGTTCACATCTGCCGGATGGGCCGGACCTCGACCATCCCTCCGTACGTCAGGACCGGGCATCTGGAAGCGACGGCCCGCGCCTCGGCCAGATCCCGGGTCTGCACCACGCTGTAGCCGATCAGGATGTCCTTCGACTCGGCGTACGGTCCGTCGTGCACGGTGCCCCCTCCGTCCTTCACCACCGCCCCGCCCATCTCCAGCGGGTGACCCAGGGCCCTGAGGTGTCCCTTGGCCTCGAGCTCGCCGAACCAGGCCCTCCAGCGCTCCAGGCGCTCCTGCATTCGCTGCGGCGAGTCGGGCATGTCCGGCGAATCAGCCGGCAGACGGTACAGCAAGAGGAAGTCACTCATCGCCCGCTCCCCTCCTGGTCACGCACCACCCGGTTGTACGCTTGGAGCCAGCCGAGCATGCGCTCCCAGCCAAAGGCGTGCTCGGAGGCGGCCTGGTCCAGCCCCTGGAAGCCCTCGTGCACGACGGTCAGGCGAGTTCCCGCTCCCCGTGTGGCGAGGGCGTAGGTGACGGTGGTGTCCCGGCGCCCGAGCGTGGGGTGGTCGAGGTGGTACCGGCGGGTCTGGACGATGCGGCCGGGCAGGTCGAGCTCGAGGAACTCGCCGCTGGCGGGAAACCGCGGGCCCCCGGTCATGCAGACCATCACCCGCCAGGTCCCGCCGACGCGGAGGTCTGCGCTCCACTCCTCCATCCGGTAGACCTCCGGCGAGCCCCACCAGCGCTCCGTCTCCGCAGTGACCAGCATCCGCCACGCCCGTTCCGGGGGACAGACGACGTCCACCGTGGCGGTCACGGTGCCGCTCGCCGGGTCGATGGTGGCGTGCGGCGGCGCATCGGCCAGTGGCTCGGCGAGCTGTCCCACGGGTTTCCTGGTCAGCGGCGGCTGCAGGCCGGAACGCCGGGCTGCCGGTCGCCTCTTCGGGAGTGGCGTGTCGGATCTCATGATGCCAGGGAGACGTTCGAGCCGGCTCGTGCCGGACATGGCTCGTCTGGAGTACGGACCAGGGCCCGCATTTCCCGTTCAAGAACGGAGGTCCGGGAAGGGCTCGGCGCAGCCCGCGCTTTCGTTGAAGACGAGGCCCGGTGGAGCCGGACTTCACAGGTTCCTTCGAAGCTCCAGGAGAAACCTGGAGAGGCGCCGCGCGTCCCGCCGGTAGAACGTCCACTGCTTGATCCGCTTCGCCCGGACCAGGCCGGACCGGACCAGCAGACGCATGTGCTCGCTGACCGTCGGCTGGCTGAGCCCCAGCTTCTCGGCGATGAGGAGGCCGCAGACACCGTCGTCCTCCAGGTCTCCGTCCACCTGGGGGCGAAAGTGCCGCGTCGGCTCCTTGAGCCAGCGGAGGATCTGCAGCCGGCGGTCGTTGTCCAGCGCCCGGAGGGCGTCGAGCAGCCCGGGGCCTCGCTCCTCGGCCGGCTCCGCGGACCTCCGGCGGGCGGCTCGGCTCACGTCCGGCGGTCCGCGACCGTCATCTCGATCTCCACCGCGGCACCCACCGGCAGCTCGCGGACGGCGACGGTGGTGCGGGCGGGAAACGGCTGCCGGAAGTACCGGGCGTAGACCTCGTTCATCGCCGCGAAGGACTCCATGCTGGTGAGGTACACGCCGACGCGGAGCACCTCGTCGAGCGAGGAGCCGATCGATTCGAGGAGAGCGCGGATGTTGTCCAGCGTCCTCGCGGTCTGCGCGGCCACGTCGCCCGGGATGAGCCGCCCGGTGGCCGGATCCAGGCCCACCTGGCCGCTGAGATAGATGACCCCGGGACCGCGCACTCCCGCGGAGAACGGAAGGCCGGTGGGCCGCTCACCCTGAATCGCCTCTCGCATCGCACTCTCCTCGCTCAACGTTCGAAATCGACTGCGCTGGTGTTCCCGCCGCTCACCACGATGCCCACCCGCTCGCCGGGCCGGGTCCGCACCTTGCCCGAGAGCAGCGCGGAGAAGGCGGCCGCACCACCAGGCTCCGCCACCACCCGGAGCAGCTCCCAGAGCTTCCGCTGGGCCGCCCGGATGTCGGCGTCGCTCACCAGCACCACCTCCGCCACGGTGTCACGGAGGATGGGGAAGTTCCGCTCGCCGATGCGGCGGGGAGCCAGGCTGTCGGCGGCGATGCTGCCCACCTCGGCGTCCACCGGCCCGCCCGCCTCCAGCGCGCGGGTGAGCGTGGGCGCGCCCTCGGGCTCCACGCCGACCAGCCGGATCCGGCCTCCGTACCAGGATGCGATTCCGGAGAGGAGGCCGCCCCCTCCGACGCCCACCAGCACGGTGTCGAGCTCCGCGGCCTGCGCCTCCAGCTCGAGGCCCAGGGTGCCCTGCCCGAGGATGGTCTCCTCCTGGTCGAAGGCATGGATGGCGAGCGCCTCGGTCTGCTGCAGCCACGCCTCGCTGCCGGCCAGCGCCTCGGCGTAGGAGTCGCCCCCCACCACCAGGTCCGCCCCGTAGCTCCGGATCCGGTCGATCTTCGCCGGGGAGGCGATCCGGGGGACGAAGATCTTCGCCGGGACGCCGTGGTGCCTCGCCGCGAACGCCACCGCCACCCCGTGGTTCCCTCCCGAGGCGGCCACCACCCCGGCCGTGGGCACCTGGCGCAGCGCGAGGTTGGCGAAGGCGCCTCGGACCTTGAAGGACCCGGAGTGCTGGAGGAGCTCGAGCTTGAGCGTGACCTGCCGCCCCGGGATGCCGACCTCGTCGCCGGCCAGGGTGACCACCGGGGTGCGGCGCACGTTCCGGCGGATCGCCTCCTCGGTGGCGAGGATCCGCGGCCGGAGATCGGGGCTCATGGACGCCAGACTGACATCGTCGCTTGGCGAAGTCCCGATACAGCGCCCGGGGGCTCGCGCCGGAACAGACGCTGCCCGGGCACGGACGAGCGGGCTCACCCGCAACCGGAGCAGAGGTGCAGGCGCTCACGACGCAGCGTGGCGTGGGCCCCCACCGACACGCCGCACCTCGAGACCCGCGTGGAGCGCCAGGCCGAGCGAGCGGCGGGCTAGAGCGGGCGCGAGAGCGCCTCCCGTGCTCCGAGCGCCGCCCGCGCCATCGCCTCGCGGCCATGCTCCAGGCGGAAGGGACCCACCCTCGGCAGCCCCTGGATGGCGATGACCTGCATGTCTTTCCGCTCCGGGATGCGCAGCGCGGGGCTGGCCTCCCGTCGCCACGGCGAGCGGGAGGTGAGGTGGTGGTAGAGCACCCGCTCGCTGGCGCTGGCGCCCGCCATCCCGGGACGGTCGAGTACGCCACCGTCGAGGTAGAGGCGACGGCCGATCCGCACCGGCTGCAACAGGACCGGGAAGGCACAGGAGGCGTGAATCGCCCTCGCCAGCGGGCCGGTGCGCAGGACCGCCGTCCGTCGGCCCAGCAGGTCGTAGACCGAGAGCACCAGCGGAACCCGACACTCCTCGAGCGTCTTCACTGGCGTGAGGCGCTCCAGGTGGGCGCGGAACAGACCGCCCCGAAGGAGGCCGAGGCCGGGCCGGACGTCCCAGAAGTGCTCGCGCCGGAGCGCCAGCAGCTCCTCGCGGATGCGGGATGCAGGAACTCCCGCCGCCCAGAGCCCACCGACCAGCGCGCCGGCGCTGGAGCCGGCGATGCGCGCCGGGAGGAGACCCTC
>DATIWB010000056.1:0-52426 GCA_035519675.1 Myxococcaceae bacterium
CCCGGGCGAGGCGTTCGCCCGCGTCTCGGTCGAGGACAGCTCCGGCACCCGCCTCCTCGACGTGCACCGCAGCGGCGCGCTGGGCCTGGGGTACGCGCTCCCCCCGCGCGACCGCTACCTGGTCCGCACCGGGTCGGGCGAGTTCGTGGTGGCGCAGGCGGGGCTCCAGGGGCCGCTGCCCGAGCCCGTGCCGTCCGAGGTCGCCCAGCGCGGCGAGGCCGAGGCCCTGATGCGCGGGCTCTTCGCCGTGCCGTTCGACCGCTCGTTCTACGAGGGCTACATGGTCTCGGCCACCGACCTGGTCCCGGTGGAGTTCCGCGCCCAGGCCGCTCCGCCTCCGCCGAGGGGATTCCTGCGCACCGGCATCTTCGCGGTGGGGCTCAACGTCTCCAGGGCGCCGCTGGGCGGCACCGGCGTGTCGGGCGGGGTGGGGCTCGCCTGGCGGAGCGCCCCGCCGTGGGCCTTCGGCCTGCGGCTCGGGTACGACTACGCGCCGTCCTCCTTCACCGACGGCTCCAAGGTGCACCAGCTCTCGGCGATGGCGCTCGGTGGCTGGAGCGGGCAGACGCGCTGGGCGCCCTTCGTGGAGGGTGGCCTCGGCTGGCTGGTGACGCTGGTGCCCCGGCCCGAGCAGACCCAGGGCGACTGGCTCGGGTGGTCGGCGCGCGCCTCCACGGGAGTCCAGGTCCGGTCGCTCCCGGTGGGGGTGCGGCTCTCGGTCAACCTGGACGTGCAGTCGGTGCGCGTCGACGCGAGCCGGCGCTATGACTTCGTTCCGGGCGTCGAGCTCGCGGCGACGTTCTGACCGAGGTTTCGCTTCCGGCTCCCGGAGCCAATCACCGACGCGTTGCGTCTCGGCCCGCTCGCTCGCGGACACCGCCCCCAGGGCCCGCCCGGCCGCTCGGGTCGAGTACTTTCCAGGCTTCGGTCTGGCCTACACCCCGCTGCTGCTGAGCGGCGTCTCGGTCTCGCACGACGGCGGCAAGACCTGGAAGAGCAGCTTCGTCCCCGGCGTGTCGCCCAACTCGCCATTCACCTTCGGCGATCCGGCGCTGGCGACGGACCGACGGGGCAACGTGTTCTACGCCAGCCTCGGTCAGGACGAGGCCGGGAACGGCGCGTTGATCATCAACAAGTCCTCGGACAACGGCGACACCTAGATCCCAAGAGGTGGAGCCGGGACAACATCTACGTCACCTGGACGAGCTTCAAGGCGAGCAGCTCCGAGCTCTGGCTCGCGAAGAGCAGCGACGGCGGGAACACCTGGAGCAGCAAGCAGCTCTTTGCGCCCGTGGACGACGGGTTCAACTCGGCCTACATCCAGTTCTCCAACCCGGTGGTCGACCCGCTCACCGGCCGGCTCTACGTCCCGTTTCTCCACTTCGGAGACCTGGAACATCGCCTTCAACATCTCCGGTGCCGCCGACGCCTACGCCCTCCCCAACGTCCAGCCGGGACTCCTCAACGACTGCAACGGCGGCGGATTTCGGAACGTCCTGAAGCAAGGCACCAGCGCGGTGCCGGGACGGCTCCCCGGCACCTTCAGCTATGTGCAGGCCACGCGCCTGGTGACCCAGCCGACCACGGCGGTGTTCGGCGGGCGGCTGCACATCGCCGTCAACTCCTCCACCAGCCCGTACTACGGCGACCCGAGCGCCGGCTCGGAGATCCGCGTCCTCTACTCGCCCAACGGAGGCAAGAGCTGGGTCGGACCGGCGTCGGTGGCACCATCCACCAGTCGTGAGCCGCAGCACGTGCACCCCTCGATCGACATCGGCGGGTTCGGAAGCAAGGCCTACGTCGGCTACTACGTGCAACAGGCGGACGAGAGGCTCAGGACCGACATCGCCACCGTCGAGCCGGACGGGAAGAAGCTCGAGGTGCAGCGTGACCGGTTGAGCAGCGTCGCGTTCGACCTGACCCCCAGCAACATCATCCGGACGGTGAGCCCGCGCGCCACCACCAACTACGACCGCCTCATCGCCTCCTGCTACAACATCGGCGAGTACATGTCGGTCAATGCCCCGACGTTCTGGGGGAGCGACGATCGGGTGACCGCTGCCTGGGGCGACAATCGCCGCACCTGGACCGGGCCAGCCGGACCGCCTCCGTCCTCCGCGCCGTACACCCACGCCCAGCCCGACGTGTTCTTCGGTCACGCCGGCGGCGACTAGGTCAGGGCGGCCGCAGTCGAGGTCCAGGTCGAGGGTTGTCAGGCGGGCAATAGTCGGCGAGGTCAGGGCGGCCGCACCCCAGTTTCAGGGCGGCTGCAGTCGAGGTCCAGGTCGAGGCGTCGTCAAGTCGGCAATAGTCGGCGAGGTCAGGGCGGCCGCACCCGGTTTCAAGGCGGCCGCAGTCGAGGTCCAGGTCGAGGCGTCGTCAGGCGAGCGATAGAGGCCGCGGCCCGAGGGGCACGGCCGCCCGCCTCGGGCTAGAGTCGGTCCGCTGCGAGGTCTCTGGACCTGGGGGGAGTCATGTCGAGGATCTGCGTCGTCGTCGGCGTCACGTCGCTGTGGCTCGGGTGCGGGTCCGGGGCCGGCTCGCTCGACGGCAAGGTGCACGGCCACGAGGTCTCGGTGAAGGAGGCGGTGTTCATCCAGCTGGACAGCGGGGACGTCATCGTCGCCGCTGGCGACCAGGAGAACCTCTGCGGCGTCCTCAACGGGCAGCAGAGGCCCTCCCACGAGATGAACCTGCTCGAGGTGGGCCTGGTCAACTGGAACGGGAGCTCGACGCAGCCCCTGGTCACCGGGAGCTACACCGTCGCCCGCTCGATCACCGCCGCCGGGCTCTACGCCTACGCCATCCTCTTCTGGACCAGCGAGTGCCTCACCTTCGGCGCGCTGGGGACCAACGGCGGCTCGGTGACCGTGGACAGCGTGGGGCTGGCGCAGGCCGGCGGCCATACCGCCATCTCGGTCGCCCTGACCTTCGGCGACGACCACCTCTCCGGACACCTCGACGCCACGTACTGCCCGCTCGCCGCCGCGACCGGTACCGCCTGCCAGCCTCAGCTCCGCGCGCGCCCGCTCGACACCGAGTGAGCCGTCCGCTTCGGCCTCAGGCGGTCTGCTGGAAGTCGTAGACGCTGCCCAGCCCGAGAATGCGGGTGAGCTCGTCCAGCGCGGTCATCGACTCCCGGGTCAGCGCCGGGTCCGCCAGGTCGCGGACCCCCAGCCGGTCCCGGTAGTGCTTGCGGATCCAGGCCTCGAGGTCCGCGCCGAGCGCGGCGTCGAGGAACACCCGCGCCGTCACCGCCGCCCGCTCCTCCTCGGTCAGCCGGATGCGCTGGCGCAGGCAGGCCGGGCCGCCGCCGTTGTTCATCGACTGGCGCACGTCCAGGTAGTGCACCTGCTTCACCGGATTGTCCTCGGCCACCACCCGCTCGAGGAAGGCGCGCGGCCTCGGCCGCTGGCGGGACTCGATGGGGGCCACGATGCACATCGTCCCATCGGGGAGGGTCAGCACCTGGCTGTTGAAGGGGTAGCCGAAGACCGCCTCGGACACCGGCAGCTCGCGGCTGGTGGCCATCACCCAGCGGAGCGGGTCCCCCAGGCGGTTGCGGAGCGTCGCCAGCAACGACTCGGCGGCGACGAACGCCTCGTCGTGCAGCATCAGGAAGCCGTCGTTGCCCACCGCCAGGACGTCGGTGTGAAACGCGCCGCTGTCGATGCCCGCCGGAGACTGCTGCGGGAAGAGGCACGCGTCCGGGTGGAGCTGGTGCAGGCGCGCCAGCGCGTGCGAGGCCTCCAGCGTCTGCCGCGCCGGGAATCGCTCCGGTCCCTTCACCGGGCGCCAGGTGCTGCGGCCCCAGGCGAAGAGATGCATCGCCGGACGGCCCTCGACCGAGAGCCGGATGTGGTTCGCCGCCCCCTCGTCGGCGAACTGGCCCCCGCCGGGCAGCGGGGCGTGCACCGCGAAGCGCCGCTCGTCGGAGAAGATGGCGCGGAACACGGCGTGGGTCGTCTCACCCTCGAGCACCCGGTGAAACATCGCCTGGAGGTTGGCGACCGTGAGGTGCATCCGGCCGTCGGCGGTGTCGCACGACGGCGCGCAGGTGGCGGCGTTGGCGGTCCACATCGCTGCGGCGCTGGAGCACAGCCGGAGGAGGAACTCGTCCTCCACCGTCACCCGGGCCAGCACCTGCTCGTCGCTGCCCGTGTAGCCCAGGGCGCGCATGGCCCGCAGCGACGGCCGCGGGTGGGGCGGGAGCACCGCCTGGCCCACGCCCAGACCGGCCACGAAGCGCATCTTCTCCAGACCCTGCAGCGCGGCCTCGCGGGGGTTGGAGACGCTGCCCTCGTGGGTCTGGGAGGCGAGGTTCCCCGGCGAGAGCCCGGCGTAGTTGTGGGTGGGTCCCACCAGTCCGTCGAAGTTCCACTCCCGCTGTGCCATATGGGTTCCCTCGTTTCCCACGGTGGCACCACCCCTGTCCAAGCGCCTGAAGCGAACTCTCCGCTACGGGCTCCTCCGGGCCGCGCTGGCCCTCGTTGGCCGCCTCCCGCTCGGCTGGGCCCAGGCGCTGGGCCGGGCCCTGGGGAGCGCTGCGTTCCATCTCGCCCCCGGCGAGCGGAGGAAGGCCCTGGCCAGCCTCTCGGTCGCCTTCCCCGAGCTCTCCGACGAGGCGAGGGCGGACATCGCCCGCCGCTGCTTCCGCCACCTCGGCAGGGCGGCCCTGGAGGTGGCCGTGGCCCCGCGGCTCGGTGCGAGGTTCGACCAGCTCGTCGACTGCTCCGGCGATGCGCTGGCGGCGATGGAGCGGGCCCATGCTCGGGGCAAGGGAGCGGTCATCGTCGCCGCTCACCTGGGGAACTGGGAGCTCCAGGCGTGGGGCGTCGCCCGGCACGGGCTGCCGCTGCACGCAGTCGGCAAGGAGAACGTCGACCCCCGCCTCACCCGGCTCATCGACCGCTTCCGGGCCCGGGGCGGCGTGCGGAACATCTGGCGCGGACAGCCCGGGGCGGCCGTGTCGCTGCTCAGGGCGCTCCGGAAGGGCGAGCTGATCGCGATGCTCATCGACCAGGACACCAACGTCCAGAACGTCTTCGTCCCGTTCTTCGGCCGGCCGGCGGCCACCCCCCGCGCGGCGGCGGACCTCGTGCTCCGGACCGGGGCCACCGCCCTCGTCAGCCTCATCCTCAGGCGCGAGGACGGCACGTACCGGGTGAGCTCCGAGGAGGTGGAGGTCTCGAGATCCGGCGACCCCGAGCGCGACGCGGTGGAGCTCACCGCCCGGTTCACCTCCCGCATCGAGGCCGCCATCCGTGCTCACCCCGAGCAGTGGGTCTGGATGCACCAGCGATGGAAGACCAAAGCGTGCTAGGCCGTTGAGGGTGCCGGTGAGGTTCGCGCTCGCAAGCCTGCTGCTGATCGCCGCCTGCGGCTCGCCGCCCAAGGACGACGGCCCGGCGCCGCCCGAGGTCACGTTGCACGAGGTCCGCCTGCGCAGCTACCGGGGCTCGGTCCTGACCGCGGTGGGCCGCTCGGAGAGCATGGCCTACGAGCGCTCCTCGGCCGACGTGCTCTCCGGGCCGGGAACGCTGGACGTGCTCACCCGCGAGGCGACGTCGCTGACCGGGCAGCTGCCGCCGGCGACCCGCATCGAGACCCGTGCGGCGCGGGGCAACCTCCTGTCCCGCGGCATCGACGTCTGGGGAGGGGTGCAGCTGCGGACGCCCACCGGGCTGCTGGGAAGGACCGAGAGCGCGCACCTGGACTCGCCCACCATGCACGCCACCGGAGCCAGCCCGGTCGAGGTCCAGGGTCCGAACGGCTACTGGCTGCGGGCGCAGGGATTCGACCTGCACCTGCGCGAGGACCTCTACGAGTTCGACCGCATCCAGAGCCGGGTGAGCGCCCTGTGAGGAGGTGTGCCGCGGTCACCCTGTGGCTGCTCGTCGCGGCGTCCGGGCCGGCGTCGGCCCACCCGGAGAGCCCGGCCGCAGCCCAGAAGCCGGCGGGCAAGAAGTCCGTGCCGGCGCGGCCCGGAAAGCCCGCCGAGCCTCCAGCCCCCGACGCCAGCCGAACGCCGATCGCCACGCCCGAGAACCCGGTGTTCGTCGACTGCGACAAGGGACGGATGGAGGGGGCCCAGCAGCGCTTCGTCTGCACCGGGCACGTGAAGATGGTGCGCAACACCACCACCCTCACCTGTGACCGCTCCATCGGCCACTACCTGGGCAAGGACGCCACGCAGATCACCCGGCTGGAGTGCTTCGGGAACGTGGTGGCCGTCGACGGCGACCGCTGGGCCCACGGCGACCATGCCGACTACGACACGGTGAAGGAGGTCCTGGTCCTCACCGGGAACCCCGAGGCGCGCCAGGGCACCAACACCATGAAGGGGGACAAGGTGGTGTTCTACGTCGACACCGACCTCATCGAGGTGGAGCGGGTGAAGGGCGTCCTCGAGTCCAAGGGCAAGGAGCCGGGCCAGAAGAAGCCCGAGCCGGTCCCGCCCACGAAGGCGCCCTGATGCCGGACCGGCTCCTGGCCGAGGGCCTGGTGAAGACGTACCGCCGCCGGCGGGTGGTGGACGGGGTGCGGCTCGAGGTCGGACCGGGGGAGATCGTCGGCCTGCTGGGGCCCAACGGGGCGGGGAAGACCACCACCTTCAACATGGTGGTCGGGCTGGTTCCGGCGGAGGCGGGGCGGGTGTGGCTGGGGGGGGTGGAGCTCACCGGGCTTCCCATCCACCGCCGGGCCCGCGCCGGGCTGGGCTACCTGCCGCAGGAGCCGTCCATCTTCCGGCGGCTCACGGTGCGCCAGAACTTCCTGGCGGTGCTCGAGCTGGACCATGCGCTCGGGCGCGAGGTGCGCGAGGCCCGGGCGCAGGCGCTGCTCGAGGAGTTCGGGCTGCTCACGGTGGCCGAGTCGCTGGGGGAGCAGCTCTCCGGTGGCGAGCGGCGCCGGGCGGAGATCGCCCGCTCGCTGATCCCCAGGCCGCGGTTCATGCTCTTCGACGAGCCCTTCGCCGGGGTGGATCCGATCAACGTGGGGGACCTGCAGCGGCAGATCTCCACGCTCAAGGAGCGCGGGCTGGGCGTGCTGATCACCGACCACAACGTGCAGGACACGCTGC
Organism: Myxococcaceae bacterium; assembly: GCA_035519675.1. GTDB lineage: Bacteria > Myxococcota > Myxococcia > Myxococcales > Myxococcaceae > RPRB01. The sequence goes on from DATIWB010000056.1 coordinate 7,082, forward strand.
GGATCGTCGACCGGGCGTACCTGATCGCCCAGGGGCAGGTGATCGAGGAGGGCACGCCCCGCGCCCTGGCCGAGTCGGTGCGGGCGCGGAGCGTCTACCTCGGCGAGCGGTTCCGGCTGATCGAGTGAGGTCGGCCCGCGGGCGCACGGGCGAGTCGGCCCGTGGGGGACGCGGGGCCGGACGGGGCTCGGCGCGCCGTGCAGCTCCGGCGCTGGCCTGGAGCCCCGGGGCGCTGGCGGGTTGTCGCAGTGGGACTCGGGCTGGAGCTGTTTCCCCAACGTCCGATGCGAAGCTTTCTGGAACGGTCCGGGCCGAGGGGGGTGGGCGCGGGTCCGATTTTTCGTTCCAAAATGCTTCCCATCTTGCGTTTGGGAAGCTCACCCGCGCAGCTCAGAGCTTCCCATCCTGCGTTTGGGGAACTTCTTGGAACGTTTTTTCGGGGCCGCGCACCCCCCCCTCGGCCCGGACCGCTCCAAAAAGTTCCCCAGAGGGCCTCTGGGAAACCCGTCGAGCGCCCGAAGGTCGCGCAGGCCGCACGGTCGGGCCCGAGACGCGGCGACCCGTCTCACCCGGCGTCCTCGGGGCCAGGCCGCCGCGGTCGGCTCGACGGCGCGACCTCGTGCCCGCGGCGACCCGTCTCACCCGGCGTCCTCGGGGCGAGGCCGCTGCGGTCGGCTCAACCGCTCGACCTCGTGCCACCGCCTCGTGCCGCCGCGCGAGGCACATCTCGACGGCCAGGTGGTCCGCCCCGGCGTCGATCGGATCAGCCCGAAGGGTGTGCGCCCGGGTCGCATGCCAGAAACGCGCCGCATTCCAGGCGGATGAGCGAGCGGACGGATCCAGGCAGCCCGACGGACCCTGCGGTACGCTCCTGCACGACACGCGCCAGCCGCATCAGACGCCCCGGGAGAAGTCAAGTCGGCCTCGACAGAATCCCCCAAGATTCCTGGGAAATCCGGTCGCCAGGCCGCCATCCGACCCCTGGCCTCTGGACGTCCCTTCGTCGCCGTTGGTAGCTTGGCACGGTCTTTGATGTAGGACCGGGGCCGCCTCCTATGGCAATGGAACTGAAGCAGAACCTTCGGCTGACGCAGCAGCTGGTGATGACCCCCCAGCTGCAGCAGGCGATCAAGCTGCTTCAGCTGTCCCGGATGGAGCTCCTCGAGACGGTCCGCGAGGAGATGGAGACCAACCCCCTCCTCGAGCAGCCCGACGAGACCGCCGACGGCAACCTCGACGAGAAGGCCCCCGGGGAGGCCAGCCTCGAGGCCGCCAACGCCGAGCCGGCCACGACGGAGGCCCTGGAGGCCGCCCCGGCGCCCGAGCAGGCCGTGGAGGTCAAGGGCGACTCCGCCCCCGAGATCGACTGGGACGCGTACTTCAACAGCTACCAGTTCAACGAGCCCACCACCCCCTCCAACAAGAACAACGTCGCCACCGAGGACCTCCCCAGCTTCGAGGCCAACCTGGTGGAGCGCGAGGACCTGGCCCGTCACCTCGAGGCGCAGCTGGGCTTCCTCAAGCTCAATGACGCCGAGCAACGCATCGCCTCGCAGATCCTCTACAACCTCGACGACGACGGCTACCTCAAGCTGGCGGACGTCGAGGGTGACCCGCTCATCCGGCTGGCCAACGAGGCCGACGTGCCCATCGGGGTGGCCGAGCGGACCCTGCGGAAGATCCACCAGCTCGAGCCCAAGGGCTGCGGCGCCCGCGACCTCCAGGAGTGCCTGCTGATCCAGGCCGCGGCGCTCAAGGACGCCCGGGCGCAGCTGCTGTCGATCATCCTCAAGCGCTACCTCAAGCTGCTGGAGTCGAAGAACCTGCCGGCCATCGCCCGCGAGCTGAAGGTCAACCTCCAGGACGTGGTGGAGGCCAGCAAGCTGCTCGCCAAGCTGGACCCCAAGCCAGGCCGCAACTGGTCGGGCGAGGACGCGCAGTACATCACCCCCGACGTGTTCGTGTACAAGCTCGGTGAGGAGTACACCGTCGTGCTCAACGACGACGGGCTGAGCAAGCTCCGCATCTCGGCGATGTACCGGGCGGCGCTCCGTGACGGCGCGGGCAAGAACCCCAAGGCCAAGGAGTTCATCCAGGACAAGATGCGCTCGGCGCAGTGGCTGATCCGCAGCATCCACCAGCGCCAGCGGACCATCTACAAGGTCACCGAGAGCATCGTGAAGTTCCAGCGGGACTTCCTGGACAAGGGCATCGCCCACCTCAGGCCGCTCATCCTCCGCGACGTCGCCGAGGACATCGGGATGCACGAGTCGACGGTGAGCCGGGTCACCACCGCCAAGTACGTCCACACCCCCCAGGGCATCTTCGAGCTCAAGTACTTCTTCAACAGCTCCATCGCCCGCGTCGCCGGGGACGACATCGCCAGCGAGGCGGTGAAGAACCACATCAAGCTGATCGTCGGCGCCGAGGACGCCAAGAGCCCCTACTCGGACCAGAAGATCGTCGAGCTGCTCCGCGCCCAGGGCATCGACATCGCCCGGCGCACCGTGGCCAAGTACCGCGAGGTGCTGGGCGTGCTGCCCAGCAGCAAGCGGAAGCGCTATTACTGATTCGCCCCGGCGCCCTGGGATGTGGTAGCCCCCCGGGCCCGATGCGCCTCCCAGCTCTCGTCCCGGCCCTCGTCGTTGCAGTGTCCCTGGCCCCGCTGGCTCCGGCCGCGGCCGCTCCCCAGACGGTGCTCGTCCTGGTCACCGGAGACGAGAACGGTCACCTCCTGCCCAGCACCGAGAGCGACCCGCCGAAGGGCGGCGCCGCCGAGGCGCTCGGGTACTGGACCGCGAAGGAGGGCCACTGTCCGGGCAAGGTGGGCAAGGACGGCGCACCGGCATGCAAGGACGGCAAGACGCTGCTGCTGAGCACCGGTGACCACTTCACCGGAGCGTCCATCTCCTCGGTGTCCCAGGGCGTGCCGGTCGCCGAGGCCATGGCGCGGATGGGCTACGTCGCCAGCGGCATGGGCAACCACGAGCTCGACTTCGGCCGCGAGCAGTTCGACAAGCTCCGCGAGACCGGTGGCTTCCCCTACCTCTCGGCGAACATCCGGGCACCCAGCAAGAAGAGCGACAAGGACTACGATCTCGGTCTCAAGCCGTTCGCCATCTTCCAGCGTGGCGGGGTGAAGATCGGCGTGGTCGCGCTGTCCGCCTCCAACGTGGCCAAGACGGTCATGTCCGGTCGCTTCTACGGGAACGAGGTCATCCCCTACGAGCCGGCGCTCCAGAGCGCCATCCCCGCGGTCCGCAAGGCAGGAGCAGACGTGGTCATCGTCGTCGCCGACGAGTGCCCGACGGTGCTCGAGCCCATCGTGGCGAAGCACCCGGACTGGAAGCTGGCGTTCCTCGCCGGCGGTCACTGCCACACGCCGGTGGAGCGGAAGGTCGGCACGACGCCGCTGGTCAGCCCCGGCCGCTGGTGGCAGCGGTACCTGCGGGCCGAGCTGAGCGTGGACGGGTCACGGCCCGCGGGGCAGCGCCTGGTCGGCCTGGAGACGAAGGTGATGGACGTGGTGGGCGGGCAGGGCGCTCCAGCTCCAGATCCCGAGCTCACCGAGCGTCTGCAGACCTGGCAGAAGAAGCAGGAAGAGGCCCTGGGCGAGAAGATCGGCTACACCCGGAGCGGCATCGACGCCGGCTCGCAGACGCTCTTCACCTGGTACGGGCGTGCCGTTCGCGAGCGGACCGGCACCGACGTCGCGGTGCTGAACCGCAAGGGGTTCCGGGGTGGGGTCCCGCCCGGGCCGATCACCGCCTCGTCGGTCTACGGGGTGATGCCCTTCGACAACTCGCTCCTCACGGTGAAGCTGAAGGGGAAGGACCTGATCGGCGTCCTGGAAAACCCGGCAGCGGTCTACGACGGCGCGGCGAAGAAGGGCAACGGCTGGACGGTGAAGGGCAAGGCGCTGGAGCCGGAGGCGACCTACTCGGTGGCGACGTTCGAGTACCTCTACTTCGGCGGCGACAACTTCCCCTTCGAGCGGCTGGACCCCAACCCTGGTGAGACGGGCGTCGTGGCCCAGACCCCGGTCATCGAGTGGACCCGGAAGCTGGGGACCACCCAGGACAAGCCGCTGGAGTCGGTCCTGCACTGAGCGCCGGCCGCGGCGCCGGCCGGACTCAGGTCCAGTCATACCCGCCCGTCTCGAAACAACCCAGGGTCGCCGGCCGCTCTTCCCTCTGGGGGAGCGCCGGCCCGGGCCCTGCAAGCGTCTACCCGCCGACATGCGCCACCTGCTCCTCGCCCTCGCCCTGGTGCCCGCCGCCGTCCGGGCCGCGCCGGTTCTCGTCCCTCTCTCGCGCGGCATCGAGCTGCGCACCCAGGCCCTGGCCGACCCATCGTCGGCGGACCTGGTGGTCCAGTCCCGGCTGCTGGCGGCGAAGTACGGCATCCGCTGCGTCTCGGGCGATGCCTTCGGGCCGAAGTCCCCGGTGGTCGCCGGGGCAGCCTGTGAGGTGCGCGACGGCAGCGGCGCGCTCTACGAGGTGAAGGTGACCGGGGTGAGCACCGTCTCGGTGGCCCTCGAGGTGCGCCAGACCGGCACCCTGGCGCAGGCCAGCCCCCGGGCGCCCTTCGAGGGCCTCCCGGCCGATCCCGAGGCGGGCGTGCTCGCCCGCTACCAGATGACCGACTACGCCATCGATGGCTCGCCGGTGGCCAGCACCTTCGCCTCGCTGGTGCTCCGCGGGGACGGCAGCTACACCTTCGGCGACCGCCGCGGCCGGTGGTCGGTGGTGCAGGGCCTGCTCCTGCTCGATGGCGAGTACACCGCCTGGGGCGCCGGCGCGCTCTCCGAGGACGGCCGCCGCCTCACCTTCCACGCCAAGGGGCCGCGCTTCACCGTCTCCGCCGCCCTGGCCTGGGTGGACCCCCGGTCCATGGTCCTGAGCCAGGCCAGCCGCTGACCTGAACGGGGTTCCAGGCGGGGGTTGCGTGCGGGGCCGGAGCGATCTGTCATCATGGCGGTCATGTGACGTTCCACCCACAGCCCCCACTGGAGGCCCTGCGCCATGCACCTCGCCATCACGTTCCGCAACTTCGAGGCGTCCGAGTCCCTGAAGGACCACGCGCGCGAGAGGCTGGAGCGGCTGGTGAGGAATCTGGATCGGGCCTGCACGGCGCACGTGGTGCTGTGTCTCGAGCGGCACATCCACCACGCCGACGTGACCTTCACCACCGGGCCGCTGGTGCTCCGCGCCAAGGTGGCCACCCCGGACATGTACGCCTCGATCGACCTCGCGGTGGACTGCCTCGAGGAGCAGCTGAGGCGGGACAAGGACCGCAGCAAGCACCACCACCGCCGCGCCTGGGTCCACCACCAGCAGGACGCGCTGGACACGCTCCCGCCCGAGGAGCAGGCGCTGGACGGCGCGGCCTGAGCGCCCATGCCCCCAGCCTTGCGCCGGTCGCAGGCACGGGCTATCTCGCGCGGACGCTGCAGGGGAGACTGTCCGGGGCCCCGGCCCAAGCGTTTGCGCACATGAAGATCACCGAGTTCCTCAGCCCCCAGGCGGTGATCCCCGACCTCGCCGGACGGGCGAAGCAGGACATCCTCCGCGAGCTCGCGGACGCGCTGGCCGGGGCCTATCCGCCGCTGAACGCCGGGCGGGTGCTCGAGGTGCTGGCCGAGCGCGAGAAGCTGAACACCACCGGGATCGGCGAGGGGGTGGCCATCCCCCACGGGAAGCTGGCCGGGCTGCCCCGGCTCTACGCCTCGTTCGGGGTGGCCAGGGAGGGCGTGGACTTCCAGTCCATCGACGGCAGGCCCACCCAGCTGTTCTTCGCCCTGGTGGCGCCCGAGAACTCCGCCGGCATCCACCTCAAGGCGCTGGCGCGCATCTCGCGGCTGTTCCGCAATCCGGAGTTTCGCGAGGCCATCCTCCAGGCTCCGGACGCCGGGCGCATCTACGCGCTGATTGCGGAGGAAGACGCGCGGGCGTGAACCTGGTCATCCGACCGGTCCACGACGTGTTCCTCGAGGAGGTGGCGTTCCCGGCCCTCGCCGTGGGCGTGGTGGATGCCGCGAGCGGGCTGGGCAAGCTGCTGGAGTGGATCGCCGACGAGCGCGTGGCCTGGCTGCTGGGACGGGTGCTGGACCGCACCATGGGCGGGAGCTTCTTCGGGCTGGTCGACGACGAGTGGCTGGAGCTGGTGCACGTCCTGCTCTTCTCCGAGTGGGAGCGGCGGGCGGATGGGTGGCACGTCGCCCGCGAGCACCCCGGCTACGCGAGCAGCTACGAGCTCGGGCTGCACGTGGCGCTGATGGTCCAGGACCCGAGCTACCCCTACGCCGATGCGCGGGCCGCCGGGCGCTTCCGCGAGGAGTGGCTGGGGCGGGTCATCCGCAGCGGCCCGGTGGCGCTCATCGCCGGCATCTGGGACCCCTTCCCGACCTTCCCCCCGGACCAGGTGCTGGTGACGGTGGGCCGGAGCACCTACGCCCCTGCCGAGAACCTGGCCATCGCCGACTGGAGCTACCGACCCTCGCACGCGGTGCAGTCGTGGGCGCGGCGGCTGGACGAGCAGCTGCAGAACCTCCTCGAGCGCGAGCGCAGCCGGCTCGGTCCGGTGAGCCTCCGGGAGTCGGCCGAGCTGCTCGGGTACTGGACCGGTCAGCTGCCCGAGGTCCCGGCGCTGAGCGTGGCCTTCAGCGGCCTCGGCCCCACCGCCGCCGCCTGGGTGCGGGAGGTGGGCGAGCTGAGCCGCCTCATCCGCGGCGCGGCGGCAGCAGGTCACGGGCTCACCTCGCTGGTCACCCGCGAGGGCGGACAGGTCAGCGAGGCGGAGTCCCCGGAGCCTGGTCCAGCAGGATGGTGACCGGCCCGTCGTTGACCAGGGCCACCTGCATCCGGGCGGCGAAGAGGCCCTCGTCCACCCGCACTCCCAGCGCGCGGAGCGCCTCGCAGGTCCGGGCGTAGAGGCGGCGTGCCTCCTCGGGGGGCGCGGCGTCGACGAAGCTCGGGCGGCGGCCCTTCCGGGTGTCGGCGTAGAGGGTGAACTGGCTCACCACCAGCGCCGCCCGGTGGGTGTCGAGGAGCGAGAGGTTCATCTTCCCGGCCGGGTCCTCGAAGATGCGCAGGCCGGCGATGCGGTCCGCCATGGCCAGCGCCTCGGCCTCGCCGTCGCCCTTTCCCACCCCGAGGAAGACCAGCAGGCCCTCCCCGATGGCGCCCACCGTGCGGCCCTCGACCGTGACCGAGGCCTGCCGAACGCGCTGGAGGAGGGCTCTCACCGGGGCCAGGCACCCTACAGCAACCGTGGGGCAGGAACAGCGTCCGGGAACGAACACCCGTGGGGCCCCACCAATCCGGTGCAGGCGCATCGAATGTCGGGATTGGGATACGCCGGGCCGGCGTTCACCCGCCTGCTCGCCCCCCGGAGGTCTCGCATGCGCTCTCCCGTCCGTCTGCTGTGGTTGACCCCGCTCGCTCTGGCCGCCTGCGCGCACCAGGCTGCCGAAGCGCCCCCCGCGCCGCCGGTGGTGGCCGAGGCCGCTCCGCCGGTGGCCGCGGCTGCCGAGCAGGACAAGGTGGACGACACCGCGGAGATCCAGCGCATCCTCTCCGGCCCCATCGCCCACTTCGAGTTCGACCGGGCGCAGCTCACCGAGCAGGACCGGCAGAAGCTGCAGGTCCTGGCCAAGGCGATGAAGGCGCACCCGGCGGCCCGCATCCGCATCGCGGGGAACTGCGACGAGCTGGGGACCGTGGAGTACAACCTCGCGCTCGGGCAGCGCCGGGCCGAGGTGGCCAGGAAGTACCTGGCGGATCTCGGCGTCTCCACCTCCAGGGTGGACACCATCAGCTACGGCGAGGAGAAGCCGGTGGCCGCCGGTCACGACGCCGAGTCGCACGCCGCGAACCGGCGGGACGACGCCGAGCTGCTCAGCACGCGCTGAGCAGGGCCCCGGGCGGGGAGCGCCCCGGCACCTCGCCCTCCAGTATGGTGCCGGGCAATGGCCGAGCCCGCGCACCGCCGACCGCCGCCGCTCTTCCAGTCGATGGTGCTCGATCCGGTCCGGGAGTTCACCCGGATGGAGGCCTCGGGCGGCATCGTGCTCTTCGGCGCGGCGCTGCTGGCCTTTGTGCTGGCCAACTCGCCCCTGCACGAGGCGTTCGAGCGGCTGTGGACCACGCCGGTCCAGGTGACCTTCGGAGAGCTGGGGTTCCACGCCAGCCTGCGCCAGGTCATCGACGACGGGCTGATGACCATCTTCTTCTTCGTGGTGGGGATGGAGATCAAGCGCGAGCTGGTGGAGGGAGAGCTCCGCTCCGTCCGCCAGGCGCTGCTTCCGGCCATCGCCGCCGCCGGCGGGGTGCTCCTCCCGGCGACCATCTACCTCGCCCTCAACCGGGGGACGCCGGGGGAGCGGGGCTGGGCCATCCCGATGGCCACCGACATCGCCTTCGCCATCGGCTGCATCGTGCTGCTCGGGAGGCGGGTGCCCCGGCCGCTGCTGATCTTCCTCACCGCGCTGGCGATCTTCGACGACATCGCCGGCATCCTGGTGATTGCCCTCTTCTACGGTGACGGGCTGAGCGTCGCCGGGCTCCTGTGGGTGCTCCTCCTGGTGCTGGCGGTCCTCGCCGCGGCCCGGCTGGGGGTGGAGTCGTGGCAGGTCTATGGGCTCTGCGGGGTGGCGATGTGGATCGCCCTGGACCACGCCGGGGTGCACGGGACGATGGCCGGGGTGCTGCTGGGGCTCCTGGTGCCGGCGGTGACCCGGAGGCCGGTGCGCGATGCGGTGCCGCCGCTCCAGCGGTTCGAGCATGCGCTCCACCCCTGGGTGGCCTTCCTGATCATGCCGCTGTTCGGGCTGGCGAACTCGGGCGTGTCGGTGGCCGGGATGACTCCCGCGGACCTGACCGCCCCGGTGTTCCTCGGGGTGGCGGGAGGGCTGTTCTTGGGGAAGCAGCTGGGCATCTTCGCCTTCACCTGGGGCGCGGTGAGGCTCGGCATGGCGGAGGTGCCAGGCGGGGCCCGGTGGAGCCGCGTGTACGGGGTGGCGATGGTGGCGGGCATCGGGTTCACGGTGGCCCTGTTCATCGCGAATCTCGCGTTCGGGGCGGACGCCGAGCTGCTCAAGCAGGCCCGGCTGGGGGTGCTGGTCGGCTCGCTCGTCTCGGGCATGTCGGGGATGCTGGTCCTGAGGGCCTTGCCGGCCCCCGCCGCCGCGGTGCCGGCCGGGGCCACCCCCACGGCCTGACCGGCCCTCGACTCGCCTCGGCGGGGCCCGAGGCCCGTCCGCTGGCACGGGCGCCCGCGTGAGCGCTCGGCCCACCTTGCGGTCCCGGAGGGGGGCGGGGAAGATCTCCCCGTCGGCCGTTCGTCCCGGAGTTCAGCCCGTTTGTCTTCCCGTCGTCCCTCTGTCGTCCCGGCCGTCCTCTGCGCCTCCGTGCTCGCCGGCACGGCGCTGGCCGCGCCCAGCAAGGCCGCGGATCGCGAGGCCCTGAAGAAGACCCTCCTCGAGCTGGCCCAGGGCGCTCCGTTCCGCGAGGCCCGGCTGGGGGTCCAGCTGGTCAGCCTCGACGACGGAAGCGACGTCTTCTCCAAGGACGCCGACGCGCTGATGAACCCCGCGTCGAACGTGAAGCTGGTGACCGCCGCCGCAGCGCTGGCCCGGCTCGGCCCCGAGTACCGCTTCGACACCGAGTTCCTCGTCGAGCCCGGGTCCGCCGACCGCTCCCGCACGCTGTGGGTCCGCGGCAAGGGTGACCCGAGCATCACCACCGAACGGCTGCACGCGATGGCCTCCGAGCTCGCGCACCTCGGCCTCCGGGAGGTGGGCGACCTGGTCCTCGACGACACTTGGTTCGACCCCGAGCGCCTGGCCCCCGGCTTCGAGCAGGAGGTCTCGGACCGCGCCTACACCGCTCCCACCGGGGCGCTCAGCCTCAACGCCAACGCGGTCGGGGTGTACCTCCGGGCGGGGGCCTCCGGCGGACGGGCGGTGGTGGAGCTGGAGCCGCCGTCCGACTACTTCGAGGTGGTCAACGCCGCCGTCGGCGCCTCGAGCCGGGCGCGGCGGGCCTCGGTCTCCTCGCAGTGGACCGGGAACCAGCAGCGCATCACCGTGCGCGGCACCGTCCCCGTCTCCGGCGAGTGGGCGGTGTGGAAGCGCATCGACAACCCGCCGATGTACTTCGGCCACACCTTCCGGCGCATTCTGGAAATGCACGGCATCCGGGTGCGGGGCAAGCCGAAGCTGGGGGTGGTCCCCGAGCGCGCCCACCTGCTCTACGTGGCCCAGAGCGAGACCTTCGACCTGGTCCTCAAGCGGATGAACAAGTACTCCAGCAACTTCGTCGCCGAGCAGCTGCTGAAGACGCTCGGGGCGGAGGTGAAGGGGCCGCCCGGCACCACCGCCAACGGTGTCTCGGTCGCCGAGGAGTTCCTCGAGCGGGAGGTGGGAATCCCCCGCGGCTCGTACATCCTCCGCAACGGCTCGGGGCTCAACGACACCAACCGCTTCACCCCGCGCCAGCTCACCCAGCTGCTCAAGGTGATGTGGGACCGGTTCCCGCTCGCCCCCGAGTACCTCTCCTCGGTCGGCATCGCCGGCAAGGACGGCACCCTGCGCTACCGGTTCGAGGGCAGCGAGGCCGTGGGCCGGCTCCGCGCCAAGACCGGCACCCTGGAGAACGTCTCCGCCCTCAGCGGCTACGTCCAGTCCGTGGGCGGGGAGCGCTTCGCCTTCAGCGTCATCGTCAACGACCACACCGGGCGCACCGGGCCGGTGGTCCAGGGCATCGACGCCATCGGCGCCGCGGTGGCGGCGGTGGGCGCCCCGGGGGGCCCGGACCGCGCGGTGGCCACGCTGATGAAGCCGGGCCTCGGCCCCGCCTCGAACGAGGAAGCCAAGGCGCGCATCCGGACGTACCTCGCCGTCGCCCAGAAGGCCGACCAGCGAAATCTCCCGTTCCTGAGGACCGCGTGGCGGACCGAGCACGACCCCGCCGTCCGCGCCGTCCTCGCCGACTCCATCTACCAGAGCGATGCCCGCGACTACCTCGGCACCCGGGCCCTGCTGGACAGCTTCACGCCCGGTGACGAGGTGTACGGCCGCCTCCGCCAGCTGGCGCGGGAGCTCAAGGTCGAGCTTCCCTGCCTGGGGAGCCTCACCGCGCTGGCCGCGGAGGGGAACGGCGAGGCGCTGTCGAGGCTGGTGGAGCTGGCCCGGCCCTCCCGGGGGGACGCCGGCGCCCAGCGCACCGTGGCCACCGCCCTGGCCGACGTGGCCCGGACCGCGCCCGACGAGCTGCTCGTCTCACTCCGGGTCGCGACGTCCGCGGATCGCGACGCCGCCCTGGGCCTCCTCACCCAGGGGGTGGCGCAGCAGCAGGATCCCGACCACCCGCTCTGGCCCGCGGTACGAAAGATGATGGCCTCGACCGACGCCACCGTCGCCGCCTTCGCTCGCGAGCTGGACGCCACGCTCGCGCAGCGGATGGCCGCGGAGAAGGCCCCGCGGGTGGTCCAGGCAGGCGGGAGCACGGTCGCCCCGGTCGCTGCCCAGCCAGCGGCGGCGGCGGCCCCCACGGACCGTCCAGGCGGCTGACCGCCCCCTCCCGAGTGACCAGTGGTAACTCCGCGCAACCCCTGAGGGTGGGGGGGGACCGGGTCGTTCACGGAACTTCATGGAACTGTCCTGCACTTTCCCGAGCCTTCGGGGCGCGATCCGGGTAATTCACCGCGCCCTTCATCGTCCAGCCCGGCGAGGACCCGATCTTCATGCTCCAGCCTGCTCAGATCACCCGCGAAGACACCTCATTCGACACCGGTGCGGTGCAGGTCACCAGGCGGCGGGGCCGCCTCCGGTGGCTGGTGGCCGGTGGTGTCCTGCTGCTGATCGTCCTGTTCCTCGCCGGCACCAAGTTCATCCAGATCTTCACCATGATCCAGGCGGGGAAGCACATGGCGCCCCCGCCGGTCGCGGTCACCACGACCAAGGTCCAGACGGTCGAGTGGCAGCCGCTGCGTCCCGCGGTGGGAACGCTCATCGCCCTGCGCGGGACGACGCTCAGCGCCGAGCTGACCGGCACCGTGCGGGAGATCGGCTTCGAGAACGGCTCACTGGTCAAGAAGGGCCAGGTGATGGTCCGGCTCGACACCTCCGCCGAGTCGGCCCAGCTGCAGAGCGCGCTGGCGGACGAGGAGCTGGCCAAGCAGACCCTCGACCGTGCCGAGAGCCTCCGCAAGCAGGAGGTGAACACCCAGGCCGAGCTGGAGAGCGCGCAGGCGCGTGACAAGCAGGCCAAGGCCACGGTCGTCAACCTCCAGGCGATCATCAACAAGAAGGTGATCCGCGCGCCGTTCGACGGCCGGGCGGGCATCCGGGCGGTGGAGCTCGGTCAGGTGGTCTCTCCCGGCACGCCCATCGTCTCGCTGCAGACGGTGAGCCCGATCTACGCCGAGTTCCAGCTGCCGCAGCAGGCGCTCGCCGACGTGAAGCTGGGGCAGAAGGCCGTGCTCAAGGTCGACGTCTTCCCCGATGCCACCTGGGAAGGAACCATCACCACCATCAACCCCGAGGTCGACCCGGCCACCCGCAACGTCCGGATCCGGGCCACGGTGGAGAACCCGGACGGACGGCTCAACCCCGGCATGTTCGCCAGCGTCGAGGTCGAGGCCGGCAAGCCGGGCCAGGCGCTCGTGGTCCCGGCCACCAGCGTCATCTACGCCCCGTTCGGCGACTCGGTGTACCTGGTGGCGGAGCAGAAGGACCCGCCCCCTGCACCGGCCAAGGCCCCGGGCGACAAGCCGACGCTCATCGCCCAGCAGCAGTTCGTCCGCCTCGGGGAGCGGCGGGGTGACTTCGTGCAGATTCTCAACGGGCTCAAGGGCGGCGAGACGGTGGTGAGCAACGGCGCGTTCAAGCTCCGGAACGGGCAGACCATCATGATCAACAACGCGCTTGCCCCGCCGGTGCAGTTCGTTCCGGCGCCGGTCGATCGCTGAGCACCCGGCAGGAACATCCCATGAGCACCGAGTCTGCCGTTCAGTCGAGCTCGAGCTTCACCGACCTGTTCATCCGGCGGCCGGTGATCGCCATCGTCGTCAACCTGATCATCATCATCGCCGGGGTTCAGTCGATCCGGACACTGAACGTCCGCCAGTACCCGCGCAGCGAGAACGCGACCATCACCGTGACCACGGTCTACGTCGGAGCCAGCGCCGACCTGGTCCGGGGCTTCATCACCACCCCCCTGGAGCGGGTGATCGCTTCGGCCGACGGCATCGACTACGTCGAATCGACCAGCGCCCAGGGACTGTCGACGATCAACGCCCGCCTCCGGCTGAACTACGACTCGATCAAGGCGCTGGCGGAGATCAGCTCCAAGGTGGATCAGGTCCGCAACGACCTTCCGCCCGAGGCGCAGGTTCCGGTCATCAACATCCAGAACGCCGACAGCACGATCGCCTCCGCCTACCTCAGCTTCTCCTCGAAGTTCCTCCGTCAGAACGAGATCACCGATTACCTCGTCCGGGTGGTGCAGCCGCGGCTCACCGCCGTGGAGGGCGTGCAGAAGGCGGACATCCTCGGGGCCCGTACCTTCGCCATGCGGATCTGGCTCAAGCCGGACCGGATGGCTGCGCTCAACGTCAGCCCGGGCCAGGTCCGCCAGGCGCTGGCGGCCAACAACTACCTGGCCGCGGTGGGGACCACCAAGGGTGCGCTGGTCCAGGTGAACCTCACCACCAACACCGACCTCCGCTCGGTGGACGAGTTCAAGAAGCTGATCATCAAGCAGAGCGGGGGAGCGGTCGTTCGCCTCTCCGACGTGGCGGACGTGGTGCTCGGCGCGGAGGACTACGACACCGCGGTGGCCTTCACCGGGGAAACCGCGGTCTTCATCGGCATCTGGGCGCTCCCCAACGCCAACTCCCTCGACGTGATCAAGAAGATCCGGGTGGAGCTGGCAGCGATCCAGAAGGAGCTCCCCTCACAGATCACCGCCACGATGGCCTACGACGCGACGGAGTACATCCAGAGCGCGATCGACGACGTGATCCGCACCCTGCGGGACACGCTGCTCATCGTGGTGATCGTCATCTTCCTCTTCCTCGGCTCGTTCCGATCGGTGCTGGTGCCGGTCGTTGCCATTCCGGTCTCGCTCATCGGCGCGGTGTTCCTGATGCAGGTCTTCGGGTTCACCCTGAACCTCCTGACCCTGCTGGCCATCGTTCTCTCGGTCGGTCTGGTGGTCGACGACGCCATCGTGGTGGTGGAGAACGTCGAGCGACATCTCTCCGAAGGAAAGACGCCGCTCCAGGCGGCGCTGGTCGGTGCCCGGGAGCTGGTCGGACCGATCATCGCCATGACCATCACCCTGGCTGCGGTGTACGTGCCCATCGCCTTCCAGGGCGGCCTGACCGGCTCGCTCTTCCGCGAGTTCGCGCTCACCCTCGCCGGCGCGGTCACCATCTCCGGAGTGGTGGCCCTCACCCTCTCCCCGATGATGTCCCGCTACCTCCTCCACGCGGGCGGCGAGCACGAGGGCTTCGCCGGGGTCATCAACCGCGGCTTCGACCGAATCCGGCAGACATACGCCCGCTCGCTCGAGGTGGTGCTCGGCAGCAAGGCCATCGTCTACACCGCCTGGGGTGTGCTCACCCTGCTCACCGTCCTGATGTTCCAGATGGCGGTGAAGGAGCTGGCTCCAGCCGAGGACCAGGGCTTCCTCTTCGGCATCATCAACACCCCGGCCAACTCGACGCTGGACCAGCTGACCATCTCGACGCGGGCGGTCCACAACACGGTGATCGAGGTCCCCGAGTCGAAGTTCACCTTCCAGCTCACGACCCCCGGCAGCGGCTTCTGGGGCGTGGGGCTCAAGCCCTGGGACAAGCGAAAGCGGACGACCGCCCAGGTGCTTCCCGAGATCCAGAAGCGGATCTCTGCCATCCCCGGGATCGAGGCCTTCGCCGTGCTGCCACCGGCGCTCCCCGGAGGCGGAACCTTCCCGGTGGAGTTCGTCATCGCCTCCACCGCCGAGGAGAGTGAGATCCTCGAGTTTGCCAAGCAACTTCAAGAAAAGGCTGCGGCGAGCGGAAAGTTCTGGTTCCCCCCGCCGATCGACGTGAAGGTGGATCAGCCGCAATCGGAGATCGACATCGACCGGGAGAAGGTCGCCCAGCTGAACCTCAATCTCCAGCAGGTCGGGCAGGATCTGGGAGCGGCGGTGGGAGGAAACTTCGTCAACCGCTTCAGCATCTCCGGCCGGAGCTACAAGGTCATTCCCCAGCTGCTCCGCACCGAGCGGTTGAACCCCGAGCAGCTCGCGGACATCTACGTCACCGGGCCGAACGGACAGCTGATCAAGCTCTCGTCGATCGCCTCGGTCAAGGACACCGTCGTCCCGCGCTCGCTGAACCGGTTCCAGCAGCTCAACGCCGTGAAGATCAGCGGCGTGGCGCAGTCGGTGGACGAGGGGCTCAAGTTCCTCGAGACCGAAGCGGCGAAGATCCTGCCCCAGGGATACAAGGTCGACTACACCGGCGAGTCGCGGCAGCTCCGGGTCGAGGGGAACAAGTTCCTCCCCGCGTTCGCGCTCGCGGTGGTGCTGATCTTCCTGGTGCTCGCCGCCCAGTTCAACAGCTTTCGAGATCCGTTCATCATCCTCCTCGGGTCGGTTCCCCTGGCGCTCTTCGGGGCGATGCTCCCCTCGTTCCTGAAGATGCCGAACCCGCAGATCCCCTTCTTCACCGACCGCTTCACCACCACCTTCAACATCTACTCGCAGGTGGGGCTGGTGACGCTGGTGGGTCTCGTTTCCAAGAACGGAATCCTGATCGTCGAGTTCGCCAACAAGCTCCAGGAAGCGGGAAAGACGAAGATCGAGGCGGTGAAGGAAGCGTCGATGACCCGCCTCCGGCCGATCCTCATGACCAGCATCGCCACCATCGCCGGGCATTTCCCGCTCACCTACGTCAGCGGCCCGGGCGCCGCGGCCCGGAACAGCATCGGCCGGACGCTGGTGACCGGGATGGCGGTGGGCACGCTCTTCACCCTCTTCTTCGTCCCGGTCATCTACCTGCTCGTCGCCCGCGACCACCGGGCCGAGGCGGAGGAGGGCGAGGCCCCCGAGCCCAGCGGCGGCGGACGGCTCAGCCCCACCCCGGCCGCGCCCGAGCCATAGCGGGGCCACACCCGTTCAGTCGCGTTCGCCCCGGGTCGTCGTCGCCGACGCGGCCCGGTCCTGCGCCCGGAGCAGCTCCTGCGCCGCGGCCCAGCGCGCACCCGTCTGCTGGGCGAGCTGGGGGGTGATCGGCTTCAGGCCGCGCTTCTGCAGCTCCTGGTTGAGCGGCCCGAGGTCCGTCCGCAGCAGGGCGTCGGTGCCGGCGCCAACCTCGTCCAGCTCCCGCCCCAGCGTGGCCACCCGCTCCATCTGGTAGGGGCTGGGCTTGCCCTCGTCGGAGAGCAGGGCGCGGTAGACGAAGTCGAGGTGCTCGCGGAGCCGCTCCTCGCCGGTGATCGCTCCGCCTTCCTTGGTCGCCACCACCTGCTTGCGGAGCCCGTCCGCCTTCTCCGAGAGCGAGCGGAGCCGTGCGGCGAGCGGGTCGTCGCCCAGCGCCGCCGCGCGCTCGGTGGCCAGGGTGCGGATCCCGTTCAGCTGCTCCACCACCGCCGACATCCTCCCGAACAGCGCGTGCGCCGCCATCGCCGCCTCGTACTGCGCCTTCCGGTCGGCGACCGTGTACGGCACCCGCCGGTCGAGGGTGACCTCCAGGGTGGTCTCGTGGACCTGCTCGCCCTCGGTGAGGCGGATCCGGTACCGCCCGGGGACCACCCGCGGGCTGCTGAAGGACGACCATGCGAGCTGGGCGCCGGTGGGAACCTTGGGCGGCTCGACGTGCATCGACCACACCACCCGGTTCATCCCCGGGCGCTTCCCGGCCGGCAAGCTGTCCACCACCCGGCCGGCGGCGTCGAGCACCTCCAGCTTCATCCGCCCGAAGACGTGGCGCTTCTGCCGGTAGTAGGTGATCACCGCGCCCTGCGCCGGATTGGCCCCCACGTAGGCGGCGTCACCGTTCGCCCAGCCGCCGTTCGACTCCAGCCGCTGCTGCAGCGGTCTGGAGGGGAGGAAGGTGACCGGCTGGTCGAGGGTGCGCGTCCCGAGCCCACGCAGCGGCGACAGGTCGTCGAGGATCCAGATGCCCCGCCCGTGGGTGCCGAGCACCAGGTCGCCGTCGCGCTCCTGCACCACGAGATCTCGCACCGCCACCGCGGGGAAGTTGTCCGGCTGGAAGCGCGCCCAGTGGCGCCCGCGGTCCACCGAGATCCACAGCCCCAGCTCGGTCCCGAGGAAGAGGAGGTTGGGATCGACCGTGTCCTCCTTCAGGACGTGCGCGTAGCCCACGATGCCTTGCTCGGGGGCGGCCACGCGTTCCCAGCGCTCCCCGCAGTCCAGGGTCCGGTAGGCGTACGGCGCCATGTCCCCGTAGGAGTGCCGGTCGACCGTGGCGTAGGCCGTGCACTCGGCGAAGCGCCCCGCGGAGAGGTAGCTGATCCACCGCCCCTCCGGCGCTCCGGGGAGCACGCCGCCCACGCTCCGCCAGCTCTTCCCTCCGTCCCGGCTGAGCTGGATGTTCCCGTCATCGGTGCCGACCCAGAGGAGGCCCCTGGCCTTCGGACTCTCCGAGATGGCGTAGAGGGTGGTGTGCATCTCGGCCGCCGAGTTGTCGACGGTGACCCCGCCCGACTCCTCCTGCTTCTGCTTCTGTGGATCGTTGGTGGTGAGGTCGGGGGAGATGCGCTCCCAGGTGAAGCCCCGGTCGGCGCTGCGGAAGAGGAACTGCGCCCCGATGTAGAGGGTGGATTTCTCGTGGGGCGAGATGTGGATCGGCGTGTTCCAGTTCCAGCGCAGCTTCTCCTTGAAGCCCGCCTTCGGCTGGATGTCGCGGCCCACCAGCGTGCGCCGATCCACCCGCATCACGAAGCCGCCCTGGGCCTCGGCGTAGATGGTGTCGGGGTCGCTGGGATCGGGAAAGGCCCAGAAGCCGTCGCTGTTCGCCACGTTCTCCCACTCGCTGCTGGTGATGCCGCCGGGGTACGCCGACTTGCCGACCCAGGTGCTGTTGTCCTGGAGCCCGCCGAAGACCTGGTACGGGTCCCGGTCGTCGACGCTCAGGTGGTAGAACTGCGCCACCGGAAGGGTGTCCACCTTCCACCAGGTGTTGCCGCCGTCGTGGCTGATCCACAGCCCGCCGTCGTCACCGCTCACCACGTGCTGGGTGTTGGTGGGGTCGATCCACAGGTCGTGGTGGTCGCCGTGGGTCCGGCCGCTCACGTTGGCGAAGCTCTTCCCCCCGTCCTCCGAGGCGATGAGCGCCCCGTCCGGCTTGAAGACCCGGTCGGGGTTCTTCGGGTCGACGATCAGGTTGGCGAAGTAGAACGGCCGCCAGACCATCATCTGGCTCCGGTCCCGCTCCTCCCAGGTGCGGCCGCCGTCCGAGGAGCGGAAGAGCGCGCTCCGCGTCCCCTCGATGAAGGCGTACACGATGCGGGGATCCGATGGAGCGATGGCCAGTGCCAGCCGCCCCCAGGGTCCCTTCGGCAGCCCCTTCGCGCTCCCGGCGTCGAGCTGTTTCCAGTGCGCCCCCCCATCCTCGGTGACGAACAGACCCGAGCCCGAGGGCGCAGTGGCGTTCTCGCCGCCAGAGCGGAAGGTCCAGCCCTTGCGCCGGAAGTCCCACAGACCGGCGAAGAGGCGGTCCGGCTTCCTGGGGTCCATGGCCACCGCCCCGCAGCCGGTGGAGAGATTGGGGCCCCTGAGGACCAGGGTCCAGTGCGCGCCCCCGTCGGTGGTCTTGTAGAGGCCGCGGTCCGCCGAGTCCGACCACAGCTTTCCCGGCACGCAGGCGTACACCACCCGCCCGTTCTTCGGGTGGACGAGAATCCTGGCGATGCGCTCCGAGCTCTCCAGCCCGAGGTGGGTCCAGGTCTCGCCGCCGTCGGTCGAGCGGTAGATGCCGTTGCCGATGGAGACGCTGTTGCGCGTCCACGACTCGCCGGTGCCCACCCAGATGACCTGACGGTCGGTCGGATCGAGCGCCACCGCGCCGATCGACTGGACCGGCTGGCGGTCGAACACCGGCTTGAAGGTGGTGCCCGAGTCGGTGGACTTCCAGACTCCGCCGGACGCCGAGCCCACGAACATCGTGACCTTCCCGTCCTTCTCGGTCCGGGCGGCCAGGGCTGCGATGCGACCGCTCATGCGCCCCGAGCCGATGTTCCGGACTCCCAGACCGGAGACCAGCGAGGGGCTGGAGAGTGGGTCGGGCGGCGCCGCGGCCAGCAGTGCCAGGGTCAGCAGCGGGACGATCATCGCGAGGCCCTCGGCGCCGGTCCGGGAAAGGCGAACAGCGCGTCGTCGACGGGGACGTTCGCCTCGGCGCGGTCATAGACGACCTTGCTCTTCTCGCTGGAGGGCGAGGCCCGCGGGCCGGACTCCTCGAGCATCGGCACGTACACCCCGGCGACCTTCTCGTAGTCGCCGTAGTCGACCTCGGTGAACTGCTCGGCGCCGCGGATCACCGTCCGCTGGAGCTCGCGGAGGACCATGAAGGTCTCGGGGTCGACGTGGCTGATCAGCTGGTCGCCCCACTTCAGATCCACCCGGAGCTTGTAGCAGGGGGTTCCGTCGAGCTCCTCGACGCCGAGGAGGGACACCGTGTGCCCCTTGGCCCGGGGCTCGACCAGCGGGCCCTCGATGTCCGCGCTGAGCCGGAGCGCCTTGGCCTCGTCCGCCGAGGTGCGCTCGGGATCCTTCCGGCCGTAGAAGGGGCGGACCTTCCACGCTCCCTGGCCGTCGAAGGCGTCGATGGTGACCAGGCCGTGCAGCACGTTCTCGACCCGTAGCCGGGCCGGGCGGGCGCGCAGCTCGATGACCGCCATCTCCACCTTCACTCCGGGGAAGACCGCGTGGCCGGTGCGGCGGAGGCTCTTCAGCGCGTGGAGTCGCTCCAGCCCTCCCCGCGCCTCGACGTGCCGGGCGAGGATCTGCTCGGCAGTGAGCGGCGGCGGCTCGGCACTCGCCCCCCCGGCCCAGCACAGGCCCAGTCCCACCAGCAGGGCCAGCGTTCTCCGCATGCGGCTACCCTCCCCGAGAAGGCGCGGGAGTCTGCCACAGACCGGCGCGGGTTCAGCGCGCCGGGGCCGAGCTTCCCCTGTCGCGCAAGGCCCGGACCGTCTCCAGCGCGCGACGGGTGTGTCCCTCCGCCACCAGCTGGGCCGCGTACGCCATGCGCACCACGCCGGCGGGATCGATGACGAAGGTCGCCCGGCCGTCCAGGACGCCGAGCGTCTTGGGGATCCCGAAGGCGTTGCGCACCTTCCCGCCCGGATCGCTCAGCAGCACGTAGTTCAGCCGCTGCTTGCGGGCGAAGGCCTGGTGCTCGGCCGCGCCGTCGGAGCTGATGCCCACCACCGTGGCCCCGGCCTCGGCGAAGTCCTGGTGCGCATCGCGGAAGGCGCAGACCTCGCGGGTGCAGATCGCCGACTCGTCGCGCGGGTAGAAGAAGAGGACCACCGGGCCGCTCGCCCGGAGCGACTCCAGCGTCCACGGCTTGCCCGCCGCGTCCTCGAGGGTGAACGACGGTGCCGCCTGGCCTTGCTGGATCATCGGCCCCCTGGGATGCCCGAGGGTCCACGGCGTTGCGCGCCACCCCGCGGGGCGGCACAGTGGGGTCGCCGCATGTCCCTTCCACCCGAGGCGGAAATCCCGAGGGGCGGGCTCGTTCGCCGCTGGGTCGTCGCCAACGCGGTGGGGGAGCTGATCGGCCTCGGCGGGGTGGGGCTGCTCGCCGCCGCGCTCGTCCCGGCGGTGCAGCGCGCCCTTCCAGGCAGCGCGGCCGGTCACCTCGCCACCGCCGTCCTGCTGGTGGCGCTCGGCGCGTTCGAGGGAGCCGTGGCTACTCCGGCGTGCGGCCCCCGTCCAGACCCCCGCCAACGTCTGACGGGTTCGCACCCAATTATGTCGCATCGCGTTGCGACGGCGATCGGTACTCTGCGTTCCTTACCAGCCAAACGAGACCGACGGCTCGCGCCGGTCCCTGGAAGGAGCCAGCACATGGGAATCTCCAGACGCAAGCTGCTGCAAGTCGCGGGGACCGCCACCGTCGGGACCGCGCTCGGGATGCACCGGCAGGTCTTCGCGCAGGGGGCGAAGAAGAAGCTGAAGTTGCTTCAGTGGAACCACTTCGTCCCCGGCTACGACAAGTGGTTCAACGGCGAGTACATCAAGCAGTGGGGCGAGAAGAACGACACCGAGGTGACCGTCGACAACGTCGGCATCCCCGCGCTCAACCCCACCGCCGCCTCCGAGGTCTCGGCGAAGAAGGGCCATGACCTCTTCGGCTTCCTCTGGCCCCGTCCGGTCTACGAGAACGACGTCATCGACCACAAGGAGATCTACGAGGAGTGCGAGAAGAAGTACGGCAAGCCGATCGACCTGGCGATCAAGAGCACCTTCAACCCTCGCACCAAGAAGTACCACGGCTTCGCCGACAGCTTCGCCCCGGACCCGATCAACTACCGGAAGGATCTCTGGGACGAGATCGGGATGAAGCCCGACAGCTGGGACGACCTCCGCGTCGGCGGGGCGAAGATCAAGCAGAAGACCGGCATCCCGGTGGGCATCGGCCTCTCCAGCGAGATCGACACCGCGATGGCGATGCGGGCGCTGCTCTATTCCTTCGGCGGCTCGGAGCAGGACGACAAGGGCAAGCTCATCCTCAACTCCAAGAACACCGTGGAGGCGGTGAAGTTCGTCACCGCGCTCTACAAGGAGTGCATGACTCCCGAGGTCCTCGCCTGGGATGCGTCGAGCAACAACCGGGCGATGCTGGCCGGGAAGATCTCGGTGGCGCTCAACGCCATCTCCATCACCCGCACCGCCGAGAACGACAAGATGCCGATCAGCGACAAGATCTGGCTCACCAAGGCGGCGAAGGGGCCCACCCGGCGCATGGGCCTGGAGCACGTGATGAGCGTCTACGTGATCTGGAAGTTCGCGGAGAACATCGACGGGGCGAAGAAGTTCCTGGTCGACTACATCGGGAACTTCAACCAGGCCTTCGCCAAGAGCGAGTTCTACAACTTCCCCTGCTTCCAGAAGCAGGTACCGGACCTCAAGCAGCAGCTGGCCAAGGACTCCAAGGGACAGCCGGCGGACAAGTACGCGGTGCTCTCCGACTCGTTCGACTGGGCGACCAACGTCGGATACCCCGGCTACTCGTCCGCGGCGATCGACGACGGCTACAGCACCTGGGCGCTGAACACCATGTTCGCCCAGGCCGCCACCGGGACCCTCTCCCCCGAGGCCGCGGTCAAGGAGGCCGAGGAGAAGTACAAGAAGATCTGGGAGAAGTGGGCTGAGCGGAAGCTCATCTAGCTCCCCTTCGCCGAGACGATGGCCACCGTCGAGACCAGGGCACTGCGCAAGGAGTTCACCGGCCACACCGCGGTGGACGGCGTCGACCTCGCGATCAACGAGGGCGAGTTTTTGGTGCTCCTCGGGCCGTCGGGCTGCGGCAAGACCACGCTGCTCAGGATGATCGCCGGGCTGGAGACCCAGACCTCCGGCGACATCCTGATCGGCGGGCGGGTGGTCAACGATCTGCCGCCGCGCGCCCGGAAGATCGCCATGGTCTTCCAGAGCTACGCGCTCTACCCGCACCTCTCGGTGGCCAAGAACATCGCCTTCCCGCTGAAGGCCCAGGGCGCGCCACGGGAGAGCATCGCCGGCGAGGTGGAGAAGGCGGCGAGGATGTTCGGCATCGAGCGGCTGCTCCAGCGCAAGCCTCGCCAGCTCTCCGGCGGCGAGCGGCAGCGGGTGGCGCTGGCCCGGGCGATGGTGCGCCACCCGGACGTCTTCCTCCTCGACGAGCCGCTCTCCAACCTCGACGCCAAGCTCCGCAACCTCGCCCGCGACGAGCTGAAGCAGTTCCAGCGCCGGCTGGGCACCACCACCATCTACGTCACCCACGATCAGGTCGAGGCCATGGGGCTGGGCGACCGGATTGCGGTGATGAGCGGCGGCAAGGTGCGCCAGCTCGGCCGGCCCCAGGAGGTGTACGACGAGCCCGCGGACACCTTCGTGGCCGGGTTCCTCGGCAGCCCGCCGATGAACCTCGTGCCCATGGACGGGGTGCTGGTGGGATTCCGGCCCGAGCAGCTGCTGGCCCCCGGGGCCCCGGCGAGCGAGGGCGTGGGACCCGCAGTGGCGATGCGCTTCGCCGTCGAGCGGGTGGAGAACCTCGGGGCGGGCCGCCTCCTCTACGGGACGCTGCCCGACCACGCGCCGAAGGAGAAGATCATCGTCAGCCTCGCCTACACCGTGCACTCCACCATCGAGGCCGGGCGCACCTACGACTTCCGGATGCACGAGTCGAACCTCAAGTTCTTCGATCCCTCCACCGGCCTGAGGGTGCCGGCCCGGCCGTTGCCGGCGCGGAGATCGGCGTGACCGCTCCGGCGCTGGCCCGGCCCCGGGTGGCGGAGCGCGCCGGGGTGATGGACAGCGCGAGCTGGCTGGGGCGGCTGATGCTCGCTCCGGCCGTGCTCTACATCGCGCTGGTGGTGGCGGTGCCGTTCCTGATGGCGATCGGCTACAGCTTCTCCAGCGTCACCATCGGCACCTCCACGCCCCGTTTCGTCGGGCTGGACAACTTTCGCGGCGCGCTCCAGGACCCGGCGTTCCTCAAGGCGCTGGGGAACACCGCCATCTTCTCCCTGGTGTCGCAGACGCTGGTCATCGTCCTGGCCAGCATCCTGGCCATCGCGCTGCAGCGGAGGTTCCGCGGGAAGTGGGTGGTCCGGCTGCTGATCCTGCTCCCCTGGGTGGCGCCGATCTCGCTGGGGAGCATCGGCTGGCTGTGGATCTTCGACCCCGTCTACAGCGTCATCAACTGGACCCTCCGCCACGTGGGCATCTTCGGCCCGGACACCTGGCCCATCTGGCTGGGCCAGCCGAACCTGGCCATGGCCTCGATCATCGGGGTGCACGTGTGGCGGACGATGCCCCTGGCGACGATCATCTCCCTGGGCGGGCTGTCCTCGATTCCCCAGGACATCCACGACGCGGCGGAGGTCGACGGGGCTGGATTCTTCCGGCACCTGTTCGTCATCACCCTGCCGCTGGTGCTGCCGATCCTCCTGGTGGCGGTGCTGTTCGGCCTGGTGTTCAGCATCACCGACATGATCGTGGTCTACGTGCTGACCCGCGGCGGGCCGTTCGACAGCACGCAGGTCCTGGCCAGCCTGGCCTTCTTCAAGAGCATCGACGGGGGAGACCTCTCGGGCGGTGCGGCGGTGGCGCTGTTCCTCCTCCCCGTGCTCGCGGTGTGCGCGGTGCTGCTGCTCCGGCTCGCCCGGCGGGCGGAGGTGGTGTGATGGCGGACCCGAAGAAGATCGCCGGCGGGGTGGTCAACTTCGGGGTGATCGCGGCGTTCACCGGGTTCGCCGCGTTCCCCTTCGCCTGGATGGTCATCACCATGTTCAAGCAGACGAAGGATCTGCTCGACCCGGCGCACAACCCCTTCGTCTACAACGCGCCGCCCACCCTCGAGCACCTGCGGGTCTTGTTCCAGGACACGCTCTTCCTTCACTGGGTGGGGAACACGCTCTTCGTCGGCGTGCTGGTGGTGCTGATCACCCTGGTGCTCGCGGTGCCTGCGGGCTACAGCCTCGCCCGGCTCACCGGAGCGGCGGGAGAGAAGCTGGGCATCGGGATCTTCCTGACCTACCTGGTGCCGCCCACCATCCTCTTCATCCCGCTCTCGCGCCTGGTGGCGTCGCTGGGGCTGCAAGATCGGCTCTGGGCGCTGGTGCTGGTGTACCCGAGCTTCACCGTTCCCTTCTGCACCTGGCTGCTGATGGGGTTCTTCAAGGTCATCCCCAAGGACGTGGAGGAGGCGGCGATGATCGACGGGCACTCGCGCCTCGGCGCGTTCTTCCGGGTCATCCTCCCCATGTCGGTGGCCGGGCTGCTGACCACCGTCATCTTCAGCTTCACCCTGGTGATGCAGGAGTTCGTCTATGGGCTCACCTTCATCACCAGCAGCAAGAACCTGACCCTCAGCGTGGGAGTGCCGACGTTCCTGGTGCGCGGCGACGTGTACTTCTGGGGCTCGCTGATGGGCGCGTGTTTCCTGGCCTCGGTGCCGATCGCCATCCTCTACAACCTGTTCGTGGACCGGTTCATCGCCGGGTTCACCGTGGGGGCGGTGAAGGGCTGACGGCCGTTGCCCTCAGCGTGCCCTGCGCCTCGCGCCATCTGGGGCCCGACCCGTCGACCGACGGCGCCGCCGGGCCTCACCGGGCCTCGTCTCCGCGCGGGCCTCGAGCTCCGGATAGTGACGGAAGACGTCCTCGTTGTTGAACGGGATGCGTCGCGGGGATGCCAGATACGCGGCGATCCGCGGCCGCTTCCGGACCGCCTCGGTCACCGCCCGCAGCCGCCGGAGCCGCGGCTGGAGCGACCTCATCGTGCGGGGGAACGCGTACCCGAGCCCCTCCATGACCTGGAACAGCGACAGGTCGAAGTAGCTGAAGCGATCGCCGAGCGTCCACGAGCCGCCGCCGCGCTCGATGGCCCGCTCGAAGTAGCCGAGGAACTTCGGGATGCGCTCCTTCCGGAAGTGGACTGCCGCCCGGTGCGCCTCCCTCTTCTGCTGCTCGTAGGTGAGCTCGACTGAAAGCGGGTGGTGCACGTCGTGCGCCTCGGCCACGAGGTCGGTGACGGTGAGCTGGAGCTGGTGGGCCCAGAGCCGTACTGCGGGCTCATCCGGCACCAGCCCGAGCCGGGGTCCGAGGAACTGGAGGATGGCCGCGGTCTGCGCGACCACCACGTCGCCCGCGCGGAGCACCGGCGGGGCGAAGGGAAGGTGAGGACCGAGATCACCGCGCAGCACACGGAGGATGGCGTCGACGCCTCCTCGCTTGCTCCGGGGCAACCGCCCGACATCCACGTAGTCGGCGCCGGCCTCCTCGAGGGCCAGGCGAACGAACTCGCCTCGTCCTTGAATTCCCGGCCAGTAATAGAGCGCGTACTCGGGGCCCGCCACCGGCCACCTCCTGTCAGGCAGACCTGCTAGAGAAGTCCCTCAGCAACCGGGCCGCAACGGTCCGGTTCTCGAACGGAGGTCTCACGAACATGGCTGGAGGCGTCAACAAGGTCATCCTGGTCGGCAACCTGGGTGCGGATCCCGAGGTGCGTTTCACGCCCAGCGGGCAGGCCGTCGCCAACTTCCGCATCGCCACGAGCGAGAGCTGGACCGACAAGTCGGGGCAGAAGCAGGAACGCACCGAGTGGCACCGCATCGTGGTCTGGGGAAAGCTCGGCGAGCTGTGCGGCGAGTACCTGGCCAAGGGTCGCCAGTGCTACGTCGAGGGTCGGCTGCAGACCCGCGAGTGGACCGACAAGGAAAACAAGAAGAACTACACGACGGAAGTCGTCGCCAACAACGTGGTGTTCCTCGGCGGTCGTGGTGAGGGCGCCAGCACCGGCCGCCCACGGGCCAACGGCGCGAACGACTTCGGTCCCCCGCCGCCCCAGATGGACGAGCTGAACCAGGCCGCCGGCGCGGCTGAAGACGACATCCCGTTCTGATCCATGGGCGGAACCGGCCCCGGACCGGCGGTGGTCATCCGCCGCCTCGGTCCGGGCGACGTGCACGTCCTCGAGACGCTCGCGCGGGATGACGCCGACTTCGACCTCGACGGAGGCCGGGGTGCGCGCACGCCCCTGACCTCTGCGGCGGCCAAGGCCTACCTCGCCGATCCCCACGTCCTCCACTGGACGGCATGGGCCGGCGGCGAGGTGGTGGGCTCGCTCTTCTGCCACGTGCTCCCGATGCGCAAGGAGCCCGCCCGCGAGCTCCTGCTCTACGAGATCGGCGTGCGGAGCGCCTGGCGCCGCCGCGGGGTCGGGCGCCAGCTCGCCGCGGCGATGACCGCCTGGATGCAGGACCAGGGTCTGGTCACCGCCTGGGTCCTGGCAGACAACCCCGGCGCGGTGCGCTTCTACGAGGCCTGCGGCTTCGGTCCGGGCTCGGGGCCGGCGACCTACCTGGAGCTCCGGATCTAGCGCTGTGGCCAGATCTCGACGAGGCCCCGAACGTGCTCGGCCAGCTCCCCATCTGCCAGGTGTCCCCAGTCCTTGTGCGTGCTCGCCCGGAGCCGCTGCGCGAGCGCGCGCGTCATGCCGCCGCGGAGCATGCCGAGGAGCTTCGGGGGCGAGATGACCACCAGGTGATGGAAGTGCGTGTCGGCCAGGCCGCGCTCGAGCACGCGCACCAGCTCCTGCCCGAAGCGGTGCTCCTCGGCCTCGCCCGGGGTGTAGTCGCCGGTCGTCCAGCCGTGCTCCGGTCCGCCGGTCTTGGCGCCATGACCGGCCGCCTCGTCCGGGCGGCCGCCCTCGATCGCGGCTGACCCGTCGGGACGGGCATGCAGCGTCATCCGGAGGCGCGGCACCAGGCCTGCGTCCTCGACGTCGAAGATGCGTGCGTGGTGGGCGTCCGCCACCAGAACCCACGTGTTGCCCTGACCGGTCGCCATCGCTGCCTCCGGGGCGAGGGGCGAGCCACTCCGGCCCCTCACGCCTCCGGGACTTAGCAACTTCCGGCTCAGATGACTGCGCCGAACAGGCGGCCGATGCCCGCGGTCACCGCCATCGCCAGCGCACCCAGGACCGCCACCCGGATGGCAGCCGGGAGAACGGGCGCCCGTCCGACCCGTGCGGCCAGCCCACCCAGCACGGCGAGCAGCGCCACCGATGCAGCGGGGAGGACCGGGAGCACCCACCGAGGCGGGACGATGAGGGCGATCAACAGCGGACAGGCAGAGCCAGCGGCGAAGCTGGCGGCGGAGGTCAGCGCGGCCTGCACCGGGCGGGCGTTCCCCTCCGGGGAGATGCCCAGCTCGTCCCGTGCGTGCGCCCCCAGGGCGTCGTGGGCCATGAGCTGCTCCGCCACGCGCTTGGCGAGGTCCGGGCTCAGCCCTCGAGCGACGTAGATCGACGCCAGCTCCTGCTTCTCGGCCGCGGGCTGGGCGGCGAGCTCGGCGCGCTCCCGGCTCATGTCCGCGTGCTCGGTGTCCGCCTGGGAGCGCACCGAGACGTACTCGCCCGCGGCCATCGACATGGCCCCCGCCACCAGCCCGGCGACGCCGGTGACCAGCAGCTCGCCCCGGCCGGCGCCCGCCGCGGCGACGCCCACCATCAGGCTGGCGGTGGAGACGATGCCGTCGTTCGCGCCCAGGACGGCGGCACGCAGCCAGCCGATTCGCTCGGTGCGGTGGAGCTCGGGGTGGGTGGTCCTTGGCATGCGCTCAGCTCCTGGTGGCCGGTCCGGAGAAGAGCCGGATCACTTCCCAGTCGAAGCGTGCCGGGGCCTCGAAGAACACCATGTGGCCCGCCCCGTCGATGATCACCAGCTCCTTCCTGGGGGCCCGGAGCCGCTGGAAGTACTCGCGGGCGAGCGAGGTCGGGGTGTTCTGGTCGTTCGCGCCCACCAGGATGAAGACCGGGACCGCGAACTCGGTGTGGGTGGCCTTGAGATCGAGGGACCAGTACTCGGAGGTGAGGTGCTGCCGGAGGCTCCTCCGCGAGCCGCGGTAGCAGTTCACCAGGTCCTTCAGCCCGTAGTACGGGCAGGTGAGAAGCTCGGCCATGGCCCGGCGCATTGGCCATCCCGGTCCGCTGAACCCCGGCGTCCGGGCGAGGAGCCAGCGCTCGGCGATGATCGCCTGGAAGGGGTCGGGGTAGGGCGGGGTTCCGAGGCGGTCGAGCCGCGCGACGGCGTGGGTGTCGCCCCGCCGCGCGTAGAAGTCCCGGACGTACGCCGCCGAGAGCTGCTCTTGCCGGGTGGCGTCCACCAGCGGCGCCACCGCGAGCAAGGCGTGGTACCGCTCGGGGGCCCTGGCCACGAGATGGACCCCGAGCAGGGCGCCGTGCGAGTGACCGACGAGGAAGATCTTCTCCTTGCCGAACGCGCTCCGGAGCTGGTCGGTGACCGCGAGCGCGTCTTCGACGTAGGTCTCGAGGGTGAGGGGTCCGGACCGCCCGGCCGGGTAGGACTTCCCCGCGCCGCGCTGCTCCCAGTGGACGACCACGTACCGGTCCTCGAGCGCGCCCTGGTACCGGGTCCCGGCGAGGCTGGTGATGGGCATGCCCGGCCCACCGTGCAGGAACAGCACCACCTCGTTGCCGCGGCGGTTGCCCCGGATCAGCACCCACTGCCGGGTGCCGCGGACGTCGAGGAATCCGCTCCACTCGATGCCCTGCGGATCCCGGATCGCATCGATGACGCGCTCCCGGGCGATCCGGAGCTGGCGGGCGACCGCTCCCAGCGCCACCACGCCGGCCGTCAGCCCCGCCCCGATGACCAGTCCTCTCCGGAACCGTGACATGACACCTCTGCTCACCTCGAGAACACCTCACGGGTGTCGTGGAGTGGTAGACGAACACCGGGCCGCAGCGCCGCCTGGTTCCCGCGCGAGGAGGAGGATGCTCGATGAAGACCATCGACCTGCGCAAACGGTATCGGCCCTACTACCGGGCCTCGAGTCGCTCGCCGGGGCTGATCGAGGTGCCGGAGCTGCTCTTCCTCACCATCGACGGGCGCATCGAGCGGGGCGCCAGTCCCGGGACGTCGAAGGGCTTCCAGGCTGCGGTCCAGGCGCTCTACGGCGCGGCATACACCCTGAAGTTCTCCTTCAAGAAGAGGAAGACCGGCGCCGTCGACTGGCCGGTGATGCCGCTGGAGGCGATCTGGTGGATCGAACAGGGAGCGTTCGACATCGCCCGCCCCGGCAACTGGTGCTATCGGGCGATGATCCTCCAGCCGGAGCAGGTCACCAGGGACGCGCTGGCGGAGGCGGTGGAGCGGCTCCGGGAGAAGAAGCCCTCTGTGGCCCTCGACCACCTCGTTCTCCGGCGCTACCAGGAAGGGCTCGCGGTGCAGATGCTGCACGTGGGCCCGTACGCGACCGAGCCCGCCACGGTCGAGAAGATGCGTGTCTTTGCGGAGGCGCATGGGCTGGTGGAGCGGCATGACCGGGTGAAGCGGGGACTGCTCGGGGTGCACGACCATCACGAGATCTACCTGAGCGATCCGCGTCGGACCGCGCCGGGGAAGCTGAAGACGGTCATCCGCCATCCGGTGAAGCGAGCTGCTCGAGGCCGCTGAGCGACGGCGGCTCGAAGCCAGGCGCGGAGAAGGTAAGGTGTCTCGTCTACCCCGGAGGTGGCCGTGTCCGACGTGGGGTCCGCGCTCGAGGATCTGCTCCGGCTGCTCGACCTCGAGCCGCTGGAGGTCAACCTGTTCCGGGGCCAGTCGCGCGACCTGGGCGGGAAGGCGGTGTTCGGGGGGCAGGTCATCGGGCAGGCGCTGGTGGCGGCGAGCCGGACGGTCGAGGGCCGCTGGCCACACTCGCTCCACGCCTACTTCCTGCGTCCCGGCGACATGGCGCACCCGATCGTCTACGAGGTCGACCGCATCCGGGACGGCAAGTCCTTCACCGCCCGGCGGGTGCAGGCCATCCAGCACGGCGAGGTGCTGCTGAGCCTGATCTGCTCCTTCCAGGTGCCCGAGCCGGGCGTGGAGCACCAGGCGCCGATGCCCGAGGCGACTCCCCCCGAGTCGCTGCGGCCCCAGAGCGAGCTGGTGCGGGAGTGGCTCGCCTCGGTCCCCAACGTGCTGCCGCGCCTCCGCGAGGCGTTCGAGCGACGCATGGCGGTGGAGTTCCGTCCGCTCGAGCCACGCAATCCGCTGCTCCCCACGGTGCAGCCGCCCCGGCAGGCCTACTGGGTGCGCGCCAACGGCCCGCTCCCGGACGCGCCGCTCCTCCACGCCTGCGTGCTGGCCTATGCCTCGGACTTCAGCCTGCTCTCCACCGCGCTGCTGCCGCACGGGGTGTCGTGGCTGACGCCGGGGCTGGCGGTGGCGAGCATCGACCACGCGCTGTGGTTCCACCGTCCGTTCCGGGTGGACGACTGGCTGCTGTACACGATGGACAGCCCCACGGCCCAGGGCGGGCGGGGGCTGTCGCGGGGGCAGTTCTTCGACCGCTCAGGGCGCCTGGTGGCCAGCGTGGCCCAGGAGAACCTGATGCGCCGGACCGGTCACTGAGGACCGAGTGCTCGCAGCGGACGCCGGGGGCGAGCTTCGAACGCTGATCGGCGCCGCGTCGGCGGGCTAGGCTCCCGGGCCGTTCATGTCTCCCCGATCCTCCCGGCGCCGTCCCGAGCCCCCCGAGCTGCCCCTCTCGCCCCAGAGCGAGCTCCCCCGCGGGTTGCTCGGCCACGACCGCAGCGGCCCGCGCAACCTGGTGCGAGAGATGAGTTGGGCCCAGTTCGACGGCGCGGTGCAGGCCATGGCCCGGGAGATCTCCGCCGCGTACACCTGTGACCTGGTGGTGGGCATCGCCCCCGGAGGCCTCTACGTTGGCTCGGCGCTGGCCAGCGCGCTGGGCAGGCCGTTCCATCCGGTGCGCATCCTGGGGCGTACCCGCGATCCGCTCACCGGGCGGATGCCGAAGATCATGGCCATGCCGCGCGAGGTGAAGGGCGCGCGCATCCTCCTGGTCGACGACGTCATCGCCTCGGGCATGACGCTGCGGCGGGCCATCGAGGGGGCGCGGAAGGCGGGAGCGCGGCAGATCCGCACCGCGACCTTGCTCAGCCGCGACCAGGGCACGTCGCCGGACTGGACGGTGCTGGTGATGGAGGGACCGCTGGTCTTCCCCTGGGACTACGGTCCGGTCACCGAGGACGGCCGCTTCGACCTCGTGCCAGAGCGGAAGCCGGAGCCGGGATCGCGGCGCGCCCGGTCGCGGGCGTGATCATCGGAACTGCCGGGCACGTCGACCACGGCAAGACCTCGCTGGTCAAGGCGCTCACCGGCATCGACACCGACCGGCTCCCCGAGGAGAAGCGGCGGGGCATCACGCTCGAGCTGGGCTTCGCGCACCTCACCCTGCCCGACGGCACCGTGGCCGGCGTGGTCGACGTCCCCGGACACGAGCGCTTCGTGAAGGCGATGGCCGCCGGCGCGGGCGGCGTGGACCTGGCGATCCTGGTGGTGGCCGCGGACGAGGGGGTCATGCCCCAGACGCGGGAGCACCTCGACATCTGCCAGCTCCTCGGCGTCCGGGCGGGCGTCGTCGCCTTGACCAAGGCGGACCTCTTGCCCGGTCTGGGCGACGACTGGCGGGCCCTGCTCGACGCGGACCTGGCCACCTTGCTCGCCGGCAGCGTGCTGGAGACGGCGGAGGTGGTGCCGGTGTCCGCCAGGACGGGCGAGGGGCTGGACGCGCTCCGGGCCGCGCTCGGCCGCGCCGCGGCGAGCGTCCAGCGGCGTCCAGCGGATGGACCGCTCTTCCTCCCCATCGACCGCGCGTTCACCATCAAGGGATTCGGCACGGTGGTCACCGGCACGCTGCTGTCGGGGACGGTGGAGCCGGAGGCCTCGGTCTCGTTGCTCCCGGGGCTGCCCGGTCCGTTTCGTGTCCGCGGGGTACAGACCCACGGGCAGACCGTGGCCCGCGGCTCGGCGGGACAGCGGACGGCGGTCAACCTCGCGGCGGTGGCCACGCAGGACGTCCGGCGGGGCATGGTGCTGGTCCGCGCCGGCGAGCTGCCCGAGACCCGCTCGCTCGACGTGGAGCTCACTCTCCTCCCCGCTGCCGAGGCGCCGCTTCCCCGCCGACGCACGCTGCTGCTGCACCTGGGCACGGCCCAGGTCGAGGCCCGGCTCACCTTGCTCGACCTTCCCGAGCTGGCCCCCGGGGACACCGGCCTCGCCCAGCTCCGCCTCCAGGCCCCGGTGGCGGCGCTCCCGGGTCAGCGCTTCATTCTCCGCGGCGCGCGGCCGCTGCCCGGGCGAGGGGCGACGCTCGCCGGGGGGCGGGTGCTGACCATCGGCGCTCCCCGGCGACGTCGGGGCGCGGCCGAGCTGCTCGAGCCGATGCGCGGGGAGGACCTCGACGTGCGGCTGGTCTGGCTCGCCCGCCAATCGGGCTACCGGGGGATGACCGCCGGCGAGCTCGCCGTCCGGACCGCCAGCTCGGCGAGGACGGTGCAGCGGGCGCTCGACGTGCTCAGCAGCAAGGGGCAGGTGCTGCTGGTCGACCGCGAGCGGCGGCTCTACCTCGCCGCAGAGACCTTCGCCGCGCTCCAGGCGCGTGCCCTGGCGCTCCTCCAGTCCTTCCATGACCGCGCTCCACTCGAGGACGCACTGCACCGCGAGGAGCTCCGGCAGCGGCTCTCGCCCGACCTCGATCCCCGGCTGCTCGGGCGCCTGGTCCAGGCGCTGGTGGAGCGCGGGGCGGTGGAGGCGATCGGCGAGGGGCTGCGGCTGAAGGGCCGGGGACGCAGCCTGTCGCTCGACGAGGAGGCCGCCCGGACCAAGGCGGTGGCGGCCATCGCCGCCGGGGCGCTCGCCCCGCCGACGCTCGCCGAGATCGGCCGGATGCTGGCGCTCCCGGTGGAGCGGGTCGCAGGTCTGCTCCAGGGGCCCATCGCCGAGCACACCGTGGTGAAGGTCACCGAGGAGCTGTGCTTCCACGGCTCGGCCATCGCCGAGCTCAAGCAGCGGCTGGTGGCGCACCTCACCGAGCAGCGGGAGATCACCACCCAGCAGTTCAAGGAGCTGGTCGGTGGCAGCCGGAAGTTCGTCATCCCGCTGTCCGAGTACTTCGACCGGGAGAAGGTCACCCTCCGGGTCGGCGACAAGCGCCTCCTCCGGCGGGCCTGAACCCGGGCAAGCCGAAAATCAAATACTTGAAACAAGGCTTGCCCAGGCGAAGCAAGTAACTTACCAGTCAGTCATATGCAGCGGGTGCAGGGAGCCAGGCGGTGGGTGCGGCGGAAGGAGGCGCGGCCAGCGGAGATCGTCGCCGCCGCGCTGCAGCTCTTCTCGGACCGGGGCTTCGCCGCGACCCGGCTCGAGGACGTCGCCACCGTCGCCGGGGTCAGCAAGGGAACCGTCTACCTGTACTTCGAGAGCAAGGAGCAGCTCTTCGAGGCGGTGGTGCGGGAGGCCATCGCTCCCAACATCGACCGCGCCGAGCAGATGGTCGACGCCTTCGAGGGACCGACCCCGGAGCTGCTCCGCGCCCTCTTCCAGCTCCTCGGGGCAGCGCTCGAGACGCCGCTCACCGGGGTGATGAAGCTGCTGGTCGCCGAGTCCGGCAACTTCCCTCAGCTGGCGCGCCTCTACGCAGATCTCGTCTTGCGGCGAGCGTTCCGGCTCCTGGAGCGCATCCTCGAGCGGGGCATTGCCCGGGGTGAGTTCCGCCCCGTGGACCCGCACACCACCGTGCCGCTGATCATGGCCCCGGTCCTGTTGCTCGGGATGTGGAAGCACTCGTTCGGCGCGCACACCGACCTGGTGCTGGATCGCCGCGCCGTCCTCGAGGCCCACCGAGAGAACTTGCTCCGCGGCCTCGCTGCGGACCCCGGAGGTCGGTCATGAAGGCCGCAGCCACCCTCGCCCTGGCCGTCCTGCTGGCCGGATGCACCCGCACCGACGGCGTCTTCCACGGCTGGGCCGAGGCCGACGAGACCCGCGTCGCGCCGCTCACCACCGGCATCCTCACCCGCCTGGCGGTCGAGCGCGGTCAGACCGTGGACGCCGGCACGCTCCTCTTCGCCCAGGACTGCGATGCCGAGCGCGCGGCGCGCGACGAGGCCGCCTCCAGGCTCGCCCAGGCCCAGGCCCTGCTGGCCAACCTCGAGGCAGCCGGCCGGGCGACCGACCTCGACGCCGCGCTGGCGCAGGTCCGCGAGGCGAAGAGCGCCCTCGAGCTGGCCCGGGCCGACCTCGGGCGCACCGAGCAGCTGGCGAAGGAGGGCGCCTCGACCCAGCAGCGGCTCGACCTCGCCCGCTCCAACGCCGAGCAATCCGCGGCCCGCCTCCGCTCGGCCGAGGCCCGGCTGCGGAGCCTGCAGATCTCGGTGGGGCGGGTCCAGGAGATCCAGGCGCAGCGCGCAGCGGCCGAGATGGCCCGCGCCGCGCTCGCCTCCGCCGAGTGGAAGCTGCAGCAACGCTCCGCCGCCGCGCCCGCCCCGGGCCGGGTGCTGGACACCTACTACCGCGCCGGGGAGATGGTCCCCGCGGGCGCCGCCGTGCTCTCGCTCCTCCCCGACGGAGCGCTCCGCGTCCGCTTCTTCGTCCCCGAGCCGCAGCTGGCCTCGGTCCGGCTCGGTGCCCCGGTGCGCGTGCGCTGCGACGGCTGCCCCGGTCCGCTGGATGCGCAGGTGAGCTACGTCTCGCCGAAGCCCGAGTACACCCCGCCGGTGGTCTACGCCGGCGACGCCCGGAGCAAGCTGGTGTACCTGGTGGAGGCGCGCTCGTCCGCGCTGCAGGGCCTCCATCCCGGCCAGCCGCTCGACGTCCAGGTGGGGCGATGACCGCCGCCGCCCCGCTGGCCATCGACGTGCGCGGGCTGGAGAAGTCCTTCGGCGACCGCGCGGTGGTGCAGGGCCTCGACCTGCGGGTGGCGAAGGGGCAAATCTGCGGCTTCCTCGGCGCCAACGGCAGCGGCAAGACCACCACCCTGCGGATGCTCTGCGGCCTGCTCACCCCCGACGCCGGCGAGGGCACCTGCCTCGGGCTCGACGTCCGCAAGGACGCTGCTCGCATCCGCCGCCGGGTGGGCTACATGACCCAGCGGTTCTCCTTCTACGAGGACCTCACCGTCCAGGAGAACCTGGACTTCGTCGCCCGGCTCTACGAGCTGCCGGACCGGCCCCGGCGCATCGACGGCGTCCTGGAGCAGGCCGGGCTCACCGACCGGCGTGGCCAGCTCGCCGGCCAGCTGTCGGGCGGATGGAAGCAGCGGCTGGCGCTGGCCGCCTGCGTCCTCCACGAGCCCGAGCTGCTGCTCCTCGACGAGCCCACCGCCGGCGTCGACCCCAAGGCGCGGCGCGAGTTCTGGGACCTCATCCACCTGCTCGCCACCCAGGGGATGACCGTCCTGGTCAGCACCCACTACATGGACGAGGCCGAGCGCTGCCACCGCATCGTCTACCTCTCCGGCGGCAAGCTGGTCGTCGAGGGCTCCGCCGCCGAGGTGGTGGCCCGCTCCGGACTCATCACCTTCGTCGGCACTGGCGACGCTCTCGCCGAGGCCGCCGCCGCGCTCGAACAGGCGCCCGGGGTCGAGTCGGTTGCGGTGTTTGGCCAGACGCTCCGGGTGAGCGGCACCCGGCGGGCCTCGCTGGAGCAGGCCCTCGCTCCCTGGCGCGCGAGGGAGGGTCTGACCTGGGTCGAGGAGCCCGCCTCGCTGGAGGACGTCTTCATTCACCTGCTCTCGGACCGGAGGTTCGCCGGATGAACCTCTCCTTCCATCGCTTCGTCGCCGTGCTGCAGAAGGAGCTGATCCAGGCGCGGCGCGATCGCTTCACCCTCGCCCTGATGATGGGCATGCCGCTGGTCCAGCTCTTCCTCTTCGGCTTCGCCATCAACACCGACCCGAAGCACCTGCCCACCGCGCTGGTGATGGGCGACGACTCCCGGCCGGCGCGCTCGCTGGTCGAGTCGATGCGGGCCACCGAGTACTTCGACATCTCCCAGCCGGTCTCTCCCACCGACGCCGAGCGAGCGATGGCCCGGGGCGACGTCCTCTTCGTCCTGGAGGTCCCGGTGGACTTCGCCCGCCTGGTCGAGGGCCGCGAGCGGCCCCCGGTTCTGCTCGCCGCCGATGCCACCGATCCCACCGCGGTGAGCAGCGCCTTCGGGGCCGCAGCAGGCCTGGGTCCCGGGCTGCTCTCGCGCGACCTCCCCGGGACGGTGCCAGCGCCGTCGGCGTTCGAGTGGCGGGTCCACCGCCGCTACAACCCCGAGGGGATCACCGCCTACAACATCGTGCCCGGGCTCATCGGGACCCTGCTCACCTTCACCCTGGTGGTCATCACCGCGCTCGCCGTCACCCGCGAGCGCGAGCGCGGTACGATGGAGAACCTCCTGGCGATGCCGGTACGCCCGCTGGAGGTGATGCTGGGGAAGATCGTCCCCTACATCTTCCTCGGCTACGTCCAGGTGGCGCTCATCCTCGCCGCCGCGGTGGGGGTCTTCCGGGTGCCGGTGCGCGGGTCGGTGCCCCTGCTCCTGCTCGGCCTCGGGCTGTTCATCGCCGCCAACCTCGCGGTGGGCTTCACCTTCTCCACCCTCGCCCGGAACCAGCTGCAGGCGATGCAGATGGCGGTGTTCTTCATCCTCCCCTCCATCCTCCTCTCCGGCTTCATGTTCCCCTTCGCCGGCATGCCGCGCTGGGCGCGGGTCATCGGCGAGGCGCTGCCCCTCACCCACGCCCTCCGGCTCATCCGCGGCATCCTCCTCAAGGGAAACGGGCTGATGGATGTCCTGCCGCACCTCTACCCGCTGGTCCTCTTCTCGGCGGTGGTGGGCACCCTGGCCATCCGCGGCTACCGGCAGACCCTCGACTAGACTCCCGGGGTGGAGCGCGCCCCCTGCCCACCGCCAGCCCGGACGACACCTCGCTGAGCCGGTTCTCGGTCCTGGACTGGATCGGCGTGCTCGTCGTGGGCGGATCCGGGCTCCTGTCGCTCATCGTGCCGCTGCTCGTGGTGCCGATGTTCCGGCGGCTCTCCGAGTCGCTCGGGGCCACCGGGCCGTCCTTCGCCGGGTCGGTGCTACAGGGCTGGATGCCGGTGGCCCTCGGCCTGTTCCCGCTGGCTCTGCTGGTCTACGCGCTCGCGGTGCCGCAGCCCCTGATGCGGCGCCGGATGGTCCTGGTGCTCGCCTTTGCGCTCACCGTCCTGGCGAGCGCGGTGATCCTGATCGCGCTCTACGGCACGCTGTTCAACCTCGCCGGAGCGGCCACGGGCCCCTGAACAATGCCGAGCCAGCGGCGATGAAAATTTCCGTCCAACGGGCCCGGGGCGTGCGTCACCCCGTTGTCACCCGTTGTCAAAGGGGGGCCAATCCGTTATCTGCCTTCCGGGTTCGCTTGGCTCTCTGAAGAGGTTCCCCCCCACCGCTTCAGACGAGAAAGAGCGAGCTCGTCGTAGAAGGCCTGTGGCCCGGCGTCCGTCGCGGATTGCCGGGCTGCTTCTTTTGCGCTCCAGGACGCAGGACCCGTCAGAACTGGAAACCAGGAAAGCACGGCAAGCGGGTCGGTGGGTCGAGTCCGAAGGTCCGGAGCGCCCCGGTGGGTCGTGCGGTGGGGATCGCGGTGACTCAATTGTGGAGCGGGGCACGGGTGGGGGACTGTTGTCGGTGGGCGGGGAATTGGAGTCTGACGTCGTGGTGAAGTGGATCCGGTCACGAACCTCGAAGGCCGCCGAGCCGCGCGGCAAGCAGTGCACCGGCTGCCTCACGCTGGTGGCTGGCGAGACGGAGGAGCAGCTCCAGGCCTCGGGCGGGGTGTTCCTGGTCAACGTGGGCTGGTTCTGCGGTCCGCGCTGCGAGCGGCAGTACCGCATCCGTTTCCGCATCCAGTCGACCGCGACGCCCGCCGACGGGAGCCCGCATCCGACGCCGACCCGGTCCACGCCGGTGGCGGTCGTCGAGGCGAGCCCACCCTCGGAGCCGAGGCGCCGGCCGGCGGCCGACGAGCTGGCCGCGGTGCTTCGCGAGCGGCGGCGCCGGCTGATGAACGGGCAGTGAGCGACCGACGCCGAGCGAGGGGCGGCCCCTCGCCCGAGCGCCCGGCCTCAGTCCCGTCCGAGTCCCCGCGCTGCGGCGCGCCGGACCTCGCTGTCGCGGTCGCCGAGCGCGCCACGGAGGGCCGCACGCGCCTCGGGTGACTCGAGGTGGACCAGCGACTCCGCCGCCGCCCGCCGGACGGCCCGGTCCTCGTCGTGCACCAAGGCCGTGAGGCGCCGCGCCGCCGTCTCGTCCCGCGAGAACCCACGCAGCGCTTCGGCCGCCGCGGTCCTGACCTCGGGCACCGTGTCCCGGGAGGCGTCCAGAAGCGCGGCGGGAGTGGTCCCCAGCCCCTCCAGCTCGCCGAGCGCCTCCACCGCCATCACCCGGACCTCGGGAACGGCGTCCTTGACCGCCCGGGCGAGCGCCGGCGCCGCCGCCGGATTCTCCGTCCGCCCGAGGGCCTGAGCGGCCTCCGCGCGGATCTCCGGCTCGGAGTCGCCCAGCGCCGAGGCAAGCGCGGACAGGGTCCGAGGATCCTCGAGCGAGGCGAGCGTCCGCAGCGCCGCACGACGCACCTCGGGCACGGCGTCGCCGAGCGCACCGCGAGCGACCTCCAGTGCCCGAGGATCCTCGAGCCGGGCCAGCGCCTCGAGCGCCGCGGCGCGCACGTCCAGGTCCTTGTCGGTGGCCAGCCCGAGCAGCCCCGGGACGGCCTTGCGGTCCTCGATCTCCCCGAGGGCCGAGGCCACCGCCGCCCGGACGGAGGCGTCCGGGTCCTGCCGGCGCGCGAGCAGCGGCTCCACCGCCGCGGCATCCTCCGACTCCCCGAGGGCCCAGGCCGCGGCCACGGCCACCGCCGGGGTCCTGTCCCGCAGCGCGGCCACCAGCGCCTCGCGGCCCTCTCCGCGCCCATGCACACCCAGCCCGTACGCCGCCGCCTCCCGGGTCGCCGGAGCGGTCGCCCGGAGGGCAGTGCTGAGCCGGGTCACCCCCTCCGGTGCCGGGCTGTCGCCGAGCCACACGGCCGCGGCGCGGCGCACGCACGGTCGGCCGTCCTCGAGCGCGTCGGCCAGCAGGGCCAGCACCGCCGGGGCTTTCACCGGGCCCCGCCAGAGCACGGGGAGCGCCTTCTCGCCGGCGAGCCGCTGCCGCTGCCAGTCCCAGCCGCCCTGCTCCAGCCGGTCCACGGCCAGCGTGCAGAGCCGGGCGTCTCCGGCTCGGAGCGCCTCGAGCGCTGAGCGCACCTGCTGCTCGCCCGGCCCAGGACGGGTCAGCCGGTCCTGCCCCCGCCCGGGGTGGTGTCCGTGCCAGCCCGCGCGCGCTGCTCCGCCGCCGGCCAGCAGGGCCAGCAACGGCAATCCCAGCAGGGCTCGCATCAGTCCCTCTGGCCGAGCGCCTGGGCCGCGGCGCGCCGGACGGTGACGTCCTTGCTCTGCATCGCGGCGATGAGCGCTTGAAGCGCCGCGCCGTCACGGATGTCGGAGAGCGCCTCCACGGCCGAGCCGCGCACGTCGGCGTCGGAGTCCTCGAGCAGGGCCTTGAGCTGCGGCACCGCCTTCGGGTCGCGGATCTGCCCCAGCGTCTCGGCGGCCTGCTGCCGGACCTCGGCGCTCGGGTCCCGGGTGGCGTCGAGCAGCCCCTGCGGGGCCGACTTCAGCTCCAGCTCACCCAGGCCGGCCGCCGCGGCGGCGCGCACCTCGGCGTTCTCGTCCTTGAGGGCGGCCAGCAGCCCCTCCTGAGCGGCGGGGTCCTGGAAGCGGGAGAGGGCGCGTACCGCCCGGGCGCGGATCTCGACGTTCGGGTCCTTCACCAGCTTCGAGAGCGGCGACAGGGCGCGCCGGTCACCCCGCTGGGAGAGGCCCTCCATCGCGGTGAGGCGGACCCGGGCATCGGAGTCGCCGAGCAGCTTGATCAGCGGCTCGCCGGCGGCCGGCTCGTCGAACGACAGGAGCGCCTCGGCGGCCTCGCGGCGCACCGCGGGGCTGGCATCGCCCGCGGCGCGGGTGAGGGCAGGGAGGGCCCTCGAGTCCTCGATGTTCCCCAGCGCCTCGACCGCGCTCCGGCGGACCTCGACGTTCGCGTCGCCGAGCAACCCGGACAGCGCATCCACCGCCCGCGGTTCGCCGAGGCGGCCGAGCGACTCCGCCGCGGCCTGGCGCACGCCCGGGTCGCCGTCCTTCAGCGCGCCGATGAGCGCATCCACCGTCTTCGGATCGGCCGGGGTGCGGCCGCCGCCGTGCCGGCCGTGACCCGTCGTCCGGGCGTGGGCGCGGTGGACGGCGTCGTGGGCCCGCAGCTGGGCGTCGCGTGCGATGCGCTGCGCGTCACGGCGGATCCGCTCGATGTCCGTCGCGGTGGGTGGGGTGGGGGCCTTGGGAGGCACGGGCGGAACCGGTGCCCGCGGCGCAGCGGGTGGCATGGGGTCGGCGAAGGCGAGGACCGGCGGTGGGGTGCGGGTCGCGCGGCCATCCGGGGGCGG
The DNA here is from genome assembly GCA_035519675.1 of Myxococcaceae bacterium. Classification (GTDB taxonomy): domain Bacteria; phylum Myxococcota; class Myxococcia; order Myxococcales; family Myxococcaceae; genus RPRB01. The sequence goes on from DATIWB010000056.1 coordinate 48,195, forward strand.
CGCCTCGCCTCCGGGCGCGGCATCGTCGAGGGGCCCATCGAGGACCTCCCGGTCCAGCGACTGGACGGCGATCCTCCCGCGGGTGTGAGGGCTTGGCCCGGCGCGGACGCCCGGGGCGATGAACACCGTCAGCAGGAGCAGGAGCGCCATCCCGCCCACGTGCCAGGGGCGGAGCCGATCCACTTCGTCCGCACCCCGCTCGAGCAGTCGCGTCACCCGGGCGAGGAGCTGGCTCGGGTGCTCGGCCATGCCGGCCATCGGCACGCTGGTGGCGCGCCCGTCGACCCAGGCCGCGACGGAGGCGAGTCCCCGGGCCACGTCCAGCCCCGAGCCGTTCCGGGCAGCGGCCCAGTCGTCGCAGAGGAACTCCGCCACCTCCTGCATCCGGGCGCGGGCCAGCCGGTTCAGCGGCTGGAAGAAGAAGAGCTGCTCGAGCACCGAGCCCACCACCAGCCACACCGGGTCGAACCGCCGGAGGTGGGCCAGCTCGTGCGCGAGGACGCTGCGCTGCTGGGGGCCATCCAGCTCCAGCAGCGCCTCGGCGGGGAGGCAGATCTCCGACCAGCCCATGGCCACGGGGCTGCGGAGACCCTCGGCGGTGGTGAGCCGCACCGGGCGGGCGTGTCCCACGTCAGCGCAGAGGCCCTCGAGGCGGGCCCGCACCAGCGGGTCCACCACCGGCGCGCGGTCCCCCAGGGCGGTGAGCAGCCGCGCGCGGAGCACGGCCAGCCGGAGCAGGAACGCGCTCGCCACCACCGCCCAGCCGAGGAAGGCCAGACCGGCCGGGGACAGGCGGGGAACGGCGACCGAATGCCCCGTGGTGGGCGCATCCGGTGACGCCGAGGCCGGCCCCGCGGACCCCATGGCCCTCGCGACCGGGACGGCCGGCACGGGGACGATGACGGCGCGTGGGGCCTCCGTCGCGGGGATGGCCGGTGCCGGATGCCGGGGAGTCTCCGGCGCGGCAGTGACGTCGGCGGGCAAGGCGGGGGCGGTGAGCTCGGCCGCTCCACCGAAGGGGGTGAGCCCGGCGGCCAGCTGGAGCGTCGCGGTGAAGAGCGCCCCCACCAGCGCCGTGCGCCAGGCGAGGTCCCGGAGGCGGAGGGAGCGCAGGAACCCGGCGCGCTCGGCGAGCCACACGCTGCCGATGAGCGCGGTGCTGTGGACGGCGTAGGTCAGCAGCCAGGCCGCACCGAGCGTCGCGGCCAGGGAGAGGAGCGTCCCAACAGTCGCGGCGTTCATCGGCCCCCTCGCTTTCCCTTGCGGCCCTCGGCCTCGGCGATGAGCGCGCGCACCTTCTCCAGGTCGCCCGGCCGGACGCTGCCCACGTCGAGCAGGTGACTCATGAGCGCTGCCACGTCACCCCCGAACATCAGATTCGTGAGCCCGCTCACCATCGAGCGGCGGACCTCGCCCTCCGAGACGCGCGCCCGGTAGACGTATTGCCGGCCCTGGGCGGTATGACTCACAACCCCCCGTTTCTCCAGGCGACTCAGGAGGGTGGCGATGGTGGTGGGGGCCAGGTCCCGCGCGGGGCGAAGCGCCTCGGCGATCTCGACAACGGTGGCCTCCCGCCGGTCCCAGAGCACGCGCAACAGCGCGATCTGGAGGTCGGTGAGCTGCGTGGAGTCGGGCATGCGAGATCCTCTCGGCTTCGTCGACAGATGTAATACTACGTCTGTAGACGAGTCAAGCCCTGACCGATTGCGATGTCCGGCAGGATTGCGGGGACTGGTGTGCTGCCCCGAGGGAGGAACGTTCGTCGAGCGATGGGGCGAGGCGCTCGATGGATCGGCCTGCGCGAGCGCGGAACGCTCGAGTGTCGGCGCGGCAGCACCTGCGGCCCGAGATCGCGCTTCGGCGTTGAATCCGAGAGCGCACGGGCTTTCCGACGCCAAGAGCCCGGGAGGAGGGCCGGGGGACGAGGGCTCCGCACGCTCCGAGGATTCGGCACACCAGTGAAACTGAGGATCGAGATTTCAGTGGCTTGGAAGGCGCTGCGACGCACTCTCAGTCGCAGTTGGAGCTATAGCTCCAGGTCGGAACACGGGTGAACCGCTCGAACGAAACTCCGCGGGGTTGGAGCGGAAAAAGACGCACCCTCCGTTGAAATCGCGGAGCGCGTGAAGGGCCCCCCCCCGGCCCCGGCCGTGGTGGGCGAAGCGTGTGCGTCCCGGGCGGCCCCGACGTGCTCGGGCGCGTGCATCGCGCTTCGCTCGAGAGCAACACGGGAGCCCGGGGGCGTGACGAGCGGTCGGACCGCGCAGGCCGCACGGGAGTGCTCCAGCCGCCGGCTCCGGGCGGCTCTGGCTTCCCCTGGGGCCGATCGCTTGGCCGGGATTCAACCCGCGGGGGCGAAGATGCTCCGGTGCACCCGCCAGCTGCCGTCCTCGACCTTCTTGAGGATGCGCATCAGGTGGAAGCGGCTGGTCGTCACCTTCCCGGTGGCCCGGTCCCGCTCACTGCCCTCGATGTGGCCCCACTCGACGGCGGTGTCACCGAACACGAGCGTCTCCTCGAACACCTCGCGGTAGTCGAGCACCTCTGACCCTCGGGCGGCGGTGGCCATCTTCTCGAGATCTCGCCGCAGCTCTGCCGCGCGCTTCACGGGTCCTCCGGGCGGGAGGGCGACGGCGTCCGGTGTCCAGAGCTCGGCGAGCGCCTTCACGTCGTAGGCCTTGCTCGCCGCCTCGTCCCGGCGGCGGAGCGCCTCGATCCCGCGCATCGCTTCGTCCATCGGAGGTCTCCTCGGAGATGTCTCGGCGGGCGAGCCGAGCACGGCGAGAGGTGCCGCGGGAAGCCCCGCGGCGACGGTCATGCACGCGAGGGCGAGCCAGGCCCTCATCGGCGTCCCGGGCTGTACACCGCGAACGGCCGCCCCTCCGGGTCGACGAGGATGGCCAGCGTGTCTCCCTCGGGAAGCTGCTGGGGCGGCACCACGACCTGCCCCCCGAGGCCCCGGGCCCGGGCGACGATGGCCTCGAGCTCGGTGGCCTCGATGAACAGCTGCACCAGCGGCTTGCCCTCCGGGGGCGTGGGCCAGATCCCGCCCCCGATTCCCTCGGGCCCGGTGGAGATCTGCCGGTACCCGAGGGCGTTCCCCCGGTCGATGCGCCAGCCGAAGAGCTGCTCGTAGAAGCTCGCGGTCGCGTCCGGATCCCGGGCGAGGATCTGGAACTGGCGCACCGGATGCGGCCGGACGTCGCCCTGCACCGTGGCGGCGGGGTCTCCGCTGCTCGCGGTGGCGACGCGCCGGGCAGCCTGCTCCCACACCGCCCGCTCGAACCCCTCGGGATCGAGCTCCCCGGCGCCGCTGACGTCGCGCCAGCTCCCGTCCTTCATGCTGAGCAGCCCGAAGCGGAGCAGGCGCTGGAGCACGACGTTGATCGCGTCCGCCGTGGTGTCGAGCACCTGGGCCAGGAAGCGCGAGTCGCCGCGGAAGTCCTCGGTGTGGACCAGGGCCAGGAGCTGGTGGTGGAGCGGGTCGGCCAGGATGGCCGCGGCATCCAGGGCCGCGCTCCCGGTGGGCGGGCCTTCCCGGGCGGCGGCGGCGTCGCGGACGTAGGCCTCCACCCTGTCGGCCTCGAGCCCCAGCCGCTGACCGAGCTGGACGATGGTCTCGCGGGTGAGGGCGCGGCGGCCCCGGAGGATCTGCGACAGGGTGGCGTGGTCCACGTCCAGCGCCCGGGCGAAGGCGCGGAGCGAGTAGCTCGGGTTCCTCGCGCACCGGCGGGTCAGCTCGGCCCGGAGCACGGCGGCGAAGGTCGAGGGAGCGGGAGCGGTCATGGGCCCGGAGAAGGCCACGCCAGGAGGCGCGGAGACAACGTCCTCGGGCCACAAAGCGGGGCAGGCTGATTGCCCCGCCAGCGCGCTACCTCCCGAGGAACACCGCCCCGCCGCGCGACAGCCAGGTGCTGGTGATGGCGGGGAGGACACCGAGCACCACCACCGCTGCGGTGGACAGGAGCAGTGCCAGCTCGGTGGCGAAGCTGCGCTCGGGCAGCGCCCCGGCCTCGGGCGCCGGACGCATGTACATGTAAACGACGACCCGCAGGTAGTAGTACGCGCCCACCGCGCTGGTGAGCACGCCCACGATCACCAGGCCCACCAGGCCGGCGTCCACCGCGGCGCGGAAGATGAGCAGCTTGCCCATGAACCCCGCCATCGGCGGGATGCCGCCCAGCGACAGCATGAACACCGCCATCGCCACCGCCCAGGCCGGCTTCCGCTGA
>DATIWB010000057.1:0-5257 GCA_035519675.1 Myxococcaceae bacterium
ACGACGTCCGTCCGTCGGCGGATTTCCTTGTTCAGCCGCTCCTGCGGGTTGTTGCTCCAGCTCTGCTTCCAGTGCTCCTTGGGGAAGCCGACGAAAGCGAGCATCTCCTCGCGGGCCTCGCAGAGCAGGCCGGCCGCCTTCGGGAAGCGCCGCTCGAGCTGCTCGACCACCCGCTCGTGCTGTGCCCGTACCGACTCCGGATCGGGCTGAGTGAAGATGCTGCGCACCAGGGTGGCGACGAAGCTCTGCAGCCCCCTCGGCACCGTCGTGAGCAGGTTCCGCATCAGGTGCGTGCGGCAGCGCTGCCAGGTGGCCCCTCGGAGGACGGCCCGGATGCCGACCCTTTTCCCGGTCGAGGGCGGGACGCCGGACCGGGTCACCGAGCTGGGATCGAAGTTCGACGTCATCGGCTTCTTGAAGGATGGAGCGCTCCTGGCCAACGAGCGGAACGCCTTGCCATCACCGGTGCTCCGCTTCGACCCTCGGACGCGTCGGGTCACCGCGTACTCGACCCTGGCGCCCGGCGATCTCACCGGAGTCCCGCGCCTGACCAAGGTGATGGTGACTCCCGACGGGAAGACCTTCGCCTTCCACTTCCGCCGGAGGAGCGACGTGCTCTGCCTGATGGACCTCGGCGAGCTCGCCCCCTGAACGGTTGCCGGGTGGGGTCCGGGCGCAATGCCTGCACTGGCCACCTGCCACAGCTCCCCGGGCCGCAATTCCTTCGTCTCGAAGGAACGGCCGTCCCCTGGAGACCGACGGGCTCACGACGTGCATCTCCTGCTTCACTCTTCAGCGAACCGCTGAAGCACGTACGCGGACCAGGTCGTCCGTGGAAGGAAGGGTCATGCATTCGCCCATGCGATGCGTGCTCGCAGTCCTTCTCCTTGCTGCAGGTCGAGCCGCAGCGGCCGATGCCGAGCCGGCGGCCTCGGGCTTCGAAGCCGCCTTCCGTTCCGGGGTGATGTTTCCGGCCGGCGACGCGGACAAGAACGAGAAGCTCTCGGACTACGCCGGTCTGGGCTTCCCGATCTGGGGAGACATCGGCTACCGCTTCGGCGGCAAGTTCTTCGTCGGCGCAACGGCGTTTTACGCCTTCGGGACGCTGGGCGACCAGTACAAGAACCAGTGCAACGCCGCAGGCCTGAGCTGCTCGGGTTCCGGCCTGCGCCTGGGAGCGGAGGCGCAGTTCCACCCGTCGGGACGCGCGCCCATCGACCCCTGGGTGGGGCTCGGGTTTGGCTTCGAATGGATCAGCACCAAGATCTCCAGCGGGACCCAGAGCGGCACGGTGACTCTCCAGGGCTGGGACTTCCTTCAGCTGGAAGGCGGTGTCGACTTCGCACTGGGGAGCCTGTTTCGGCTCGGTCCCTTCGTGGCGTTCTCCATGGGGCAGTACGACACGGCCACCGCCAGCGCCCAGGGTCAGTCATTCTCCCAGGACATCCCGAACAAGGCCTTGCACTACTGGTTCACCGTTGGGGCCAAGTTGACCGTCCTGCCCTAGTACCCCGGATCCGTGATTCCGATCCAAGGAAGAACAACCGGGGTTTTCGAGCCGAGGCGAGGACAGAGAGGGTGTGGCTGTGGCCCGCGAGGGCGGGGGGACAGCGTCACGAGGCGCTCGGCGGGGATGCTCACCGCCGCCGAAGGTAGAGAGTCCCGAGCCTGGCGTCAGGCGTGGTGAGTCTCGAACCTCGGACGGCACTCACCAGAAGCCGAGCTGGGGCGGGGAGGTGGCCGGGGCGAGCGGAAGCGGCCTGGAGGGAAGCCGCAGGTGCTCGAGGATGGCCTGCGTTTTCCCCCACAGCGAGGGCAGGTGAGGACGTCGGTCTGGAACGTCCGCTTGAGGAGCTCGGCCCAGGGGATGGGACGGTGGGGCCGGGGGAGCGGACGGACGGGCTCGGGTGCCACCGGGCAGAGAGGTGCCTTCGGCAGTAACGCAGGAGGAGGCACAGGCACGACGCGGTGGCGCACCCTGGCGTTGGGGGCGAAGACGCCGAAGTAGCGCACGAGGTTGGCCCTCGGCGGCGGGACGAGCGCGGCCAGCCGTCGGAGGAAGGCCACCGGAGCCATGACGAGGTGCGTCTGTCCGGTGGGAGTGGGCCGCTTCATCCGGTAGGCGAGCCGTCCGTCAGGCAACGCCGACAGTCGGCGGAGGCTCTGGTCCGCGGACGAGGACCAGGTGGTGGAGATGGTCAACGGGCTCCTGCGGCGGGGCCGCGCGCTCCCGCAGCTGGTGCGGCACGACGGATGGGACTACCACGTGCACGCCACCCCGCCCGATGCCCCGCTGCCGACGCGGATCGCCGTGGAATCCGCGCTCGCCGTGCTCGACCTGGTCCGCGGAAAGGCGCTCGACCGGCTCCGGCTCTGCGCGATGGACGATTGCGAGGACGTGGTGGTCGATCTGACGAAGAACCACTCGCGCCTCTACTGCTCGAACGCCTGCACCAACCGGGCTGCAGTCCGCGCTTACCGGGCCCGACGGGCAGCCCGGCCATCAGACTCGGGACTGCTCTACCTTCGGCGGCGGTGAGCATCCCCGCCGAGCGCCTCGTGACGCTGTCCCCCCGCCCTCGCGGGCCACAGCCACACCCTCTCTATCCTCGCCTCGGCTCGAAAACCCCCGTTGGTCTTCCTTGGATCTCGAGAACCCCGGTTGTTCTTCCTTGGATCCTCTTGGAGCATCGGACGGTTGACGAGTGGCCCAGGGCTTGGATACCTCGGCGAACAGCGCGTCGGGCTCGCAAGGGGGACGGCCTCGCAATGAAACCAGGGCTTGCGTCGATCTTGCTGTTCGGCCTGGGTGGGCTTGTGCTGTCCGCCACGGCCAGGGGACAGGGCGCGGTCTCGAGGCCCGGTTCACCTGGCGAACTCGAGGTCGTGGCGCTCACCCACGCCCAGGTCATCGACGGAACCGGCGCCGCGGCCCGCGAGGACCAGACGCTGTTGATCCAGGGAGGAAGGATCCTCCTCCTGGGACCGTCCGACCGGACGAAGCTCCCGGCGAAGGCTCGAGTCCTGAATCTGCGAGGTCGGTCGGTTCTACCCGGCCTGGTGATGCTGCACGAGCACCTCTTCTGGGTCTACGAGGTCGTTCGCGGCATCGGGATCAGCCATCCGCAGCATCACAGCTTCCCGCGGATGTACCTGGCCCACGGGGTGACCACGCTGCGGACCGCCGGCGCCGACTTCCCGTACATGGACCTCAAGCTCAAGCGCCGGATCGACTCCGGAGAGCTTCCCGGCCCGGAGATCCATCTGACCAGCCCGTACTTCTCCGGCGACGGTGACCCTTTCCTGGGGGCGATGGACGTCCGGAGCGGCGACGACGCCCGGCGGGTCGTGCGGTACTGGGCCGCCGAGGGCTTCACATCCTTCAAGGCCTACCAGTCGGTGCGGCGGGAGGTCCTCGCGGCGATGATCGACGAGGCCCATCGCCTGAAGCTGCCGGTCACCGCCCATCTCGGCGAGACGATGAGCTGTCGCGAGGCAGCCGAGCTGGGGATCGACAACATCGAGCACGGCTGCGCCGAGACCCGTGACGACGTCGAGCCGGACATGAACGGGCCGAAGACCCAGGCCCTGGTGCGGGCGTTGATCGAACGGCACGTCGTCCTCACCGTGACGCCGGTGGACGGTCTCCGGCCCATGCCGGATGCAGTCCGAAACCTCTACGATCCGTCCGCCCGCGAGCGTTACGCACGTGTCATCACTGCCATCCGGTCCAGGCGCCCGGCGTCTTCCTCGGAGGAGGACCCGACCGCGACACCGTCGGCTCACTTTCTCCGCAGCTTCGCCATGGCTGGCGGTCGCCTGGTCCTTGGGTCGGACTCGGGCTCGATGGGGAACGTCCCGGGGCGGGCAGATCAGGAGGCGCTGGAGAACCTGGTCCGGTGCGGCTTCACTCCGCTGGAGGCGATTCGCGTCGCCACCCTCGATGGTGCGACGTTCCTGGGAATCCAGGACCGCACCGGGAGCATCCAGGCCGGCAAGGAGGCAGATCTCCTGGTCGTCCGCGGCAACCCGCTTCAGCGCATCGAGGACATCGAGAACGTCGAGCGGGTGTTCGCCAACGGCAAGGCCTACGACCCGAAGGTCCTGCTCGCCGAGGTAAAGGGCGAGCTCGGCTGGCACTGAGCATCCGCCGAGCCGTTGAGTGCCCTCGCGGGCCACAGCCACACCCTCTCCTTCCCGTGAGGCGCAGAGCACCGAGCGTCCTCGTTGCGCTCTTGTGCGAGCGCCAGCCCCCTGCCGATGGCATGGACACCCAGAACCCCGGCTCGGATGAATCCCATCGCCGCGTTGCCGAGCGACAGCACGCGGTTGGCATGCATGTCGTCTCCGAAGAGCAACTCGGTGAACTCCTGGACCTGCGTCTGGGACACCTGGCGAGCCTTCATCGACTCGAGCCTGACTGCAACCTCGCCAGCATCGCTCGGCCTGCCACTCGACCGCGATCAGCCCGGCAATCGTGCCGATCAGCAGCGGTCATCCGACAACCCCAGCCCGATGAGGGGATCCCTCAGGTGTTCGTCTTCAGATCTCAAGAACAATTAACGCCAGAACGAGCTCAATCCAGAATCGCTCGTTTCTGGTAACGGCACGAACCCGCGAACGCATACGAACGGAGCGCCATGGTCCAACTTGCCCGCACACTTCCATCCCGCCGGGCAATCGGATTCGCGAACGCATGGCAGCCTGCACCTATTGACTTGGCCCTCTGGCTCCTCACCCTGGATGCACCTCAACGGCTCGATGCATCGGCGGTCGCCAACCCCGCGACAAAAATCACCGTCCAAGGACATTCGATCTGCCTCTGCCCTCGGTCGCTCCCCGCCACGACACGCTCCCAAAACCGAAATGCACGCAAGAGCAACGCCCCAAGTCACGATACCACGTCCGAACTCACTCCAGGCACTTTCTCTGCGCCTCACATTTCCTGCGATGGGATGGTCGTCCAAGAGAATTCTCCCAAGGAATGGCCTCATGCAAGAAGCGCGCATAGCTCAAATTTATGTTTCGTCGAATGAAGCAAGCTACAGGCACACGACGTTCTTGCGTCCAATTTGTGGGTCGTAGAACCGCGCGCGATTTTGGAGGAGCTCCGTCTCGGCATCGTAGTACTGGCCGGGCAGCCGCAATGGCACCCACGTGGGAGTGACAACGACGGGAGTCGTGTCCGACTGATACCGGCGGTACTCGTAACCCTCGATGGCAAGCCCTTTGTAGGTACTGCTCCCCGAGCCCGAGT
>DATIWB010000058.1:0-9426 GCA_035519675.1 Myxococcaceae bacterium
GATCCAGCTGCTGATGCAGGACGGGGACATCGAGGTCGAGCCGATGCGGATCGCCGACGCAGAGATGGACCTCTCCGCCATCATGCGCGAGTACCTCACCAACGAGGAGCGCGTGAACCAGGCGACCCGGGAGGCGCTCGAGCGCCGGGGCTACGACTACAGCAAGTTCAATCAGGTGAAGCGCGAGATGGCCGACGTCCGCGGCTTCAAGATGGGCGACGAGGGGATCGAGTACGTCATCAACCAGATGATCGAGTTCCTGCTCATCAGCCGGAACGTCGAGGAGGTCTTCGCCGCGGACAACGTCCTCCGGCAGAAGATCTTCGCGGTGATGAAGAAGCACCTCGACGTCGACGACGAGATCGATCGCGAGGCCCGGGCCCGGCTGAAGCACCTGCAGGAAGGCACCAGCGCCTTCGACATCGAGTACAACAAGACGGTCGAGCAGATCCGCCGCGCCCGCGGCCTGATCTGACCGCCGGAGCGGACGGGCCCCGTCCGCCTCGCCCGCCGGCCCGGCACACGGCGGGACGGACGCACCTCCCCCGACATGGTCTTCCGTGCCGCGCGTGCGGTTCGCGGCGAGCGACTCGAAAATTGACCCGTCAGGCCAGCCGTCTACCGTTCGCCTCCGTGTCCAGCTCCGAGCTCGCGCCCTCGACCTCTCCTGAAAGCTCCCTCGAGTCGCTCTCGCAGACGGCCGGTGATGCGCTTCGGCGCGCGCTGGCCTCGTCGGCCACCGGCGGCGTGCTCTCCACGCAGGTGGAGGAGGATCTGCGCTCGGCGCTGACCGGGCTCGAGGCGCTGCACGCGCACCTGGAAGATCTGGTGGCTACGCTCCTCGAACCGCGCCCCACGCCGCTCGCCCTGGTCGAGGCCGCCGACGACTCGCGCGCCCAGGCCGCGCTCCTCTCGCTGGAGGAGACGCTGACCTCTCTTCGCCGCCGGCTCGGCCAGGCCGCCGCCCAGCTGCGGAGCCGTCCCGCCTCTTCGTAACCCGGATCTCGACCGCGGCCGCCTAGCTGGCTACGGCCGCCCGGACCTCGCCGACGATTGCCGCTTGACGACACCCTGACCGGATCTCGACCGCGGCGCCCTGACATAGCTGGCTGCGGCCGCCCGGACCTCGCCGACGATTGCCGCTTGCCGACACCCTGACCGGATCTCGACCGCGGCCGCCCTGACCTACAGCCCAGCGAAGGACAGGCCCAGCCGGGCCACGCCGCCGAGCACCAGGAGCCACGCCGGGTTCACCTCGAAGCGCACCGCGGTCAGCGCGGTCGCCGCGGCGATGCCCACCTCGACCTTGGCGTCGAAGCTCCCGCCCAGGGTGATGGCCGCGGCCGCCATCAGGCCCACCACCGCCGGGGTGAGGCCGCGCAGCGCCGCGCGCACCCAGCGCCGAGACCGCACCCGGTCGAGCCAGGTTCCGAGCAGGCCGACGAGCGCGAACGGCGCCGAGAAGATGGCCACCGTGGCCACCACCGCCCCCAGCCAGCCGTGCTGCAGGTACCCGATGAACGTCGCCAGCAGCAGCACCGGCCCGGGGGTGATCTTCCCGATCGCCACCGCATCGGCGAACTGGCGATCGGTGATCCAGTTGTGGGCGTGCACCATCTGCCGAAGGTGGGGGATGATCGCGAACCCGCCCCCGTACGCGCCCAGCCCGGTGCGGAAGTACACCACCGCCATCTCGATCAGCTTGGCGTCGAGCCCGGTGGCATGCACCACCGCGACGAGCACGCCCAGCGTCCCGACCAGCAGCGGGATGTGAAGGGTGGTGGACGGCCCGGTCGGCGGCGGCGAGGGTGGACCCGAGGAACGATCCGTGCGCTGCGGTGGATCCAGCGGCGCGCCCTCCTCGGGAAGAGCCACCGGCGGACGCCGGGCGACCAGATCCAGCGCCCGGGCCAGCGCCCTTCGCGCCCCGAGGTCGACCGCGAGGCCGGCGCAGATCGCCAGCAGCACCACCTCGGCGGGCGAGGCGCTCCCCACCGCCGAGAGGAGCAGCGCGCCGGCGGCGATGCCCATCTGCCAGAGCTGGTTCACGCCGGTGCGAACCATCTTCAGGGTGATGGCGCAGATGATGCCCACCACCGCGGCGTTGAAGCCGGCCAGCAGCCGGTCCGCGGAGGGCATGGTGCCGAAGCGCACGTACATCCAGGAGAGCACGCCCACCGCCAGCGCCCCGGGGAGGACGAAGCCCACGTACCCGGCCAGCGCGCCGGCCCACCCCCCGAAGCGCATCCCGATGTAGGCCAGCGCGTTCGCCGCAGCCCCACCGGGCAGCATCTGGGACACGGTCACGGTGTTGGAGAACTCGCGCGCGGTGAGCCAGCCGCGCCTCTTCACCACCTCGCCGTCGATCTGCGACAGCACGCTGATGCCCCCCCCGAAGCCCACGCAGCCCAGCCAGAAGGCGGTGGTGAACAGGTCTCGGCGGGAGGGGCGTTCGCGGGTGGTGGAGCGCGCGGTGGCCCGACGGAGCCATTCCGCGGTGCTGCCGAGGACACTGCTCATGGGAGCAGCGACGACTCTAGCGCGCCCGGGATTCTGTGCGAGTCCCGGCCGGACCGGCGCCCCCGGCTGGATGCCCCCCTGGCGGGGCGTCCGGAGCCGCAGCGTCGAGCAGTGCACCATGGACCTCTGTCCAGGTCTGACCGTCCTCGGTGATCTCCCACCCGCTGCGTGCAAGCCGCCGCCCGAGCGCCTCGGCTGCCGCCCGACCGCGACGCGCGGCGACGAGGGTGAGCAGCTCGTAGTCCTCGAGCCCGTCGCGCACCGTCTTCAGTCGCAGCGAGGGGACGAGCAGGGGCGCCTCGTCACCCACCTGCGCGTGGGTGCCGGGATAGAAGAAGGTTCCGTCCCCGTTGCCACCGAACCGCCACACGTCGCGCCAGGGCTGCCCGTCCTTCTCCCAGGCCGCCAGCGTGTCGAAGTACAGCTCGCCGTCGATGCGCTCGAGGAAGGCGAGGACGCCCATGGCGCGGTTCCGCGGACCCGAGTGGTCGATCATGTACGAGGCCCAGCCGTTCATCGATGTCGCGAGCTTCCGGTCCCGGGGCGGACCGTCACACCCGTGAAACATGCAGCTCTGGTACCACCACAGCTGCTTCCCCGGGCCCAGGCGCGTCCGGACGCGGGAGACGGGCTCGGCGCCGGGACAGAGCGACCGCCCGGGCCGCGGAAAGAGGCACACCATCACCGGGGCCACGATGTCCGCCGCATCCCACAAGGTGGAGCGAAAGGTGGTGACCAGGAGCGGGAGGTCCCCCACCGCGTGGGTGAGCGCCGATTCATCTCGCACCAGCGCGTCGTCGGCAGGTGCTGGCTCGTCCTTGGCGTAGTACCAGAGGAGCTGCGGCCACCGGCGCTCGGCGAAGTGGGCCCGCCAGGCGCGGAGGTAGGCGATGCGCTCGGCCCGGGTGAGCCGCCAGTCGTCGCGGACCTCGGTGGTGGTGAAGCGCGCCCCGGATGGCAGCGCGGTCCCATCGAGCACGTCCGCCATCTCGGCGTCGTAGCCCGTGAAGTCCACCACTCGCGTGCCGCCCGGACCGGGCCGCGAGGGCAGGGGGTCGATGCCCATCTGGTAGCCGCTCAGCCGGTGCTCGAGCAGGGTGCGTCCTGCCGTCCGGAGCAGGGAGACGCCCTGGGGCGAGTCGCGCGCCACGCCGAACCCGTGCACCAACACGTAGACCCCGAGCCCCCAGGCGTTCTTCAGGGTGGAGGTCGCCGGGATGTCCACCGGAGCGACGGCGAGCTGCAGCGGCAGCGTGACAGGAGGCGCGTCCCGGAAGGCCACCGCGAGACGCCCGCGGTAGACCCCGGGTTCCGCCCCCGCCGGGACGCAGGCCTCGAGGTAGAGCACCAGCGGTCGCTCCTCGGTGGAGGTCGCCGGGAGAACGGCCGGATTCATCCCGCCCCCGGCGCGGTGCACGGGGAGCAGCGGATCTGGCCACAGACCGGTGGCTCCGCCGCCCTCCGTCGCCCGGGTCAGGGCGATCCAGCGCTCGGCAAAGACGCCGACCGGGAGCCCCGCGCGCCCGGGCCCGCGCAGCGGAGCCACGTCGGCGGACAGCGCCACCGCCGGTGGGACGACGTAGATCTGAAGTCCCTCGCACTCCCCGCGCGCCGCGCGCAGCCTGGCCTCGGCGAGCACCTCCAGCGGGCGGCCCGGCCGCACCTTGGCCAGCGCCGGCACCGGGACCAGCCGCGGAGGCGCAGCGAGCGCGGAGAGCAGGAGAAGGTGGAGCGGGGACACGCGCGGAGGCGTGTCTAGCGGCCGCGGGCCAGCGTGGAGAGGTCGACGGGGCGGCCGGGCTTGTAGTCCGTCCACTCCACGACGACCGGGCCCAGCGCGAAGTCCGCTTCCATCCGCATCGGGACGTGCGCGGCGTCGTCGCTGAACCACACCCGCAGCTCGCGGGCGGACAGCTTGCCCGAGAACTCGGTCCGCAGCCGTACCCGGACGGCCTGCCGCTCGCCGAGCGGCGTCTCCAGCGGACCGCGGCCCTCGACCTGGGCGATGCCCCGGAACAGCTTCGAGCCGGTGAAGATGGGCATGGACAGCTCGTCCCCGTCCGCCAGAGGCGCGGTGCGGATGAAGAACACCGCCGAGGCGACGTCCACCGCACCGGCCGGGACCGCGACCTGCGACTCGCGAGGCGATTCCCCCTCGGTCTGGCGGAAGACGCTGGCCTTGCCCTCGCTGCCGTCGAAGTCGATCTTCAACCGGCGGCGCTTCCGGTTCTCGTCGGAGTACATCTCCAGGCCGCGGGAACGACCGCTCGCCGGATCCCACCAGGAGACGATCTTGTTCCGCATCGGGTAGACGACCAGGTCGCACCGTCCGTTGGTGACGATGGGCAGGCTTCCGGGCCGCTCGGAGGTCTCGGCGCCCACGCTGACGTCGGCCGTTCCGGCAGGGAGTCCCAGCCAGGTCACCCGGTAGGTGATCTGCTCCCCTGGACCGAGGGAGCCCGGAGGCAAGGACTCGGTCGGGGCGGCGAGCATCAGAGCCAGGACCACGGCGGACACGCAGTGAAGTCTAGCGGCAGTCGCCCCCGCATGCTCGGCCCGCTGCAGCACCCGCGCCCGGCCGGCCCGGTGCTCGGGTGCCGGTTCGGCCTAGACTGTCCCCGGACGACCGATGCCGATCGACAAGAACGCCGAGGAAGAGGACCTGCGCGAGGACCGCCGGCAGCGCGCTTACACCGACTACGACTGCCCCTCGTGCAACGCCAACAATCCCACGGAGATGGCGCTGCGTGACGGGGACGAGACGCGGTGCAACTACTGTGGCACCGAGTACAAGGTGCGCATCACCGACGAGGGCCGCCTCCGGCTGAAGGAGCTCTGAGATGCCGTCAGGTCCGGGGGGACCAGTAGCCTGTGGGACATCGCTGACTGCGGCCGCCCTGACCTAGCCCGCAGCGCCCCGCCGCGGGCGTTCTCCGAAGATGGCGGTCCCCACCCGGACCACCGTCGCCCCTTCCTCGATGGCCACCTCGAAGTCGTGGGTGCTCCCCATCGACAGGCCGGCGAGCCGGTGCTCCCTGCCGAGGGCAGCCAGCGCCCGGAAGAGCGGGCGCACCTCGTCCGCAGGGCCGAGCGGGGGCATGGTCATCAGACCCACCAATGCGAGGCCGGGCAGCGGGCGCACCGCCTCGAGGAGCGCGCCCAGGGCCTCCGGGGAGACGCCGCTCTTGGATGCCTCGCCGGCCACGTTCACCTCCACGTACACCGTGAGCGGGGTGCCGGTGCGGCGGCGAGACAGCTCCTGCGCGACCTCCAGCCGGTCCAGGGCATGGAAGACGTGCGCCGAGCGCGCCACGTAGCGCGCCTTGTTGGTCTGCAGCGGGCCGATGGCGTGCCAGCGCAGACCGGGGAGATCGGACAGCGCCTCCGCCTTGTCCCGGAGCTCCTGGGCGTAGTTCTCGCCGAAGGCCCGCGCCCCGGCGGCGTAGGCGGCGCGGATGGCCTCGGGGGGCTGGAGCTTGCTGACCGCCACCACCTCCACCGACTGCTCCGGACGGCCGGCCCTCGCCGCCGCGGCCCGGACCCGCTCCTGCACCGCCCTCCAGCTCGCCGCCACGTCGGTCATCGCTGCTCCCAGGGAAGGATGTAGCCGGCCTCCCGGAGCAGCGCGAGCGTCTCGACCAGCGGCAGCCCCACCACCGCGCTGTGCGAGCCTTCGATGCGCTCCACCAGGAAGCCGCCGATGCCCTGCACGGCATAGGCGCCTGCCTTGTCCATCGGCTCGCCGGTGGAGACGTACCAGCGCAGCGCCTCGTCGCTCGCCGGGGCGAAGGTGACCGCGGCGCTCACCAGACGCTCCCCGGCGCCGGCGATGGCCACCGCGGTCAAGACCTCGTGCCTGCGGCCGGACAGGGTCCGGAGCATCGCCAGCGCCTCGTCCGCGGTGGCCGGCTTCCCCAGCACTGCCCCCTCGAGCACCACGCTGGTGTCGGCGGCCAGGACCATGGAGTGGAGATGGCGGGCGTGCACTGCCTCGGCCTTCTCGCGGGCGAGCCGCAGCACGTACCGCTCCGCTGGCTCGCCCTCCCGGACGCTCTCGTCGAGGTGGGCCGGGTCCACCCGCACGGCGAGCCCCAGCTGCTCGAGCAGCGCACGCCGGCGTGGGCTGGCGGAGGCGAGGACCAGGGCCTGGGTCGGGGACATGGCCCGCCCCACCTACCAGGAAGGGCCAAGGGCCCGAAGTCCCGGGGGTCCAACCTGACCAATACCGCCCGCGGTGTGCGTCCCTGTACGATGGCCGGCAGCCTGGGCAGGGGCAGGAACGGCCGGGGTCCGGTGTTCCGGCCGGACGAACGTGTGAACTGGAGCCCTCGGACATGAGAGCCACGGACCTGCTCGCAGCGCTGCGCCGGACGGTGGAGCAGCTCGCTGCGTTCAACGAGCTGGCCAAGGCCCTGACCTCGACGCTCGAGACCCGCGAGGTGCTGGGGCTGGTGATGCAGAAGGTCTCCGCGCTGCTGCGCCCGGCGAACTGGTCGCTGCTCTTGCACGACGAGACCTCGGACACCCTCTACTTCGAGATCGCCGTCGGAGCCGGCGCCGACCGGCTGCGGAGCGAGAGCATCGCGGTGGGGGAGGGCATCGTCGGGACCGCCTTTCGCAGCGGGAAGCCCCGGCTGGTGGACGACGTCCGCGCCGCGCCCGACTTCTCACCCCGCTTCGACGCCCTCACCGACTTCCGGACCGGCTCGGTGCTCGCCGTGCCGCTCATGTTCCGCGGCCGGGCGCTGGGAGTCATCGAGCTGGTGAACGGGGAAGGAGACGCGCGCTTCACCGAGGAGGACCTGGCGGCGGTGATGGCCATCGCCGACTTCGCCGCCATCGCCATCCAGAACGCCCGCGACTTCCAGCGGGTCCAGGAGCTCACCCTGGTGGACGAGCACACCGGCCTCGGCAACGTGCGCTCGCTGCGCAAGCAGCTCGACGCCGAGGTGACCCGGGCCCGGAGCCTCGGGCACCCGCTCTCGCTGCTCTTCCTCGACCTCGACCACTTCAAGACGGTGAACGACAGCCACGGCCACCTGGTGGGGAGCGCGCTGCTCCGCGAGGTGGGGGGGGTGCTGCGCGAGGAGCTGCGCCCGGTCGATGCGGCGTTTCGCTACGGTGGAGACGAGTTCGCGGTGATGCTGGTCGAGCTGGACTCCCGCAGCGCGGTGCAGACCGCGGACCGGCTCCTCGCCCGGTTCCGGGGGCACCGGTTCGGCAAGGCCTCGGGGCTGGATCTCCGGGTGACGGCCAGCGTGGGCATCGCCGCCTGCCCCGAGCACGCCTCGCAGTCCACCGAGCTCATCGAGGCGGCGGATCGGGCGATGTACCTGGTGAAGGCCCGCGGCCGGGACGGGCTGGCCGTCGCCACCCCGTGAGGCTCAACCCTCCGCGGTGGGGGCGATCAGCTCCTGGTTCTTCACGATGTTCGCCGACTTCTTGAGCGCGGCGACGTAGGACTCTTGTAGCTCCCCCTGGCGCTGGCGGAGGGCTTCCTCGCGGAGCTCGGCCTTCCTCGCCTGGAAGCGGGCGTCGTCGGCCTTCTCCCGCGCGGTGACCTCGGCGACCACGAAGGCCTCTGCGGCCCGGTAGATCCCCGGGAGCGGGCCGGGCTTCTCCGCCCCGAAGGCGGCGGCCTGGAGGTCAGGCGCCGGCCCGAGGCGGGGGATGGCCTGTGCGCTGCTGGGGAAGCTCCCGGTGTCGATGGCCCGGGGATGGTCGCCTGCGTCGACCGACTGTGCGTCCTTGTCCTTCTTGTCGGGGTACTGGGTGGCGAGCGTGGTGCCCTTCTGCAGCGCGGCGGCGGCCTTCTGCGCCTCCGCCTCGGCGAGCGCCGCGGCGCGCTGCCGCTTCACCAGGACCTGGGCGATCTCGCCGGAGACCCCTGCCAGCGGCTTCTCCTCGGCGGGCTTCTTCTCCTCCACCTGGAGGAGGTGCCAGCCGAAGGGGGTGAGCACCGGCTCGGACAGCTCGCCCACCTTGAGGTTGAATGCGGCCTGGGCGAACGCGGGCACGAAGGTGCTCCGCTCGTTCCACCCCAGCTCGCCGCCCTGGGCCTTGCTCCCGGGGTCGTCCGAGGATTCCTTGGCCACCTCGGCAAAATCCTTGCCCCCCTGGACCTGCTTGCGGAGCTCCAGCGCCCGGTCATGCGCCTTGACCTTCTCCTCCTCGCTGGGGTTGCGGCCCATGCGGACCAGGATGTGGCGCACTCGTACCTGCTCCCCCTTGGAGTAGGTGCGCTTGTTGGCCTGGTAGTAGGCGGCGATCTCCGGGCCGTGGGCCTTCTCCCAGGCCGACACCTCGGCCGGGGTGGGCTGCTTGATCTTGCTGGCGTAGGCCGCCGGGTCGAACTTGACCAGGGAGAGGCCGACGGTGTCGCCCTCGCGCTGGAACCGGGCCCGGAGCTCGTCCTCGGAGACCTCGGCGGTGTCGGACACCATTGCCAGGAGCCGGCCGGCCGCGAGCCGCCGGCGCAGCCCCGCCTCGTAGTCGGGCGCGGTCTTGCGGAGATAGGTCTGCAGCACCTGGGTGTAGGTCTCGGGGTCGAACTGCCCGTCCTTCTGGAAGCTCGGGTCCTTGCGGAGGTAGTCGAGCAGGTCGCTGTCCGACACGGTGATGCCGTGGGCCTCGGCGGCCTGCTGGAGCAGCTCGGAGGTGATCAGCTCGTCCAGGACGCGGCCGGGGATGCCGAACTGCCGGGCGAGTGCCTCGGGGAGGTCCTGCCCCCCGCGCTGGCGGAGTGCGTCCAGCCGGAGGGCGTAGGCCCGGCGGAAGTCGGTCAGGGAGATCTCCTGCCCGTTGACCCGCGCCGCCGCGTCCTTCACCGAGGGAGTGAGCGGCGCGTTGCAGCCCCGGCTCCCTGGGCCGAACTGGAGGATGAAGACCAGGGCGATGGCGAAGATG
>DATIWB010000059.1:0-9052 GCA_035519675.1 Myxococcaceae bacterium
AGGACTTCCACCTTTCGATGCGAGTGCTTGCGCAAGCCGGGCGTTTGGCGCACATCCCGGTCGCATGTCCCAGCTCGACGCCGAGCGCCGGCGAGTCGATGCCGTCCTCCGCCGTCATGGCTGGAACGCGACGTCCTTCCAGGTGCTCGAGCCGGGGTTCCACTACTGGTTCGCGGACGAGGACGCCTGCGTCGCCTACGTGGACACCGGCCGCGCCTGGCTCGCCGCCGGCGCCCCCCTCACCGACCCGGGTCGCCTCCGGGAGGTCGCCGAACGCTTCCACCGGAGCGCGGTCGAGGCGGGGAGGCGCATCGCCTTCTTCGGGGTGGAGGAGCGGATGGTGGATGCGCTTCCCTGGCCCTCGCTCCTCATCGGGGAGCAGCCGGAATGGGATCCCGCGACCTGGCCCGAGGCCCTGCGCGCCAGCGGTGGTCTCCGGGAGCAGCTCCGACGGGCCCGGGCCAAGGGAGTGACGATCCGCACCGCTGGGTCCTCCGAGCTCGTGGGCTCGTCCCCGCTGCGGCAACAGCTTGAGGCGCTGGTGCGAGCCTGGCTCGAACGGCACGAGATGCCGCCGATGGGCTTCCTGGTCCAGGTCGATCCGCTGACCTTGCGCGAGGAGCACCGGGTGTTCCTCGCCGAGCAGGACAGGCGGCTGGTCGCGTTCCTCAGCGCTGCTCCCATCTTCGCCCGCCCCGGCTGGTTGCTGCAGAACCTGATCCGCGCTCCCGACGCCCCGAACGGCACGACCGAGCTGCTGGTCGATCAGGCGATGCGGGACGCCGGGTCCGACTCGGAGGGCGCTGGCTCGGCGATGGTGACCCTGGGACTCGCTCCGCTCGCCGGGCAGGTCGTGCCCGCGCTCCGGCTGGCGCGCTCGGCGGGCTCGGTGCTCTTCGACTTCGAGGGCCTTCGTGCCTTCAAAGCTCGCCTTCGCCCCACCCGCTGGCGGCCGATCCACCTCGTCTATCCACCCGGCCAGGGTGCGATCCGCACCGTCCTCGACGTGCTCGAGGCGTTCGCGCGGGAGC
Organism: Myxococcaceae bacterium; assembly: GCA_035519675.1. Lineage (GTDB taxonomy): Bacteria > Myxococcota > Myxococcia > Myxococcales > Myxococcaceae > RPRB01. The sequence goes on from DATIWB010000059.1 coordinate 1,032, forward strand.
GCCCGCTGTCCTTCGGCCTGCGGACGCTGCTCCGCGGGCCCACCATCGTCGTGCGCCTCCTCGCGGCGCTGCTCGTCCCCTGGACAGCGCTCCTCGCCCTCGCCGATTCCTGGCACTTCCCTGCGCCCTGGGTGCGCTGGATGTGGGTGGCGTTCGACGCGGTGCTCGTCGCTGCGCTGTTCCGGCTGTCGGTGCGGTGGAGCGACCGGCTGTCCCGCATCGTCGTCGCGGCGGTGGGCATCGACGCCGCGGTGACGCTGGGCGAGGTCCTCGCCTGGAATCTCCCCCGGTTGCGCGGGGTGGCAGACCTCGTCACGTCACTGGTGGCGGTGGCCGCGCCGTCTCTCGCCTTCGTCATCCTCTGGCGAGCGCGCGTGCGGCGACGCGCTCCGCCCTGAGGCGAGGCCGGTGGGCGCCGACCAGATCGCTCCGGGTGAGCATTCCGAGCAGCGCCGCGTCGGGTCCGTCGGAAAGAACCGGCAGGCGTCCCACGCCGGCGTGTGCCATGACGTCCGCCGCGTGCCGGAGCGTGTCCGAGGCATGCACGGTGATCGCCGGGCGATCGACGAGCTCCACGACGCGGCGTCCATGCGGGGCGCTGGCGAGCTGGCGGCGCATCACGACGCCCACCACCCTGTGCCGGTCGTCCAGCACCGGGAAGCCCTGGTGGCTGACGTTGCCGAGCCGGAGAAGTGCCTCACCGACCGACTCGCCGGCACCGAGGGTGACCACCGGACGGCTGGAGAACTCACCCGCGTGCCACTGCGCCAGCCAGTCCGCCGCGTACTCCGCCGGCACCACCCGGCCTCGTCGGGCGATTCGCTCGGTCATGATGCTGTGCTTCATCAGCGCGGCCGAGACGAGCCAGGCGACGCTGCACCCGCCGAGGAGTGGGAGCAGGCCGAGCGGCTGGCGCGTGGTCTCGAACGCGAACACCACCGAGGCGAGCAGCGCTCGTGAGGCCCCCGCGAACATCGCCGCCATTCCGACGAGCGCGGCCACCCGGGGGTCCACTCCTGCAGCCGGCAGCATCGCCGCCATCCCGGTGCCGATGAGCGCCCCCAGCGCTCCGCCGATGGTGAACAGCGGGGCGAGCGTTCCGCCCGAGGTTCCGCTCCCGAGAGCGATGGACCAGCTGGCGAACTTCAGAAGGCAGAGCGCGAGGAGCGGCCCGGTGGCCAGCGCCCCGGTGAGCACGGCGTCGATGTTGTCGTACCCGACACCGAGGGTCCTCGGGGCGAAGTAGCCGATGATGCCAACCGGGATGGCCCCGAGCGCCGGCCACCACATCCAGTGGATCGGCAGCCGCTCGAAGGCGTCCTCGATCCGGTAGACCGCCCGGGTCACTACCACCGACACCACGCCCACCAGGCCCCCGAGCAGGACGTAGAGCATGAGGGCGCTGCCGCTCGGCTCGATGAAGCTCGTGCTGTGGAACGCCGGCGCCGAGCCTGCCCATGCGAAGCGTACGCCGGTCGCGGTGGCCGCGGCGAGCGAGACCGGAATGAGGGAGCGGGGCCGGTACTCGAAGAGGAGGAGCTCGATGGCGAGGAGAACCGCCGAGACCGGGCTCCCGAAGGTGGCTGCCATGCCCGCGGCCGCTCCCGCGGCGAGCAGGGTCTTTCGCTCTGCTGCGGTCACGGTGAGCACCTGGCCGAGCACCGAGCCCAGCGCTCCGCCGGTGGCGATGATCGGCCCCTCCGCTCCGAACGGGCCGCCGGTCCCGATCGCCACCGCGGACGACAGCGGCTTAAGGAACGTCATCCGGACGGGGATGCGGCTCTCGTTGGTGAGGATCTGCTCCATCGCCTCCGGGATGCCGTGGCCCCGGATGGCCTGAGAGCCGTAGCGGGCCATGATCCCCACCACCAGCCCTCCGATGGGCGGGATGAGGATCACCCACGGCCCGAGGTGGGAGGTCGTCGGCCCGAGCCCGTCCAGGGAGAGCGTTCCGCGGAAGGCGAGGTTGGTCACCAGGGCGATCAGCCGCTGGAGCGCCTGGGCCACGCCCGCTGCTCCGAGGGCCACCAGCACCGCCAGGGCGCAGACGTAGACCGTCCGCCGCGTGACGTTCGCCGCATGCGGGGCGATGTGGGCGGAGGCCAGCTCCGGCCCGAGCGATGGCGCGACCGGTAGCCCCTCGGTGGTGGAACCCGTCCGGGAGGCCCGTTCAGCCACGGATCCTCGTCCGGGCGCGCGTCGAGGGAGCGCGGGTGCGTCGCCGCCCTCCCCTCCGCTCCCCCTCGAAGAACATGGGGGTCGGAGCGTTCTCGTCGATGCCCATCCCGCGAACCACCCGGCCCAGGAGCCGCTCCAGCTCCCTCCGCTCCGGAGCGCTCAGCTGCTCCATCGCCTCCAGGAGCTCCGCCTGCGGAGACCGGGGCGCCGTGGTGAGGAGTCGCCGACCTGCCGAGGAGAGCCGGAGGGTGGTGCGCCGGGCATCGTCGGATGCGGTCGCTCGCACCACCAGGCCTCGCTCGGAGAGGCGCTGCACCACCACCGAGACCGAGCTGGCATCGGTGAGGGTCCGTCCGGCCAGCTCGGCCATCGAGCCCACCGGTCCCTCGGCGAGGCGTTCGAGGACGAACAGCTGAGCGGCACTGAGGCCCAGTCGAGACTCGGCAGCTCGGTCGGCGAGCCGCAGCGCACGGACCAGGCGGCGGAGCGCCCGGAGGGTGCCGGCGGACGAGGAAGAGACTTCCATGGGTTCCCAACTAATAACACCGGATCGACCGGCTGCCAGCTTGCACCGTGGCTCAGGGCGGGATGTCCGGTGCTCCCCACTCCCGGAGCCGGAGGCCCAGCCTCACGGTGAAGGGGCCGGAGGATCCAAGGAAGAACAACCCGGGTTCTCGGACCGAGGTCTGGGGAGGTGCTCACCGCTGCCGAGGTAGAGCAGTCCCGGGCCCGTCCTCATGGGCCGAATGGACCTCGTGCTACCGTGACCGCCGGCGTGACTTCCCGCTCCTGCCTCGAGCGCATCTTCGGCCGCGTCGTGGCGTTGCGCGTTCCCGTCCTGCTCGTCTTTGCGCTGCTCGTCCCGGCAAGCGTCGTCCTGGCCATGCGCATCCCCTCGGAGGGAGCCATCTCCGGGCTGGTCAGGCGCGACGACCCCGACTGGCTGGCCACCCGCGAGTTCCAGAAGGTCTTTTCCGAGGGGCAGTTCGTGCTCCTGATGCTGGAGTCGAGTGACCCCTTCCAGCCGGCGGCCCTGGCGGACGCCGACGCCCTGGCGAGGGCGCTCGCCCGGGCGCCCGGGCTGACGGTGGTCTCGGTCCTGGACACCTGGCGGCGCGCCCACCCCGGCTTCGCCTTGACCCCCGAGGGAGCCGAGGCGCTCCGCCGCTTCGCCACGGGCACCAGGCTGCTGCGCAAGCAAGGGCTGGTGGGCGACCGGTTCCTCGGGCTGGTGGTCGGCTTCCCCTCGCGGGACGCCCGGGCGCGCGATGGTTGGCTCTCGGAGATCGACCGGGCAGTCGCCACCACCCCGCTCGCGGTGGTGAGCCGGGTCCGGAAGGTGGGCGCCCCCTACCTGGAATCCTGGATCGAGCGGGAGTCAGGGCAGGCGTCGGTCCGCTGGTTCCCGGTCTTCGGCCTGCTGGTGGTCGGACTGGCGCTCTTCCTCTACCGGTCAGTCCGCTCGCTGCTCGCGATCCTCGTCGCCCTCGGCAGCTCGGTCGCGCTGGCAATGGGGGCGGGACAGCTGCTCGGCTTCTCCTTCACCGTGGTCTCGGCGGTGGTCCCGCTCACCGTGATGGTCACCGCGCTGGCCTCGCTCGTCTACCTGCACTCCCGCTTCGTGGACCAGCCGCCGGACGTGCCGGTCGACGAGCACCAGCTCCAGGCGCTGGCGAACAAGTTCCTGCCGGTCACGGCCTCCAGCGTCGCGGCGATGCTGGGCTTCGGCGCGCTGGTGGTGTCGCGCATCCGCCCCATCCGCGAGATGGGGCTGTGGACCGCGGCCGGCCTGGCCATCGGCTGGGTGGTGGCGTTCACGCTCTTTCCGGCGCTGCAGAAGCTCCTGCGCACGCCGACCGGACACACGGTTCCCATCCGCTCGGCGGTCTACGACCGGCTCGCCGCGGCCATCCCGGGCTTCACCTTTCGCTGGCGCTGGCCGCTCCTGGGCGCCTCGCTGGCCCTCTCGGCGGCCGGCGTGGTGGCGCTGCTCGGCATTCCCGGACGGGTGTCGCCGATGCGGCTGGGCGTCGACTCGCTGGACTACGTCGACCCGAGCTTGCCCATCCACCGCGACATGCTCTTCTTCCGTGAGAACGTCTCCGGGCTGAACGCGTTCCGGGTCTGGATACGGACGGCTCCCGGCGCGGCGGTCGATCCCGAGGTCCTCCGTGGGCTGGACCGGCTCACCACCGCCATCGAGGCGCTGCCCTCGCTGTCCTCGGTGGTGGGGCCGACCACCTTCCTCCGCATGCGCCGCGCGCTGGCGGGCCAGGGCGAGGCGTTGCCGCAGGACCCGGCCACCTTCGGCCGGCTGGCCGGCGACCTGGAACAGCTCCTCCTTGCCCAGCCCGAGCTGCGCGACTTCCTCGACGTGGGAACTCTCTCCAGCGCGCAGCTGACCGTGCTGCTCGCCCACGGCACCAACGCCGACTACCAGGCGCTCAACCGCGATCTGCGCCGGGTCTGGGACGAGACGGTGGCCCATGACCCCGCGTTCCAGGGCGCCAGCATGCAGGTGGTGGGCGAATCGGTCCTCCAGGCCAAGGTGGGCGCCAGCCTGGTGCCGACGCTGATCGAGAGCTTCAGCCTCACCGCGGTGCTGATCTTCGCTGCCTTCCTGGTGGTCTTCCGCAGCCCCTCGGCGAGGCTGATGGCGATGATCCCCTCGGTGTTCGCGATCCTCGTCACCTTCCTGGGAATGCGGTTGCTGGGAGGCGCGCTCAACGTGGCCACCATCCTCGTCGCCACCACCGTGCTCGGCACGACCGAGAACGACCAGATCCACTTCTTCCACCACCTGCACGAGGGCGAGGGCGCGGGTGGGCTCGACGGAGCGATGCGCCACGCGCTCCGGGTGTCGGGGCGGGCCATCGTCTTCGCCACCTTGATCAACGCCGCCGGATTCCTCGGCCTGGCGTTCTCCAGCTTTCCACCGCTGCGGCAGTTCGGCCTGGTCACCTCTGCCGCATTCCTGCTCGCGATGCTCGCCGACTTCACGGCCCTGCCGGGTTCGCTGTGGCTGGTGCGGCGCGAGCGCCCACGCCGGTGAGTCCCCCCGGGGAAGTCCTTCCGGCCGCGGGCCTCGCCGCTTGCGCCGGAACCCCGCTTCACCCTTCCGCGGCTCGGGCTTCTCCTCTAGCCTGCCTTCTCGAATGTACAACACCGTCTCTGCCGCGCCTGCCCCGTCCGCCGAGCCCTCGTCGCAGGGCGTCAGGAATGCAGTGGCGGCGGCCCGGAGCTTCCTGCTCTCGCTCCAGCACCCCGATGGCCACTGGTGCGGCGAGCTCGAGGGCGACACCATCCTCGAGTCTGAGTACATCCTCACGCTGCATTTTCTCGGCCGCACCGGCGAGCCGCGGGTGCGCAAGGCAGCCGAGTACCTGCGCAGGAAGCAGCTCCCGGGAGGCGGCTGGCCCAACTACGAGGGGGGCCCGGCGGACGTCAGCGTCTCGGTCAAGGCATACTTCGCGCTGAAGCTGGCCGGTGACGACGTCGACGCCCCGCACATGGCGCGCGCGCGGCGCGTCGTCCTCGAGCTCGGCGGCATCGAGTCCACCAACTCCTTCACTCGCATCTACCTCTCGATCTTCGGTCAGTGGGACTGGGACGAGTGTCCGGCCGTGCCGCCGGAGCTGGTGCTCCTGCCGCTCTGGTTCCCGTTCAACATCTACAAGACCTCGTCCTGGTCGCGCGGGATCATCGTGCCGCTCGCGGTCATCTGGGCGCACAAGCCGTCGTGCCCCGTGCCCGCCCGGGCGGCGATCGGCGAGCTCAGGACGGGGGTGACGTCTGCGCGCAAGTCGCCGGCGAGGCCGCGCGAGGCCTTCTGGGGGATCTTCTTCAAGGGCGTCGACAGGCTGCTGAAGGCCGTGGAGGCGGTCGGCCTCCTTCCCTGGCGGAGGCGCGCCCTGGAAGCCTGCGAGGCATGGATCTCGGAACGGCTCGTCAAGAGCGATGGGCTCGGGGCCATTTTCCCGCCGATCGTCAACACCATCTTCGCCTTCCGGTGCCTCGGTTACGCCCTGGGCGATCCGCGCCTGACGGCTCAGGTCAGGGAGCTGGAGAAGCTCGAGATCGAGGACGAGGAGACGCTGCGCGTGCAGCCCTGCTGCTCACCGGTCTGGGACACGGCGATCGCCATGGTCAGCCTCGCCGCGTCGGGGGTGCCGGCCGAGGATCCGGACCTCCTCCGGGCCGCCCGGTGGCTGGTCGACCGCGAGGTACGGACCGTCGGTGACTGGAAGGTCCGCAACCCCGAAGGTGAGCCAGGCGGCTGGTACTTCGAGTACGCCAACGAGCGCTACCCGGACACCGACGACACGGCCGAGGTCCTGACGGCTCTGTCGGTCGCGCGCTTTCCGGAAGTGGTGGAGGACAGGTCCCGCTGCGACGCCCTCGCCCGTGGTCGCAGCTGGCTGCTGAGCATGCAGAATCGCGATGGCGGCTGGGGCGCGTTCGACAAGGGCTGCGACAACGAGGTCTTCACGCTGATTCCGTTCGCCGACCACAACGCGATGATCGACCCCAGCTGCGAGGACATCACCGGCCGCGCGCTCGAGTCACTGCATGCGCTGGGCGACCGGCCCGATCATCCCGCGGTGCGTTCGGCGGTGCAGTACCTCGAAGGCAAGCAGCTCCCCGACGGCACCTGGTACGGCCGCTGGGGGTGCAACTACCTGTACGGGACCTGGCTCGTCCTCCGGGGCCTGAAGGCGGCGGGTGTCGACCTGACGGCAGAGCGCTACCGGCGAGCGGGTTCCTGGATCGTGAAGCACCAGAATGCCGATGGCGGCTGGGGCGAGCTGCCGCGCTCCTACGACGACCCGACGCAGAAGGGCATCGGGCCGAGCACCCCTTCCCAGACCGCCTGGGCGCTGATGGGGCTGCTGGCGCTGAACGAGTGGACGTCTCCGGCCGTCCAGCGCGGCGTCGACTACCTGCTGCGGGTCCAGGAGTCCGACGGCTCCTGGAAGGACGCCTTCTGGACCGGGACCGGCTTCCCGAAGGTCTTCTACCTCCGGTATCACCTCTACGCGACGTACTTCCCGCTCTGGGCCCTGGCGCTGCTGGAGCGGCAGCCGTCCGCGGGGTGGGCGGAGGCGCGACCGGCCCAGCGGGCGCCCGCGCCGGCCCCGGTCCCCGCCAGAGTCGAGGTCCGCCGGGCCAGCGAGTAGCCGCTCCGCCGGACGAGAGAAGAGAACGAGGGAGTCAAGCCGATGCGTTTCCCGGTCCACATGCTGACGGACACGATCCAGAACTCGGTTCGCAACGCGATCCAGGGGCGCAAGCGCTACCCGTTCGTGTTGATGCTCGAGCCGCTCTACGCCTGCAACCTGGCCTGTATCGGATGCGCGGTCGAGCGCCACACCGGGAAGCTCAAGGACCGGCTGCCGCTCGCGAAGTGCATCGAGGCGCTGGACAGGTCGGCGGCACCGGTGGTGTCGATCTGCGGCGGCGAGCCGACGATCTATCCGGAGCTGCCCGAGCTGGTCTCGGCGATCATCGAGCGCAAGCGCCAGATCTACCTGTGCACCAACGGCCTCCTGCTGGATGAGAAGGTCTTCGGGGTCATTCCTCCTCACAAGCGGCTCATGATCAACGTCCACCTCGACGGGATGAAGGAGACGCACGACCACGTGTGCGCGAAGGAAGGCGTGTTCGACAAGGCGGTGGAGATGATCCGGGAGGGCGTGAGGCTCGGCCACCACGTCATGGCGAACACGACGGTCTTCAAGGAGACGAGCGTCGACGAGGTCGAGGAGCTCTGCCGCTTCCTGACGGACATGGGCGTCGAGGGCATGCTCGTCTCGCCCGGCTACCACTACGAGTCCGTCGAGCAC
>DATIWB010000060.1:0-62976 GCA_035519675.1 Myxococcaceae bacterium
CGAGAAGCGCACCGAGCGATGCGGACGTGGCACGCTCGGGGGCGACGGCCAGCCCGAAGACGCGGAACCGCTCCGGATGGATTGGCCGGAGGACCAGTCCGCGCCGGTGGGCCGGGAGCGCACCGGCTCCGAGGACCGACAGGCCCGGACCTCCTCGTCGCTGCCCCGGAGAATGCGCAGCTCCATCCCTGGGTGCCGCGCACCGAAGACCCGCACCAGCGCTGGGAGGATGGTGGCCGCGGCGCTGGAGAGCACCCCCAGCCGGAGTTTGCCCCGGTCGATGCCCCGCGCTGCCGAGGCCGTGGCGCGGATCTCCTCCGCGCTCCGGAGCGCGGCCCGGGCGTGGCCGGCCACGCGCAGGCCCGCCTCGGTCAACGTCACCCGGAAGCGCGCGCGCCGGACCAGGGTCACCCCCAGCTCCTCCTCCAGCGCGGCGATGGCCTGGCTGACCCCGGGCTGAGACCGACCCAGTGCCCGGGCCGCGCCGCTGAAGCTTCCGAGCTCACCCACCTCCACCAGCATCCGGAGCTGTCCGAGGGTCATCCATCCGCTGAATAGCTCCCATCCATCCGGCCAGCGCGCGCCGGGGCGCCGCTCCGCTGCATCGAGGACGCAGGAGGCTGCAGGTGACCCTCGAGGACGCACGAATCGTCGTGGTGGGCGGGACGTCGGGCATCGGGCTCGCGGCGGCGACTGCCGCCCGACGAGCCGGGGCACGGGTGGCGGTGGCCGGGCGCTCCGTCGAGGGGTTGGAGCGCGCGCGCCGGGCCGACCCGGGACTGGAGGTCCACCGGCTGGACGTGAACGCCGGACCGGAGCTGGGCGAGCTGTTCGCCGCCCTGGGGACGGTGGATCACCTGGTGGTCACCGCCGCCGAGGCCATCACCGGCCGGCTGGCCGACCTCGACGAGGTCCGCGCGCGGGCGGTGCTCGGGACGAAGGTCTGGGGGCCGTGCCGGGTCATCCGCGCCGCCCTGCCCCGACTGTCGCCGGAAGGGTCGATCACCCTCTTCTCCGGGGCGGCGTCGGCGCGGGCATCGCCGGGGTTCGCGCTGGGCAGCGCGGTGAACGCCGCGGTCGAGGCGCTCGCGGTGTCGCTCGCCGCGGAGCTGGCTCCAGTCCGGGTCAATGCCGTCCGTCCGGGCATCATCGAGACACCGGTGTGGGGCGGGCTCCCGGAGCTGCGGGCCCAGGTGTTCGGCCAGGTCGTGCCCCGCCTGCCCAGCGGAAGGGCCGGACGGGCCGAGGAGGTGGCCGCCGCGGTCCTCTTTCTCCTTGCCTCCCCCTATGTCACCGGGTCGGTGCTCACCATCGACGGCGGCTACCTGCTCGTCTGAAGCGGAGGTTCCCATGGTGCAGGTGCTGCTCGGCGCGCTTCTCCTCGCCTCGGCGCAGGCGGAGGGCGCCGCCGCGGTCCATCCGCCCGGGCGGATGGTCACGGTCCTCGGCAAGCAACTGTGGGTCGAGGAGGAGGGCGACGGCCCGGCGCTCCTCCTCGTCCCCGGAGGTCCGGGCGGCTCGCACGACTACTTCCACCCCTGGGTCCGGCCCCTCGCCCGCCAGTTCCGGGTGGTGACCTTCGATGGGTATGGCCGCGGTCGCTCCGAGCGCGCTGCTCGCCCGGACGAGTATTCGTTCGCACGCGACGTCCGGGAGGTGGAGGCGCTCCGGAGTGCGCTGGGAATCGAACGGCTGGCGGTGCTCGGACACTCCTACGGAGGCTTCGTCGCCCAGGCCTACGCGCTGGGGCATCCCGACCGGGTCAGCCACCTGGTCCTCACCAACGCGATGCTCCGCGGGCGAGACTGGCAACGGGCGAACCAGGGCTACAACGCCCGACTCGCCGCCGCCTTCCCCGACCTCTGGGAGCGGGTGGAGGCGCTCCGCCGCTGGGGGGTGCGCGAGCAGGATCCGAGGCTGCAAGCCGCGTACGGCGACCGCTTCCCTCAGCAGCTCTCGCTGTTCTACTTCCACGACCGCCGCAAGGCGGCGCAGATCGCCCCGGACCCGAGCACCTTCAACCAGGAGGTCTACCTCGCGGTCTGCGGACCGGACTGCGACTTCCAGCTGGGTCCGCCGATGCTGGCGCTCGACTTCGGCCCGCGGCTGGCAGGACTGCGGCGCCCGCTGCTCACCATCGCCGGGCGGGCGGACGGGATCGTCACCCCGGCCCTGGTGCGGGAGTTCCAGCGCGCCGTTCCCGGCACCCCGCTGGTCATCTTCGAGGAGAGCGGTCACTTCCCTTTCATCGAGGAGCCGGACCGCTACCTCGAGCTCCTCCGCCAGTTCCTCGGTTCCGTCCCGGAGCACTAGGAGCCTGTAGGGATCGCATCCGAGGGACCCCTGCTCCGGACCTCGACTGCGGCCGCCCTGACCTAGACGGCGCGCAGCGGGGTGCGGAGGAGCGGCTCGAGCACCGCGAGCTGCGTGTCGTGCACCGGCTCGCCGGGCGGTGGCTGCCGCCGGAGGTAGGTCCCGTCGGGCTGGAGGTCGCGCGCCCGGGTGTTGTCCGTCAGCGACGGCTCGATGACCTCGCGGTGGATCCGCGCCTTCAGCTCGCGATCCTCCACCGGGAACATCAGCTCCACCCGGCGGTAGAGGTTGCGCGGCATCCAGTCCGCCGAGGAGAGGAAGACCTCCTCGTGCTCACCGGCGCCGAAGACGAAGACCCGCGAGTGCTCCAGGAAGCGGCCCACCACGCTGAACACCCGGATGTTCTCCGAGACGCCGGCCAGCCCGGGGCGGAGGCAGCAGATGCCCCGGATGCAGAGATCCACCCGGCACCCGGCCTGGCTCGCCTGGTAGAGCGCGTCGATGACCGACAGGTCCACCAGCGCGTTCATCTTGGCGTAGATGCGCGCCGGCTTCCCCGCCCGGGCGAGCTCGGTCTGCTCGGTGATCTTCTTGAGCACGGTGTCGGCGAGCGTGACCGGCGCCACCGCCAGCTTCCGGTAGTGCGCCACCTTGGCGAACCCGGAAAGGGCGTTGAAGACCTCCGAGACATCCTCGCCCAGGCCCTGGTCGGCGCTGAACATCCCGACGTCGGTGTAGAGCCTCGAGGTGGTGACGTTGTAGTTGCCGGTGGAGAGGTGCACGTAGCGGCGGATCTGCCCCTCCTCCCGGCGAACCACCAGGATGACCTTGGCGTGGGTCTTGAGGCCCACCGAGCCGTAGAAGACGTGCACTCCGGCGTGCTCCAGCTGCCGCGCCCAGACGATGTTGTTCTGCTCGTCGAAGCGCGCCTTCAGCTCGATGGCCACCGCCACCTGCTTGCCGTTCTCGGCGGCAGCGATGAGCGCCTTGACGATCTCCGAGTTCGAGCCGGTGCGGTACAGCGTCATCTTGATCGCCAGTACCGCCGGGTCCTCGGCGGCGCGGCGGAGGAAATGGAGCACCGGCTGGAACGAGTCGTAGGGGTGGTGGAGGAGGATGTCGCCCTGCCGCACCACCGCGAACGGGTCCTCGGCCTCGGCCAGGGCGTGGTTCAGGGTCTGGACGAAGGGGACGTCGTGAAGGTCCGGCCGGGGCAGCATCGCCACGGCCATCAGCGCCGAGGCGCCGAGCACCCCGGACTCCTCGTACAGGTCGTCCTCCTCGATCTCCAGCTTGGAGAGCAGGAACTCGCGGATGCGCTGCGGGGTATCGGGGTGCACCTCGAGCCGCACCACCGCGCCGAACTTCCGGCGGCGGATCTCCCGGTCGATGGTGACCAGGAGGTCGTGCGCCTCCTCCTCCATGATCTCCATGTCCATGTCCCGGGTGATCCGGAACGGGTGCACGCCGAGGATCTGCATCCCCGGAAAGAGCGCGTCGAGGTTGGCGGAGATGAGCGCCTCGAGCGGAAGGAACTCACCGGGGCGCACCTCGTCCGGCGACTCACTGAAGCGCTCCAGCGGGACGAAGCGGGGGAGGATCTCCGGGACCTTCACCCTGGCGAAGCGCCGTTCCCCACTCTCCGGATCCGCCGCCTCCACCGCCAGCGACAGGGAGAGATTGGAGATGAACGGGAAGGGATGGCCCGGGTCCACCGCCAGGGGCGTGAGCACCGGAAAGACCGACTCGCGGAAGTACACCTTGGCCCGCTCCTGGGCCGCCCTGCCCAGCGACTTCCAGTCGCGGATCCGGATGCCGTGCTCGGCCAGCCCCGGCAGGAGCTGACGCTCCAGCAGATCCGTCGCGTCCTTCAGGAGCCTGCGCACCACCTCCCGGATGCGGGCCAGCTGCTGCCGGGGGGTGAGCCCGTCCGGGCTGCGCTCGGCCTCCGCCTGCTCCAGCTGCTCGTGCAGCCCCGAGACCCGGATCATGTAGAACTCGTCCAGGTTGGAGAAGGTGATCGCCAGGAACTTCAGCCGCTCCAGCAGGGGCCAGTGGGGATCCGCCGCCTCCTCGAGCACCCGCTGGTTGAAGGCCAGCCAGGAGAGCTCGCGGTTGAAGTAGAGCGAGGGCTCCTTGGGGGTGGGGCGGACGTCGGAAGGGCTGCGTTCGGCGCGGGTCATCGTCTCCCTTGGGGTCTTTCCACTCCCCTGCTTGCCCGGCAATGGTGACAATCGCGCGGCGAGTGCCTTTCAGTCAGCTCGGAATTCGAGATGAGCTGCAGACCGACCTCTCGCTCGAGGCCGCCCGGGTGACGCTCCACTCCCTGGAGGGAATGCGCGGCACTGCGATCGGCCCGGGCCGAGCCGGCGAAGAGGCCCGACACGGCAGACGTCGTCGTGCGCGGCGACCCCACCGAGCTGCACACCTTCAGTAGGCTCGCGCCCTCCCCGGATGCGCGCGCTCCTCGTCTCAGGCCTGCTGGTCGGCTGTGCGCATGGTCCTCGCGCGCCGTCGCTCGATGGCTGGCGCGAGCTCCGCTCACCGCACTTCCGGCTGCGGACGGACCTCCCGGCCGCCGACGCGCGGACCACGGTCGGGCGGCTGGAGACCCTCCGGGCCGCGCTCCAGTCGGTGCGGCCCGAGGCCGACCCGGTCGACTCACCGGGCACCACCCTTGCCATCGTCCTGCGCGACCGGGCCGAGCTGCGGACCTTCACCGAGTGGAGCGGGCTGGCCACGGTCACCCGGCGCGGGCCGCTGCTGGTCGCCTCGGGCCAGGACGTCGCGTTCGGGGACCTCTCGCCGCACCTGGAGCTCCTCGCGCACGAGGTCGCCCACGGGCTCAACCGGTGGTGGATGCCCGGGGCCCCCCGCTGGTTCGACGAGGGTCTGGCCTCCTACCTGGAATCGGCCGAGCTCGTCGACGCGGGGCGGGTCCGGCTGGGAGGTCTCTCGCGCGAGGAGGTCGAGCAGGCGCGCAGCGGGCGGCTGCTCCCGCTCGACGCGCTGGTGCAAGCCCCGTGGGAGACCGCGAGCCCATCCGAGCGGGTGGAGATCTACCGCTCGGCCCGGCTCTGGGTGCACGCGCTGCGCGCCGAGGAGCCCGGGCGCATGCGGGCGCTGGAGACCGCCGTCCACCGAGGCGTGGCGTGGCGGGTTGCCTGGGCGGACCTTCGCCGGGACCTGGACACCGCCCGGCTCGAGGACGCGCTCCGGCGCTGGCTGCAGGCCGGAGCGCTTCCCACCGAGCTCCGACGGTTCTCCGTTCCACCTTCAGGGGCGGACGAGCGCACCCTCGCTCCCTGGGAGGTGCACCTCACGCTGGCGGTGCTGTGGGGCGCCGGGGAGACCTCACCCGATCCGGGGGATGGAAACCCCCGGAGCCGCTCCGAGCTCGAGGCCGCCGCACGGGCTGCGCCGGACGAGGCTCTCCCCCAGGTGCTCCTCGCCGACCTGGAGACCGACCCCGACCGCCGGCGCGCACGCGCGGAGGCCCTGCGCCGGGCCTACCCCCGGAGTCCCGATGCGGCGGTGCTGCTCGCCCGTGTTCTCCGTGACGACGGAGGACCCGTCGAGGGGCGCCGGACCGCGATGCTCGACGCCGTCGCGCTGGCGCCGGACGACGTCGACGCGCTCACCGCCTTCGCCCTGGAGGAGGCCCGGGCCGGCGAGCTCGCCCGGGCGTTCCTGAGTCTGCGGAGGGCGGAGGCGCTCGCTCCCTGGAACCCGGGGGTCTTCGTCACCCGCGCCGCGGTCCTTGCCCCTCTCGGCCACTGTGCCGAGGCTGTCGACGCGGTGCAGCGCGCGCTCGATGTGCTGCCCGATGCCTCGTCGCCGGCGGAGGTGACAACGCTCGTCGGGGAGCGGGCCCGGATCGAGGCCAGCTGCCGCCCGGCCCGGGGCCCCTGAGCCCGGTGGGTGTAGAGTGCCCGCGGTCACCGATGCGCGCCCTCTCCGACATCGTCCGCTCCCTTCCCGCGGGGGTGGCGTTGCTCGAGGACCCCATCTGCAACCGCGGCACCGCCTTCACCTCCGAGGAGCGCACCCGGCTCGGGCTGGACGGGCTGCTGCCCCCGGCGGTCGAGACGCTCGAGCAGCAATGCACGCGGGCGTACGAGGCCTACCGCCGCAAGGCGGACGACCTGGAGCGGCACATCTACCTCCGGGCGCTCCAGGACACCAACGAGACCCTCTGCTACGCGCTCCTCAGCCGGCACCTCGCCGAGATGGTGCCGGTGGTCTACACCCCGGTCGTCGCCCAGGCCTGCGCGCAGTTCTCGCAGATCTACCGTCGGCCACGCGGGCTCTTCCTGCCCTACCCGATGCGGGATCGCCTCGAGCTGCTGCTCGAGAACCGACCCCGCAGTGAGGTGGAGGTGGTGGTGGTGACGGATGGAGAGCGGGTCCTGGGCATCGGCGACCAGGGCGCAGGCGGGATGGGCATCTCCATCGGGAAGCTCCAGCTGTACACGCTCTTCGGCGGGATCGAGCCGTCGCGCACCTTGCCCGTCCTCCTCGACGTGGGAACCAACAACCCCGATCGGCTGGCCGAGCACGACTACCTCGGGTGGCGGCACGAGCGGGTGGGCGGCGAGGCCTACTTCGAATTCGTGGAGCGCTTCGTCCAGGCGGTCCGGCGCGTGCTCCCGGGGGTGCTGCTCCAGTGGGAGGACTTCGCGCGGGACCACGCCGCGCCGCTGCTCGAGCGGTACCGGGACACGCTCTGCACCTTCAACGACGACATCCAGGGCACCGCGTCGGTGGTGGTGGCCGCGCTGACCGGCGCCCTCTGCGTGACCGGCTCTCGCTTCCGTGACCAGCGGATCGTCATCGCCGGCGGCGGCAGCGCCGGGGTCGGGCTCGCTGGCTACCTGTTCCAGGCGATGCGTGCCGAGGGGCTGTCCTCGGAGGAGGCGCACCGGCGGCTGATCCTGGTGGACCGCGACGGGCTCCTCCACGACCGGCTGCCCGGGCTCACCGCCGGGCAGCGCCCCTTCGCCCAGCCGTTCGAGGCGGTGGAGGGCTTCCGCCGGAACGCCGGCGGGCAGGTGCCGCTCGAGGCGGTGCTGGAGGAGGCCCAGGCCACGGTCCTCATCGGGGTCTCGGCGCAGTGCGGGCTGTTCACCGAGGAGGCGGTGCGCGCCATGGCCGCGCGGGTGCAGCGGCCGATCATCTTTCCCCTCTCCAACCCGCTCGATCGCTGCGAGGCCACGCCCGCCGACCTGCTCCGGTGGACCGAGGGACGGGCGCTGATCGCCACCGGGAGCCCCTACGCGCCAGTCACCTACGGCGGGGTCACCTACCGGATCGCCCAGTGCAACAACGTCTACATCTTTCCCGCGGTCGGACTGGGTGTACTCGCCAACGGCGCACGGCGGGTGACGGACGGGATGATGCTCGCCGCGGCGCGCGCGCTCGGAACGCGCTCGCCCGCCCGGAAGGACCCGGCGGCTCCGCTGCTCCCGCCGCTCGACGAGCTCCTCGGCCTCACCCCGGAGATCGCCCTGGCGGTGGCCCGCGAGGCGCAGGACTCGGGCCTGGCCCCGGTCAGCTCCGAGGATGCGGTACGGGCAGCGATCGCTGCGCGGTTCTGGACCCCGCTCTACCGCCCGCTCGCCTGAGCGAGCGCAGCCGGCGTGGGCGCGGTCCTCCGGCTCATCGCCGAGGCCGCAACCGTCCGCTTCGACTCGCCGTGGCAGCAGCTGTAAACCTGCCACCGATAAGTCCCAGCGAGGTACAAGCGCGACTGAGAGGTCGACCGATCCACGGCGCTGGCGTGGCCGTTCGCTTGAGTGGCGGCTCGAGGGTCGGTGGCATAGGAGTCACGGGGAAGGAGGTCCGGACGAGATGGCGCACGGGACGACGACGGAGAAGGCAGGGACGCTGGTGGAGGGCGGGAAGTACCGCATCGAGACCGACTCGATGGGCGCGGTGCGGGTCCCGAACGAGCGGCTGTGGGGGGCGCAGACGCAGCGCTCGCTGCACCACTTCTCCATCGGCGACGACCGGATGCCCCAGGCGGTCTACCGGGCCTACGGCATCGTGAAGAAGGCCGCCGCCCGGGTGAACGCCGAGCTGGGCCGGCTGCCGAAGGACAGGGCCGAGCTCATCGACCGCGCGGCCGACGAGGTGATCGCCGGAAAGCACGAGCGCGAGTTCCCGCTCTTCGTCTGGCAGACCGGCTCCGGGACGCAGTCGAACATGAACGTGAACGAGGTCATCGCCAACCGCGCCATCCAGCTCGCGGGGGGCACGCTGGGGTCGCAGGCTCCGGTGCACCCCAACGATCACGTGAACATGTCCCAGTCGTCGAATGACACCTTCCCCGCGGCGATGCACGTGGCGGTGGTGCTCGAGCTGTCCGGGCACCTCATCCCCAGCATCGAGGCCCTGGTGAAGGTGCTCTGGGCCAAGGCCCGCGAGTGGGCCGACGTGGTGAAGATCGGCCGGACGCACCTCCAGGACGCGACCCCGCTCACCGTGGGGCAGGAGTGGAGCGGCTACGCCACCCAGATGGAGGATGCACTGGCCGAGGTGAAGCACGCCATGGAGCGTCTCTACCCCCTCGCCGCCGGCGGCACCGCGGTGGGCACCGGCATCACCGCGCCGGCGGACTTCGGCGAGCGCATCGCCAGGGAGATCGCCCGCCTCACCGGGCATCCGTTCGTCACCGCCAGGAACAAGTTCGCCGCCATCGGTTCGCTCGACCCGATGGTGGGGGTGAGCAGCGCGCTGCGCAACCTGGCCGTGCCGCTGATCAAGATCGCCAACGACGTCCGCTGGCTGGGGTGCGGGCCGCGGGCCGGCATCCACGAGCTGAACCTGCCGGCGAACGAGCCCGGCTCGTCGATCATGCCGGGGAAGGTGAACCCCACCCAGGAGGAGGCGGTGGTGATGGTGGGGATCCAGGTGATCGGCAACGACACCGCGGTGGGCTTCGCCGGCTCGCAGGGCAACTTCGAGCTGAACGCGATGCGCCCGATCATCCTCAAGAACGTGCTGCACTCCTCGACCATCCTCGCCGACGTCTGCGATCGGTGGCGGGAGCACAGCCTGGAGCAGATCACCCTCGACCGCGCCCGCATCGACCGCTACGTGGGCGAGTCCCTGATGCTGGTGACCGCGCTGAGCCCGGTCATCGGCTACGACAAGGCGGCGCACATCGCGCACGAGGCGCACAGCAAGGGGATGACCCTCCGCGAGGCGGCGCTCGCCTCGGGCCACGTGACCGCCGAGCAGTTCGACAAGGTGGTGGTCCCGCGCTCGATGGTGGGGAGCCCGCGGCGGGACGTCGGGCTCGAGAAGTAGCCGCTCCTCAGCGATCCCCGAAGACGGCCGCTCCGGCCTTGGCGATGTCCTCGTCCTGCTGGGGAGTGTTTCCGCTCACCCCGATGGCCCCGACCACCCGCCCGCGGTGGACGATGGGGATGCCGCCCTGGAGTGCGGCGGCACCGGGGAGGGCCAGGGCGGAGATGCGGCCGTTCTTCACCTGGTCCTCGAAGACCTTGCTCGGGCGGCGAAAGATCGCCGCGGTGCGGGCCTTGGCGATGCCCACCTCGACGCTCGCCACCTGGGTGTCGTCGAGCCGGTGCAGGACCAGCATGTGGCCGGCGTCGTCCACCACCACGATGACGACCGTGGCGCCGCGCCGCAGCGCCTCGGCCTCCGCAGCGCCGGCGATGGACTTGGCCACCCGGAGGGTGAGGACCTCCTTGGTGGGCAGAGGGTCGGTCGAGACGACAGGCGTCGCCAGGGCGAGGACCAGCGGCAGCAGGGCGTTCATGCCGCCGAGGTGCGGGCCGGCGCGGCGACCGTTACGCCGGCCCGAGGAGGCCGAAGCTCTAGCGGTGCTGGGCGTCGTGCTTCTGCGCGTAGATGCGGCGGCTCACCCGGTTCTGCTGCCGGTTGATGCTCCGGCGCTCGGCAGGGGTGAGCGTGCCGCCGTTGGCCGCGCGATCGCGGGAGATCTCGTTCTGGATGCGGGCCTCCTGTCCCTCGAGGCGCGCCGTCTCGCGAGGGGTGAGCTGGCCGCTCTCCACGCCCTGGCCGATGCGCTCCTGCTGGCGCACCTCGCGGCGATCGACCTCGGCCGCCATCGCCAGCGACGACAGCGCGCTCACCACCAGAATCGTCCTGATCATCCTCTTCACGGGTCTCGTCTCCTGGGCAGCGGGCCCGGCATTCGCGCCGCGCCCGTTCACCGGGATTCGAACCCGGGGCCCCCGGTGGGAGTTGCGGGCCACTCCTGGCGGTCGCCGGTGACCCTCGGATGCTCAGCGCCCCGGTGGGACGATGACCACTCCCTCCTTCATCACCAAGCCGACCCGCTCGGTGGCGGTGATGTCCTTCAGCGGATCCTCCTTCATCCCCACCAGGTCGGCGTACGCGCCGGGGGCAAGCGTCCCCAGCTCGGACTCCTTTCCCAGGAGCGCCGCGGCGGTCACCGTCGCCGAGCGGAGCGCCTGCCAGGGCGTCATCCCCCGGTCGACGTAGCGCTTGAACTCCTCGGCCTGGTTCAGCTTGTCCCAGTCGAATCCGCCGGCGTCGGTGCCGAGGGCGATGGGCACCCCGGCGGCGAGCGCCCGGCGGAACGAGTCGTCCGCCGCCTTCACCAGGGCGCCCCAGATCGGGTTGAGCTTGGTTCGCGGCCCCTCGACGAACGCCTGTACGGTCAACGTCGGGGAGAGGTACACCTTCTTCTGCGCCATCAGCTTCGCGGTGGCGTCGTCGATCACGTCACCGTGCTCGATGCTGTCCACTCCCGCCGCCAGGGCGATGGCGTGCCCGGTGGGGGTCATGCTGTGCGCCGCCACGCGCCTGTTGGTGCGGTGCGCCTGGTCGACGATGGCCTTCAGCTCCTCCTCGGTGAAGTTCGGCAGGCTGCGGATCTGCCCATCGGGACGCTTGTAGTAGCCCCGGTCGGCGTAGACCTTGATCCAGTCGGCGCCGTGGGCGATCTGATCTCGTACCGCCTGGCGGCAGGCATCGGGGCCGTCGCACAGCTGGACGCCCTTGGGCATCTCCAGCTGCCAGGAGTAGGCCGTTCCGCCGAGCCCGTAGGCGCCGGTGGGGGCGAGGGCCTTGGTGGCGACGAACAGCCGCGGACCGACGATGACGCCCGCGGCCACCGCCTTCTTCAGATCCACGTCGGCGAAGCCGGCACCCTCGTTGCCGATGTCCCGGAGGGTGGTGAAGCCGTGCTCCAGCGCGATGCGCATCGCCCGGGTGGCGCGGAGCGTGCGGTAGGGAAGCGACTCCTTGAGCAGCTGCGTGTCGTACTCGACGTCGGTGGGGTCTCCCTGGAGCAGGACGTGGGTGTGGGTGTCGATGAAGCCAGGACAGACCGTCAGCGCGGAGGCATCGACCACCTGCGCGCCCGCCGGTACCGAGTCGGACACCGACTTGATGCGCCCATCCTGAATCACCACCACTGCGCCGGTGCGGATCTTCTGGGTCCCCGGGTCCAGGAGCCGTCCGGTCCTGACCGCGATCACCGGAGACTGCTGCTGCCCGAGCGCGACACCGCATGCCAGCGCTGCCACCCACACCATGAGCCGCATCTGCCCTCCCCTTCCCTGGTCGGGAAACTCCGGGGAAGGAGTGTGGCACGTCGCTCCGCAGCCGGGCGGGAGAACCGCCCCTGGAGATCACTCCGGGGCGGCCTGGACGATGAACCGCCGGGGCGCCGAGCCCACGAAGTAGAAGGGGTAGCAGGTCACCAGCGTGAGCCGGGCTGCGGGGGTCGGCGCGAGCACCTGAGCGTCGTCCGGGCCGACGATCGAGAGCCGCTCCACGCGGAAGCGGCGCACCTCCCCCGGGAGGGCCAGCTCCACCACGTCACCCTCGGTGACGTCCTTGAGCACGCGGAAGAAGCCGTCGCGGTGCCCGGCGATGCCCACGTTTCCCGCCTGGCCGGGGCGGGAGGTCCCCTCGATGTGGCCCACTGCCCGGTCGAGCGTCCACTCGTCGGTCCCCTGGAGGACCGGGACCTCGAGCCCGAGCCGCGGGATCCGGAGCAAGGCGAGGGGCGGTGGGGCCGGGCGCGCGAGTGCCCGGGCGTAGGCGCGGATCCGACCAGCGTCCCAGAGGCTCTGGTCCACCTCGACGACTGGCGCGCCGGCGCCGGTCCGGGGCGAGGCCACCGCCGCGCGCGCAATCTCGTGGAAGGCGGCGATCGAGCGGCGCTCGGCGGCCCAGGCCAGCCCCCGCACCGTGGCCCAGGTGCCACCGAGCACCAGCGCCATCACCCAGGCGACCCGCTCGATGAGCCGGAGCCGGCGAAGCCAGGGGCTCCGCCGGTCCACCGACTCGTCGAGGAACGCCCCCACCGTTCGCGACCTGCTAGCGGAGTGCGCGCGCCGCCCGAAGTGTCAGGGCAATCCCACCGGACACGAGGGCGATCAGCCCCAGCAAGGGCAGCGGGCTCGCGGTCTTGGGGAGCCTGCGCGGCGGCGTGGCCGCGGCCACCTCGGCCGGCGCGGGCTCGGGTGGAGCCACCGCCTTCGCGACCACCGACCGCTGGGCGGTCTGCGTCGGCGGGAGCGTGGTGACGAAGGTGCCGGTGAGACGCTCGCCCTTCTTCACGCTCCGGAGCGAGACCTCCTTGCCGTCACGGACGAAGTAAATGTCGTTCCCGGCAGCGTCCTTGAAGTTGTAGCTCTTCAGGTCGCCCTTCTCGTTCTTCACCACGATGCCGCCAGGCGCGACCTGCATCACCGTCGCCGAGGCGATGCGGGTGACGGTGACCTGGCGGGTGGTGATCTTGTCGGTGATGAGCGCGCCGACCTTCATCCCCGGCTTGATCTGATCGACGCCGACCGGCTGGCCGTCGAGCTGGAACTTGAAGCCGTCGGGCAACGTGTACTCGTGCAGACCGTCGGCCTCGTTGATGATCACCTTGTTCCCCGCCACTGCCTCGACGATGCCGCCCTTCACCTCGTGCGTCACGGTCGTGGATTCGGTGGTGGTGGTGCCGGTCGCCTGGGCGAACGCAACGGGGCTGACCGCCAGCGACAGCAGGCAAGCAGCGATTCGCGACTGAAATGACATTGGATGCACCCTCCCCTTCTGGGATGTCTCGTGCCTTACGCCCGCCGGAATCCCGAGTGAGATAGCCCTTATGGGGCGGGTCCTAAATGACCCGCTCCTCGGATCAGCTGACGCGGACCCCCACCCCGCGGTTTCCGGCCGGAACACGGTTCGTGCTGCTGGACACGCGAGTCCAGAGGCTGCCAGCTGACGGGGCCTCCGGTCTCCTCGACCTTCCGTCTCTCCGCGGGTGTGCGCCGGACGCGCACGCCCACTCCTCCGCGGCCCGCGGGGCGCCTGTGCCTCGAGGGCACCACTGTGCCGTGGAGCGTGCACCGGCCCTAGACTCGAGAAGCGATGACCCGCCCCCTCCTCGCTCTCGCCGGTTTCGGCCTCGCCCTCGCCCTCTCCGGCTGCGACCTCTTCGACCCGAAGGGAAGCGGCGGCGGGCCGACCCCCTCCGATCCCACCACCGACCTCGCGAGGGTCGCGCTCCAGGCGCACGACCAGGTGCGAGGCCACGCCACGCCGGCTCCGAACCCGGCCCTCCCGCCGGTTCAGTGGTCGAGCGACGTGGAGGCTGTCGCGGCCCAGTGGGCGGCACACTGCGTGTACCAGCACAACGCGGGCCGCGGAAACCTCGGGGAGAACATCGCCGCCAGCTCGCCAGGCTTCTGGCCCAGCATCGCGGAGGTGGTGCAGGCCTGGGCCTCCGAGGCGGCGGACTACGACTACGCCTCGAACGCCTGCGCCCCGGGGAAGGTGTGCGGGCACTACACGCAGCTGGTCTGGCGAAGCAGCACGCTTCTGGGGTGCGCCTACGCGCGCTGCACCCAGAACTCGCCCTTCGCCGGCGTGCCCACCTGGGACTTCTGGGTCTGCGACTACAGCCCTCCCGGGAACTGGGTGGGTGAGCGGCCGTACTGAGCCCAGGACTGGACCCCGGCAGTCCGTTCTGCTGGAAAGCTCGGCCGACTTGCGTAGCATCGCGGGCCACACTGGAAAGGCTGGAGGTCGCCCGTGCGCCTGCTCGCCACACTCCTGGTCCTCACCGTCGGTTGCGCCGGAGGCTCCTCGTCGCCTCCGCCCGCGACCGCCGCCAGCACCGTCGCGAAGACGCCGCCGCCCGCGCCGGCGGTTCCGGCCTCGGTGCTCGCGCTCGCCCAGGGCGCGCAGCTGTTCGACGACCTGGGGACACTGAGCCGTCCGGTGGGAACGACCTCGCCCGAGGCCCAGCGCTACTTCGACCAGGGCCTCCGGCTGTCCTACGGCTTCAACCACGACGAGGCGACGCGCTCCTTCGCCCGCGCCGCCGAGCTCGATCCGGGCTGCGCGGCGTGTCTGTGGGGAGTGGCCTGGACGCTCGGCCCCAACTACAACGTGCCGATGCTCCCCGACCGGGCGCAGGCGGCGTGGGACGCGCTGCAGGCGGCCCGGGAGCGCGCCAGCCGTGCCCGCCCGGTGGAACAGGCGCTCATCACCGCGCTCGCCACCCGGTACCGGGGTCCGCAGCCGGTGGATCCGCCTGGCCAGCAGCCGATGAACGAAGCCTTTGCCGCAGCGATGCGGGAGGTGGCAAAGGCCCACCCGGACGACGACGACGTGCAGATCATCTTCGCCGAGTCGCTGATGGACGTGAACCCATGGCACCTCTGGACCCTGGATGGGCAGCCGGCGCCGGGGACCGAGGAGATCGTCGCCACCCTCGAGCGGGTGCTGGGCCGTGACCCACGGCACCCTGGCGCGAACCACTACTACATCCACGCGGTGGAGGCCTCGACCAGTCCCGACCGGGCCGTGCCCTCGGCGGAGCGACTGCCCGGGTTGATGCCGGCGGCGGGACACATCGTCCACATGCCGGCGCACATCTTCCAGCGGGTGGGCCGCTACGCCGACGCTTCCGAGGCCAACCGCCGCGCCATCCGCGCCGACGAGGCCTACCTCGCCAGGACGAAGCCGCCCGGCTACTACCCGATGTACCTCGGCCACAACCACGGGTTCCTCGCCTACTCGGCGTCGATGCTGGGCCGATCCGAGGAGTCCCTCCGGGCAGCGCGCGCGGCGACCCAGGCCATCCCTCCGGAGATGCTGGACATGATGCCGGGGATGGACTTCTTCGCCGCCGAGCCCTTGCTGGTGATGGTGCGGTTCGGCAAGTGGAAGGAGCTGCTGGTCGAGCCGCGCCCCCCGGCGAAGTACCCCACCCTGGCCGGGCTGTGGCTGCACGCGCGGGGGATGGCGCTCGCCTCCACCGGGAAGAGCGGCGAGGCACAGGCGATGATGCGCGAGCTCCGCGCCCTGGCGACGAAGCTGCCGCCGGACCTCATCGCCGGCCAGAACCCGGCCTCGGCCATGTGCCGGCTGGGGGCCGACGCCATCGAGGCGCGCGTGGCGGAACGGGCGCGGACATGGAAGCCTGCCCTCGCCGCCTGGCGGCGGGCGGTCATCCAGGAGGACGGCTTCGCCTACAACGAGCCAGCCGACTGGTTCTACCCGATGCGCCACTACCTCGGCGCGGCGCTGCTCGAGGCGAAGAAGCCGAAGGAGGCAGAGGCCGTCTACCGGGAGGACCTCCGGCGCAACCCGAACAACGGGTGGGCGCTCCACGGGCTCGCCGCCTCGCTCGCGGCGCAGGGCAGGAAGGACGAGGCGTCCGTGGCGCGGAGGAAGTTCGAGGAGGCGTGGAAGGACGCCGACATCAAGCTGACCCGCAGCGCGCTCTAGGTCAGGGCGGCCGCACTGAGGTCCGGGGCACGGGGTCCTCGGGCGCTATAGTCGGCGAGCTCGAGGCGGCCGCAGTCAGCCATGTCCTACAGGCTCCTAGCGGCCGGACAGCAGGAGCGAGAGCACCGTCGCGACCTCGGCGTCGGGCCAGGTCGCGAGGAGGGTCGGCAGCGTCAGCCCCACCTGGATGATGGAACCGCCGCAGTTCCTGGGCCCCACGTACGCCTGGCCCTGGAAGCGGATGTCGTAGCCACAGCGTCCGAACCCTCCGTTGATCCGCGCCTTGCTGATGGTGACCGTGGACGGCGTGCCACCGATCAGCCCGTTGACCACCATCCCCTCCGGCCCGGGAGTGACGTGGAGGTTGAACGGGGTCCGCCCGACGACTCCGTCGGCGCCATCGGCGGTCACCGAGAGGTTCACGTCACGGCCGAACGCCTTTCCCCGCCAGGCGGTGACGCCCGACGCGTCGGGATAGCGGCCGAGGTTCACCTCCGGGCCCTGGATGCCGGTCGGGGTGACGAGCGCGACGATCGGGTTGCGGAGACCGGTGAGCACCAACCGGCCACTCTCCGGCATCGCCTGTGCCTCGGGCGGCAGCACCTCCGGAGACGGCAGTGGCTCCTCGTGCGCACAGCCGGCGAGAAGAGCGGCCAAGCCGATCAGGGAGGGGAGTAGGACGCGGCGCACGGAACGACCTTAGCGGCGCTCCCGCCGATCGACCACCGCGTTGAGGAGGGCCCGCGTCACCCCGATGACCAGTGCGCCGAGGAAGGCGGGGATGAAGCCATCGACGTGCAACCCGAGCCCCAGTGAGCCGGCCGCCACCCCGGTCACCCACAGCAGGATGGCGTTGATCACCAGGGCGAACAGCCCGAGTGTGAGGAAGGTGACCGGGAGCGCGAGCAGTCGAAGGATGCTTCCCAGCACCGCGTTCACCACCCCGAAGAGCAGCGCGACCAGCAGGAGTCCCGGCAGCGGCCCCACGTAGCTCAGTCCAGTGACCACCCGGGTGGCGACCCAGAAGGCGACTGCGGTCACCACCAGGTGCAGCAGAAAGCGCATGTCCCCTCCTCCGGCTGTCAGAGGCCGGTCGACGGGACGACTACCAGATCCCGCTCGTCCGGGTGACGCTCGAGCCACTTCCGCAGGAAGGGACAGCTGACCACGACCTTCACTCCGTCTTGCCGCGCCCAGGCGAAGGCGGCCTTTGCCAGCTTTCCGCCGATTCCTTGTCCCTCGGCGGCCTCCGGCACCTCGGTGTGCGCGAGGTCCACGGTGTGCTCGTCGAGGCGGCGGTACGCGAGCTCGGCGGTCCCGCCGCTCACCTCGAGGAAGAAGCGGTGGCGGTTCGGGTCGTGCTGGACGTCCATCTTGAGCCTCCCTTCGCCAGCCGACCCTCGACCAGCGGCCGCCCGGCGTCAACCCGCGGCGTCGAGCGGGGCCGCGGGACAGCTCACCGGGCCGGAGCCGGGGCGGCCTCCGCGGAGACGCTCGCTGGCGGAGTGGGCTGCGGGACCCGGTTCTGCACCGCGGGCAGCGTGCGCAGGTAGGCGAAGACGGCCTTGAGGTCCTGGTCGGTGAGCTTGCCGGCCATCTGCCACGGCATCGGCGGGAGGATGGGCCGACCCCGCCCCATGTGGCGGCCGGTGCGCATGGTGTCGATGAAATTCTGCTCGGTCCACGCGCCCAGACCGGTCTCGCGATCGGGGGTGAGGTTGGCGGTGTAGCTGACCCCCCACGGGCCGGACCAGGCGGTCATCGTCCCGACGGTGGCAGCCATCCACGGACCCTGGAGCGCCGGCGCCGGCGTCACCGGCATCTGCTCCGGATGGCCGGAGAGGAGCCGCTCGTTGTCGAGCTCGGGGCCCTTCGCTCCCATCTTCTTCGGGGTGTGGCAGTCGTGGCAGCCCCCGAAGTTGACCAGGTACTCGCCCCGCTTCACCTGCGACGTCGGGGCGGTGGCCGGCGCCGCCAGGGCGAGGGAGGACATCGACAGTGCGGCGATCAGCGTCGTCTTCGGGGTCACGGCGTTCTCCTGTCTGCGAGTGAGTGAATCCAGCGCTCGACCAGCGCGAGGGCGTCGCGGTCGGGTTTCTCGGTCCCGAGCGGGGGCATCTGGTCCAAGGGATCGCGCGCCCCCATCCGGCGGAAGAGCACGCTGTGCTCGGGCTTGCCGGGATCCAGCCGCACCCGAGCGTCCCCCACCGGCCGGAGCGCTCGGACCGCCAGGGCCGAGGCGCGGGTGCGCTCCACCGAGGCCGGTCCCTCGGAGAGGGCCTGGAGCAGGTCGAGCCCGATGCCCGCCAGAGGTCCGTGGCGGTTGTGGCAGATGCCGCAGTTGGCGTGGAGGTAGCCCAGCGCCGCCCGCTCGTCGGCGGAGGCGGCTGGAATGCGAGGCGGAGACCGCTGGAGCGCGGCCGGCAGGCCCCTGAGGAGCCCACGGGCGAGCAGGTCCTCGAGGTGCACCTCGGCATGGGCGATCCGGGCATGGGGGGCGCCGAGGTCGCGATCCGACGACAGCTGGAGCGCGGTGAAGCCCAGCACCGGGTTCGGCTGGCCCTCGTGGCAGGCCCTGCAGTCCGCGGTCCCGGGGATCGTCCAGCGGCCACCTCCGGGGACGCTCACCCCGGCGCTCAGGCCCTCGGAGGGGGCGAGCACCGCGTCGGCGCCGTCCTCGGTCCAGACGTAGGTGGCGAAGCGCCATCCGGCGCGGGTGCGCTCGAGCATCCGCGTCTCGATCCGACGCCCCAGAGTGAACTCCTTCCACAGCCGCGTGCCGACCGGGAACACCCAGCGGTCCGGATCCCGGGCGTCGATGCGCGTGCCCCGGGGAAGCCGGATCCACCGGCGCTTCTCGGCGCCGTCGCTCCACAGCGCGTACTGGGGGCTGAAGGGAAGGACATCGGCGGCGTAGAGCCCGGTGTCCCGGAGGTGCTCGGGGATCGGCGCCGCGGCGCCGGCCTGGGCGGCCAGTGCCAGGAGCAGTGAGAGGAGTGGGTGAAGGCGCGCCATCGGTGCGGCGCCTTGTGCCAGGCACCACCGGGCGGCGTTTCCTAAACAGTCCCTAAATCGGTCTCATCGGACGCGGCCGGCGCTGCCTCTAGCGTCCGTGCCGGCCCTCGCCGCGCTCGAAACGGGCGGCGCCACTGGACGTCTCGCCGGACGCGAGCGTCATCTGCCCGCGCCGCACCTCGTTCTCCATCGCCTGCTGGGCGTCCAGGTCGAGCGACTCCAGCATCGAGAGCCGGTCGTTGCGCATGCAGGCCTGGGGCAGCGCCGACAGCTCCCGGGCGAGCTCGAGCGCGGCCCGGAGCGCCTCACCCACGGGGACGACGCGGCTCAGAAGGCCCATGCTCCACGCCTCCTGGGCGTTCACCGCGCGTCCGGTGAGCACCAGGTCCATCGCCCGCCCCAGGCCGACGATCTGCGGCAGCCGCACCGTGCCCAGGTCCACCAGCGGCGCGCCGAAGCGGCGGCAGAAGACCCCGAGGATGGCCTCCTCGGAGGCGACGCGGAGGTCGCACCACAGCGCGAGCTCCAGCCCGCCGGCGACCGCGTACCCCTCGATGGCGGCGATGACCGGCTTTCCCAGCCGCAGCCGGGTCGGGCCCATCGGGCCGTCGCCCTCGGGGCGGAACGGGCGAGGCTCGCCCGCGGCCAGCGCCTTGAGGTCCGCCCCGCCGCAGAAGTGCTCGCCGGCGCCGGTGAGGATGGCGACCGACAGCGACGGGTCGCCATCGAAGCTCCGGAACGCCGAGGCGAGCGCTGCGGCCGTGGCGGCGTCGACGGCGTTTCGGCGCTCGGGCCGGTCGATGGTGACGACGAGGGTGGAGTCTTGTCGCTCGGTCCGGACGCTCATGGCCCCGGCAGTGTCGATCAGGCTCAACCGAAGGTGTAGACGAACTGCACCTGGGTGATGGTGTCGAAGGTGCGGAGGAAGATGCCCGGCGGGTTCGCCGCGGTGATGCCCTTGGGCAAGGTGGCCAGGTTCGGCTTGGCGTCGTAGCGCCCGGTCCAGCTCACGTTCAGCGACAGCCGGTCGTAGATCTGGGTGGTGAGGCCGACCAGCCCGTTCACCCGGTGGTCCTCGAACGCCGAGACGTAGTCGATGTTCACTGGATCCGGCGCGCCGGACTCCTGGTTGATGTTGACCAGGTACTCCGCGCCGGCGGTGAACTTCGTCGTCTTGGAGATCTCCCAGACGTAGGCCAGCGCCGCACGGATCGAGTGGATGGAATACCCATCGCCCTGGTACGGCTGGAGGTAGGTGAAGTCGTAGCCGATCTCACCGGTGAGGCTGTGCGCGCCGGCCTTGATGATCAGCGTGCTCACCCCCAGCTGGCCCCCGCCGAAGAGCTTCTTCCCGGCGGCGTAGTCCGAGGCGATGTTCCCCA
This sequence comes from Myxococcaceae bacterium, assembly GCA_035519675.1. GTDB lineage: Bacteria > Myxococcota > Myxococcia > Myxococcales > Myxococcaceae > RPRB01. Next base: position 20,466 of record DATIWB010000060.1, read on the forward strand.
GCAGGTAGAGCGAGGTGTCGCCCGGGGCGCCCCGGTGGATGAGCCACTGGTCGAACCGAGGACTCACGTTCCAGAGCCGGGCCGAGAGCGTGCTCTCGGTGCCGAGCTGGTCCAGCGAGCTGATGACCGGGGGGGTGCTGGGACCGACCGTGTACGCCCGCGACTTCGAGAACGCATAGCTCGCGGTCAGCGAGTAGCGCTGCCAGAGCGCGTCGCGGGAAATCTTGAGTCCGGCGCTGAGGCTGGTCGAGTCCGAGTTCCCGGCCAGCCAGAGCAGGCCGGCCTTCGCCTCGGCCTTCCACCCCGTCTCCTTGGCGTCCTCCTTCGGCTTCTCGGCGTAGTTGAAGGTCGGCGCAGCGGTGGTGTCCTGGGCCAGCACCGAGCCAGAAGTCAGCAGGGCGTAGAGCCCCACGAGGTGCACGCGCATCGTTCGAACCCTCCTCGAGATCCCGGCCACCTAGCGGAAAGCCCCGGGCGACGGAAACGCGCCGAGCATCCATGCTGAACACTTGAGCAGCATCCCCAGGGACGACTAGCGTGGGGCCCCGGATGCTCGACGGGCTCAACGAACCGCAGCGCGAGGTGGTGCTCCACGGCGACGAGCCGCTCCTCGTCGTCGCCGGGGCCGGAACCGGGAAGACCACCACCCTCGCCCACCGGGTGGCGCAGCTCATCCAGCGCGGCGTTCCGGCGGAGCGCGTTCTCCTCCTCACCTTCGCCCGGCGGGCGGCGGCCGAGCTGCTCCGCCGGGTGGACGGGCTCCTCGGGCGGGCGGCGACGGACCGGCCCGCCTCCTCGCGGGTGTGGGGCGGGACGTTCCACTCCGTGGCCACCCGGCTGCTCCGGCAGCACGGAGAGCGCATCGGACTTCATCCGGGCTTCAGCATCCACGACCGCGGCGACTCGGAGGACCTCCTCGAGGTGCTGCGGGCGGAGCTGGAGCTGGGGCGTGGCAAGCGGCGCTTTCCGCGGAAGGCCACCTGCCTCGACATCTACAGCCGCTGCGTCAACGCCCGTGCGCCGCTGGACGCGGTGCTGACCCGCGGCTTCCCCTGGTGCGCCGAGCAGATCGATGGGCTGAAGCTGCTCTTCCGCACCTACGTGGACCGCAAGGCCGAGCAGCGGGTGCTGGACTACGACGACCTCCTCCTCTTCCTCCACGCGCTGCTCGGCACCGAGGCCGCCGGTCCGGCGGTGCGGGCGCAGTTCGACCACGTGCTGGTCGACGAGTACCAGGACACCAACGCGCTGCAGGCCGAGCTGCTGGACCGGCTCCGTCCCGGCGGGCGGGGGCTGACCGTGGTGGGGGACGACGCGCAGGCGATCTACGGATTTCGCGCGGCCACGGTGCGCAACATCCTCGACTTCCCCGCCCTCCACCCCGGGACGCGCACCGTGGTGCTGGCCGAGAACTACCGGAGCTCGCCGGAGCTTCTCGAGGCCACCAACCGGGTCATCGCCCAGGCGCGCGAGCGGCATCGGAAGACCTTGTGGTCCCGCAAGGGGTCCGGGGAACGTCCCGAGCTCGTCACCTGCGCCGACGAGGCAGAGCAGACCGAGTACGTCCTGGGGCGCATCCTCGAGCGGCGTGAGCAGGGGCTCGACCTGCGCCGGCAGGCGGTGCTCTTCCGTGCCTCGCACCACAGCCTGCATCTCGAGGTCGAGCTCGGCCGGCGCGGCATCCCCTTCCACAAGTACGGCGGCCTTCGCTTCGTGGAGACCGCGCACGTGCGAGACCTCCTGGCCTTCCTGCGGCTGGTGGAAAACCCCCGGGACCTGCTCGCCGGGACGCGGGTGCTCGGGCTGCTCCCCGGGGTGGGTCCGCGCACCGCCCGCTCGCTGCTCGAGCCGGTCCAGCAGAGCGGCAGCTTCGCCGGCTGGGACGAGGCCCGGGTCCCCTCGGCAGCCCGGGCGTGCTGGCCGGCGCTGGTCGCCCTCTGCCGCGAGCTGTCCGCGCCGCAGCCGCCGGCCCTCCCGGCCCAGCTGCACCGGATCCGCGCCTTCTACGGCCCACTCTGCGAGGAGCGGTACGATCACCTCGCCGCCCGCCTCCGGGACCTCGAGCAGCTGGAGCAGCTGGCAGCGGGCTTTGTCGACCGCACGGCGTTCCTCGGAGAGCTGACCCTGGAGCCGCCTCGCTCGACCCAGGACCTCGCCGGTCCGCCGTCGCTGGACGAGGATCACCTGGTTCTCAGCACCATCCACTCGGCCAAGGGTCTGGAGTTCGACGCGGTCTACGTCCTCCACGCCGCGGACGGGAACATCCCCTCGGACCTGACCACCGGCAGCCCGGAGGAGATCGACGAGGAGCTGCGGCTCTTCTACGTGGCCCTGTCGCGGGCGAGGCGGCACCTCTCGGTCACCTTCCCCCTCCGGTGGTTCGACCGGCCGGCTGGCCTCGGAGGCCGGCATGCCTACGCCCAGCTCACCCGCTTCCTCCCTCCCCCGGTCGCCGCCGCGTTCGAGCTGCGCACCGCGTTCCCCCAGTCGCCCCGGCCCGCGCTTCCGGCCACGGACGCCTTCCTGCTCCCCGAGGTGCGCGGCGCGCTCCGGGCCTTGTGGAACTGAGGGTCGGTGTTCAGCTTGTCCGCCGGTGCGGCTCCAACGGGTGACCACCAGAGGTTGGACCGAGCCACGCGAGCGGCGGGACCAAACACGCCTGCGCCGGACCAGGATCCTTCTCCGGGTGGCTCTGGGGATGCTCGGCGCGCTGGCGCTGGTCCTCGTCGTCCTGGCCCTCGCTCTTCCGTCCTATGCGAGGAGGAAGACACGGGAAGCGCTCGACGGACTGGAGGGGGCCCGGGGCGACTTCCAGGACGTTCAGGTCACGCTGCTCCCGCTCCGCTACACCATCACCCGGCTGAAGATCAGCCGGAAGGACGCGGTCCTCGACCAGCCCACGCTCTACGCCGAGCACCTCACGGTGACCCTTCGCTGGTCGGCCCTCCTCCGGGGAGTGTTCGCCGGTCGGGCCGAGGCAGAGCGGGTCAAGGTCGTGCTGGAGGAGCCGAAGCCAGGGCCGGAGACCCCGCTCCCCTCGCTGTCCGAGCTGCTCCCGGTGAAGGCCATCCTGGAGCGAGCCCAGCTCCGCGACTCGGAGGTCCTCTACGCGTGGGTCCGCAAGGAGGGGCGGCCGTTCGTCTGGGCCCACGGCATCGAGGCGACCGTGGAGAACCTCGGTTCCCGCCCGGGCCTCGTGGCGGGACCGATGGTCCTCGCGGCCCGGGGCAGGATCGCCCGGAAGGGAGCGGTGTGGGTCGCGGTCGAGGCCGAGCCATGGGCGGAGCGCTTGACCTTCTCCGGCAAGGCGAGGATCGAGGGCTTCGATCCGTCCCAGCTCAACGCGTATCTGTCGCCGACGAAGGACATCACGCTCACCCCGGGCAACTTCTCGATGCGCATGAGCTTCCGCTGCGAGGCGGGACGGCTGAAGGGGATGATCGACCCGCATCTCAGCGGGACCGAGATCCTCTCCGACGGCGACCCGGGCAGCGCGCTCAAGGTGCTGCTGGGGAAGATCGTCCTCGCCGCCGCGGACCCCACCGAGGGCACCCGCTCCTCGGGCGCCATCGCCATCGGCGACGACCTGACCGACCCGAGCCTCCAGCTTCCCCCGCGGCTGGAGAAGGTCATCGAGAACGGGTTCTCGCTCGGGCTCCAGGAGGCCCTCAAGCGCCACTACGCCGGAAAGACCGAGGCGAGCAGCAAGCCCGAGCCGACCCCGCTGAAGGCCCGCAAGTGACACGGGCTCAGAAGCCGTAGAGGACGGCCGTCTCCACCCGGAACGCGGTGGCGGTGGGGTTGTCCACCCACTGAGTCGCCCACCAGCTGAGCTCGAGCCCCAGCCGGAGCCCGCCCACGATGCGGAAGAACACGTTGCCGAAGACCTCGGTGTTCGTCCGGCGCTCGTTTGCCGCGAGATCCTGATCGAACGGGTCGTCGGTGCCGAAGCCTGCGTGCAGCGTCCAGCGGGCGCCGAGCCGCTGCGACAGCTGCACCCAGCCGCCCCGGGCGCGGATGGGGGCCTTCTTCACCGGGTCCACTGTCTGGAAGATGCCGCCGGAGTAGTCACCGAGGAGCTGCCCGATGAAGTACTCGCCCTCGATGAGCGTGCTCTCGCCCAGGCGCAGCGAGCCGTCGGCGACGAAGGACCAGGTTCCGTACTGTTGCACGTCGCTGGGGGTGGTGGTGCCCGGGTCCTGCAACGTCACCTGGCGCCGCCCGACGTGTCCCGCGATGCCGAACTCGAAGAGCCTGGGGCCATCGTCACGCCGCGGCCCGAGTGCGATCCCGAGGTGTGCCTGCACGTCGGGCAAGCCGACCTGCGTGGCCTGGACGCTTCCGCTCACCTGGAAGGTCTGTACAGCCTGGGCGATGGCCGTCTGGAGTGAAAGCTCCACCACCTCGGAGAGCGGCTGCCGCCACTCGACGCGGAGCTGCGGCCGGTAGTCCCCGATGTCCCCGGGGATGAAGGAGAGTGGGTAGAAGTTCAGCGTTGCTGCGGCCCGGGGAGAGATGATGTCGCCCGCCTGCCCGGCGAGCACCCGGAGGCGGGACCAGGTGGCCTCGAGGTACAGGTCGCGAACCAAGGGGAGAAAGGAGTTCTCGTTGAGGTATGGAGCGTTGCTCCGGAAATCCATGTCGAACCTCGCCTGGAGCTGCACCTCACCGAGCCTCGGTGGCTGCGCGGTCACCGCCAGGAAGGTGTTGCCGGGCGAGACGTTGAACTGGCGGGAGCTGGCGGTCGACGGAATCTGCACGAACCCCGGGATGCTGCCCACCACCATGGTGGCGGTGTTGAAGTTCGCGTTGACCACCAGCTCACCGGAGAACGACCAGCGGATGCCCAGGGCGCTCACCGAGTTCGGCGGAGCGGGTGCAGCGGGCGTCTCGGTCGAGGTGGTCGGCGCCGCGGGGGGCGGAGCGGGCGACTCGGCGAACGACGGCGTCGCGCAGAGCAGCACCAGAAGCCGCGCCCACTGCACCGCCAGGCTCCGGTCCAGGTCCCCTCCTCCCGAGCTTGGGCACTTCAGCGGAGATGGGGACCGGGAGGCAACGGCTACGAGGCCTCGGCCTCCTCTTCCTCCTCTTCGTCCTCGGGCTGGGGTACCTTCACCACCGTGACCGTGCAGGGAGACTCGGCCACCACGTGGGCCGAGACGCTGCCCAGGTACCGCCGGAGCGGCGAGGCCCCGCGTGCGCCGATCACCACGTGGTCCACCCGGTTCTCACGCACGAAGTCCACCAGCACCGAGGCCGGGTCCGGCCCCTCCAGCACGTGGTAGGTGAGCCGCCCCTCGGCCAGCCCCAGCGGGCGGGCCCAGTCCTTCAGCTCCACCAGGCGCATCACCCGGAGGTTCCGTCCCTCGTCGTCGACGGTGACGTCCACCGCCAGGCGGGAGGTCCGGAGCACGGTGACGCACGCCAGCCTGGCGCCGGGGTGCATGCTCAGCACCCGCTCGCTGGTGGTGCGGATGCTGCTCAGGAGCATCTCGCTGCTGGCGAGCAGATCGAGGGCGACCACCACCACCGGAGAACGGGCGATCTGCGCCGCGGTGGACTGCCAGGCCTCGCCCTGGGCCCCCAGCGTTCGCATCCACCGTCGGGTGACGGTGATCATCCCGTCCTGGCGGAGCTTCCTCGCCCGCTCGGTGAGCGGCACCTGGCTGGGGTTCCGGAGCGCGAGCAGCACCTGCGCCGCGCTCTGGTAGCGCTCCCGCGGGTCGGCCTCGAGGCAGCGGAGGATGATCTCCTGGAGGTACGCCGGACAGCTCGGGTTACGCGCCCGGGGGGGAACCGGGTCGCGGTAGAGGCGCTTCCGCAGACCGGTGATGCTGGTGGGGAACCCGAAGGCCCGTTCGCCGGTGACCAGATGGTAGAGCACCGCGCCCAGGGCGAAGACGTCGCTGCGGGGGTCGTTGCGGATCCGCAGCACCTGCTCGGGCGAGATGTAAGGCGCGGTCCCCATCGGCAACCGGAACTGCTCGGCGAGCAGATCGGGCAACCGGTCATGGCGGGAGAACCCGAAGTCGATCAGCACCGCCTCACCGGTGTCGCGGAACATCACGTTGCTCGGCTTGAGGTCGAGGTGGATGACGTGCTGTCGGTGCAGCGAGTGGAGCGCGGTGGCGATCTGCCCGCCGATCCGAGTCACCTCGTCCGAGTCCAGCGGGGTCCGCCCCAGCCGAGCACGGAGCGAGTCACCACGGATGTACTCCATGACGATGTAGGGGTGGGCCGAGAAGTCGCCGGAGCCGAAGTACAGCGGCACGTGCGGGCCCTGGAGGATGGGCATGATCATCTGCTCCACCTCGAAGCCCACCATCGCCGTGGGGTCGTCGCCCTCGCGGAGCAGCGGCATCTTCATCACCAGCGGGGGCTGGCCGGGCGCCGACACGCGCCAGAGCGTGGCCATGCTCCCCTGGTGGATCCGCTCCTCGAGCGTGTACCCGTCGATCACCGCCCCTGGCTCGATCCGCTGGGTGCGCGGCGCGTCCACGCTCAGCCCCCCAGCTCGAGCCGGGCACCGAGGTCCCCGGGAAGGCCGGCCGCCCGGATCTTCCGGGCTGCGCGCTCGGCGTCGTACGGGACTCGATGGAACACCAGCACGTCGGCCGCTTCGTCGAGGATCGCGTAGCAGGCCGCGGGGTTCCCGTCACGGGGCTGGCCCACCGAGCCGGGAATCGCCAGCCAGCGGTGGAAGGTGCTCAGCTTGATGGGCGTCCCGGGGACCGGCCGGAACGCGCCCACCGAACCGTCCGCCGCCAGGTGGTAGAGCGCCGGGGTGTGGGTGTGGCCGCAGAAGATCTCCCGCGCCTTCACCGAGCGAAGGCTCTGTGCCGCGTCGGGGGCCGACAGCACGTAGAGCCACTCCGCGGGGTCCGCGGCGCTGGCGTGCACGAACAGCCGGTCGCCGCGCTCGGTGGTCAGCGGAAGGCCGGCGAGGAACGCCAGCTGCTCCGGGGTGAGGTGCTCCCGGGTCCAGGCCACCGCCCGCGCCGCGTCGGAGACCATCGACGGAGGCGCCCCGCGGGTGGCGGCCTCGTCGTGATTGCCTCTGATGGCCACGGCCCCGGTGGCCACCGCCGCCTGCACCCGCTCCACCACCGGGCCCGGGTCTGCCCCGTAGCCGACCAGGTCGCCCAGGAATGCGAGCTGCTCGGCCCCCTGCTTCCGCGCGTGCTCGATGACCGACTCGAGCGCCTCGAGGTTCGCGTGCAGATCCGAGAGAAGGGCCAGCCGCATCACGCCCACTTTCGTTCCGTCCGGGCCCGGTGTCATCCGTCTCCGGCGCCGGCCGAGGGGTCAGGTGTGGTGGTGCAGCGACTCGACCAGGTACGGGTCATGGGCCGGCTCCAGCGGCGCCGTGGCCAGCACCCGGAGGAACACCGCGCCGAAGGCCGCCCCGATGCCCACCAGCGCCCCGACCTCGACCCACGGCAGAGGCGGCCCACCGGGGAGCGTGGCCGGGGCAATCTGCAGCCAGACGTCGAGAAAGCGCCCCAGCAGGGCCAGCACCGCGACCGGCAGCAGCCGCGCCGGGGTGCGCTTGGCGGCGCGCGGCAGGAGCAGCAGGAAGGGCAGCACCCAGCCGACCACCAGGTTGCCCCAGAAGAGCGGGCCCCAGCCGTTCCGCGTCCGGGCGAGGATGAACGACGTCTCCTCGGGAAGGTTCGCGTACCAGATGAGCAGGTACTGTGAGAACCAGAGGTACGCCCAGAAGGTCGAGAAGCCGAAGAGCAGCTTTCCCAGGTCGTGCAGGTGGCTCTCGTTGACCTCTGGCAAGCGCCCCTCCCGGCGCAGCCAGAGGACCGCGAGGATGGCCACCGCCGTCCCCGTCAGCAGCGTGCTCCCGATGGTGTAGAAGCCGAAGATGGTGCTCGCCCAGTGGGGCTGGACGCTCATCAGCCAGTCCACCGAGGCGAGGCTCAGGGTGTAGCCTCCCAGGAGGAGGAACACCGCCGCCAGCGCCACCGACCTCCGGGTGTGCTCCACTCGCCCATCCGCGTCCTGGGCCAGCGACTCGCGCCGCAGCAGCAGGGCGAATGCGCCCCAGATGCCGAGGAAGAGCAGCATCCGGATCCCGAAGCTGGGCAGGTTCAGCCAGGCCGCCTTGGCGGCGATGAGCGGGTCCGAGGCGGCGCCTGGACGCGCCCAGGCGTAGACCCACCGGGCCCCGGGGAGCACGGCGAGCATCGCCACCACCCCCACCGGGTTCAGCGCCAGCGCCTCCAGCACCCGCTTGAAGGCGACGTGGAAGCCGGCGTTGGAGACCAGGAAGAGACAGAGCAGGGCCAGCGCGCCGAGGGCCGCGGCCACCGCCAGGAAGCCCGAGGCGAGCAGAGCCGACATCCCGCGCGCCGGGTCGAGGAAGAGCCCCACCGCGAGCACCACCAGGCCGGCGAGGGCGAGCGGGACCAGCAGCGCCGGAGGTGGAGGAGCCGCCCGAGGCTCGGGTGCGCTGGTCATGGTTTCCCCCCCTGCATCTGCCGGATGTAGAGCGCGACCTTCCACCGGTCGTCCGGGCGGACCTGCGCGGCGTGCGAGGGCATCAACCCCTGTCCGCGGGTGATGATGTGGAAGATCTGCCCGTCCGGTAGGCCCCTGGCGTGCGCCAGGGTGAGCGACGGAGGCGCGGGGAACCTCGGCACCACCGGCCCGTCCCCCTCCCCGGCCAGCCCGTGGCAGGTGAAGCAGATGGTGTGGAACACCTTGTCGCCCCGCTCGAGGTTCTCCTTGCTGGCGGTCAGCGGATTCCTCAGCTCTCGGCCGGCCCGCGCCGCTTCCTCCGGACCCGGGCCGTAGTGGAAGGGTTGCACCCCCCGGGGCAAGCTCCCCGGCGCCGGCGACTGGAGCGTCATTCCCTGCGAGAGCACCGGATTGGGGGAGAAGCTCTCGTAGGGGACCGCGTCGATCATGTCCTTCACGTACTCCCGCCCCGGCTGGAGCGGATCGCTCGTCCCGCATCCCCCGCAGCCCGAGAGCGCGGTCAGGGCCGACAGGAGGAGCAGGCGGAGCCTCATCACTTCGCTCCGGGGAGCGCCGACAGCCGGCCTGCCTTGACCTGAGGCTCGAGCCACCCGGTCTCCACCGCGCCGTGCTCGATGCAGAGCGCCCGGGCGCGGCTGTCGTCGCCCATGGGCTCCAGCACCAGGGCGAAGCGGTCGTTGGTCACCCCGGGGAGCGTGTCCGCGCTCTTTCCCGGCCAGAGCCGGGCCACCGCGAACAGCGCGGCGACGGTGATCAGCGAGGCGGAGAGAACCGTGAACTCGAAGGTGACGGGGATGTACGCGGGGATGGACGCGAACGGCTTCCCGCCCACGTTCAGCGGCCAGGACACCGCCGAGGTCCACCAGGCGAAGAAGAGCATCGCGGTGAGCCCGGTGAGCCCGGCGAAGAAGCACACCTGGCTCAGCCGCGAACGGCGCAGCCCCATGGCGCCCTCCAGCCCGTGCACGGCGTAGGGGGTGTAGACGTCCCGGATGCCGAGCCCGGCCTTCCGCACCGCCGCGGTGGCGGCGAGGACGTCCTGCTCCCGGGTGAAGTAGGCGACGAACGGTCGGGTGGTCGGGCTCACGCTGCCCCCTCGATGTGACGGGTGGAAGGCTCCCGGCTCTGGGCGTAGGCCAGCACGCCCTTCACCTCGCCGATGGAGATCATCGGGAGGAGCCGGCAGAAGACGAGGAACAGGGTCAGGAACAGTCCGAAGGAGCCGATGAGCGTCCCCACCTCGATGAAGGTGGGCCGGTACATCGACCAGGACGAGGGCAGGAAATCGCGGTGGAGCGAGGTCACCACGATGACGAACCGCTCGAACCACATCCCGACGTTGATCAGCAGCGAGAGAGCGAAGATGGCCCAGGGCGAGGTGCGGATGCGCTTGACCCAGAAGGCCTGGGGCACCAGCACGTTGCAGGTCACCATCGTCCAGTAGGCCCAGGCGTAGGGACCGAGGGCCCGGTTGATGAAGGTGAAGCGCTCGTACTCGTTGCCCGAGTACCAGGCGGTGAAGAACTCTGTGCCGTACGCCAGTCCGACGATCCCTCCGGTGACGATGATCACCTTGCACATGTTCTCCAGATGCCGGACGGTGATCAGGTGCTCGAAGCCCAGGACCTTCCGGGCGACGATCATCAAGGTCAGCACCATGGCGAAGCCGCTGAACACCGCGCCGGCCACGAAGTACGGAGGAAAGATGGTGGCGTGCCACCCGGGGATGACCGAGGTGGCGAAGTCCATCGAGACGATGGTGTGGACGCTGAGCACCAGCGGCGTGCAGAGGCCGGCCAGCAGCAGATAGACCATCTCGTAGTGGTTCCAGACCCGGGTCGAGCCGGTCCACCCGAAGGCCATCAGGCCGTAGATGCGCCGGCGGAGGCTGCCTGGCCTGGCGCGGTCACGCAGCGTGGCCAGGTCGGGGATGAGGCCCAGGTACCAGAACACCGCCGAGACGGTGAAGTAGGTGCTGATCGCGAACACGTCCCAGAGCAGCGGCGAGCGGAAGTTCACCCACAGGGAACCGCGGCTGTTCGGGTAGGGGAACATCCACATCGCCAGCCAGGGCCGGCCCATGTGGATCAGCGGGAACATCGCCGCGCAGATCACCGCGAAGAGGGTCATCGCCTCGGCCGAGCGGTTGATGCTCGTTCGCCACTTCTGCCGGAAGAGGAAGAGGATGGCGGAGATCAGCGTCCCGGCGTGGCCGATGCCCACCCAGAACACGAAGTTGGTGATGTCGAATGCCCAGCCGATGGTCCGGTTCAGGCCCCAGGTCCCGATGCCGGTGGCAATCTCGTAGCTCACGCAGCCGAGACCCAGGAGAAGGGCGCCGGAGGAGACGGCGAAGAGCGCCCAGAAGCCGAGGCTCGGACGGCGCTCCAGCGGAGCGGCGATCTCCTCGGTGATCGCCGCCATGCTGCGGGGCGGGACCACCAGCGGGACGCGGAGCGGAGAGAACGAGGGCGCGCTCACGGGGTCTCTCCCGGGTTCTTGATGCGGGTGAGATAGCTGACGTTGGGCCGCACGTTCAGCTCGGCGAGCATGTGGTAGCTGCGCGCGTCACGGGCGAGCGCTGCCACCTTGCTGCCCGGGTCGTTCAGGTCGCCGAAGACCAGCGCCTGCGTCGGGCAACTCTGCTGGCAGGCGGTGGCCACCGCGCCGTCGGCGAGCGTCCTCCCCTCGCGCTTCGCCTGCGCCCTTCCCTCCTGGATCCGGTGCACGCAGAGCGAGCACTTCTCCATCACCCCGCGGGTGCGGACGACCACGTCGGGATTGAGCACCAGCCGCTCCACCGGATCGTCATGCGCATAGTCGAACCAGTTGAAGCGCCGGACCTTGGGCGGGCAGTTGTTGGCGCAGTACCGGGTGCCGACGCAGCGGTTGTAGACTTGCTGGTTGAGCCCCTCCGCCGAGTGGACCGTGGCCAGCACCGGGCACACCGTCTCGCAGGGCGCGTTGGCGCAGTGCTGACACATCACCGGCTGGTGGAGCACCTCGGGGTTCTCGGCATCTCCGGCGTAGTAGCGGTCGATCCGGATCCAGCTCATCTCCCGGTTCCGGAGCACCTCGGCGCGGCCCACCACCGGGATGTTGTTCTCTGCCTGGCAGCCGATGATGCAGGCCCCGCAGCCGGTGCAGGCGCTGAGGTCGACCGCCAGGCCCCACTTCGGCCCCAGCACCGGATGCTCGCCCCAGGCAGAGCCGAGCGGCTCCTCCTCCGGGTTGCCCGCGGTGGGGTTCTCGAGGAAGGCGGCCAGGGTCGCCTCGCGCACGTGGTTCCGGCCCTCGAGCGAGGCATGCACCTGCGACCGGGCGAGTTCGCGCCGTCCCTCGGCGGTGCGCACCTCGGCGCGGCGGCTGAAACGGACCCGGCCGGCGCGGACCTCGGCCAGCGGGAAGGCGTCGGCGCCGACGCCGTTGCCCACCGCCCCGGCACCGGTGCGGCCGTAACCCAGCGCCAGCGCGACCACCCGGGGGTGGGTCCCGGGCTGCACCACCACCGGGACGGTGACCGTCCGGCCACCGGCGAGGATCCGGACGAGCTGTCCGTCCGCCCAGCCGAGTGCCTTCGCCCGGGAGGGCGCCACGCAGGCCACGTTCTCCCAGGTCACCTTGGTGATCGGATCGGGCAGCTCCTGGAGCCAGCCATTGTTGGCGCCGCGTCCGTCGCCCACCGTGAGCGAGGGGTGAAGCCAGAGCTCGAGCTCGCCGGGACCGCCGGCGGTCGCCCCCCTCGGCGACTCCTGGCTGGGGAGGCTCGAGGCGAGCAGCGGGCCCATCGCGCCGGGACGGAGGGTGATGGTCGGGCTCTCGGTGGGCACGCGGACGAAGCCGGCCTGGAGCGTGCGCTCCCAGAAGGCCTCGAACGTCTCACCGGCGGTGGACGCCCCGGGGAAGACCTCGGCGCGGAGCCGCTCCCGGACCGCCTCGTGCGCCGAGACCCGTCCCGCCGGGACGCGCGACCAGACCTGGAGCGACTCGATGACCGACCGGGTCTGGAACAGTGGGCGGAGCGCCGGCTGGCGGACGGTGAGCAGGCCTCGACCGGGCGAGGCGTCGCCCCACGACTCCGCCGGGGCGTGGTCGGGGGCGAGATGGCCCACCTTCGAGCCAGTCTCGTCGGCGCGGTCGTTGGTGGCCACGACCAGCGGGATCTCTCGCAACGCCGCGCCCAGCCGCGGCCCGTCGGGGTGCGCGTACACCGGGTTGCTGTCGAGGAAGAGGACCGCGCCGGCCCGATGGGCCTCGACGTCCGCGAGCAGCGACTCGAACGACGCGGTGCCGGCGGGAACCACGGCGCCGGCGCCGATCTCGAGGGTCGTCCCCTCCGCACCGAGGAGGAGGTTGGCCGCGAGCGCCAGCGCCTGTGCTCCTGGATCGCCCACGCCGGTGAGCACCAGGGCATGCGGGGCCGAGGCACGGAGCTCGGCGGCGAGCAGGTCCAGCACCCCGGGCCGCAGCGCGGGCTCCGGCATCTCCGCGGCCCTCGCCAGCGCGGCGCGGTCGGGATGGCCGCTCGTCCGGGCGAGCCGGCGCACCAGCGCCGCGAGCGCCGGGAGCAGGTCGCTCGGGGCCACCAGCTCGCGGCGGTCGGCGTTGGACCCGGTGAGGCTCATCGCCGGCTCGAGCTGCCAGTGCCGGCCGAACCCCCGTCCGGGCGCCCGTCCCTCGCTCGCCTGCCGGTTCCCTTCGATGCCCGCCGCCTGGTCGTGCTCGGGCCTCTGGACGTGCGCCAGCCGCCGGCCATCCGCGTAGTCCCGGGCCAGCGCCACCGGGTCGAGCCAGGTGCCGAGGAAGTCCGCGGCGAAGGAGGCAATGGTCCGTGCGCGCTCCAGGTGGAACCGGGGCAGTGCCCGGACACCGAGCAGCGCCTCCGAGGCGTCCGCCAGCGCCGAGACCTCCCCGGTCGGGTCGAAGCGGACGACCTGCGCCGAGGGCCAGGTGGCGACGAACTTCGACAGCACCGACTCGAACGTCGGCCCGGTCACCGCCGGCGCGACCAGGTAGATCTTCGCCCGGGAGATCGTGGCGGACTGGAGCCCGGCCAGAACGCCCTTGTCCAGTGCGGCCCAGGTGAGGGGCCTTCCAGCCAGGGTCGGGCTGCGCGCCCGGCTCGCGTCGTACAGCGCGAGCACCGATGCCTGTCCGGCGGCACAGAGGCCTCCCCGGCTCCAGGGGTGCTCCGGGTTGCCCTCCACCTTGATCGGTCGGCCGTCGCGCGCCTTGAGCAGCACCCCGCATTGCGCAGGGCACCCGGCGCAGGCCGAGGCGTAGAACACCGAGTTGCCCGGAACCAGCTCCTCGGGCTTGGCCAGGTAGGGGATGAGCTGGGTGACCGGCGCGCGCTGGCAACCGGCCAGAGTCACCGCCGCGGCGGACAGCCCCATCATCCCGAAGAAGCCGCGGCGGCTCACCTCCGCCGGGGCCGGTCCGGGACCGGGGTCGCCGGGCGTACGCAGGCGAACCAGGCCGTCGGCGGCGGTGGGGAGTGTCTGCCAGTGGCGTCGCTCGGACATGGCTCTCTAGTGGTGGCAGGCCGCGCAGTCGGTGGGCGGCTGCAGGCGCTTGGACTGCTCGGGGTCGGCGAGGGTCTTGCGGTGGCAGTCCAGGCACCAGCCCATGGTCATGGTCTGGTCCTGGCGGATGCGGACCATCGTCTCCACCGGGCCGTGACAGGTCTGGCACTCCACGCCGGCCGAGACGTGGTTCTGGTGGCTGAACCAGGCGAAGTCCGGCAGTCGGTGCACCCGCACCCACTCGATGGGCCGGTTCTCGGCCACCGCCTTGGCGAGGGCGGCGATCTCCGGGGCGTCCTTCTTCACCTGACTGTGGCACCCGAGGCAAAGCTGGGCCGGTGGCACGCCGGAGTGCCGGCTCTGCGCGGCGCCGAAGTGGCAGTACTCGCAGTTCATCTGGAACTGCCCGGCGTGCAGCGCGTGCGAGAAGGCGATGGGCTGCGCCGGCTCGTAGCCCTGCTGGGTGAGGAAGCCGTTGTCGCAGCCGGCGGCGGCCAGGAGCAGCGCCAGGCACGGGAGGAGCGCCACCCTCACGGCGTGCTCCGGGGCTGCTCGGCACCGGCCCAGAACTCGAACCAGGAGCGGATCCACTGCGGGGGGTAGGTGCTGAAGGGGAGGAGCGCCAGCGCGAGGAACGAGGTCGCGACGTGGGCCTGGGGCCAGAAGCCCATTCCCGCAAGCCCGCTGACGTCGGGCCGGAGGAGGACGAGCGAGCGGAGGTAGGGGACCAGCACCGCGGTGTACCAGGCGCTGCCCCAGCGGTCGGCCACTGCCACCACCACGCCGCTGAGGGTCGCGGCGAGGATGGAGCACAGCGTCGCCAGCTCCACTCCGCCGCGGAGCGGGCCGAAGCGCGGGTCGCGCAGCCGCCGCCACCCGGCCTGCACCATTCCCACCAGGAACAGCGCGCCGCCCACCCAGCCCACCAGCTCCACCCCGACCAGCAGCGGCCGCCAGGACAGCACCGAGAGCGACGCCCCGGGGAAGAGGAGCGGGACGAGGTGCAGCGGCAGGAGCACCGCGACGCCCAGCCAGGTGAGCCAGGCGGCGAAGTCCGAGCGCTCCCTCGCCAGCGGCTGCCGCAGCTCGGGCGCGTGGACGACCGAAGCCACCACCTTCCGGAAGAGGATGGCCGGGACCAGCTGCCCGAAGGCGATGTAGGGCAGGACCACGAAGAGGAGCACGGCGGAGAGGCTCATCCCTGCCCTCCCTGAGCGTTGCTCCGTGCCTTCCAGCCGATGGCCAGCGCGCCAATGACCGCACAGGCGCCGAGCACGCCGAGGTCGAAGAGGTCACGGCTCTTCCGGGGGCGGGTGCCGTCGCGCGAGAGCGCAGCGAGATACCCCCGCACCGCGTAGGTCTCCGCCTCGGTGGGCGGGCGACCGGCGTAGGCCTGCTTCTCGACCGGCGAGGCGAGAATGGCCTCCTCGAGCCCCCTCTCGTGGCGGTGCGCCCAGACGAAGGTCAGGTCGCCGCCGAGCGACCCGCCGCCGAGCAGCTGCTCACCGCGGACGTCGTGACACCCGGCGCACGCCGGACCGCCGGCGGAGAAGCGGCGCGTGCCCAGGAAGTACTCCCGGCCCGCCTCGATCTCGTCGGGGGTGGCGTCGATGGCGAGCTTGGGGCCGCCCACCGGGATGCAGCCGTCCTTCTCGGTGCAGGCGGCGAAGAAGGCGAGGAGCCCGTCGATCTGCTCGGGGGTCAGGTTCTGCTCCGGCATCCGGACGTTGGCGAACTGCCCGAGCAGCTCGAGCGCCGTCGGGTCCTTCGCATCGAGCATCGCCCCGGGGCTGGTCAGCCACTTCTTCAGCCACTGCCGCTCGCGCCGCTGATCCACCCCCAGGAGGTCCGGGCCGATCTTGTTGCCCTCGCCGACGTTGTGACAGCTGAGGCACTTCTGCCCGAAGAAGAGCCCTGCCGGCGACGCCTCGGGGCTCGGGCCTGCGTCCGGTCCGGCAGCAGCGAGGGCGGTCGGGGCACAGGCCAGGACCGCGGCCAGGGCCGCGCTCTTCACGTCGCGGAGCGGTTTCACGTGCGCCCGGGCTCGAAGCAAGCGACGGGCCACCCCCGGACCCTCAGTGACACACCGTCGCGGGATTCAAGAGCAGCGCACGGGCTGCGACGACGACCGCCGCGAGCGCAGGAATCACCCTTCTCGCCAGGCGAGCGCCCCGGCCCTGACCGCGCAGGACCGCTCCGGCAGGCAGCTGCGACACCAGCAGCGCCGGCACCGCGCCGGCACCGAAGGCGAAGAGCGCAAGCGCTCCGGCGCCGAACGAGCCCGCGGCGAGGCTCGCCGCGAACGCGCCGTACAGAAGTCCGCATGGAAGCAGGGGTGTGAGCGTCCCCAGCGCGGTGGCCCGCGCGCTGCGGGGCAGCTTTTGCGTCCACCCCGCTGCCCTGCGCATCGTTTGCGCAAGGCCGGGAACGCTCGGGAGCCGGCTCCCCAGGTCGAGCGCGGCGACCAGCAGGGTGGCGACGAGAATCCACGGCGCGAAGGGCAGGAACGAGGTGCGGAGGAGCAACGCGGCGCCCCCGCCGAGCGCCCCCAGGAGCCCGCCCACCAGTCCGTACGATGCGAGCCGTCCCAGCTGGTACCCCAGGACCGGCCCGAGGCGATCTGGCTCGCTGGTCGAGGCCGCGCACGCGAGCGGCCCGCACATGAGGAAGCAGTGAAGGCTCGAGGAGAAGCCGACCACTGCGGCAGCGCCGGCGGTGGACAGGAGGAGCGGATCGGCCATCGGGTGCTGGGCAGCAGCAATTGGCATACCGTTCGCAGCCCGCGCGGGGCCGGGTGTCCGCCTCCACCTCCTCCAGCTGCCTCCACTGCGGGACCCCTGTCGCCGACCCGGCCCGGGGGGCCTTCTGCTGTGCCGGCTGCGAGGCGGTGCACGGCCTGCTGGTCGATCAGGGGCTGACCCGCTACTACGCGCTGGCGCGCGGCGCGGTGCTGCCCGCGACCTCGGTGGAGCGGGTGCGCAGTCACGCCTGGCTCGAGCCGCTCCGAACCGCGGCCGAGGCGACGGCCTCCCCCCTCTGTGCGCTGGAGCTCGACGTCCAGGGAATTCACTGCGCGGCATGCGTGTGGCTGATGAACGAGCTGTTCCGCCGCACGCCGGGCGGTGCCGGCTTCACGGTGAATCCGGCGCTGGGGAAGGTCTGCATGAGGTGGAGGCCGGGCGTCTTCGACGTCGAGCGCTTCGTCTGCGAGGTGGAGCGCTTCGGGTACGCCTTCGGACCGAGCCGGAAGACCACGCCCCGCCCCTCGCGCGATCTGGTGGTGCGGCTCGGCATCTGCGCCGCGGCGACGATGAACGTGATGCTGTTCTCGTTCTCGTTCTACTTCGGGCTCTCCCCCGGGGACGGGAGCACCTTCTCCCTCTTCACCTGGGGGAGCCTGCTCCTCGCCACGGTGGTGGTGCTGGTGGGCGGGTGGCCGTTCTTCCGGGCGGCGCAGCGCGGGCTCGCCCGGGGCTTGCTCCACCTCGACGTGCCGATCGCCCTGGGGATCACCCTGGTCTACGCCCTCTCGGTGGTGCAGACCTTGCAGCATCGGGGCGATCACGCCTACCTGGACACGCTCTGCACCTTCATCACCCTGATGGTGCTGGGCCGCTGGCTGCAGCAGCGGGTGCTGGATCGGAACCGCCGCTTCCTGCTCGAGGACGACGGCTCGGATGCGCTGGTCGTTCGCCGGCGCGAGGGGGCGACGGTGGCGGTGGTGCCGGCGCCGCGGGTCGGCGCCGGGGACACGCTCCTCGTCGCGCCGGGGGATCTCCTGGTGGTCGATGCCACCCTGAGCCAGGCGGGGCGCTTCTCGCTCGACTGGATCACCGGCGAGCCCGAGCCGAGGACCTTCCCCGCCGGGGAGACCGTGCCCGCGGGGGCCTTCAACGCCGGACGGAGCGCGGTGGAGGCGCGGGCGACGCAGTCGTTCCAGCAGTCGGTGCTCCCGGTGCTGCTCGCCGCGCGGCCCGAGGGAGAGCGGAGGAGCGGGAGCGCGCGCTTCTTCGACGCCCTCGCGCGGTACTACGTGGTGACGGTGCTGACGCTGGCGGCGATGGGGACGCTGCTCTGGATGCACGCCGGGGTGCACCGCGCGGTCGACGTCGCGGTGGCGCTCCTGGTCGTCACCTGCCCCTGCGCGCTGGGCATCGCCATCCCGCTCGCCCACGAGCTGGTGCACGCCGGCCTGCGGAGGAAGGGCGTGCTGGTCCGCGCTCCGGATCTCCTCGACCGGCTGGTCCGCGTCCGGACCGTGCTCTTCGACAAGACCGGGACCCTCACCCTCGGCCGGCTGGACCTGGTCGAGCCGCGCCACCCCGGGCAGCTCTCACCCGAGATCCGCGACCTCGTCTACTCGATGACCGCGGGGAGCAACCACCCGGTGTCGCGCTGCCTGGCGAAGGCGCTCGCCGGAGCCGGCGCGCGGGTTGCCGCCCCGGTGCAGCCGGAGGAGATCCCCGGATGCGGCCTGGAGCTGGTGCGGGGTGGCCGGCGCCATCGGCTCGGCGCTCCGGGGTGGGCGGTCCCGGGCGCCGCGGCCGAGCCGGGGGTCACCCTCCTCTCGGTGGACGGTCAGCTCCTGGCCCGCTTCGTCACCCGCGAGGCGGTGCGTCCCGGTGCCCAGCGCGAGGTCCTCCGGCTGCGCGCGGCGGGGCTCGACGTCTGGCTCCTCTCCGGCGATGCACGCACCCGGGTCGAGGAGTTCGGCCGCGCGCTCGGCCTGTCCGGGGACCGGGTGCTCGGCGAGCTCTCGCCGGCGGACAAGGCGGCGGTGGTCGCCCGGGTGGACCGCCGGGACACCCTCTTCATCGGCGACGGGGTGAACGACAGCCTGGCGTTCGCCGCCGCCTTCGCCGCGGGGACTCCGGCGGTGGACCGCCCGGTGATGCCCGGGAAGTCGGACGTCTTCTTCCTCGGCGAGAGTCTCGAGTCGCTGGGCGAGCTGCTGCTTGCAGCGCAGTCCTTGCGCTCGGTGGTGCGTCGGATCCTGGCGATGGCGTTCGCCTACAACGCGGGGGCGGTCACGGTGGCGATGCTCGGACTGGCCACTCCACTGGGGGCGGCGGTGGCCATGCCCGCGAGCTCTCTGGCGATCTTGCTCGCCACCACCGCCTGGCTCGCCGGACGCCGCGGTGTGGCGACGGCGGCACCGAAGCTGCACGAGGTGGCAGCGTGAACGTGCTGGTCATCAAGGTCTTCGTGAGCCTGATGCTGGTGCTGCTGGCCGTGGTCGGCCTCCTCTACAGCGTCAAGCACGGCGATCACGAGCACGCCGACCGCCTGTCCCTGCTGCCCCTGGAAGACGACGAGGGAGACTGACGTGGAACAACGGGTCATCACCTACGACGACACGACCGTCCGCCGCTTCATCTTCGCCGCGGTGGTCTTCGGAGCCGTCGCGATGCTGGTGGGGGCGATCATCGCCACCCAGATGGTCTGGTGGCAGGCCAACCTCGGCGTTCCCTACCTGGTGTTCTCGCGCCTCCGCCCGCTGCACACCAACGCGGCGATCTTCGCCTTCGTCGGCAACTCGATGTTCGCCGGCGTCTATTACTCGACCCAGCGGCTGTGCAAGGTGCGGATGGCCTCGGATCTCCTCTCCAAGATCCACTTCTGGGGCTGGCAGCTGATCATCGTCGCCGCGGCGGTCACCCTCCCCCTGGGCATCACCACCTCCAAGGAGTACGCCGAGCTCGAGTGGCCGATCGACGTGGCGATCACCCTGGTCTGGGTGGTCTTCGCGATCAACTTCTTCTGGACCCTGGCCAGGCGCAACGAGAAGAACCTCTACGTCGCCCTCTGGTTCTACATCGCCACCATCGTCACCATCGCCGTCCTGCACATCGTCAACAGCCTGGAGATCCCGGTCACCCTGACCAAGAGCTATTCGATCTTCGCCGGGGTCCAGGACGCGCTGGTGCAGTGGTGGTACGGGCACAACGCGGTCGCGTTCTTCCTCACCACGCCGATCCTGGGGATCATGTACTACTTCATGCCCAAGGCGGCGGAGCGGCCGGTCTACAGCTACCGGCTCTCCATCGTGCACTTCTGGTCCCTGGTGTTCATGTACATCTGGGCCGGGCCGCACCACCTGCTCCACACCGCGCTGCCGGACTGGGCGCAGTCGCTGGGGATGGTGTTCAGCGTCGCGCTCTGGGCCCCGAGCTGGGGTGGGTTGATCAACGGAATGCTGACCCTGCGCGGCGCCTGGGACAAGCTCCGCACCGATCCGGTCATCAAGTTCCTGGTCGCGGCGCTCACCTTCTACGGCATGTCCACCTTCGAGGGCCCGCTGCTCTCGATCAAGAGCGTCAACGCCCTTGCTCACTACACCGACTGGATCATCAGCCACGTCCACAGCGGCGCGCTGGGCTGGAACGGCTTCATGGCCGCGGGCACCTTCTACTGGATGGTCCCGCGCCTCTTCGGCACCAAGCTGTACTCGAAGAAGGCGGCCGAGCTGCACTTCTGGATGGCGACCGCCGGGATCATCCTCTACGTGGTCGCGCTCTGGGTCGCCGGGGTCAGTCAGGGACTGATGTGGCGGGCGCAGACCCCGGATGGCGCGCTGGCCTACCCATCCTTCGTGGAGACCATCCTCGCCATCCGCCCGCTGTGGATGGTGCGCCTCCTGGGCGGTCTGCTCTACCTCAGCGGCTTCCTCCTGATGGCCTGGAACCTGGGCAAGACCGCGCTCGCCGGGAAGGCGGTGAACGGACAGGTCACGGTCACCGTCGAGGAGCCGCACCGGGTGACCGAGCCGAGCGCGGGGTGGCTGGTCACCCGTCCGGGGTTCCTCTTCGTCCTCGGGGCGGTGGTGCTGTCCTTCTTCCTGGGCGGCGCCTCGATGATGACCGGGGTGAAGGTGCTGGTGGTGCTGGTGATCCTCGGCGAGGTCGCCTGGCTGTGGTTCAAGGCCCGGCCCCGTGACCCGGCGGCGCCCGGCTGGCACCAGCTGGTGGAGGGCAAGCCGCTCTTCTTCACCGTGCTCCTGCTGGTCGCGGTGCTGGCAGGGGGCATCGCCCAGCTCATCCCCACCATCTTCGCCCCCTCCGCCGTGCCCTGGACCGGGGAGAAGCAGCAGCCGTACTCGCCGCTCGAGCTGGCGGGGCGCGACGTTTACACCCGCGAGGGCTGCTACGTGTGCCACTCGCAGATGATCCGGACGCTGCAGGGCGACACCCAGCGCTACGGGGCGTACTCCCGGCCGGAGGAGTTCATCGTCGATCACCCCTTCCAGTGGGGGAGCAAGCGCACCGGCCCGGACCTGCACCGGGAAGGGGGGAAGTACCCGAACCTCTGGCACTACTCGCACATGATGGATCCGCGCTCCACCAGCCCGGGCAGCAACATGCCGAGCTTCGCCTGGACCGCCGACTACAAGGTCGACCAGACGCTCCTCTCCAGGAAGATGATCGCCCTGCAGAAGGTGGGCGTCCCCTACTCCAACATCCAGGTGGACCTGGCCCGCGACACCTACCGGAAGCAGGCGGAGAGCATCGTCGTGGACCTGGCGAAGGAGGGCGTGGCGGTCCCCTGGGACCGGGAGATCGTCGCGCTCATCGCCTACCTCCAGCGGCTGGGGCGAGGGCCACAGGCTCCCGGACCGCTTCCCACCGCGGCGGCACCGATCACCAACCAGGGAGCCCGGTGATGTATTCGGAATTCTTCCGCGCCCATCACCTCATCGACCTTCCGCTCGCCAGCTCGGTGCTGTTCGTCGCGCTGTTCCTCGGCGTGGTGGCCTGGCTCTTCCTGGAGCGGAGGCAGCGGTTCGAGCAGGCGGCTCGCCAGCCGCTCGAGGACGACGAGAGGAGCGTACGGTCGTGAGCGAGCCGAAGATGGACGTCGAGCGCGGCCATGCCTTCGACGGGATCCAGGAGTACGACAACCCCCTGCCCCGCTGGTGGCTCTTCATCTTCTACACCACCGTACTCTTCGGCTACGGCTACTGGATGCACTTCCACGTGGCCAGGACGGGGCTGAGCGGGGTCGCGGCCTACGAGAAGGAGAAGTCCGATGCGCTCCGGAAGGCGGCGGCGAGCAAGCCGATGAGCGACGAGCTGCTCCTGGCCATGTCCAAGGACCCGCAGACCGTGGCCACCGGCCAGAAGCTCTTCGTCCAGCAATGCGCGCAGTGCCACGAGGCGAACGGCTCGGGGAAGATCGGCCCCAACCTCACCGACGAGTTCTGGCTCCACGGCAACAAGCCCACCGAGATCCTCAAGACCATCTCCCGGGGCGTGGTGGAGAAGGGAATGCCGGCTTGGGAGCCGACGCTCGGGGGCGAGCGCGTCCGCTCGCTGGCCGCCTTCGTCATCTCGCACGAAGGGGCGAATCTCCCGGGGAAGGAGCCCCAGGGTGAGCGGCTCGGGATCGTCAAGTAGCGTCGCCGGAACGGGGCGCCCGCAGTTCCTCGACCCGAGGGGCGCCCGGATCAAGATCCACCCCGAGGACGTCCGCGGCCGTTTCTTGAAATGGCGGCGAATCGTCTACGCGGTGCTGATCGTCCACCTGCTCGCCCTGCCCTTCATCAAGAACGGCAAGCACCCGGCGATCCACCTCGACATCCCCGACCGTCAGTTCTTCCTCGCCGGCCGCGCCTTCAACGCGCAGGACGTCTGGCTGATGGTGTTCCTCCTCGCCGGGTTTGCCTTCGGTCTGGTGTTCGTCACCGCGCTGGCAGGCCGGGTGTGGTGCGGGTGGGCCTGCCCGCAGACGGTGTTCCTCGAGGGCCTCTACCGGCCCATCGAGCGGTGGATCGAGGGGCCGGCGTACCAGCGGCGGCGAGTCGCCGAAGGTGGCTGGACCGGGCGACGCATCGGGCTGCTGGTCCTCAAGCAGTCGCTGTACATCGTCGTGTCGCTGGTTCTCGCCCACTGGTTCCTGGCGTTCTTCGTCTCCGCGCCGGTGCTGGCCGAGCTGGTGCTCCACGGGCCCGCCGGCCACGGGACGCTGTTCGGCATCGCGGTGGGGGTCACCCTGCTGTTCTGGCTGAACTTCGCCTGGTTCCGCGAGCAGTTCTGCGTGATCCTCTGCCCCTACGGACGCTTCCAGTCGGTCCTCACCGACCGGAAGAGCCTGCTCATCGGCTACGACGCCGCCCGGGGCGAGCCGCGGGGCAAGGTGGTCAAGGGGGCCGCGGCCCCGGCGCGCGGCGACTGCATCGACTGCGGCCGGTGCGTGCGCGTCTGCCCCACGGGCATCGACATCCGCAACGGGCAGCAGATGGAGTGCATCGGCTGCGCGCAGTGCATCGACGCCTGCGACGAGATGATGGTCAAGGTCGGCCGGCCGGTGGGCCTGGTGCGCTACGACTCGCTGGAGGGCTTCGAGGGGGAGAAGAAGGGAGGCATCCTCCGGCCCCGGGTGGTGATCTACGGCGCGGTCACCGCGGCGGCGCTGCTCACGGTGGGGCTGAACGTGTTCGCTCTCCGGACGCCGTTCGAGGCCAACCTGCTCCGGTCGGCCGGCATCCCCTACGTGCTCGAGCCGACCACCATCCGGAACCAGTTCGAGCTGCACCTGATCAACAAGCACGTGGATCCGGCGGAGTTCGAGATCTCGGTGGTCGGGCCCGAGGGGACGAGCGTCATCGTCCCCCAGCCGCGGATCCGGCTCGGCCCCCTGGAGGGGATCCGGACGCCGGTGATGGTGACGGTGAACCGGGCCCAGTACCACGGGCCGTTCGAGCTGAAGGCCACGGTGAAGGATCTGACGACGGGGGAGGTGCGGGAGCTGTCGGCGCGCTTCCTCGGTCCGCCGGCGGGACCCAGGACCTGAGGTGGGGTGGACCGCCTTCCGGACGCCACCCCCGGAAGGGCACTTGTCTTCGAGGTCCTCCTCGGCTTCCGCTCGGCCTTCCGATGCTGCTCTTCCAGAAGCGCTTTCACCCGGGCCTCGTCGACGGTTCGATCCGTCTCACCTTCCGGCGGTGGCAGAAGCCCCACGTCCGCGTCGGAGGCCGCTACCGCTGTCATCCCATCGGAGTGCTCGAGGTCGAGCGGCTCGACCGCATGCCGGTGGCCTCGATCGGGCAGGCCGACGCACACGCCGCAGGGTTCTCCTCGCCCGAGGAGCTGGTGCGCTTCATGGCCGAGGGGCCCGGCGGCCCGCTGACGGACGAGACCGAGGTCTGGCGCGTCGCCTTCCACCACGGCGGCGACGGGGACCGGGTGGAGATTGCCCTCGACGACCGGCTCACCCCGGCCGACGTGGAGGCCATCACCCGCCGGCTCGAGCGGCTCGGGGAGTGGACGCTCCCCACCCTCCGGCTCATCGCCAGGCGGCCGCGGATCGCCGCGTCGGTGCTCGCCCGGAGCCTGGGCCGTGAACGGGACCCGTTCAAGATCGACGTGCGGAAGCTCAAGCGACTCGGCCTGACGCAGAGCCTCGAGGTCGGCTACGAGCTCTCCCCGCGTGGTCGGGCCTTCCTCGCCCACGCCCCGCGGAAGCGGTCGAAGCGCACCCCTCCGCCGAGGAGCGGTTCTGCGGCTGCCAGCCGACGGTCGGCCCCGAAACGCCGCTGAGCACTGCGAGGGGCGCGGCATGGGCCCCGCGAACGTGCCGGGCGGCGGCGAGGCGGTCCCCAGAGAGCGCAAGCTCCCGATTTCTCGGGCAGCGCCCACGCCACGGATCCGCCCGGCGCAAACCGTGCGGCCCGGATCCTCGCATCCCGCAGGCCCCGCGCGAGTGGGGCCGTCTCGCCCGAGGGAAGCAGGCCGGGCACCTCGCTTGCACCGTTCCCCCACCGATGCAGGCCCGACGCCAGGCGGTGCAGGCGACTGACCCGGTGGGGATCGATCACGCGCTGCTCGAGCGCTACGGCGCCATCCCGGTGCCCCGCTACACCAGCTACCCTCCGGCGAACCACTGGGAGTCGAGGTTCGGCGAGGCCGAGGCGCGGGACACGTTCGGGAGCGCCGGGACGCGCCCCGCATCCCTCTACGTCCACGTCCCGTTCTGCCGGAAGCTCTGCTACTACTGCGGCTGCAACATGCTCGTCACCCGGAGCGAGTCGCTCGTCGAGCGATACCTCCGCGCGCTCGAGCTGGAGCTGGATCGGGTCTCTGCCCTCCTCCCCTCCCTGCCCGAGGTGGTGCAGGTGCACCTGGGCGGCGGCACCCCGACCTACCTCGATCCGGATCAGCTCATCCGGCTCGCCGACGCCATCCAGGAGCGCCTGCCCTGGGAGCCCGGCATCGAGGCCTCGATCGAGATCCACCCGGCGGTCACCAGCGTCGAGCAGATTCGCACCCTGGCCCGGCTCGGCTTCAACCGGGTCAGCATGGGCGTGCAGGACTTCGACCCCGCCGTCCAGAAGCGAATCAACCGCAAGCAGTCCTTCGAGGAGACCAGGAACCTCGTCGCCGAGAGCCGGGCGGTCGGCTTCGTCAGCGTCAACGTCGACCTCATGTACGGGCTGCCGCTGCAGACCGTCGACCACTTCCAGCGAACGCTGGACCGCATCGAGGAGCTGCGGCCCGACCGCATCGCGCTCTTCGGCTATGCGCACGTGCCGACGATGAAGAAGCACCAGCGGCTCTTCCAGCCCCAGGAGCTGCCCGGGCCCGCGGACCGGCTGGCGCTGCTCGAGACCTCCATCCAGCGGCTGCTCGCCGCCGGGTACGTCCACGTGGGGCTGGACCACTTCGCCCTCGAGGACGACGAGCTCTGCCGCGCCCGCGCAGCCGGCACCCTCCGCCGCAACTTCATGGGCTACACCACCTGCGCGGACAGCGACGTGCTCGCCTTCGGCCCCTCCGCCATCTCCGAGGTGTCCGGTACCTACGTGCAGAACGCCCGCGAGGTGCACGACTGGGCCACGATGCTCGAGGAAGGCCACCTGGCAGCGGTCCGCGGCCACCACCCGAGCAGTGAGGACCTCGCCCGGAGCGCCCTGATCATGCAGCTCTTCTGCAGCCTGGAGGTGGACCTGGACGCGCTCCGCGCCCGCTTCCCCGGGACCCTCCGGGATCTGCGCGAGGAGGAGCGGGACCTCACCGGGCTCGAGCGTGACGGTCTGATGGTGCGGCAGGGAGCTCGGCTCCGCGTCACCCCGCGTGGGCAGCTGCTCCTTCGTACGGTGGCCGCCCCGTTCGACACCTACCACCGGGCCGACGCCCGGCTACACGCCCCCGCCCTATGACCGCAGAACCGTCGTCGCTGCTGCTCTGGCTCAAGGCCTTCCACGTGATGGCGGTCATCAGCTGGATGGCCGGGCAGTTCTACATCTGGCGGCTGTACGTCTACCACGCGATGGCCACCGACAGGGCGGTGATGCAGGTGTTCGAGGTGATGGAGCGGCGGCTGCTCAATGCCATCACCACCCCGGCCGCGGTGCTCTCGCTCTTCACCGGCATCGGCCTGCTGGCGCTGGAGCCGTTCTACCTCGAGCAGCCCTGGATGCAGGTCAAGCTGCTCTTCCTGGTCGTCATGTACGCCGCGCATGGCTTCTCCATCCGCTTCCGGAAGAAGCTGATGACCGAGCCGCACGCCTACCCGCACACGTTGTTCCGGTTCCTCAACGAGCTGCCCACCGTGCTGATGATCGTCATCGTCATCATGGTGATCGTGAAGCCGTTCGCCCGCTGAGGGGTGGAGCGGGCGACGGGAGTTGGACGGCCCCCGCCCGACGCGGTATGGCACTCCCTTGACCGAGGGGAGCGGAGCGGAGCACGGGCCATGACGAGCCGCTGGAGCCGCTGGACGACGCTGCTGGTCACCTTCGCCGGGATTGGCCTGCCCTGGCTCTTCGCCCGAAAGGCGCTGGACTCGAACGACCCGGCCGCCCAGGCGGTGGCGTTCCTCCCCGCCCCTTACGCCTTCATCATCTGGGCGCCGATCTACACCGGGTTCCTCATCTTCGCGGTCTGGCAGGCGCGCTCCGACCGCGCGGACAACCCCCGCGTCGCGGCGATCCGCCCCTGGCTCATGCTCAGCGCCGTGCTCAATGCCGCGTGGATCGGCGCGGTCGCCCTGCACCGGCCCGGCTGGACCGTTCCGATCATCTTCCTGATGCTCGCGGTGGCGATCACCATGCACCGGGTCGGGCGCATCGGCGACGCGGTGGTCACCGACCCGGCTGAGGCCTGGCTCCGGCTGCCCTTCTCGCTCTACGCCGGGTGGCTGGTGGTGGCGACCTTCGTCAACGTCTCCACCGAGCTGGCCCGCGTGGGGTGGGACGGATTCGGGTGGAGCCCGGTGACCTGGGGAATTCTGATGATCGTCGTCAGCTCGATCGTCGGGCTCTCGACCCGCTTCCGGCTCGACGACCCGGTGCTCGGTGCGGTGTTCGTCTGGGCGTACCTGGCCATCGTCGTCCAGCAGCAGGAGCGGCCACTGGTCTCGCTCTTCGCAGGGCTCGCGGCCGCGCTCTGCCTGCTCTCGCTCTTCGTCCGCGACCGGCGGGCCCCGCACTCCACTCGGAGCGAGTGCGCGGAGGTGTAGCCGTCGAGGACGGCCCTAGGGTCGGTCGAGGTCGCGTCCGAACCACGCCCCGGCGTGCGGATTGTCGTTGTAGCGGGGGATCCGCGCGTACCCTGCCGCGAGGTAGAGCCCCGCCGCCTCCGTCAGCGGCGCGGCAGTGTCGAGCACGATCCGCCGCGCCCCGAGGCCACGTGCCACCTCCTCCACCCCGGTGAGCAGCACCCGCCCGAGCCCTCGTCCCCGCGCTTCCGGGACCAGGAAGAAGTGCTTCAGCTCGACCACGCCCGTGCCCATCGGCCGCAGACCGGCGCAGCCCACCGCGCTCCCCTCGTGCCAGCCGAGCGCCACCGCCGCACCCGGCCCACGGAAGTCCGGTGGCCAGCGGGAGCCGACCTCCACCGGCGCCGGGGCGAGCCGCTGGCGCAGCTCCCGGAAGTACGCCTCGAGCAGCCGCCCGGCCTCCGGCGCGTCCGGATCGGCGGGAGCGACGTGGAGCGCTGGAGTCCCGGTCACGGCCGGCAACTCCATCACCGAGCGTGGGACACAGTCCCGGGCCCGGACAGCGAGAACAGCGTCAGGCCAGCGAGTCCATCACCTCGTCCAGCACCTTCTTCGGCGGACGGGTGAGCGCCTGCGGCAGCGTCGCCAGCGGCGCCTCCGTCACCTCCAGCAGATCATAGAAGTTCGGCAGCTCGGTGTTCACGTACAGCACCCCGGTGAGCACCTCCTGCTGGGCATGCGAGGTCATGATGCGGGTGACCGCGGCGAGCTTGTCCCGTGGGTCGTAGCCCTCCTCCACCTTGCGCAGCTGCAGCCGCGAGCCGTCGTGCATCTTCACCGAGAGGGTGGTGCCGGGGTCGTAGTCCACCGCGATGTCCTCGTACGAGGGAATGAACGACAGCTCGTGGATCGGCTCGTCGTGGTCCTTCATGTACGAGTACGACTTGGTGGAGCCCTCGTGATCGTTGAAGGTCACGCAGGGCGAGATGACGTCCAGCACCGCCGTCCCCCGGTGCACCGTGGCCGCCTTCAGCATCGCCGAGAGCTGCTTCTTGTCCCCGGAGAAGCTCCGGCCCACGAACGTCGCCCCGAGCTGGATGGCGAGGAGGCAGGTGTCGATCGCCGGGAGCTGGTTCACCACCCCCGACTTCGACGTCGATCCCGCATCGGCAGTGGCGCTGAACTGGCCCTTGGTGAGCCCGTACACCCCGTTGTCCTCGATGATGTAGACCAGCGGCAGGTTCCGCCGGACGAGGTGGACGAACTGGCCCACCCCGATGGACGCGGTGTCGCCGTCCCCCGAGACCCCGAGGCCGATCAGGGTGCGGTTGGCGAGCAGCGCCCCGGTGGCCACCGAGGGCATGCGCCCGTGCACCGCGTTGAAGCTGTGCGCCCGGCTCATGAAGTACGCCGGCGTCTTCGACGAGCAGCCGATGCCGGACAGCTTCGCCACCCGCTCGGGCGCGATGCCCAGCTCGTACATCGACTCGAGGATGCGCTCGCTGATGGCGTTGTGCCCGCAGCCGGCGCAGAGCGTCGTCTTGCTGCCCTTGTAGTCGGCCTGGGTCAGCCCCAGCCGGTTGGTCTTCTCGGCCATGGTCAGCGGCCCTCCCGGGCCGCGATCTCGTCGGTCACGCTGCGCGCGTCGAGCGGCAGCCCGGGGATGTGGGCCACCGGGCGGAGCCGGGGTGTCAGCTCTGGCGGCAGATCGAGCTTCAGGAGCGAGGCGAGCTGCCCGTCCCGGTTCTGCTCCACCACGTAGACCCTTGGATGCCGCTCGATGAAGGCCTGCACCGCCGGCGAGAAAGGGTAGGCGAGCAGGCGCAGATAGTCGGTCCTGAGGCCCTTCTCCTTCGTCAGCTGGTCGCGCGACTCGACCAGCGCGTGGTGGCTCGAGCCATAGCCGATGATGCCCACCTCGGCCCCGGCCTCCTCGACGATCGGTGCCGGGAGCTCCCGGCGGGCGGTGTCCATCTTCCGCTCCAGCCGGTCCAGGTTGTTCACCCAGTCGTCCGGACGCTCCGAGTACTGCGCCTTCTCGTTGTGGCCGGTCCCGCGGGTGAAGTACGCCGCTGAGGGGTGATCGGTACCGGGCAGCGTCCGGTAGGTGACGCCGTCGCCGTCCACGTCCCGGTAGCGCTCGAAGCCGCCCAGCCGCTGGAGATCTTCCTTGGAGAGCACCTTCCCGCGGGCGATCGGCTTCTCGGGGTACGGGAACGGCTCGGACATCCAGTAGTTCATCCCCAGGTCCAGGTCCGAGAGGACGAACACCGGAGTCTGGAAGCGCTCGGCAATGTCGAACGCCTCCACCCCGAAACGGAAGCACTCCTCCACCGAGCCGGGGAACAGCAGGATGTGCCGGGTGTCTCCGTGGGACAGGAACGCGGTGGACAGCACGTCACCCTGGGAGGTGCGCGTGGGGAGCCCCGTCGACGGCCCCACCCGCTGCACGTCCCAGATGACCGCGGGGATCTCCGCGAAGTAGGCCAGGCCGGCGAACTCGGCCATGAGCGAGATGCCCGGACCGGCGGTGGCGGTCATCGCCCGCGCGCCCGCCCAGCCCGCACCCACCACCATGCCCACCGCCGCCAGCTCGTCCTCGGCCTGCACGATGGCGAAGGTGCTCTTGCCATCCGGCCCCTGCCGGTAGCGACGCATGTACCCGATGAGCGTCTCCACCAGCGACGAGGACGGGGTGATGGGGTACCAGGTCACCACGGTGACCCCGCCGAACATCGCGCCCAGCGCCGCGGCCGAGTTCCCGTCGATGATGATCTTCCCCCGGTTGGCGTCCATCCGGCGGATCTGGAAGGGGTCGCGCTTCTCCAGCGAAGCCTTGGCGAAGTCGAACCCTGCCCGCGCGGCGCGTACGTTCAGCTCTGCGGCCTTGGCCTTTTTCCGGAACTGCTTGGCGATCGCCGACTCCACCTCGCCCATCTCCAGGCCGAGGAGGTGGGCCACCACGCCCACGTAGGCCATGTTCTTGAGGAGCTTCTTGAGCTTCGCGTCCCCGGTGACCGGCTGGATCACCTTGTCGAACGGCACCGGGTAGAAGGCGAGGTCGGCGCGGAGCCCGGCAAGCTGCAGCGGCTCGTCGAACACCACCGCCGAGCCGGGCCGGAGCGAGAGCACGTCCTCGCGCGCGGTCTCGGAGTTCATGGCCACCAGGAGATCGATCTCCTTCTTCCGAGCGATCCACCCGTCCTTGCTCGCCCGGATGGTGTACCAGGTGGGCAGCCCGGCGATGTTCGAGGGGAAGAGGTTCTTCGCCGATACCGGGATGCCCATCTGGAACAGGGTCCGGAGCAGCACCATGTTCGCGCTCTGCGAGCCCGACCCGTTCACGGTCGCGACCTGCAGGCTCATGTCGTTGATCACCGCCGATGCGGGCTGGCTCATGGACCTCCTCGTCCAGATGGCTCCGTGACTACAGTCGCACCGCGAGCCCAGCCGGGCAACGGGCAGCTGAGACGCGGGTCGATCCTAGCGCGCCCTGGACCCGGAGTGCGGGCTCGTCGAACGCACTCCCCGGGTCGGCGATTCCCCGCGAAGCCCGAGTCGTCGCTCGGCCCAGCGCGTCGCGCCGAACACCGCGACCCAGAGCGCGAGCCCGGCAGCCACCCGCGGTCCGACCCAGCCGAGCATGCGTCCAGAGCGGCGCCGCTCGCGGCTCGCCAGCCAGGTGAAGAGCGCGAGGACGCAGATCCACACCACGGTGGCCACTGCCCAGGCAATCGCGTCGTCTCGATCCATGGCCGCTCGACCGTGCACCGTGCCACAGCCCCCGCCCCCCGGCGCCATTGGCCGTGGGGACGCTTCGTACACCTGTCCACCTGCTGCAGAGGACTTGCAACACCCCCGTGGGTTGCCCGAAGGGGAGGCATGCACTTCCGCCCCCTCGCGGTGCCGGTTCTGGCACTCGGCCTCGCCTGCGCAACGAACGAGCCCCGTCGCACCCAGCCTGAGGCAGCCGCCTCCGTCGACGCCGGGCCGACCCCCGCCCGGAGCCCCACCCAGTCCAGCGCCCACGGCCTCGATGTCGCGGGGATGGACCGCTCGGTCGACCCGGGGGACGACTTCTTCCTCTACGCCAATGGCGCCTGGGTGAGGACGACCGAGATCCCCGCGGACTCAGCCCGGTGGGGGACCTTCAACAGCCTCAACGAGCGGTCCATGACGCGCACCCGCGAGGTGCTCGAGGCGGCGGCCAGCGGAAGCGCCCCGGCAGGCTCGGAGGAGCGGAAGGTCGGCGACCTCTACGCCAGCTACCTCGACGAGGCGACGGTGGAGGCCCGGGGGCTCGACCCGCTGCGGCCACAGCTCGCGGCCCTCGACGCGCTCCGGGACCGGACCGCGCTGGCCCGGGCGCTGGGGGCAGACCTCCGGACCGACGTCGACTCGCTCAACGCCACGCACTTCCACACCAGCCGGCTGTTCGGGTTCTGGGTGGCACCCGACCTGAACCAGCCCATGGTGTACGCCGGCTACCTGTTCCAGGGCGGGCTGGGGATGCCCGATCGCGAGTACTACCTCTCCGCCAACCCCAAGATGGCCGAGACCCGCGACCGCTACCGGGCGCACATCGCCCGGGTGCTCCGGCTCGCGGGGATCGCCGGAGCGGAGCAGCAGGCCGGCCGGATCCTCGATCTCGAGACCCGGATGGCGCAGGTGCACGCCACCCGCGCCGAGTCGCTCGAGGTTCGCCGGGCCGCCGAATGGAAGCGGACCGAGTTCGCCCGGCGGGCTCCGGGGCTGGACTGGCCGGCATTCTTCTCCGCCGCCGGGCTGGAGCAGCAGCCGACCATCCTCGTCTGGCACCCGGCCGCGGTGACCGGGCTGGCGGCGCTGGTGAGGCAGGTCCCGCTGTCCACGTGGAAGGCGTGGATGACCTTCCATGCCATCGACCGCCAGGCCCCACTCCTCCCGCGGGCCTTCGTCGACGAGGCGTTCGAGTTCTACGCCAGGACCCTGGGCGGGACCCCCGAGCTGAGTGCACGGTGGAAGCGCGCGGTGGAGGCGATCAGCGAGCTCCGCTCGAAGCAGGTGGGGTTCCGCGAGGAGGCTGCCATGGGGGACGCGGTGGGCAAGCTCTACGTCGCGCGATACTTCCCGCCTTCCGCCAAGGCCCAGATCCAGGAGATGGTGCGGCAGATCATCGCTGCCTTCGATCGCCGCATCGAGGCGCTGGAGTGGATGACGCCGGCGACGAAGGCTCAGGCCCGGCAGAAGGTCCGGAGCCTCCGGGTGAGCGTCGGCTATCCCGACCGCTGGGTGGGCTACTCGGGTCTGGAGATCTCCCGGGGCGACCTGCTCGGCAACATGCAGCGGGCCAGCCTCTTCGACTACCGCCGCCACCTCGCCCAGCTCGGCAAGCCGGTGGACAAGGCGGACTGGTGCATGGAGCCGCAGACGGTCAACGCGGTGAACCTGCCCCTGCACAACGGCCTCAACTTCCCCGCCGCCATCCTCGAGCCGCCATTCTTCGATCCCCAGGCTCCGGCGGCGACGAACTACGGTGCGATCGGCACGGTCATCGGCCACGAGATCAGCCACAGCTTCGACGACCAGGGTGCGATGTTCGACGCCGAGGGCCGGCTCCGGAACTGGTGGACCCCGGCGGACTTCGCGAAGTTCGAGGAGTCCGGAGCCCGGCTCGCCGCCCAGTTCGACGCCTACCATCCCTTCCCCGACCTGCACGTCAACGGCCGGCAGACCCTCGGTGAGAACATCGCCGACGTCGCGGGCCTGGCCGCCGCCCACGACGGCTGGCGCGCCTCGCTCGGGGGGCAGGAGGCTCCCGAGGTCTCCGGGTTCACCGGCGAGCAGCAGTTCTTCCTCGCCTATGCCCAGAACTGGCGGAGCAAGACCCGCGAGCCCATGGCCCGGCAGCTGCTGATCACCGACGGACACGCGCCCGGGCACTACCGAGCGCTGACCGTCCGGAACCTCGACGCCTGGTACTCCGCCTTCGCGGTGAAGCCTGGCCAGCAGCTGAACCTGGCGCCCGAGCAGCGGGTCCGCGTCTGGTGAGCGGAGCGCTCAGCGGGGCCGGGTCAGCCGGGCCACCACCTCGGCCAGGCGCTCGCGGGCCGGCGCGCCGAAGGCCGTCTCCACCCAGCGGCGGGCGTCCTCCCGCTCGACCCGGCGAACGGCCTCCACCACCGGCCTGCGCAGCGCGAGCTTGATCTCCCGGAACGCCGGCTGGGGCAGCGCGCCCAGTGCCGCGGCGCGGGACCGTGCCAGCTCCAGCAGCTGGTCGGGTGGGACCACCGCCTCCACCAGCCCCAGGGCCCGCGCCTCCTCCGGCTCGAGGAGCCGCCCCTCGAGCGCCACCGGTCCGAGCGCTTGGGGAGGCACCTGGCAGCGCAGCGTCTCCAGGACCACCGCCGGGAGCCCCAGCCCGATCTGCACCTCGTTCAGCCCCACCCGGTAGTCTCCGGCCGCGGCGAGCCGGACGTCGGCCTGCAGCGCCAGCACGCAGCCACCGGCGATGGCGTGGCCGTTGATCGCCGCGACCACCGGGACCGGCAACGCGAAGACCCGCAGCATCACCTCGGAGAAGCGACGGATGAAGCGCTCCAGTCCGGAGGGGTCGAGCTCGGTCAGCTCGGGAAGGTCGAGCCCTGCGGAGAACGCCCTGCCCTCCCCGGTCAGCACCAGGGCCGAGGCGCCCGAGGCTTCCACCGCGTCCAGCTGGGCACAGAGCCGGTCCAGGAACGCCGCCCCGATGGCGTTCGCCTTGCCGGCCCGCATCGGCAGGACGGCCACCTCTCCGGAGGTCTCGATCTCCATGCCGCCCCCACTACATCGTCAGGCCGCCGTCCACGTCCACGGTTCGCCCGTTGAAGTAATCGCACTCGAGGCAGAATCGCACCGCGAGCCAGACGTCGTCCGGCTCACCCATCCGACCGACGGGGATGGCCGAGACCAACGCCTCGCGCGCCCGGGCGTTCATCCCCCGGGTCATCGGGGTGTCGATCATTCCCGGGGCCACCGCGGTCGCCCGGATGCCGAACGGAGCGAACTCGCGGGCCCAGGTAAAGGTGTTGGCCGCCAGGGCGGCCTTGGCCGCCACGTAGTTCGACTGCCCGCGGTTTCCGTGTCGAGCGATGCTGGACATGTTGACCACCACCCCGGGGCGGGTGCCGGTCTCGACCATCTTCCGCACCGCCTCGCGCACCAGGAGAGTGGCGCCGGTCAGGTTCACCGCCAGGACCGCGTCCCACTGCTCCTTGGACAGCACCATCACCTCGCCGGTGTGCCGGTCCTTCTTCACCAGCAGACCATCGCGAAGGATGCCGGCGTTGTTCACCACCGCGTTCAACCCTCCCATCACCCCGTGCGCCCATTCGACGAAGGCCCGCACCTCCGACTCCTGCGAGACGTCGAGTGGACGGGCGTGGAGCTTGCCCGGGGTTCCCCGCGCGAGCTCCAGCGTGTCGGCCAGCCCTTGCGGGTTCACGTCCCCGATGGCGACCTGGGCGCCCGCCTGGCAGAGCCGCAGCGCGAAGTGGCGGCCCAGCCCCTGGGCTCCGCCCGAGACGATGCACTTCACCGACGCGAGGTCCATGGTCGCTGCTCCCCTCCCGGAGCACGGTGAGCCGACAACCCCATCCGGGCTCCCGGACGGGAGCCGGGCGGGGTCAGGCTCCGCCGCGGCAGACTGTAAGGCCTGGCAGCAGCACGGGACAGACGTTTCGACCGGGTCTGGCCTAGACTTCGTGGGTCCATGCGCCGGCTCCTGTTCGTGGCCCTCGCGGTGCTGGCGGCCGGGGGGGCCTGGTGGCTGCGGAAGCAGAGCGTGACGTCCTCCTTCGGCGCCTACAGCGACGCCCAGCTGGGGACGCTCGAGGCCGGCTACCGCGCCGCGATGCATCCCCCACCGGGACCGAGAACCAGCGCCCTCGCGCACGGTGAGGCCGCGCTCGACGCCGAGCTGTCGCTCGCGTTGCTGGAGACCGAGCAGCACCGGCGCCTCGCACTCCGGGGCGTGGCGCTGATCGCCCTGTTCTCCATCGCCGGCGCCCTCCTTCCCGGACGGCGCGAGGGGCGGAGGGCGCGCGGAGAGGAGGGGCGGCTGCTGAAGCGGATGGGCGACCCGGCCGCGCTGTTCGAGGGCGAGCGGCACAAGGCGGCCCGGCTGCTCGGGGTGGCGCTCGAGGCCCCTCCGGCGGTGGTCGACGCCGCGCTCGCCGCGCAGCTCGCGGCCCGTGACCTCGGAAGGCTCGACGGGCTCGCACCCGACCTCCGTCGCCTGGTGCTCGACCAGCGTGAGGCGCTCCAGCGCGCCCGGGATCTCCTGGTCACCGGCTCGGCCCGGGGCCCGGCCGGTGCCGCGACTCAGCAGTGAGCCCGGAGCACGCTCACCAGCTCGCGCACGCTCGGCGGCTTCTTCAGGACCGACACTGCGCCCAGCCCACGCGCGTGGTGATCGACGTCGCGGTAGGCCGAGAGCACCACCACCGGGATGGAGGCGAGCCGCGGATCCCGGCACTGGGCCTCGCGGAAGGTCGCTCCGTCCATGACCGGCATCATGAGGTCCAGGAGGATGAGGCAGGGCAGCTCCTCCGCCCGGGCGAGGAAGGCGAGCGCTGCGGCCCCGTCACCCACCCCGGCCGCGGAGAGCCCGTGCTCCTCGATGATCTCCAGCAGCGCCTGCCGGATGTCCAGGTCGTCCTCGACCACCAGGACCGTGTGGCTCACCGGGCGCTCCCGGCGTCGGCCGATCTCGGGAGCTGGATGACGAAGTGGGCACCCGTCTCCCCCCGGCGGGTGAGCTGGATCTGGCCCCCGTGTGCCTCGACGATCTGCCGGGCCACGTAGAGCCCCAGCCCCAGCCCGCCGAAGTTGCGCATCGGGGTGGCGCGCTCGAAGCGGAGGAAGACTCGCTCCCAGTCCGACTCCGGGATGCCCGGTCCCCCGTCCGACACCAGGAGCGTCGCCTCGCGCTCGCTCCCCTTCAGCACCAGGTCGACCGGCGTCCCCGCGGCGTACTTCAGCGAGTTGGTGAGGAGGTTGGTGACCACCTGCTCGATGCGCAACCGGTCCCAGCGGCCCTCGAGCGGGCCCTCGGACCGCACGCTGACCACGGAGCCCGCACGGAGGGCGTGCTCCCGGAAGCGCTCCACCACCTCCTGCACCGCCACCGTCAGATCGAACCGGGTCGGCGCGAGGCTGAAGGTCCCGGTGGTGAGGCGGGAGACGTCGAGCAGGGTGTCCACCAGCGTCACCAGGCGCTCACCGCTGCGGCAGGCCCGCTCCACCTTGGCCCGGGCGCGGGGGTCCAGCCCTTCCGGCCGCTCGAGGAGGCTCTGCAGCTGCAGCTGCACCGCGCTCAGCGGTGTCCGCAGCTCGTGGGCGGCGATGGAGAGGAACTCGTCCCGGAGCCTGACCGCCTCCTCGGCGTGCGCGAGCCGGAGCTGCTCCTGGTGCGCCTGGACACGCTCGGTGAGGTCGCGAGTCACCTTGGCGAAGCCCATCAGCCGGCCGCCGTCGTCCACCAGGGCAGTGATGACCACATCGGCCCAGAAGCGCGTGCCGTCCTTGCGAACCCGCCAGCCCTCGCTCTCCACCCGGCCCTCGCGCCTGGCCTCGGCGAGCAGCGCCAGCGGCAGCCCGCGAGCGAGGTCCTCGGGGGTGTAGAACAGGGAGATGTGCTGCCCGATGATCTCCTCGGCGGTGTAGCCCTTCGTTCGCTCGGCTCCCGCGTTCCAGGTCTCGATGCGGCCCGATGGGTCGAGCATGAAGATGGCGTAGTCCTTGACGCTCGAGACCAGCGCCCGGAATCGCTCCTCCATCGAACGCGACCTGGCCGCGTCCGGGGCGTCGGGAAAGGAGATGACCTCCGTCTGCGGCGGGGACGATGACATCTGGGCTCGAATTTTAAATCTTGGCACCGACCATTCCCGGGCGCTCCTTCCGGGCGCCCCGCTGCGTTCAGTCCAGGGCAGATCGGCGGCGAGTCGTGCCCCGCTCAGGATGCGTCCTCGATCCCCGGCCGAGCGCCCTCGAAGGCCGCCAGCCGTTCGTAGGCCTGCACGTCGCGCGGCTACACTCCCCCCCCGCGTCGATGCGAATCCTTCGGGCCGCGCTCGTCCTCCTCGCCGTCCTCGCCGGGGCGGCTGCTCGGGCGAGCGACGACGAGGAGCTCCTCCGCGAGGCGGAGCGGATGGCCCGGATGGAAGGTGGCGGCGCCGCTTCCCCCGAGGAGCTGCGCGCGCTCGTCGCCGAGATGCTCCCCCGGGTGGGCAAGGTGATGCGCCTTCCCGTTCCCGCGCGGGTCGAGGTGAAGGTCATCTCGCGGGACCAGGCCCGGGCGGCGCTGCTCGAGGTCCTCCGCCGGGACTACCCGGGAGATCTCCTGGAGCGCCTCGCGGAAGCGCTGGCCGCGGTGGGGCTGGTCGCGCCCGGCACGGAGCTCCGCGCCGAGGCCCAGGCGCTGTACGGGGGAAACGTCTCGGGCTTCTATGATCCACACCAGCGGAGGCTCTACCTCCTGTCCGATCAGCCCCTGGCGGCACAGGCGCTCATCGTCGCCCACGAGCTGGCGCACGCGGTCCAGGACGAGGCCATCCGCCTCGAGGCGACGTCGCGGAAGGTGCGCGCCTCGGAGGACGCCCAGCTGGCGCTGTCCGCGGCCATCGAGGGCCAGGCGCAGCAGGTGGCGGCGCTGGTGCTCGCCGGTGACGCGGAGGCGGGCGGAGACGACGGGCTCGACCTGGGCAGCTTTCTCACCGATGCGGCGGCGGCCAGCGCGGCGATGGCCGGAGGTCAGGCCTCGGTCCCGTGGCTCGGGCTCCAGATGTCCTTTCCCTACGCGTCGGGCGCGGCTCTGGTGGCGGCGATCCGGACCGCGGAGGACCCGGCCGCGACGTCGCTCCTCAGGCGGTTGCCGCGTTCCACCGCGCAGGTCCTGGACCCGGCCCTCTACCGTGCGGACGAACGTCCCCGGGAGGCGCGTCTCGACCTCGCCGCCCACCTCCCGGGCAGCGCCGTCGTCTACGCCACCACGCTCGGGGCGGCCAACCTGAACCTCTTCGGTGAGCTGCACGGCCGCGGGGAGCTCGGCCGGGGCTGGCGCGGGGACCGGCTGGAGACCGTCCGCCAGGGGAACCAGCTCTGCGCGGCGTGGGCCGTGGCCTTCTCCTCGCCCGCGGGCGCCGAGCGGCTGGTGAAGGCCTGGGGCGAGGCGCTCGGAGGCGGCGCCGGCAAGCCGGTGACCCAGGCCGACCGGTCGCGCTACCTCGTCCGGCAGAGCGGCAGCGTGGCGGTGCTGCTGGAGAACGTCCCGGCCGAGCGCGTCGCCGAGCTGGTGTCGGCTGCCGCCGGCGCGTTCCGCTAGGTCAGGGCGGCCGCACCCGAGCGAGGGTGGCTACTTGCTGCCCTTGGCCGGGGCGGAGAGCTGCCGGATGTAGGCCACCACCGACTGCACCTCCGCCGGGGACAGCTTGGCCGCGGGCATGTCCTTCGAGAGGCCCTTCGCCGGACCGCCGCCGGTGATGACCGCGGCGAGGAACTCGTCCGAGCGCTTGGAGAGCCCGGCCCGGTCGGTGAAGTCGGTGGGCTTGGTCGTGTAGTAGGCCGCGTCCTCCCCGTCGCCCTTGCCCGCGGCCCCGTGGCAGCTGGCGCACTCGCGGTCGTAGATGGCCTTCCCGGCGGCCGCGTCGGGCTTTGCCGCCCCCGCGGCCGTCGAAGCGGCAGCGCCGAGGACCGCCGCCAGCGCGGCAGCGCGCATCGAGCTCGGGACGTCCATGCCAACCCTCCTGGCGCCCCGCGGGGGGCGGCGCACCGAGCCTACCCTGCGCCGGCGCGGGCTACGGCTTCGCCGTGGGCTTCCCGGCGTCCTTCCAGCCCTTCAGCCCGGAGGCGAGGACGCTCACCCGGGTGTAACCGGCGTCGACCGCCCGACCGGCGGCCGTGTGCGAGGCCGTTCAAAGTCTGTTGGAGCAGTAGAAGACGAGCGGGGCGTTCCGGTCCGCCGGCAGCTCCTGCTTCAGGTCATAGGCGTCGAACGAGCTCAGCAGCCTGGCGCCGGGGATGACCCCGTTCTTGTCGCGAAACTCGGCCTCGTTGGCGTCGAGGACGGTGACCGGGCTCCTCGCATCCTTCTGCATGGATTCGAGCTCGGGCACCTCGATGAGCCGGAACTTCTCCTTCGACTCCGCGGCGATGGACAGCCCCGGGGCGAGGAGAAGCCCGAGGACGAGGAGGGGGAGGCGCGTCATGGTGGTCGACGGTGCTAACCGGCCGCGGCATCGGCCCGCAAGCCCGGTTCCCTGCACCTTTCCTCCCCCGGGTCCCACCTCCTCCGACGTCAACCCCGCTGGCGCTGTCCTGGAGGCCAGCTGGAGAGCGGGCGAGCCTTCGCTAGAGTGTCGACAAGGTGACCCCGTCGCTGACCGGTCGGCTCCCACCGCTCCTGCTCGTGCTTGCTGCCGGGGGATGTGGAGTTGCCGCACCGGAGATCGACACCGCAGCCTCCTGCCAGCTGGGCACCGTCCCCCTGCTGGTGGAGACCGGCGTCACCTTCCGCGGCTCCCCGGAGGTCGGCTGCCGGGCCCTCGCCTCGGCGCTCACCGAGTACCGGGCGACGTTCGAGGAGGACTGGGGAGCAGTGGCACTGCAGGAGGAGCAGTGGACGGTGCGGGTGCGCGCAGGGGGCACCGCGGATGCGGCGGGGCACACCGGAGTCACGTACCACCACTCAAGGGTCGTCGACGTCGCCGAGGCAGCGCTGGAGACCTTTCCTCACGAGCTTCGCCACGTTCAGCTCGGGCGGGGCTCCGACGACCACCACGGCTGGTGCAGCAGCTTCGCGCCGTGGGAGGAACGGGTCCTCGGCGTGGACGAGCGGGCGTACCTCGGTTGCCCGCTCTAGTCCCGAATCAGCCGACGGTCCGGGTGGTGGGCGCCGCGGCCGAGGCGTAGGTGCCGGCGGTCACGAAGTTGCGGACGATCGCGCCCGAGCCACCGAGCCCGACGATGGCGAAGATGACGCCGGCGACGAGGAGACCGAGCGCGTGGTTGTGGCGGGTGGCGGTGAAGAGGGTGACGGTGTCGCGGTTCATGGGAGGCTCCGTGGGGTGGCGAGTCGCATCTCCCCCGCTGCATCAGCGCTGCCAGGTCCAGAACCCCGTCTTTCCAGGGACTTGAGTCCAGGGATGTCTCCCACGAAGTGACGGAGGTTGTTCGCGCTGTTGCGCCCGGCGCTTCACCCACAGCGTGGGAGCAGGGCGATGGCCATGGCGATGAGCACGCCCATCAGGCTCTCGCCGGCGATGAAGCCGCTGGCCACCGGAGTCACCGTCGCGTCGACCTCGGCGGGGCGTCGGCGCCGCACCAGCTCCGCGGCGAGGGCCCCCAGGAAGAAGGCCAGCGAGTTGGCAAAGGGAATCATGAACGAGACACCCACCGCCGTGGGGGACGGTACGAACGCCCGCAGCCGCCGCGGGAGGAACCGCTCGAGCAGGACCAGCAGCGCTCCGGCCGCCAGCCCGACGCTGATGGCCTGTTGCGCGGCCGGGTGGAGCTCGGAGGCGCCCTGGGAGAGGAGGCGGGAGACACCGGCCCAGACCTGCACTCCGGGCGCGGGGAAGCCCTCCGAGCCGAGCACCTGCGCGCTGGGGACCAGGAGGTTGAACGCGGGGACGACGGCCAGCGCACCGGCGACGGCGCCGAACAGCTGCCCCACGAGCTGCTGCCGGGGGCTCGCTCCGAGCAGCCAGCCCGACTTGAGGTCGGTGAGCAGATCGGCCGCGTGCAGACCGACGCCGGCGGTGACGTTCGCCCCAGTGATGTTCGGGACGAGCTGCCCCGGAAGCGCGGCGCCGTAGACGAGCTGGGTGACCGGGCCCAGCGCCTTGCTGGGGGTGACGTCCGTCTCGCCGGTCACCCGGGCGGCCACGACGCCGAGGAGCACCGCGAGCGGCAAGGCGAGGAGCGCCGCCCAGACCGGGAAGCCGAAGAGGGTGACCATCAGCGCGACCATGATCGGCCCGAGCAGCAGGTACGCCAGGGCGAACCACCGGATGGGGACCTCCACCGCGTCCATGGGGTCCGCCGCGGAGTCCCGGCGCGCCTTCCCTCCTCGGAGCGCGCCGAGCAGCCCGGCGAGGGCCCGGAGCACCGAGCGCCACTGGAACACGAACCCCAGGAGCCCAGCGGCGATCATCAGCGCCGCCCCGGGCCACAGCGACCACCCGAGCAGCGACCGGAAGCTCACCGCACCGAACACGCCCCGGTCGTGCATCCACGGAGCGAGCACGCAGAAGTTGAGGCCCGCCCCGAGCAGCATCGACCAGCCGGTGCGGAACCCGAGCAGCGCCCCGCCGCCGATCAGCAGGACGCTCCAGTCGACGCTGACCGTCCACTGCGATGCCGGGAGCCCGCGGAGGGTGAAGGGCAGCCCGGTGGACGCCGGGACGTGGAAGGGCAGCCAGCGCAGGTCCCGGACGAAGGCCAGCGCGGCGCCGAACGCCGCGGCCCATCCGAGCTTGCGGGCCCGGCGGGGAGCCTCGTCTCCGTGCCCGTGGAGGGCCTGCAGCGTCTCGGCCGTTGCCGTGCCGGTGGGGAACGGGAGCTCCTCGACGTTGATCAGCTGCCGCTTGATGGGCACCGCGGTGAACACGCCCAGCATGGCGATGGTCGCCAGCCAGGCCATCATCGCCAGCGGCTCGGGGCGGAGGCCGGTGAGCACCAGCAGCGCGCCCATGGCCGGCAAGTTTCCCCCGCCGGTCATGAACCCCGCGGACGACGCCACCGACCCCATGGCGTTGTTCTCCAGGATGCCGAACTCGCGCCGGACGAGCCCCAGCTGCCGGCCGAGGCGGAACAGGCCGTAGGCCACCACGCAGGCAGTGAGGGTGACCCCGAAGCTCCAGCCGGCCTTGAGGACCACGTAGAGGTTCGACAGGCACATCAGTGCCCCGAGCAGCATCCCCACCACGACCGCGCGCACGGTGAGCTGCGGGACGCCCGGGCGGTACACGGTCCGGAGCCAGCGCCGCTCGGCGTCCTCGGGGCCCGGAGGGGGCGGGGGCAGCTCGGAGGGGGCGGTGGCCAGG
>DATIWB010000061.1:0-5079 GCA_035519675.1 Myxococcaceae bacterium
GAGCGTCACGGCGTGGAGCCGCTTCCAGGCAAGCGAGGCGGTCTTCGGGCCGACGCCCTCGATCTTGAGGAACTCCAGAACCCCCGGCGGAACCTTCCGGAGGAGCCGGTCGTGTTCTGCAAACCGGCCGGTGCTCAGCAGTTCCTCGATGTGGCCTGCGATTCGCTCGCCGACGGACGGCAGCTCGGTCAGCTTGCCCTCACGCCAGAGCTCCGAGACCGGCGAGGGTAGGAGGTCGACGATCTGCGCCGCCTGACGGTATGCCCGCACCTTGAAGGCATTTCCGCCCGTCAGCTCCAGCAGGTCGGCCACCTCGGCCAGCACTCGTGCGACGTCGGCGTTTTCCATCGACGGCGCGCCTCCTCGCTCTGCACTTGCCAGAGAAGACCCTGCAATCGGAGCACCAAAGGGGTTCCGGCGACGGCCCCGGCCGGGCGGCCGCTCGGACGCGCAAGAGCTGCGTGCGAGTGCGACCTCGCTCCCATCCTCCGCTCGTGCCGCACGGGCCGCTTCTTGCACTCGATGGGGACGCAAACCTCAACCCGGAGGCCGGAATGCAGATGCCCCTCCAGATCAGTCATCGCCGCTCGCCTCCGTCGCCCAGGCTGGACACTCTCATCCGGGAGAAGGCGTCCGAGCTGGAACGGTTCTACCCTCGGATCACGAGCTGCCACGTGTGGCTCGAGCATCCCGGTCACCACCACCGGCGCGGCAAGGGCGCGCACTTCCACGTACGTATCGAGCTCTCCGTTCCCGGGAAGACGCTCGTCGTCTCACGGGATCCCCTGCCTCACATGTCGAGCGAGGATGTCTACCTGGCGACGACCGAGGCCTTCCACGAGATGCGACGCCAGCTCCAGGACTTCGTCCGCCTGCGACGTGGAGACGTGAAGACTGCGGCTCGAAGTCCCCACGCCCGGGTGGCGAGGCTACATCCGGAG
This sequence comes from Myxococcaceae bacterium, assembly GCA_035519675.1. Taxonomy (GTDB): domain Bacteria; phylum Myxococcota; class Myxococcia; order Myxococcales; family Myxococcaceae; genus RPRB01. Next base: position 942 of record DATIWB010000061.1, read on the forward strand.
AAGGGCTTCGGCTTCCTGGAGACCGCTGACGGGCGGGAGATCTACTTCCACCGCGCCAGCGTGCTCGACGACGGGTTCGCCCGGCTCTCGATCGGCACCGAGGTCCGATTCTCGGAGGAGCCGGGGGACGAGGGCCCTCAGGCGAGCACGGTCCAGATCGTCGACGGGACAGCACGCCAGGAGCAACCGCCCGAGACCGGCCACTGAGCGACTTCAGCGAGAGAGCACCGCTCCCCTGCGGGCTCGTGCTGGAAAGAGCGTGCATCCCTTCAGGCCCTTCTGGTTCGCCCGCTGAAACAGCGGGCGAGCCATGTCCAGCGTGCATTCGGGCGGAAGGTTGATGGTCTTGGCGATGGCGCCGTCCACCCAGGGCTGCAGCGCGGCCAGCATCTCCAGCTGCGCCTCGGCTGACATGGAGTGGGAGTCGACGAAGGTCGGAGGCAACGGCCGCTCGGAACCGTGGAGCTCCCGCCACACCCGGAGAGAATGCGGTACGAGGGGGTACTCGGTGACTGCCCCGTCCCGCTCCAGGACCCGCCGTCGATAGCTCAGGGCGAAGAGTGGCTCGACACCGGTGCTGACGTTGCCCGCGAGAAGGCTGATGGTGCCGGTGGGCGCGATGGCCAGGAGCTGCCCGTTCCGGATCCCGTGGCGGGAGATCTCTGGCCGGAGGTCCTCGGGGAGCGTCCGGATCCACTCGCCCTCCAGGTACTTTTCACGGACGAAACCGGGAAAGGGGCCTCGCTCGCGGGCGAGCGCGATCGACGTGCGATAGGCGGCATCGCGGATCCGTCTCAGGATCTCCGCTGCGGCCTCGCGTCCCTCCGGCAGGTCGTAGCGCCGCCCGAGCAGGATGAGCGCGTCCGCGAGACCCGTCACTCCGAGCCCGATGCGCCTCGTGTCCCGCGCCACCTCCGCCTCGCGCTCCAGCGGGAAGAACGTCACGTCCAGCACGTCGTCCAGGAACCGGACGGCGATCTCGACGGTCCGCTCCAGCGCCTCCAGGTCGAAGCGCGCCGAGGGGGTGAATGGTCCGGAGACGAACCGGACCAGGTTGATCGAACCCAGGTCGCAGGCACCGTACGGCGGCAAGGGGACCTCGCCGCAGGGATTGGTGCAGGTGATCCGCTCGCGGTACCAGAGCGTGTTCAGGCGGTTGATCCGGTCGATGAACAGCACTCCAGGCTCCCCGCTCCGGTAGGCCTGCTCGAGGAGCAGGTCCCAGAGGCGTCGCGCCGGCACCCGCCCCAGCACCCGGCACGGCACCGGCCCCGAGCTCCCGGTCCACGACTGCTCCACGATGTCCCCTGGCCCGTCGGCCAGTGCCTCCGCCGGGAAGACCAGCGGCCAGTCAGCGTCCTGATCGACCGCTGCCAGGAAGGCATCCGAGACCTGTACCGAGCAGTTGAAGTGGGAGAGCGCCGAGCCGCTGGCCTTGGCCCGGACGAACTCCTCGATGTCGGGGTGGTCGCAGCGGAGCGTGGCCATCATTGCGCCACGGCGAGGGCTGGTGGAAAGCAGCGCCTTGCAGGTGGCGTCGAAGATTTCCATGAAGGGGACCGGGCCAGAGGCCATGGTCCCCGCCCGTCGCCCGGTGGTCCCCCTGGGCCGCAGGGTTGAGAAGTCCAGGCCCACGCCGCCGCCGCGCTGCATCGTCAGCGCCGCCTCCTGGAGTGCGCAGAAGATTCCCTCGATCGAGTCCTCGATGATTCCCAGCACGAAGCAATTGAGCAGCGTCACCTCCCGTCCGGTGCCCGCGCCCGCGAGGATGCGTCCCCCGGGCAGAAAGCGGAGCGCGCTCAGCTCCTCGAAAAAACGCCGGGCATGTAGCTCGCGCTCGACAGGCTCGGCCAGGGCCACCGCGTCGGCGACCCGGCACCAGGTCTCGGTGGCGCTCTGCTCCTCACCCCGGACGGGATGCCGAAGGCGATACTTCTGAGCCCAGATTCGCTCCGCGAAGGCGCTGGGGAGGTCGAGGGCTTGCTCGCTCATGTCGCGGGCCGACGGGAAGGTTCGGGCCGGCTTTCGATGGCCCGCCGGAACATCTGGACGATCTCGGTCTCGGTGGTGGCCTCCTGCGGTCCCTTGTCCGGCCGCCACCGTCCGGTGAAGCGTGGAAACCGGAGCGCGAGGCCACCGCCGTCGGGGAGCTCAGCCCGACCGGCGGTGTGCGTCGGGCTGATGGTGAGCTCGCCGCCCACCACCTCGAGGACCACCTTTGGATCGAACCAGACGTCGGCTTTCAAGCGTGACTCCACCCGTGGATCGGGCCTGGAACGCTCGTTTCGCCGCATCCGGCGCGGGAGATCGGCGAGCTCCTGATCGCTGAACCCGGTGCCGCACTTGCAGACCGTGCGGAACACGTCCTGCCGCTCGTCGTAGGATGCGAGGAGCAGGGAGCCGTACGTCCCAGCACGCCGGCCCTTCCCGTGGAACGCTCCGACGACCACCAGGTCGAGCGGTTCCTTCAGCTCCTCGCGGTACTCGCGCTTGAGCTTGATCCACAGCCAGCCCCGGGCCCCGGCCTGGTACCGCCCCTCCGAGTCCTTGCACACCAGCCCCTCGCATCCGGCACGCAGGGCCTCGCGGAAGAACGCCTCGAGCGTCCGCGGCGAGGTGGCCTGCCGGCTGGTCGTGAGGCGGATCCCGTCGCTCGAGACGAGTAGCCGTTCCAGGAGCGCGCGCCGCACCCGGAGCGGACTCGCAGTGAGGTCCTTGCCATCGACCAGCAAGGCGTCGAAGAGGAAGAGCACCGTCGGGATGAGCTTCACCGCCTCGGCGACACCGTGCTTCCTCCGTCTGGGCATGAGCCGCTGAAAGGGGAGGAGCCGCCCCGTGGTCCGGTCGACGGCGACCACTTCGCCCTCGACGATGAGCTGCCGCCCGCGAAGCGAGTGGCGGACCGCATCGACGACGTCTGGGTACTGCTCGGTCACCCGCTCCAGGCGGCGCGAAATCAGCTCGACGTGGTCGCCCCGACGATGGATCTGGAGTCGTTCGCCGTCGTACTTGTACTCGGCGAGGCAGCGGGTGCCCAGCCTGGCCAGGATCTCCTCGACCCCGTGGAGCCGCTCGGCGAGCATCGGACGGATGGGGCTGTTGACGGTGGCGCGCACCCTGCGCAGGGCCAGGGGGCCGTGCTCCGCGAGCGCTGTCGCGGCCGCGGCGAGATCGGCAGTCAGATTGTACGCGCGCTCGACCTCTTCCCGCCGTGCCCCGAAGGCCCGGACCAGGCCCTCCAGGATCGTTGCATCACCCACGCCGATGCGGAGCCTCCCGGTCACGGTCCGGACCAGGTACCGAGCCTCGAGCGAGCTCGCCCGGGCGAGGAGATCGCGAAGGAGATCCACCTTTCGCGACTGGGAGCCCTCACCGCCGAGACGCGCAATCCGGTCGAAGGTGGCGTACACCTCCTCCACCGAGAGCGGCGGGCGGAGGGCAGGGTGCCGCATCAGCGTCTCTGCCGCGGACCCCAAGTCCCCCTGACGCCGAGACTCGCTCGCGACCGCGGCGAGCGGGGTCTTCACCACGTCGGCGACCGCACGCGCCGCCAGCTTCTCGCCCAGACCCAGCTCCACCGCTTCCCAGTCGGGCCGCAGCTTGCCCTGCAGCAGATAGACGATGCGGGCGATGACCGGTGCCGGGGTACTTCGCAGGAGTCGCGCCAGGGCGGCGGTCACTTCGAGCCGGGAGCTGGTGCTCTCGATGCTGCCGTAGACCTCGGCCAGGGTTCGGTAGACCATCCAGTCTCTCCACGCTGATTGCGCGGCGTCGACGTTCGGCCAGAAGCACGTGCATACGCCACGCCGGAGACGGATCTGATGGGTGCCGCACCGATTGCGCACGCCGCGGAAGTTGGCTCGCGAGTCACCTCGCAGACCGTCCTGGAACGTTTGTTGCTCCTCACGGGCTGTCCGGACCGTTCCGGGCATTCACAAGGAGTGATTCCATGGCCAACGTCGTTGTGCGCAAGGAGGAGGGTCGGAGCGTTCCCACCCAGGTCGTTCCCAGCACGGACCTCTTTGCCCCGATTCGCGATTTCATCGAGCCGTTCAGGCACTTCGCCCTCGCGCCGTTCGGAGAGTTCCGCACCTTCGAGTTCTTCCCGGCGTTCGAGATCAAGGAGAACAAGGACGGG
>DATIWB010000062.1:0-5100 GCA_035519675.1 Myxococcaceae bacterium
GAGCGTCACGGCGTGGAGCCGCTTCCAGGCAAGCGAGGCGGTCTTCGGGCCGACGCCCTCGATCTTGAGGAACTCCAGAACCCCCGGCGGAACCTTCCGGAGGAGCCGGTCGTGTTCTGCAAACCGGCCGGTGCTCAGCAGCTCCTCGATGTGGCCTGCGATTCGCTCGCCGACGGACGGCAGCTCGGTCAGCTTGCCCTCACGCCAGAGCTCCGAGACCGGCGAGGGTAGGAGATCGACGATCTGCGCCGCCTGACGGTATGCCCGCACCTTGAAGGCATTTCCGCCCGTCAGCTCCAGCAGGTCGGCCACCTCGGCCAGCACTCGTGCGACGTCGGCGTTTTCCATCGACGGCGCGCCTCCTCACAAGCCCAGTTCCGGGAGAAGACACTTGCAATGGGAGAACCAAGCCTCCCCGGCCGTTCGCCCCACCGGATGGCGCTCGGCCGCGCAAGAGCTGCGTGCCGGCCGGGACTTCACTCCCCTGGTCCGCGCTCGCAGCTCGGGCTGCTTCTTGCACCCGATGGAGACCCAAACTCAACCCGGAGGCCCGCATGCAGGCGCCTCTCCAGATCAGTCATCTCCGTTCGCCCCCTTCTCCGAGGCTCGATGCCCTCGTCCGGGAGAAGGCAGCCGAGCTGGAACGGTTCTACCCTCGCATCACGAGCTGCCACGTCTGGCTCGAGCATCCCGGTCAGCACCACCGGCGCGGCAAGGGCGCGCACTTCCACGTACGCATCGAGCTCACCGTTCCCGGCAAGACGCTCGTCGTCTCGCGGGATCCCCTCGCTCACCTGCCGAAGGAGGACGTCTACCTGGCCACGACCGAGGCCTTCCACGAGATGCGGCGCCAGCTCCAGGACTTCGCTCGCCAGCGACGTGGGGACGTGAAGACCGCTGCTCGACCTCCTCACGCGCGCGTGGCGCGGCTGCATCCAGAGGAGGGCTTCGGATTCCTGGAGACCCCCGAGGGGCGGGAAATCTACTTCCACCGCGCGAGCGTGCTGGACGACGGATTCGACCAGCTCTCCATCGGCACCGAGGTCAGGTTCTCGGAGGAGCCAGGGGATAAGGGACCCCAGGCGAGCACGGTCCAGATCGTCGATGGGACAGGACACCGGGAGCATGCCCCCGAGCTCAGCCCCTGAGCGTTGGCTCGCCGGTCACGTCCGGTGAGCGTGAGAGGACGGCTCCCCGCCGGGCTCGTGCCGGAAAGAGAGTGCATCCTTTCAGGCCCTTCTGGTTCGCCATCTGAAACAGCGGGCGGGCCATGTCCGGCGTGCATTCGGGCGGAAGGTTGATGGTCTTGGCAATCGCGCCATCCACCCAGGGCTGAAGCGCAGCCAGCATCTCCAGCTGTGCCTCGGCTGACATGGAATGGGAATCGAGGAAGGTCGGAGGCAGAGCGGCCTCGGAACCCCGAAGCTCGCGCCAAAGCCGGAGGGAATGGGGCACGAGCGGGTACTCGCTGACAGCCCCCTGCCGATCCAGCACCCGTCGCTTGTAGCTCAGCGCGAAGAGCGGCTCGACCCCGGTGCTGACGTTTCCCGCGAGGAGGCTGATGGTCCCGGTGGGCGCGATGGCCAGCAGCTGCCCGTTCCGGATCCCGTGCCGGAAGATCGCCTTCTGGACCTCTCGGGGAAGGGTCCGGACCCACTCGCCGTCCAGGTACTTCTCGCGGACGAAGCCGGGGAAGGGGCTGCGCTCGCGGGCGAGCGCGATCGACGTGCGGTACGCCGCATCACGGACCCTTCTCACGATCTCCGCCGCGGCCTCACGTCCCTCCGGAAGGTCGTAGCGCCGCCCGAGCAGGATGAGCGCGTCCGCAAGCCCCGTCACCCCGAGGCCGATGCGTCTCGTCTCCCGGGCCACCTCTGCCTCACGTTCCAGCGGGAAGAAGGTAATGTCCAGCACGTCGTCCAGGAACCGGACGGCGACCTCGACGGTGCGGTCCATCGCCTCCAGGTCCAACCGGGCCGAGGGCGTGAACGGTTCGATGACGAACCGGACCAGGTTGAGCGAGCCCAGGTCGCAGGCGCCGTACGGCGGCAACGGGACCTCGCCACAGGGATTGGTGCAGGTGATCCGTTCGCGGTACCAGAGCGTGTTCAGGCGATTGATCCGGTCGACGAACAGCACCCCGGGCTCGCCGCTCCGGTATGCCTGCTCGACGAGCAGATCCCAGAGCCGTCGAGCGGGGACCCGCGCCAGCACTCGACACGGGACCGGCCCCGAAGTTCCGGTCCACGACTGCTCCACGATGTCCCCTGGCCCGTCGGCCAGTGCCTCCGCCGGGAAGACCAACGGCCAGTCAGCGTCCTGATCGACCGCTGCCAGGAAGGCATCCGAGACCTGTACCGAGCAGTTGAAGTGGGAGAGCGCCGAGCCGCTGGCCTTGGCCCGGACGAACTCCTCGATGTCCGGGTGATCGCACCGGAGCGTCGCCATCATCGCGCCACGACGCGGGCTGGTGGAGAGCAGCGCCTTGCAGGTGGTGTCGAAGACCTCCATGAAGGGCACCGGCCCCGAGGCGACGGTCCCAGCCCGCCGTCCCGTGGTTCCCCTGGGGCGCAGCGTGGAGAAATCGAGGCCCACCCCTCCGCCTCGTTGCATCGTCAGCGCTGACTCCTGGACCGCGCGGAAAATTCCCTCGATCGAGTCTTCGATGATTCCGAGCACGAAGCAGTTGAGCAGCGTCACTTCTCGCCCGGTCCCAGCACCCGCGAGGATGCGTCCCCCGGGGAGGAAGCGGAGCGCGCTCAGCTCCTCGAAGAAGCGCCGGGCATGGAACTCGCGCTCGACAGGCTCGGCCAGTGCCACCGCGTCGGCGACCCGGCACCAGGTCTCGGTCGCGCTCCGCTCCTCACCCCGGACGGGATGCCGGAAGCGATACTTCTGAGCCCAGATCCGCTCCGCAAAGGCGCTGGGGAGGTCGAGGGCTTGCTCGCTCATGTCGTGTGCCGACGGGAAGGTTCGGGCCGGCTTTCGATGGCCCGCCGGAACATCTGGACGATCTCCGTCTCGGTGGTGGCCTCCTGCGGTCCCTTGTCCGGCCGCCACCGTCCGGTGAAGCGTGGAAACCGGAGTGCGAGGCCACCCCCGTCGGGGAGCTCGTCCCGACCGGCGGTGTGCGTCGGGCTGATGGTGAGCTCGCCGCCCACCACCTCGAGGACCACCTTTGGATCGAACCAGACGTCGGCCTTCAGGCGTGACTCCACCCGTGGATCGGGCCTGGAACGCTCGTGTCGCCGCATCCGGCGCGGGAGATCGGCGAGCTCCTGATCGCTGAACCCGGTGCCGCACTTGCAGACCGTGCGGAAGACGTCCTGCCGCTCGTCGTAGGATGCGAGGAGCAGGGCGCCGTACGTGCCAGCGCGCCGGCCCTTCCCGTTGAACGCTCCGACGACTACGAGGTCGAGCGGCTCCTTCAGCTCCTCGCGGTATTCGCGCTTGAGCTTGATCCACAGCCAGCCCCGGGCCCCGGCCTGGTACCGGCCCTCGGAGTCCTTGCACACCAGCCCCTCGCATCCGGCACGCAGGGCCTCGTGGAAGAACGCCTCGAGCGTCCGCGGCGAGGTGGCCCGCCGGCTGGTCGTGAGGCGGATCCCGTCGCTCGAGACGAGTAGACGTTCCAGGAACGCGCGCCGCACCCGGAGTGGACTCGCAGTGAGGTCCTTGCCGTCGACCAGCAAGGCGTCGAACAGGAAGAGCACGGTCGGGATGAGCTTCACCGCCTCGGCGACACCGTGCTTCCTCCGTCTGGGCATGAGCCGCTGAAAGGGGAGGAGCCGCCCCGTGGTCCGGTCGACGGCGACCACTTCGCCCTCGACGATGAGCTCCCGTCCGCGAAGAGAGCGGCGGACCGCATCGATGACGTCTGGGTACTGCTCGGTCACCCGCTCCAGGCGCCGCGAAATCAGCTCCACGTGGTCGCCCCGACGATGGATCTGGAGTCGTTCGCCGTCGTACTTGTACTCGGCGAGGCAGCGGGTGCCCAGCCTGGCCAGGATCTCCTCGACCCCGTAGAGCCGCTCGGCGAGCATCGGACGGATGGGGCTGTTGACGGTGGCGCGCACCCTGCGCAGGGCCAGAGGGCCGTGCTCCGCGAGCGCTGTCGCGGCCGCGGCGAGATCGGCAGTCAGATTGTACGCGCGCTCGACCTCTTCCCGCCGTGCCCCGAAGGCCCGGACCAGGCCCTCCAGGATCGTCGCATCACCCACGCCGATGCGGAGCCTCCCGGTCACGGTCCGGACCAGGTACCGCGCCTCGAGCGAGCTCGCCCGGCCGAGGAGGTCGCGAAGGAGATCCACCTTTCGCGACTGGGAGCCCTCACCGCCGAGACGCGCGATCCGGTCGAAGGCGGCGTAGACCTCCTCCACCGAGAGCGGCGGGCGGACGGCAGGGTGCTGCATCAGCGTCTCTGCTGCGGACCCCAAGTCTCCCTGACGCCGAGACTCCCTCGCGACCGCGACGAGGGAGGTCTTCACCGCATCGGCGACGGCACGCGCCGCCAGCTTCTCGCCCAGACCCAGCTCCACCGCTTCCCAGTCCGGCCGCAGCTTGCCCTGCATCAGATACACGATGCGGGCGATGACTGGTGCCGGGGCACTTCGCAGGAGTCGCGCCAGGGCGGCGGTCACTTCGAGGCGGGAGCTGGTGCTTTCGATGCTGCCGTAAACCTCGGCCAGGCTCCGGTAGAGCATCTGGTCTCCCCACGCGTGGTGGCGCGGCGCAAACGTTTGGCCAGGAGCACGTGCATACGCCACGCCGGAGAGGGATCTGATGGGTGCCGCACCCATTGCGCCCGGCGCCGAAGTTGGCTCGCGCGTCACTCTCGCAGACCGTCCTGGAACGTTTGTTGCTCCTCACGGTGTGCCCGGACTGTTCAGGGCATTCACAAGGAGTGATTCCATGGCCAACGTCGTTGTGCGCAAGGAGGAGGGCCGGAGCGTTCCCGCTCAGGTCGTTCCCAGCACGGACCTCTTTGCCCCGATTCGCGATTTCATCGAGCCGTTCAGGCACTTCGCCCTCGCGCCGTTCGGAGAGTTCCGCACCTTCGAGTTCTTCCCGGCGTTCGAGATCAAGGAGAACAAGGACGGG
>DATIWB010000063.1:0-3900 GCA_035519675.1 Myxococcaceae bacterium
GACCGGCGTCGCGCGCGAGCCGGGTAGCAATATCGAGCTCTCGGGCCAAGACGCCCACCAAGCCTGGGTAGTCCCGAATGAACCCAGGCGCAACGGCCCCCGGCGTCCATCATCCGGGTCCGGCAGCGGCGTGCCTTCTGCGATCATTGTCTCGCCAAGGGATACGACCGGGGTCTTCGGGCCGGCGGCCGGTCTGGGGCCCTGTCGTCGGGCCAGCCGGGGGCAGGACGAGGAGGCCAGGAGGCGCTCGGCGGAGGTGCACAGCGCTTCCGGCGTAGAGCACTCCCGGGCCCGTCGTCAGGGCGGGGAGAGTCTCGAACCTCGGACTGCACTCACCAGAAGTTGAGCTGGGGCGGGGAGGTGGTCGGGGCGAGGGGAAGAGGCCTGGAGGGAAGGTGCAGGTGCTCGAGGATGGCCTGGGCAGTTGTGGAGCGAAGGACGACGGCCACCACGCGGCGTTTGTGCCCACAGCGCGGGCAGGTGAGGAAGTCGGCCTGGAACGTCCGCCGGAGGAGCTCGGCCCAGGGGATGGGGCGGCGGGGCCGTCGGGGAGGGACAGACTCGGGCGCCACCGGGCAAGAGGGCGCCCTGGGTGTTGCAGGAGGCCTGTCTATCACGGCCATGCATTTCCGGAGCCCGCAGTCACCGATGAGGGAGGGTCTCGCCCCGCGAAGAAGCTGCGTCTGCCCCGGGGCGGCGGATGGCGCAGCTTCATCCGGTCAGCGGAACGTTCGGGGCGGGCGAAAGCGGCCCGCGGGCGACTTACACGGCGGTGAACGTGCCGCCGATCGCGGGAACGCGTTACCTGTGCAGGCGCCCGCGCGTCGTCCTGGCAACCAACGACATCCGGCTGGGGAGCCCCGAGAGGTCGGGGCCCAGGCTTCGGCCGGGAGCGCAAGAACTGGCACCGTCCTCCGAACGTGGGTTCTCGGGCACCCAAGGAAGGGCGCTGGCCCGCTGGTTGCTTTATGGCGGTGCCGAGCCAAGGGGGGTTCCTATGCGTCTCGACCCGCTGTCTCGTCTGGTGCCAGTGTTCGTCCTGTGGCTGTCCTCGCTCCCGGCGCTGGCCCTGGCCCAGGAGGGCCCGCCGCCCGCGCCGGTGGCCACGCCCGTCGAAGCGACGGCGCACCGGCATCTCGGCTTCTTCCTCCACCTCGATCTCGGCGGCGGCTACCTCTACAGCTCTACCTCCCTGGGCAACGTCACTCTGTCGGCGAAGGGCGCCTCGTTGCTCCTCTCCGTGGCCGTCGGCGGCGCGGTTGCGGAGAACACCATCCTCGCCGGCGAGCTCTGGGGCTCGGCGGCGCCTTCGCCCAGCGGGGTCACGGGCAGCGATGCGACGATGGGGCTCAGCGCGATCGGGCTGAACGTGACCCACTACTTCATGCCAGCCAACGTCTTCCTCTCGTTCACGCCTTCCGCCACCCTCCTCACCATCGACAACGGCAGCGGAGCCGTCGGACGCACCCAGGTGGGCGTCGGCGCGAGGCTCGCGATCGGGAAGGAGTGGTGGGTGGGGGATCACTGGGGAATCGGTCTCGCCGCCGAGGGATTCTTCGGCATCAACCGTGACCAGGGCACCGATCCGCCCACCTGGTCGACGTTCGGCGGCGGCCTCGTCTTTAGCGCCACCTACAACTGAGGGTGCGCCTGCCGTCGTCCGGGGTCCGCGGCTTTTTTTAATCTCCCGGTCCATCCGAAGCTCCCGATTCTGCTTCCGCAGCCGGGTGAGCTCCTCACGCTCGGAGCTCGTCAGTGCTGCTTTCCCTTGCCGGCATCGGCGCGGGCTTGCTCCACCCACCCCCGAAGCGCCGACTCCGTCAGGTCCAGATCTCGAGCGATCTGGGGGATGGTCTTCCCGCCGTCCAGGACTCGCTGGACCGCGCTCGCCTTGAACTCGTCGGTGAAGCTCCGCCTCGGCCTACGCGGTTTCCTCTCCTCGGCCATGCTGGACACCGTATCCGCCTCTCCGAAAGTGTCCACCGGAGCGGCTCAAGCCAACGAGGGTGTCGTCGCGAAGCACAGCGGCGCGCCGGACCAGGCCGGTCTCTACTCCCTCGTGGCCACCGGCCAGGCGAACGGAGTCAATCCGGAGGCCTACCTCGCGCACGTCCTCCTCCGCCTGCAGAGCCACCCGGCCGCGCGGATCGACGAGCTGCTCCCGGACCGGTGGATGCAGCCAGCTCCGAACACCTCCTGACCGCTCAGCTCGGTCGGAGGATCCAAGCTCGATCGGTTACCCCGAGCCTATCGGCGGACCGGCCCTTGGGCCTGACGGGCCGATGAGGGCAGATAGTCGATGTCGTGGGTGATGCACCTGATTGCATCCTCCGCGCAGCAAAATTCGTAATGCCAAGCGAGCGCCGTCTTGGATTGGAGATCGAGGAAGTCGAAGTCACAGCAGCCGTTCTTCCAAACCGCCACGGTGGCTACGAATCCATCAGCCTCCATCTCGACAACGTACTTGTCAGACCGTTCGGAAAGCCAAGAGCGGAGATGCGTGAACCGGTCGCGCTTCAAGCGATGCTCGATCTCAAGGGACAGAGCTTCGACTTCGAGCACTGGAAAGCCTCCTTTGTCTTCGGGAAGGGCTGATTCAAACCTCTCGACTCAGCTATTCAAGAATCCGCTCAGCCCCTTCCTGGATCTGCTCTTCAACGCCGGGGAGAGTGCCAACGAAGCCCTCTGTTTCGCTCCCACACTGAGTTTGTCGCCGCAGGCATCGCTCAAGACCAAGTGCCTGTGCCGCTACGGTCGCCCGTCGTGTGACGCGTCACGCGGTACCAGGCAGATGGACAGACGTGGTGGCAGGTGGACGCGTGGGTCGTCGATCGCAACGGCCGGCACGTCCGCTTCCGCCAGAAACGAATCCCCACCAAGGAGCAGGCGTTGACGGTCGCGGCGAAGGCGAGGACGGAGTCGTTCGAGGGAACCTTCCTCGTTCGGCGTCGTCTGCCGCGGCACACCGTCGCCGAGCTCTGGAAGACGTACGCGCCCGCCGCCGAGCGGGACAACGACTCGTGGGCAAGCGACCGGGGCCGGGCCAAGCACCTGCTCCCCACCTCGGCACGATGCAGGCCGACAGGCTGACGCTGAAGGACGTCGACGCGTACCGGAACGCACGGCTCGAGGAGAAGACGGTTCGCGGAAAGCCGCCGACACCCGGGACGCTGGATCGAGAGGTCGAGCTCCTCAAGCGGCTGCTCGGGTACGCGGTGAAGTCAGGCCAGCTGAAGGAGCACCCGCTCCGCGGCGTCCAGCTTCTGCGGAAGCCCAACGTTCGGCGGATGGTGCTCGACGAGGCAGGGTTCCAGCGGCTCTTCGCAGCGGCGGAAGAGGCGCTCCGGCCCATCCTCCTCGTGGCCTTCCGGCATGTGCAAGGAGGAGCTGCTCGTGCTCCGCTGGGAGCAGGTGAACCTCGAGGCGGGCACCGTCACGCTCGCGCCCGAGGACACGAAGACGGACGAGCCCCGGCTCATCGTCCTCACCGCCCGCGCGAAGGAGGCAGTCGCCGCGCTCCACACACCGAAGGCCACCGGCTACGTCTTCCGGAACCCGAAGACGAAGACGCGCTGGGTGGACGTGAAGAAGCGGTTCCAGCGCGCGGTGAAGACCTCGGAGCTCCACGGCCTCTGGTTCCACGACCTGCGCCGGAGCTTCATCACTCGGGCGCGCAGAGTGGGCGTCCCGGAGTCCGTCGTCATGCGCATGAGCGGGCATCGCACGCGCGCGGTGTTCGAAACGGCTCGCTGGGTGCGCGAGTCTTGGACACGTTTAGGACACACCCCCCCTTTTCGGGGTCCAGAAACACCAAAGCCCCACCGTCGTAAGTACCGGTGGGGCTTCAGGATTTCGGGAGTTGCGGGGGCAGGATTTGAACCTGCGACCTTCGGGTTATGA
>DATIWB010000064.1:0-2124 GCA_035519675.1 Myxococcaceae bacterium
GTGGTGGTCCTCGCCGTGCGTGCCCTGGGCGAGGAACCGTCGATCAGTTCGGGGAGCGAAGGAGAGGCTCCCCACCGCATCGAGATCGCACGCCACGATCCGCCGACGCGGCCCGAGCTGTCGGGATATGCCGGCACGTACGTGTACGCTGGCACCGACGCGGAGCGCGCGGCGATCAAGACCTCCGTGGATCGGGCAACCGATCGAATGTTCGGCATCGTCATCGCCCGGGGAGAGCTGATGAAGCGCTCCGAGATCCGACCGAGCTACACCATCCGGTTCGAGGAGCCGGGGCAGGTGAGCGTGGAGACGCCGGGGTTTCCCCCGGAGTGCGCGCCTCTCGACGGGACGGAGGTGGAGCTCCGGACCAAGTACGGCGACGTGGTGAAGAACAGCCAAAGGTTCGTCGACGGGACCCTGCTCCAGTCCGGCCGGACTGCCGAAGGGAGCGGCTCGACCCGGTTCCGGCTCTTGCAGGACGGGAACACGCTGCTGGTCACCCGAACGAGCAGGAGCCCGAGGCTTCCCGGAACGGTCGAGTACACGCTCACCTACGTGCGACGGCAGGAGGCGCGCGCCTCGAGGTGAACGAACGGAGCCGCCGGCGGCTCAAGGCAGGAGCTGCTCCCGCGGGCTGAACTGCGCGGGCGCGCCTCGGACGGACGACCCACAGTACCTCACCGACGGCGGCGTCGTTCCGGCACTCCGGCCCGCGGGCGCCCGCTCGGGGATCCCGAGCTCCTCCGCCAGAGCCTTGGTGCCGTTCCAGAGGATCTGGACCCCGATGCACAGGACGATGAAGGCGGACAGGCGGACCACGACCACCATGAAGCGGTGGCCCAGCCGCCGGCCGAGACTCCAGGCGTAGCGGTAGGTCAGGAGGATCGACAGCGCGATGAGACCGACGCCAATCACCGCGGCAGCGAGCTTCACCCCAGCGCCGGTGATGCCGTGGGCATGGTTCGCTCCCACGGTGATCGCCACGGAGATCGAGCCTGGATCGACGGTGAGGGGGAGGGTGAGTGGGTAAAATGCGCGATCCAGGATGTCGGTCGGGGTTCGCAGGGCCGTCGACGCGCCCGTGGGCTTGGAGCCATCGTCCCGGTTCAGGAGCCTCCAGCCCAGGGCACAGACCACCGCGCCTCCGGCCACCTGGACCACCGGCAGCGACAAACCGAAGAGGCGAAGGACGAAGGAGCCGAGCAGCATCGAGCCCAGCAGGAGCGCGAACGAGTTCATCGCCACCCGACCAGCGAGGCTGGAGCGGGTCGCCGGATCGAGGCCCTGGGTCATCTGCAGGAAGAGCGGCGCGCATCCCAGGGGGTTGACGACCGGAAGGAGCGCCCCGACCACGAGCAGGATGCCTCCCACGAGATGACCGAGGTCAGACCAGAGCAATGTCCGCACCCTCGCCCGGCGCGAGCGTCTCGACGCGGAGCGCGACATGAAACGTCGTTCCGCGCCCATCGTTCGGAACGTGGGTCCGACAGAGCGTCAGCAGAGAGCCATCCCTAGCGTCGTAGAATGCGGCCATCCACGCCGCTACCAGGGGTCTTGCGGGAGGCGTGCCTGGCCGCACGCCGGGACTGTCGAGGGCGAGCGAGCACGATCCCTGTCGGGAAGGGACGCGGCGGATGTCGCTCCTTCGACAGGAACGAGCTTCGCCCGTCACCCTACAAGAGGGCGCCGAGGCCGACGAGCGCCAGGGCAAGGTAGAACAGTGACTCGCCGGCGATGAGCCCCCCACCCATGAGCGAGGTGGTCGACATGTCGGTCGGCAGCGCGTCCGTGCCGGCGCGACGGGCGGCGTCCCCTCTCCGGACAAGCGTGGTCCAGAGGGACGCCGCGATGCCGCCGGCGCCCCACCACAGAGTCGTGGCCAGTCCGACGAAAGTGCCGATCGCCGCGGCGTAGGGGCTGGGGAGCAAGACCGAATCGACGGTCCAGCCCACGGCGAAACCGGGGCCCGGCCGCTCGACCCACGCTCGGTACCGCGCGCTGGCCTGGAGCACCTTTCGCATCAGCTGGATGACCAGGCCCAGCGCGAATCCGACCTCGAGCGCGAGGAGCTGATGCTTCGGTAGCTCCCCCAGCCCACGGATGGCCCCCACCAGCTTGTAGGTC
>DATIWB010000065.1:0-19016 GCA_035519675.1 Myxococcaceae bacterium
TCCCAACGCCGACCGTCGACGGTCAAGGAGCCTTCCGCGGGGTGTCCAGCGCCGGTCAGTACACCACGTCGTCCTCGTGGAAGACCGGCCCCGCCGCCAGGCGCCCGGCGAGGATCCGCTTCCGGACCAGGACGTACCAGGGGAAGGCCACCGGCCAGAGCTGGACCACCGCCCAGAAGAGAATGGCCCCAGCTCCCGCGATTACGCCGCGCGCACCTTCATCGCTCCGCCCGCGGCCTTCTTCTTCGCCGCGCGCTCGTCGAGCCAGATGGTCAGCGGGCTGGCGATGTACACGCTGGAGTACGTGCCGACGATGATGCCGATCAGCATCGCCATCGCGAAGTCCCAGATCTCCCCCACTCCGAAGATGAGGAGGCCCACCAGCGACAGCGCGGTCACCCCCGAGGTGAGGATGGTCCGGGAGAGGGTGTCGTTCACCGCGATGTTGATGATCTCCGGCAGCGGCTTGCCCTTGTAGCGGGCCATCTCCTCGCGGATCCGGTCGTAGACCACGATGGTGTCGTTGATCGAGTAGCCGGTGACGGTGAGCAGGGCGGCGATCGAGGTCAGGTTGAACTCGCGGCGACTCACCAGGTAGTAGCCGCTGACCATGATCACGTCGTGCACCATCGCCAGCAGCGCGCCGGGTCCGAACTTGAAGTCGAAGCGGAACGCCACGTACACGAGAATTGCCAGCATCGCGTAGAGCAGCGCGGCGATGCCCTTGTTCCGCAGCTGGTTTCCGACCTGCGGGCCCACGTAGTCCACCCGCTGCACCTTGAAATCGGGCTGGGCCAGGCCCTTCGCCATGGCCGCGGTGATCCGGTCGGCCATGCCCGAGGCGACGATCTGGTAGTCCTCCCCCCCTCCCTGCGCGGCGCCGAGGTCGCGAACCTCCTTGACCCCCGTTCCGGAGGCGGAGACCGCCTGGCGGACCCGGTCCGGGTCCAGCTTCTGCGCGGAGCGGAAGTTGATCAGCCCGTTCTGCACGTCGGCGTGGAGGTTGCTGATTCCCCCCAATGCCTCCAGGGCCTGTCGCGCGGTGACCGCGCTCTCCGCGGTCAGCTGGGTCACCCCGCCGAGCCGGAGCAGGTAGCTGTTCTCGCTGGACGAGCCGATGCCCTGCACGCTCACGTCGTGCAGTCCCGCCGCTTCTGCCCGGGCTCGCACCTCGTCGGCGCGGGTCGGGTGATTGAACTTGAGCTCGACCACCGTGCCGCCGGCGAAGTCGACGCCGAAGTTGAAGCCGAAGATGGCGATGCACACCAGGATGGCCAGGTTCAGCACCGAGCTGATGAACAGCGCCGGCTTCCGCTTCCCGATGAAGTCGATGTTGGTCTTGTGCTTGATGATCCGCATCGTCAGACCGAGACCGTCTGGGCTCCACGCCCGTGGACGAAGTAGGTGGTGATCGCCCGGGTGACGACGACCGAGGTGAACAGCGACGCCACCAGACCGATGATCAGCGAGGTGGCGAACCCGCGCACCGGACCGGTCCCGGTGGAGAGCAGGATGAAGCCGGCGATCAGCGTGGTGACGTGGGCGTCGAAGATGGTCCAGAACGCGCGGTCGTACCCCTGGTCCACCGCCGCCCGGGCGCTCTTCCCGGCGGCGAGCTCCTCACGGACCCGCTCGTTGATCAGCACGTTGGCATCCACCGCGATGCCCAGGGTGAGCACGAAACCGGCGATGCCCGGCAGCGTCAGGGTGGCGTTGAACAGCGCCAGCCCGGCGAGGATCAGCAAGCCGTTCAGGATCAGCGCCACGTCGGCGACCATCCCCGACTTCCGGTAGTAGACCGCCATGAAGACCACCACCAGGGCGAGGCCGACCAGCGCCGCCAGGCTGCCCTTCCGGACCAGCTCCTCGCCCAGGCTCGCTCCCACCTGGCGGATCTCCCCGGTGGTCACCGGTGCAGGCAGGGCACCGGCGCGGAGCACCAGCTCGAGGTTCTTCGCCTCCTGGAACATCTGCTCGTCGGTCTTGCCCAGGGAGCGGCCCATGGTGATGCGGGCGCGGCCGTTGGGGATGCGCTCGTTGATCCGCGGCGCAGAGTTCACGTTGTCGTCGAGGACGATGGCCATGTACCGGCCGACGTTGTCCCCGGTGAGCTTCCCGAACTCGATGCCTCCCTGGGTGTCGAAGGAGAGGTTGACCTCGAAGTCGTTGCTGTTCTGGCTGCGGTTGGCGTCGGCGCCGGCCAGGCTCTCGCCGGTGAGCGGCACTGCCTTGTCCACCAGGTAGGAAAGGTAGCTGTCACAGGTGCCCTTCTGGGCCTGGGCGCTCACGCACTGCAGGAGGACCTGCCGGTCGGCGGGGACGTCCTGCCGGGCGTAGGCGAGGAGCGCCTCGCGGTCCTTGCCCTCCAGCTGCTCGTAGCCGTTGGGCTTGACCAGCCGGATCCCCGAGTCCGGCGGCGGTGGATGCTTGGCCACCAGCTGGCTGAAGAAGGTGCTCTTCTCGTCCACCATCCGGAACTCGAGCTGGGCGGTGGTCCCGATGAGCTCCTTGGCCTGCTCCGGATTCTGCTGGCCAGGGAGCGAGATCTGGATCGAGTCGGTGCCCATCTTCCGCACGTCCACCTCGGCCACGCCCCACTTGTCGATGCGACGGCGGATCACCAGCATCGCCTGGTCCACCGCGTCCTCGCGGAAGCGGGACACCTGCGTGTCCTTCAGCTGGTAGGCGAGCGCGTCGGCGGTCCGGCCGGTCCGGGTGAAGTCGTCGAAGCCCTTCAGCTCCTTCTCCACCTTGTCCAGCGTCGCGGCGTCGGGCGCCTTCAGGGTCAGCTCGAGCTTCTCGGGATTGGTGGTGTAGGTGACGCCCTCGATCTTCTGATCCCGGAGGTAGTTCACGATCTGCAGGCCGCGGCGCTCCACCCGCTTCTGCAGCGCGGTCTGGGTGTCCACCCGCATCACCATGTGGATGCCACCCTGCAGGTCGAGGCCGAGGTTCAGCCGGTGCTTCGCGCTCGGCGCCCACCGCGGCAGCTTCGACTGGAGCAGCTTCTCGTCGTTCCGCTGCGCCTTGGGCAGCACGAAGAACGAGTAGTAGGTCGGGATGAGGTACCAGATCGCGCCAAGGGTGACGGCGATGATGATCGCCCACCGGCCCCACTGACGGCCCATCACTTGGACTCCTTCTCCGCCTTGGCCTCGTCGGACTTCGCCGACTCCGCCGGGTCCTTCAGGATGGTCTGCACCGAGGTCTTGAGCACCCGGAGCTTGACGTTGGTCGCGACCTCGAGCTGAACCTCACGGTCGTCGACCTGGAAGATGCGACCGATGATCCCACCCTGGGTCACCACCCTGTCGCCCTTCTTGAGGTTGGCGAGAAGGGCCTTGTGCTCCTTCAGCTGCTTCTGCTGCGGCCGGATCATGAGGAAGTACATGATCGCGAACATCCCGGCGATGAAGATGAAGAGCGACGATGGGCTTCCGCCGGCCGTCTGGGCCAGCAGGACTTGATGGGTGAGCACGGGGGTTTGCTCCGTCAGGGCCTCTCGAACCGGGGAATCGTGAGAGGGCGCGCATCCTTAGCAAGAGCGCGCACCGGACGACAAGGCGCGTCGCTCCCCGGCTGAGCGAGCAGGCACAGGGACCCACCCGGATCAGAACCGGATCAGAATTGCCCCTCTGAACGGACGTTCAACAGGCCGGACTCCCTCGACATTCCTGGGGAGATCGGCCGGCCACCGCCCGGGCTCGGCGCCCCGGCCGCCTGCAGCGCGCACCGAGCGGATCAGCCGGGCCTCCCCGCGCGACCCGCTTCCCGGGTCCGGACCCGGTCGACGAGCGCGGTGAGGCGATCCTCCTCGATGGCCTGGCGGGCCTGTCGCATCAGCTCCAGGTAGTGGTGGAGGTTGTGGAGCGTCGCCAGCCGCAGCGCCAGCAGCTCGTCGGCGGCGAAGAGGTGCCGGAGGTAGGCGCGCGAGTGCGTGCGGCAGGTGTAGCAGCTGCACGCCGGGTCGGCGGGCCGCTCGTCCCGGGCGTGGGCCCGGTTGCGGAGGTTGAGGCGGCCCTGGGTGGTGAAGAGCAGTCCGTTGCGCGCGCACCGGGTGGGGAGCACGCAGTCGAACATGTCCACCCCGGCGGCGATCGCCCCCACCAGATCGACCGGAGTCCCCACGCCCATGAGGTACCGCGGCCGGTCCACGGGGAGCAGCGGCGCCACCTCGGCCACCGAGGCGTGCATCTCCTCGGGGCGTTCACCCACCGAGTAGCCGCCCAGCGCGTAGCCCGGAAGCTCCACCGCGCAGACCTCGGCGACGTGCCGGCGCCGGAGCTCGAGGTCCAGCCCGCCCTGGACGATGCCGAAGAGCGCGCTCTGACCGCGGCTCCAGGCCGCCGCGCAGCGGTGCAGCCAGCGCGTGGTCCGGGCGAGGCTCTCCTCGAGGTACGCCCGCTCGGCCTTCGACGGCGGGCACTCGTCGAAGGCCATGATCACGTCCGCGCCGAGCGTCTCCTGGATCTGGATGGAGCGCTCCGGGGTCAGGAGCCACCGGCTGCCGTCGAGGTGCGACTGGAAGCTGGCCCCCTCCTCGGTGATCTTCCGGTTCTGGGCGAGGCTGTAGACCTGGAATCCACCCGAGTCGGTGAGGAGGGCCCGGTCCCAGGCCATGAAGCGGTGGAGCCCGCCGAGCGCGCCGACCAGCTCCTCCCCGGGTCGGAGCATGAGGTGGTAGGTGTTGCCGAGGACGATCTCCGCCCCCAGGGCACGGAGGTCGTCCTGTCCGACGGCCTTCACCGTGGCCTGCGTCCCCACCGGCATGAAGACCGGCGTCTCCACCGTCCCGTGCGCGGTGTGGATCCGCCCGCGGCGGGCGTGGGTCCCGGCGTCCTGGTGGAGCCGCTCGAAGCGAAGGCTCAAGGAACCGCTCCCGCGGCGATGAACATCGCGTCACCGTAGCTGAAGAACCGGTAGCGCTCGGCGACCGCGGCCCGGTAGGCGGCGAGCACGCGGTCGCGACCGGCGAACGCGGCCACCAGCATCAGCAGGGTGGAACGCGGGAGATGGAAGTTGGTGAGCAGCGCGTCCACCACCTGGAAGGGATAGGGCGGCCGGATGAAGAGCTGAGAGGAGCCGGTCCCGGCGCGGACCGTGCCCCCGTCGACCGCGCTCTCCAGGGTTCGCACCACGGTGGTCCCCACCGCCACGATGCGCCGCCCCTCGCCCCGGGCCCGGTTCACCTCCGCCGCCGTCTCCTGCGGGACGTGGTAGCGCTCGCGGTGCATCCGGTGGGTCGACTCGTCCTCCCCTCGCACCGGGAGGAAGGTCCCCGGGCCGACGTCGAGGGTGACGAACCGGCGCTCCACTCCCCGCGCCTCGAGCTCGGCCACCGTCTCGGCAGTGAGGTGGAGGCCGGCGGTCGGCGCAGCGACCGAGCCGTCGGCCCGCGCGTACACCGTCTGGTACCGGGTGCGGTCATCGGGCGTGGGCTCGCGGGCCACGTAGGGCGGGAGGGGGACCTTCCCCGATTTCTCGAGCAGCTCCCCGACCGAGCCCTCGGTCTGGAAGCGCACCCGGAGCTCGCCCTCGCCCAGGGCGCTCAGCACCGTTGCCGAGCCCCCCTCCAGCTCGACCACCGCCCCGGGGCGGAGCCCCTTGCTGGCCTGGCCGAGGCAGACCCAGCTCAGCGCGTCGGCAGGGCCGCAGAGCGCACCGCTGGCGTCGACGTCCGCATCGGGGCGAACGAGGAGGAGCTCCACTCGCCCTCCGCTCCCCCGCTTCCGCCCCAGGAGCCGCGCGGGGACCACGCGCGTGTCGTTGAGGACCACCACGTCGCCCCGGCGCAGCAGCGCCGGCCAGCCCCGGAACTTCCGGTGGGCGAAGGCCCCGGAGGCCCGGTCGAGCACCAGCAACCGCGAGGCGTCGCGCCGCTCGAGGGGAGCGTGGGCGACGAGTGCCTCGGGGAGGTCGTAGTCGTAGTCGGAGGTGGGCAACTGGCGCCCGTCTTGTGAGCCAGGGCGCTCATCCGGGTCAAGGGGTGCTGGGGTACAAGATCGGCGAGCTCGCCATCCGCCGGATGCGCGACGAGGCCGAGCGCAGGCCCGCCACTAGCTGGCGGCGGGAGGCGCGGCAGCCCTTGCGTCCTGCCACAAACGCTGCACCTCGACGACCCCCCACAGCATCGAGCGGTCCTCGCCGGCCAGGTTGGTCGGGTCGGGACCCTGCGGCTCAGCGAAGCTCCTCAGAACCCGGATGGTGCCCGGTCGGGCCGCGCGGTCCACCGCCGCGAGGAGCCGGTCCCGGTACTCCGGCGGCGCGCCATCCAGGACGTTGGACAGGGTGAAGCCGCCGTAGCTGCCGGGCTCGCAGGATTCGAGGTACGCCGCGGCATCGGAACAGACCAGCTCGACTGGATGAGGGGCGGGTGGCGCGGCCGGCGGCGCCTCGCCGAGGAGGAGCGCGCGCGCGTAGGGGTTGGAGACGTTGGGATGCCGGGAGAAGCACCGCTCCATCCGGCTGCGCATCACCCGTCCGAAGTGGCTGGGCAGCACCTCGAGGAAGGGGGAGGCGTAGACCGAGCGCAGCCCGGTCACCGAGAGCAACAGGTCCAGGCCCGCGCGGAAGCGACGGGTGTCCAGCCTCTCCTTCCAGAATGCGAGCTGGGCAGCGACTGCGTCGAAGCTCAGGAACTCCTCGACGTCGCGCCGCCGCCAACCCGCCAGCGGGAGCAGCGCCCGTCCGAAGGCGAGAAGCCGCTCGGCGCTGCCCACCCGCGCCGGAGCTCCGGCGAGCCGCGCCCGCGCGTAGTCGAGCTGGACCGGGTTGATGTCCACCGCGGTCACCGGGTGCCGGGTGGCGAGGGCGAGGGCGGTGTCCCCGGCCGAGGCGATGCAGAACACCGGCACGCCGGGGGGGAACGCACGGAGCTCGACCTCGGGGTCCTCGTACATCCGACCGAAGAGCACCCGGCGCGGGCCGGTGCGCTGGTCGAACCGACCGCCGGCCCAGGGCGTCTCGTCGGGCGTGGCGGTCATCGCCCCGCCCTCCCCTGCGCCGCGGCCACCCACATCAGCACCACCAGGGCTGCGTTCTTGACCACCATCCCCGCCGGGTCATGGATGTGCTTCCGGGCGAAGAGGATGCCGTTGGCGTTCATTCCCACCAGCAGCACGGTCTGCGCCACCGCGGCCCAGACCGGCTCCCAGCCGGACAGCACCCAGATCCCCAGCAGCGCCTCGAGCACGCCGAGGCCCTTGAGAAACGCCGGTCCGGCGCGCGGACCGAGGAACGGGACCGCCTCGACGATCTGCTCCTGCGAGGGCAGCCGCCCCAGCACCTTGCACCACAGCCCCTCGTAGAGCCACACCGCGGCGATGGCCGAGCGGATCAGCAGGGGCGGGGGCATCAGCTCGATCGGAAGGTTCATCGTGCAGACGACAGAGCACGTGCCGTGCCCTGGTGTCACCGGCCAGCGCTCAGTAGAGGGTCTGCAGCTCGGTCTCCGGGTAGAAATGGGCCAGGATGGCCCGGTAGTCCTGACCCGAGTCGGCCATCTCCTTCGCCCCCCACTGGGAGAGCCCGGCGCCGTGCCCCAGCCCGCGGCCGGTGAGCACCGCTCCCCCGCCGGAGCTCGGCGACACGTCGAAGGCGAGGGAGCGGACGCGGTCGTACCCCAGCCGCTGCCGGAACTCGACCCCGCTGAGGCTCCTCCCACCGAGCTCCAGCCGGCGGACCCGGCCGGTCGGAGTCCGGGCGGCGACCCGGAGCTCGCCGCGGCCGCCGCCGAACGCCCGCTCCAGCGCGCCGGCATCGAGCTCCGCCTTCCAGCGGGTGGCCGGGCCGGGGCGGCACTCGCAGGCCACGCTCTGGAGGTAGGGCAAGTCCCGGCCGAGCGCGTCGAGCCCGGTCTCGGTGCTCCCCTCGCAGGAGGCGTGGAAGTAGGCCTCGATGGGGGCCAGCTGGAAGGTGAGGACCTGGCCGGCGGTGGCGGCGGTGGCGGCGCGTGTCCGGGGATTCTCGCGGTTCACCCCGCCGTAGACCTGGGCGAGCACGCTGCTCCCGAGATGGACCGGCTGGCCCAGCGCGTCGATCTTCCGCTGGAGCGCGTAGGTGCGCGCGGCGACCGCCTGCGCCTTGAGCGCCTCCATGGGGAAGTTGACCGGCATCTCCCCCCCGAGCACCGCGGCAACGTAGTCCTCGAGCGGGAGCACGTTGACCAGGAGCACCTTGTTGCCCTTCGGCAAGGCGACCACCTCGCCGCGGACCTCGGTGGCGCCGGCGCGGAGGACGTGCGCGGTGTCGGAGGTGCGGAAGCGCACCGCCCCGTCCACCCGCTGGCCCTCGACCTCCATCGCCTCCCCGACGTGCCGGACACGCACCTCGTCGCGATCGAGCGGCTGGAACGGCCCGTCCTCGGAGTCGGGCCCGAGCTGGAGGCCCTTGCCCCGGACGATGACCTCGCGCTCGGGGCGCTCCCCCATCGCGATGCGGACCGTCTCGGTGGCGTGGGTGGCGGTGGCGATGAGGAGCGGGAAGAGGAGGACCGGACGCATCGCTGCCCCCCAGGATCACCGCACTCCCCGGCGTGCGCCAGAACATCGCCGGCGCCCCGGGTGAGCAGGCAGGTCCTCCGAGGCGCGCTACAGTGGCGGCGTGCTCTCCATCCTCCTCGCCACGCTCGGGCTCGTCGCACCGGGGGCGAAGGAGGACCCGCGTCCCCCGGACCTGCCGCTCTTCGTGGTCGAGCGGAGCCGGGTGATCTGGCCGAAGCGGTGCCCGCGCACCCAGAGCGCGGTTCCCCCCGAGCTACAGTCGAGCATGCGAGCGGCCCTCGGAGAGAAGGGGCTCTTCATCGGCGACGGGCGAATGGACGAGGTGACGTTCGAATCGCCGGAGTGCATGCCCGGGGAATGTGGCAGCGGGCAGTTCGCCGTTCCGCTGGCGGTGCGTGAGTCCGAGCGGTACGGCATCGTCCTCCCGCCCGGCCGGCTCGAGGCCTCGGCGATTCACCCGCTGAGGCTGGTGAGCGTCGAGGGCGCGGATCCGGTTGGCCTTCGCCCGGGGCTGGCGACGCCCAGCGAGCCACCTCCGCCCTGTCCCGAGCCGCCACCGGAGCCATCGGTCTCGCCCGGGAGCGGGTTGCTGGTGACGTGCCTCGGCTACCTCGAGAGGAGCGGAGGGCTCGGCGTCCAGATCCAGGGACGCGGTCTGCTTCAGGACAATGGCGTGGCGCGCTACGACCTCGTTCGCTTTCGCGTCCTCGAGCGGAACGAGGGAAGGACGGTCCTCGGCCCGTGGCACGCCCAGCCACGGGGGAGGGGTTCCCGGCTCCCCGTTCCGGTGGCCGCCGTGCGCGGAGCGCCAGGGGGGGACGTCCGCCTGCTGTGGCTCCGCTGGGAGGGAATCTGCTGTCCGAGCGCGGCCAGCGCCTGGGTGACGGACGTGGGCGCGCACGCCCGGGACGGACCGCGGCACGTCGCCGGGTTCGGTCAGCCGTGCGACTAGGTGGTCAGCCACCGGTCCAGAACTCGTCGTAGGGGCAGCTGCAATCCGTCTCCTCCGGCTCGGGGTAGGCGTACGGCTTGCCCTGGTAGTTCCGGAAGATGGTCTCGTGGCCGCGGCGCTCCACCACGTATTCGGGCTGCAGGGTCACCTTCCCTCCCCCGCCGGGGAGGTCGACGGCGAGGTGAGGGACCGCGAGCCCGGTGGTGTGTCCGCGCAGCTGCTCGAGGATCGCCACCCCGGTGGAGATCGGCGTCCGGAGGTGCTCCAGCCCCTCGGCCACGTCCATCTGGTGCAGGTAGTACGGCCGGACCCGCGAGCGGAGGAGCGCGTGGTTCAGCTCTCTGAGAATCCGCGCGTCGGAGTTCACCCGGCGCATCAGCACCGTCTGGTTCTCCACCGGCACGCCATGGTCCACCAGCCGCTCGCAGGCGGCCCGGGCCTCGGGGGTCAGCTCCTTGGGGTGGTTGAAGTGCGTCACCACGAAGAGCGGCGCGTACCGGCGGAGTCGTCGCGCCAGCGCCTCGGTCACCCGCATCGGGAGCGTCACCGGGACGCGGGTGCCGATGCGCAGCATCTCCACCTGGGGAATCGCCCGGAGCTCGCCGAGCAGCGCCGCCAGCCGCTCGTCCACGAGGAGGAGCGGATCACCGCCGGAGACCAGCACGTCCCGCACCTCGGGGTGGGCACGCACGTACTCGACGCCCTCCGCCCAGGCGTCCCTGCCGAGCACTGCCTCCCCGCCCCGGGTGATGCGTCGCCGGGTGCAGTGCCGGCAGTACGTCGAGCAGCTGTCGAGCGCGAGGAACAGGACCCGGTCCGGGTACTTGTGGACGATGGCCGGAACGGGCCGATGCGGGTCCTCGCCCAGCGGATCTCGCAGCTCGCCCGGACGGATGCGAGCCTCGGCCCGCGTGGGAATCGCTTGCATCCGCACCGGGCAGAAGGGGTGCTCCCGGTCGACGAGCGAGAGGTAGTACGGCGAGATGCCCAGGCGGAACATCCCTGCCGTCTCCTCGCACCCGCGCCGCTCGTCCTCGGTCAGAGGAACCAGGCGGGCGAGCCCCTCCAGCGAGCGGATGGAGTGGCGCATCTGCCACCGCCAGTCGCTCCACTGCTCCTCGCTCGCCTCGGGGAAGAGGCTGCGCCAGTCCGGGACCTGCATCATGCTGCGCGTCCGCCTTATGCCCGGGCCTGCTGGCGCCACCACTCCTGACCCGACTCCGGGAGCGTGTACACCGGGTCGTAGTATTCGTACCGGCGCTCGAGGGCGTAGGGATCCGACAGCTCGATGCCCGTCCGGTAGTTCTTGGTCCAGTACGAGACGCCGTGCTCGCGGTCGTACTCGGCCACCTGGTGCACCCAGCGCTTCCCGACGAACGGCACGTCGCAGACGATGCGCGGGGTCGCGAACCCCGGCAGGTAGCCCATGATGTCGTGCTGGAGCTGCTGCGCCTCCGCCACCGAGGTCCGCCAGTGCTCGGAGTTGGGGATGATGTCGCACATGTAGAAGTAGTACGGGAGGATGTGCGCGTGGTCCTGGAGCGTGAAGCACAGCTCCAAGAGATCCTTGGCCGTCGCGTTCACCCCCCGCAGCAGCACGCCCTGGTTGCGGATGTCACGGAACCCGGCGTTGAGCACCGCATCGGCCGCCTTCTGCACCAGCGGGGTGAGCTGCCGGGCGTGGTTCACGTGGGTGTGGAGGGCGAGCTGCGCCCCCCGCTCGAAGGCCTTCTTCGCCAGCCGGGCGAATCCCTCGAGCACCTTGGGCTGCAGGAAGTGCTGCGGCAGCCCCATGAAGCCCTTGGTGGCTAGCCGGATGTCGCGGATGTTGGGGATGTCCAGCAGCTGGGAGACGAACGACTCGAGCGTCTGGATGGGTAGATTCGCCACGTCGCCGCCCGACACCACCACGTCGCGCACGCCCGGCGTCCGGCGGAGGTACTCGAGGATCTTCTCGTAGCGCTCGGCCTGGGGCAGCGCGAAGCGGTGCTTCTCCACTTGAGGCACGTCGTTGCCCACCAGGTCCATGCGGGTGCAGTGGCCGCAGTACTGCGGGCAGGTGGAGAGCATCTCCGCCAGCACCTTGGTCGGGTACCGGTGAGTCAGCCCCTCGACGACCCACATGTCCGCCTCGTGCAGGCTGTCGCGGCTGGCGCGGGGGTGGTTCGGCCAGTCGGTGCGCCGGTCGTCGAAGGCGGGGAGCATGTACCTGCGCACCGGGCAGTGCCACAGGTCGTCCAGGTCCATGGTGTTCAGCATCTGCGGCGGGATGAGCAGCGACATGGTCGCCCGCTCCCGCTGGTCCCGGTCGATGCTCGCCAGGAGCGTGTCGGGGATGAGGTCGCCGAGCGCGTCCTTCACCTCCTTCAGGTTCTTGACCGTGTGCCGCCGCTGCCACAGCGCGCTCTCCCAGTCGGCCCGGGAGGCCGAGCGGTAGCCGGGGAGTCGCGTCCAGTCCGGCTCCCGGAACTCCCGCTGGAGCGGATAGACGAAGGGCTGCGGGGCGGTGGCGGCCACTGCCGGGCGGCCGTCGGCAGGCGCCGACCGGCCTGCGCTCACCGGCGCCGGGGGGGTGAAAGGCTTCACGTCCATGAGATGAGGCGTCCTACTACAGAACGTGCGGCCGGTGGCCCGACCCGCCCTCCTCGGGGCACCGGCCGACCGTTCAGTCTCTGAGGCCGCCCACCCGGAACATCAGCTCGAGAAAGAGCCCGTGGATGCCCAGGCCCCGGAGGGGCAGCGCGAAGACGGCTCCGTCCCGGAGCCGGGCCGGGACCGAGAGCTGGACCAGCTCCTCGTGCTCCTCCATGCCCCGCCCGTTGCAGCGGCGGCAGGAGGACGAGGCGATCGCCCTCGAGCCATGGCAGGAGGGGCAGGGGTAGAAGACGGGGACGGTGAGCTCGAGCAGCCCTCCGCGCGCGGCCCGTTCCGGCGGGAGCAGCACCTCGAGCCGGAGTGCCTCCGGGCGCTGCGACTTCGGCAGGTCCGGGTGGGTGAAGCTCCGGCGGAACCGGCTGGCGACCTCCTCGAGCCCCGGCCGGCGGATGGCGAAGTCGTGGAACAGCGAGATGGGGACCGGCGCCAGCGGCTCGGGCTGAGGCCAGGGAGAGGGGGTGATGGGTCGCCGGGGCTCCACCGCGCGCTGGCCTCCATCGCGGAGGCCGGCATCGTACGAGGCGCGGCGGTCCGGATCGGCGAGCACCCGGTAAGCCTGGACGATGTCCTGGAAGAACGGCATCGCCTGCGAGCCGACCCGGTCGGGGTGGTAGCGCTGGACGAGCTCGCGGAACGCGCTGCGAATCCCGTGGGACGACTCGCGCGGATCGACCCCCAGGATGACGTAATAGTTCCTGGTCTCCATCGGCCCTCCGGCGGGTGAGCGACGGACCTCGGTCACGAGGCCGGGGCCGCTTCGCCCGACCAGGGTCGACGACTAACGCACCCTCCGGCGCAGTCAAGTGTCGCCGGCCGGAGCCGGCCGGCGGACCGATTGTTGCAAACGTGCACGGCGCGGATTCGTCACAAGGAGGCGCACCATGGCCAACGTCCTCGTCGTCTACGCCAGCCAGAACGGACAGACCCGGAAGATTGCCGAGCGCATCGCCACCGGGCTCCGCGTCCGGCGCCACCTGGTCGAGCTGCTCGACGCCGAGAGCCTGCCCCAGGACCTGGATCTCTCCCGGTTCCAGGCCGTCTTCGTCGGCTCCCCCATCATCGCCAACGGCTACCTGCGGCCCATCGTCCGCTTCGTGCAGGAGTACCGGGCGGCGCTCCAGCGGATCCCCACTCTCTTCTTCTCGGTGGGCCTCGCCCTCCTCAGCAAGGTGAGCGACGGCCGGGCGCAGACGATGGAGATCGTCGACAAGTTCATCGCCCGGACCGGCTGGCGTCCCCGTCGCATCGAGCTCGTCGCCGGCTCGCTCCCGTACACGAAGTACGGCTTCCTGACTCGCTTCCTCATGCGGCGGATCGTCCGGAAGGAAGGCGGGGAGACGGATACCTCCCGTGACTACGAGTACACCGACTTCGACGCCGTCGACCGGTTCGCCATGGGCTTCGTGGAGGAGGTCACCGCGACCCGTGCGCCCGAGGTGATGGTGGTGGCGCCCCCGGGCCCCACCGCACCGGAAGCGCGGGCCTGAGCGCCGGCGAAGCAGGGTGCAAGCGGTGCGCTCCGGGCGACCGGGCGGCGCACTGGCTGCGCCCCCGTCACTCGAAGCGGAGCGCGTCGATCGGGTCCAGTCGCGACGCCTTCCGTGCCGGGTAGAGCCCGAACACCACCCCCACCAGCGCGCTGAACCCCAGCGAGACCACCACCGTCCCTGCGCGGATGATGGTGGGCCATTGGAACTCGTGGGCCAGCAGCAGCGCCGCGCCGATGCCCACCGCCACACCGATCAACCCTCCTCCCGCCGACAGCGCCAGGGCCTCGGACACGAACTGAGCCAGGATGTCGCCCGGCTTTCCGCCCACCGCCATGCGAATGCCGATCTCCCGCGTCCGCTCGGTCACGCTGACCAGCATGATGTTCATGATGCCGATCCCGCCCACCAGCAGCGAGACGGCGGCGATGCTGGCCAGGAGCGTGGTCAGCACCTGCGTGCCCTGCGCCTGGGCGCTGGCGATCTCCGACAGGTTCCGGACCGAGAAGTCGTCGTCGGTCCCTGGGGCGAGCCGGTGGCGATCCCGAAGGAGCCCGGCGATCTGCTGCTGAGCGCGCCCCGTGGCGTCGGCCGACACCGCGCTCACGAAGATCGCGCCCGGGAGGAACTTGGTCAGGCCGCCCTGGACCTTGGCCTGGAAGGTGGTGACCGGGACGAAGGCCGCGTCGTCGTAGTCCTGGCCCATGGGAGACTGGCCCTTCCTTGCCAGCACCCCGATGACCTGGAACGGCACCATCTTGATCCTGACCGTGCGGCCCACCGGGTTGCTGCCCGGTCCGTAGAGCTTCTCCACCACCGTCTGTCCGAGCAGCACCACCTTCGCTCCGGCGCCGACGTCCTCGGCCGTCATGGGCTGGCCGGCGGAGACGGACCAGTTGCGGATCCGGAAGTACTCGGGCGTCGTCCCGACCGCCGGGGTGGTCCAGTTCTGATCCTCCGCCTGCACCACCGCGGCGACCCGGAGCACCGGCGCGGCGAGCTTCACCGCGCTCAGCTCGGTCTGGATCGCCCGGAGGTCCTCCCAGGTCAGGGTGGGCTGGGTTCCGAACCCACCCTGCATGCCACCGGTGGCCGATGAGCCCGAGAGGACGATGAGGAGGTTGGTCCCCATCGACTCGAAGGTCTGCTGCACGCGGTACTTCGCGCCCTCCCCGATGGCGGTCATGGCGATCACCGCGGCCACCCCGATGACCACCCCGAGCGTGGTCAGGAACGAGCGCATCCGGTTGCGCCCCAGCGCCCGGCCGGCGAGACGAAGGAGGGTGCCGGTCCTCATGCGGTGGCCTCCAGCGGGGTCGGGACCCGGCTCGGATCTGCCCGCATCGGCGTCTGGCGGCGGTCGCTCAGGATGCGGCCGTCGCGCATGGTCATGATCCGGCCGGCGCAGCGGCCGATGTCCGCCTCGTGCGTCACGAGGAGGATGGTCACCCCTGTCCGCCCCAGCTCCTGGAAGATCTGCATCACCTCCATGCTGGTCCGGGTGTCGAGCGCACCGGTGGGCTCGTCGGCGACGATGAGCCGCGGATCGTTCACCACCGCCCTGGCGATGGCGACCCGCTGCTGCTGTCCGCCGGAGAGCTGGTTGGGTGGGTGCGCGGCGCGCTCGGCGAGCCCCACCCGCTGCAGAGCCTGGAGCGCCCGCTCCTGCCGCTGGCGCGCCGGGAGCCCGGCGTAGACCAGCGGCAGCTCCACGTTCTCCAGCGCGCTGGTGCGCGGGAGCAGGTTGAAGTGCTGGAAGACGAAGCCGATCTGCCTGTTGCGCACCTCGGCGAGGCGCGCCCGGGACAGTCCGCCCATCTCCGCCCCGCCGAGGCGGTAGGTGCCCGAGGTCGGTCGGTCCAGGCAGCCGACGATGTTCATCAGCGTCGACTTGCCCGAGCCGGACGGACCCATGACCGCCACGAACTCGCCCTCCTCGATGCGGAGGTCCACGTGCTGGAGCGCCGGCACCTCCACCTCGCCCATCCGGTAGATCTTGCTCACGTCCTCGAGCGAGATGAGCGGAGCCACCGGCGGGCCTCTAGAAGACCCGGCCATAGCTGCCCGGCCCGCTCTTGGACGGCGCCACCGCCTCGGTGACCACGGCGTCGCCGGAGGACAGCCCGCCCTCCAGAATCTCGGAGAGCACGCCGTCGGAGACGCCGAGGCGAACGGCGGCCGGACGGGGCTGCCCATCCCGGAGCACCCACAGCAGCCGCTGGTCCGGCCGGAGCACGGGGGCGGCCGGCGCGGCGCTCACCATCGCCGGCGGAGCGCGGAAGCGAACCGCCGCGTTCGGAACCCGGAGGACGCCGGCCCGGTCGGCGTAGACGACTGTCACGTTCGCGGTCATCCCCGGCTTCAGCTTCAGCTCCGGGTTCTCCACGTCGATGACCGCGTCGTAGGTCACCACGTTCTGCACCGTCTGGGGCGCGTTGCGGACCTCGCGGATGGTGCCGCGGAAGGTCTCCGCCGGGTAGGCATCCACGGTGAAGCTCGACGTCATTCCGGCGGCGATGCGCCCCACGTCGGCCTCGGCCACGTTGGTGTCCACCTGCATCCGGCGCAGGTCCTGGGCGACGAGGAACAGCGTGGGCGACTGGAGAGTCGCGGCAACGGTCTGTCCCACGTCCACGTTGCGGGAGATGACCACCCCGTCGATGGGGGCGACGATGGTGGTGTAGGCCAGGTTGATCTCCGCCTGGTGCAGGGTGGCCCGGGCGTCGGCCTCCTGTGCCGCCGCGGCGCGGGCCTGCGCCTGCGCGACCCGGAGGGCCGTCTCGCTGTCATCCAGCGTGGACTGGGCAATGAGGGACTGCCCTCGAAGAGCCCGGTTCCGCTCGGTCTGGGTCCGGGCATTGGTGAGTTGCGACTCGGCAAGCTGACGGTTGGCCGCCGCCGTCTGGACCTTCGCCCGCCCTTGCTCGACCGCCGCCGCGTACAGCGAGGGATCGATGCGGGCGACCACCTGTCCCCGGCGCACCGCGGTGTTGAAGTCGGCGCCGAGCCACTGGATCCGGCCCGAGATCTGGCTGCCCACCTGGACGGTGACCAGGGCGGACAGGGTCCCAGAGGCGGTGACCCGGGCCTGGATCGGTCCGCGGGTGATGGTGGCGGTTTCGAACCGGAAGGCGCTCGGCTTCGCCCGGGGCGCCCGCACCCCCTCGAAGATCAGCGCGGCGGCGAGGACCAGCAACAGCAACAGGGTCGGGACCACCGCGCGCCTGTGCCGCCGGACCCAGCCCAGAAGGCGCGAGCCGGGCCGGAGGGCCTTCTCGCCCGTGGCAAGAACCCCGCGGTGCACCGATTCCATGCTCGCTGGCGGTGCATCGCTCGTGCCCGTGGACACTTGGAAATTCGCATGGATGGCCAGCGCCGGGCGCAGCCTCTGCGCGCCCTGCTCCCCTCGGGCAGGCGGAGCGCATCCGCTTCACGTCCGGCTTCGGGGAGGCCGGGGCAATGCGGGCGGGCAGGTCCTCCACCGGCTCGAGGGGAACAGACACACTTCCCGACCGTCACCTGGTGGCAGTCACGTGAGGCGCTCGCCGCCTTCGCGGGCGAGGACATCGGTTCCTGCTCGAGTTCGAGCCGATGGTGACGCGCTGGGACCCTCGCGGATCCAGGCGAGGCTCGCAGGCTCGACCAGCGGGTTCTGGGCTTCGTGCAGGCCGGGCGCGGGAGTTGCACCCTTGCCGGCTGGAGGCGCAGGCCGATGGATCTCCCGAGCGAGCGCACCACCGAGGCGATGAAGCTCATGACCAGCTTCCTCGAGCGGACCGGGGCGTTCGGCAGGGGACCCCAGGTTCGCTACCTCTGGACCGACGCGTTCGCGGTCTGCAACCTCATCGCCCTTTCCTCCGCCTCCCGGAACCCGGACCTCCTCCGGCACGCCCGCGCGCTCGTGGACCGGGTCCACCACACCCTGGGGCGGCACCGGCCCGACGACACCCGCTCGGGCTGGATCAGCGGAGCGAGCGAGGCCGAGGGAGAGGCGCACCCCACCCGGGGTGGGCTGCGGATCGGCAAGCGGCTCCCGGAGCGCGCCCCGGGGGAGCCCCCGGACGAGGAGCGGGAGTGGGAACAGGACGGCCAGTACTTCCACTACCTGACCCGGTGGATGCACGCCCTCGATCAGCTCGCGCGGGCGACAGGCGAGGCCCGCCTCGACCTCTGGGCCCGCGAGCTCGCCGCGGCGGCGTTTGCCGGCTTCGCGCTTCCCGGCCCGGCGCGGCCATCGAGGCTGGCCTGGAAGATGAGCATCGACCTCTCCCGGCCGCTGGTCTCGTCGATGGGACAGCACGATGCGCTCGATGGCCTGGTCACCGTCGCCGAGCTCCGCTGGACGGCGGCCGCGCTCGCCCCCTCGCCCCAGGGCCCGTCGCTGGGCAGGGAGGAGGAGGCGCTCCGCGAGCTGGCCGAGCAGGGCTCCTGGAGCACCGCCGACTCGCTCGGGCTGGGTGGGCTGCTGGCCGATGCCGCCTGGACCGCGCGGCTGGTCACGCTGGGAGCCTTCGCGCGGACGCGCCTCCTCCCGCGCCTCCTCGCCGCCGCCCTCCCCGGCCTCGAGCGGGTGCGGTCCACGCTCGGCGGCGACGCGGCGCGGCGGCTCGCCTTCCGGGAGCTGGGTCTGGCGATCGGGCTGGAGGCCGTCCCGGTGATCGCCGCGTCCCTCGAGGCTCACCCCGAGCGCTTCGGCGAGCTGGAGCAGACCTCGCTCCTCCTCCGGGCCGTCGAGGAGCACCAGCCCCTCGCCCAGGCCATCCGGAGCTTCTGGCTCGAGCCTCGCAACCAGCGCGCTTCCACCTGGGGGCAGCACCTGGACATCAATGCGGTGATGCTCGCCACCAGCCTCCTCCCGGAGGGCTACCTGGTGCTGTCCCCGCCGCCCCGCCCCGGGAGCGCGCGCTAGCGAACCAGACCGCGCTTGAGTCAAGCCCGCAAACGGCGACGGCCGCCAGCCCCTGGTGAGGGACTGACGGCCGTCAAAAAAAACCCGGCGGCGACCTACTCTCCCGCGCGGTTTCCCGCGGAGTACCATCGGCTCTGGAGGGCTTAACTTCCGTGTTCGGGATGGGAACGGGTGTGACCCCTCCGATATAGCCACCGGAAAAATCGTCACTGCATACGAAGGGTAGATTCAAATTCCTGCCGAGAGATGTGCCGTCTCGAGTCAGCGTCCAGGGAGCTCCAGGTTTCCAAAACCCGAGCTCCGGACCTCGACCTTGACCTCGAATCCCGTACTCCCCACCGATCGACTTCCGGGGAGCATGCAAGAAACAAAGGTAAAGTAAGCCTCACGACCAATTAGTACCGGTTAGCTGAGCGCATTGCTGCGCGTACACACCCGGCCTATCAACGTCGTCGTCTGCGACGGGTCTTCAGCGCCTTGCGGCGGGGATACCAATTCTTGAGGTCGGTTTC
>DATIWB010000066.1:0-8001 GCA_035519675.1 Myxococcaceae bacterium
AGGACAGGCAGGGTGAGCAGCCCTCCCCCGCCGCCGATGGCGTCGACGGTCCCGGCAGCCAGCGCCACCAGCGCCAGCAGGGCATCGGTTCCGCTAACGTCGAGCACCAATGGCCACCCCTGTCTCGGACGAACTGAAGAAGGCGCTCGACGCCAAGGATCCGTACGCCCTCGCCGCCGCAGCGAACAAGGAACAGCTGGACACGCTCCGCAGCGCCGAGGAGCTCATCGAGGCCGATCGCAAGCGGCGGTCGACGAACAAACTGACCGTCGCCGCGCAGGTGCTGGTGGGCTGGGTCGCCATCCTCGGGTTCCTGGTGAACGCCTACCAGAGCTGGACCAACAAGCAGCAGGCGGAACGACAGGCCCAGGTGGATCAGGACCGCTGGAGCAAGGAGTTCCAGCGCGCCCGGGAGGGCGACAAGTACCGCGCCTTCTTCGAGACCACCGTGCTGGCCACCGACACCGCCAACTCCGACAAGCGGCTGGTGGGCTATGCGCTCCTCCAGGAGTTCGTGAGCGATGCCGAGTACAGCAGCAAGGCGATGCTGATGCTCGAGGAGTCCCTGGCCCAGGAGCTCCGGCGCAACACCAACCAGGGCATCGACGAGGCGCACCGGAACGCGGTGGTGGCCATCGTGACCGCGCTCTCGGAGACGCACGATTGCGGGGCCCTCGCCCGGGCCGCCCGGAGCATCGACAAGGTGGCGCAGCGGCTGAACCGCTACGGCGACATCGAGGAGACCTCGGAGGTCTTCGACGTCTACGTGCGGCGGCTGGTGGGTCAGTCAGCGGAGGTGTGTACCACCATGGCCGACTTCCGGACCGTGCGGCGCCCGCTCAGGGACACCCTGGTCAAGGCCCCGAAGATCGGCGGGCTCACCTTCCCCACCACCCCCGCGGCCGCGAACACCCGGATGGCGGAGATCCTCCGCGACCGCTGCCTCACCGACGTGGCGGTGAGCGGAGCCACCGACTGCCCGGAAATCTTCGCCGGCTACGCCCGGCTCTGCGATCAGCCGGAGGTCCTCCCGAAGGAGCCGGCGAGTGCCACGCCGGCCAAGGGGAAGGCCGATGCGGGCAGTGTCCGCGACGTCCGCGCCGAGGCCGGCCGGGACGCGGCAGCGGTGGCGCGGCTCGCCGCCAACCGGCAGGCCGACGCGGGTGGGTGCGCGATCATGAAGGAGATTGCGGCGCGCTATCCGCCACCCACCGCTGGACTGTCGGGGTCCTCGAAGTAGCGCTCCCGCGCGGACCACGCTTGAGCCCGGCGGCCTTCCTCGCCGAGGCTGGGGCCTCGATGTCCTCTCCGCCTCAGCTCGAGATGTTCGCCCCCGCCCCTGGTGTCGCCGCCGAACCCGCGCGGCCGCCAGAGCCTCCGGCGCCGGCACCCGTGTCCGAGGGACTGCGCGAGCTCGGCGGACGGCTGCCGGCCGACGTCCGCCTCGGGACCAGCTCGTGGTCGTTTCCCGGGTGGACGGGGCTGGTCTACGCGCGCGAGGCCGAACCGGAGCTCCTCGCCCGCGAGGGCCTGCCGGCGTACGCGCGACATCCGCTGTTCCGCACCGTGGGCGTGGACCGGACGTTCTACGGTCCCGTTCCGGTCGAGACCCTTCGCGGCTGGGCCGCCGCCGTGCCGGACGACTTTCGCTTCCTGGTGAAGTCGCACGAGGCGCTGACCCTTCCCCGCTTCCCGCTCCACGAGCGGTACGGCGCACGACGCGGCGAGGACAACCCCACCTTCCTCGACGCGGCGTACGCGCGCGATGCCGTCGTGGCGCCACTGGTCGAGGGGCTGGGGGTCAAGGCCGGACCCCTGGTCTTCCAGTTCCCGCCCCAGGACGTCCAGGCGCTCGGAGGTCCCTCGGCATTCGCCGACCGGCTGCACGCATTCCTGGCCGCGCTTCCCGCCGGTCCGCTCTACGCGGTCGAGCTACGCAACCGCGAGCTGTACACCACCGACGTGGCCGACGTGCTGGAGGACGTGGGCGCCATCCCGGTGCTCGCGGCCTGGCGCCACCTTCCGCCGCTTCCGTGGCAGGCGTGGCGTCTCCGGGCCCGGGCGGCGAGCGCGCTGGTGGTGCGCTGGATGCTTCCTCCGGAGCTCGGCTACGAGGAGGCCCGCGAGCTCTACGCCCCGTTCGACCGGCTGGTGAACGAGAACCCCGCACTCCGGGGCGACATCGCCGGGCTCACCGTGGAGGCGCTTGCCGAAGCCCGCCCGGTCTACGTCACCATCAACAACAAGGCCGAGGGCAGCGCCCCGGTCAGCGTCGAGCGGCTCGCGGCGGCGGTGGTGGACCGGCTCGGTCACCCGGGGGACACCTGACTCAGTCCTCGGGCCGGTCCGGAGTCCGCCGGCCGAAGATGACCCAGGCCACCATGCTGAACACCGGCTCGCCCGCGCCGTTCACCAGGACGTAGCCGAGCTTGACACTCCCGCGGTCCGGCTTGCTCCTGGACGGCCGGGCCTCGAGCACCTCGATGGTGAGGGTGAGCGGATCCTCGGGACGCACCGGCCGGAGCCACTTCAGCTCCTCCAGCCCCGGTGACCCCATGCTGGTGCTGCCCTCGAGCAGCCCATCCACGGCGATGCGCATCGAGAGGCAGGCGGTGTGCCAGCCACTGGCGACGAGCCCGCCGAAGTGCGTCTTCCGTGCCTCGGACTCGTCCAGGTGGAAGGGCTGCGGGTCCCACTCCCGGGCGAAGCGGACGATGTCCTCACGGCTCAGGGTGCGCGGGGGGAAGGTCATCCGCCGCCCGGGCACCAGATCCTCGTAGGCCAGTCCCCGTCCCACGCCCTCGGTCATCGACGTGCTCCTTGGTGTGTGCACGGCCCCTCGTCTAGCGTGCGGCGCCGCTCCGCGCCTGCTCCAAGGGAGGAAAGGTCTCCATGTCGTCGCCGCATCGTCCCATGCTCGGCATCATCGGTGGCACCGGAATGGCGGAGGGGCTGGGCTCTCTGGCGAACGGCGTGCAGCACCGCGTGGACACGCCCTTCGGGCCGCCCTCGTCACCGATCACCGTGGTGGAGCTCGGAGGGGCCCCCGTCGCCCTGCTCCCCCGCCACGGCGAGGGACATCGGTTCCCCCCCGGTCGGGTCCCGTACCGGGCGAACGTCTTCGCCCTCAAGGCGGTGGGGGTGACCCACGTCCTGGCCACCGCGGCGGTGGGGTCGCTGCGGGAGGAGATCCGCCCCGGCGAGCTGGTGGTCCCGGACCAGATCATCGATCGCACCTTCCGCCGCGAACCGACCTTCTTCGACGACCTGGCGGTGCACGTGGAGTTCGCACAGCCGTTCTGCGCCTCGTTGCGGAAGGTTCTCCTGGCCGGGCGTTCCGAGGCCCGGGTGCACGACGGGGGCACGTACGTCTGCATGGAGGGCCCGCAGTTCTCGACTCGCGCCGAGAGCGACCTGCATCGTTCCTGGGGCGCGCACCTGATCGGAATGACCCTGATGCCCGAGGCGAAGCTGGCCCGGGAGGCCGAGCTCTGCTACGCAGCGGTGGACCTGGTCACCGACTACGACTGCTGGCGCCCGCACCCCACGGAGCTGGGCGCGCAGGAGCTGCTCGAGGAGATCATCGGCAACCTCCGGACCACCACCGCAGCGGCCCTGGCGTTGATCCGCGCTGCGCTGCCGGCGGTCCAGTCGCTCGCGGCCTCCGGGTGCGGCTGTCAGGAGTCGCTCGGGCGGGCCATCTTCACCTCCGGCACCCAGATCCACGAGGAGACCCGCCGGAAGCTCGACCTGCTGCTCCGCCGGGCGCTCCGGAATCGCTAGCGTCGGCTGAGTCTCACCCGCATCACTCGTGGCGAAGCGACTCGACCGGGTCGAGCTGGGCCGCGCGCGCCGCCGGCCAGATCCCGAAGACCAGGCCCACCGCCGCGGCGAAGCCGATGCCCCCGACGATGGTGGCGGGCTGCACCGCCGCCGCAAGCGGCGTGGCCAACGAGACCACCTTCGCCAGCCCGAGCCCGAGGAGCGTCCCGATCGCGCCGCCGATCGCCGACACTCCGGCCGCCTCGAGGAGGAACTGCACCACGATGGTCCGCCGGCGCGCGCCGAGCGCGCGGCGAACGCCGATCTCCCGGGTCCGCTCCCGCACCGAGACCAGCATCACGTTCATGATGCCGATGCCTCCCACCAGCAGGGTGATGAACCCCACTCCGAGCGCGACGCCGTAGAGCGCACCGGTGAGCTCGGCGTAGGTGTTCGCCAGCTGCTCGGGACGGTTGATGCTGAAGTCGCTGTCCTTCTCCGGGGGAATCGCCCGGGCACGCCGGAGCGCGATCTCCACCTGGTCCTGGGCCTGGAGGATGTCCACCCCGGTGGCGGCGGCGATCCCGATGGTGAGCTGGCGCTTGCTCCCGAAGTCGGAGAGGAACGTCTTCAGCGGAACCTGGATCGCCAGGTCCTGGTTCTGGCCGAGGATCTTCCCCTTGCGAGCCAGCACCCCGATGACCCGGAACGGGCGGTTGCCGATCCGGATGCTCTGGCCGATGGGGTTCGCCGTGGGGAACAGCCCGTCCGCCACGTCCGCGCCCAGCACCGCCACCGAGCTGGTGTTGTCGTTCTCCGGTCCGCTGAGGAAGCGGCCCGAGGTGACCTCCCACCCGGCCACTGCCGGGAAGTCGGCGGTGGTCCCCTGGATCCGGACGTTGGCCAGGGCGAGGTTGGAGAACTTCACCTCGTCGGTCTTGAAGGTCATTGGCGCGACGGCGGCGACCTCGGGCAGCTCGCGCAGCTGCTCGGCCAGCGGCGGCGTCAGCTCTCGGCGGTTCCGGTACTTGAAGAAGTCGCCGCGCATGATCCACGGGAACTTGGTCACGTACATCGAGTTCCCGCCGAGGCTCGCCAGCTGCTGGGCGAACGAGGCGTTCAGCCCCTGGATGATGCCCACGATGGCCAGCAGGGTGCAGACACCAATCCCGATGCCCACGGTGGTGAGCAGGGTCCGCAGGCGGTTGGCCCGCAGCGCCAGGACGGCGATCTTCCCGCCCTCCACGACATCGATGCGCATCCCCATGCCGGTCGAAGATCCTCCGCTCCCCGCGGAGCATGACGCCTGTCCCGGCGGTCGATTGCGGCCCACGGCCCCGCCGGCGGCCTGGCCTGACCCGCTCGCTGCAAGGGGACCGGCCGCTACCCCTGCCCTGGCCCCTGCATGCGGCTCCGGGTCGCCGCCCGCGCCTCCTCCATCTCCTCGAGGCTCCGGGGCCAGTCCTCCTTCAGCAGCCGCGACAGCGACCGGTCTGCGAGGAGGCGTCCACCGGTCTGGCAGGTGGGGCAGTAGTTGGTCTCGTTGTCGGCGTGGACGATGCGCTGCACCGGCGAGCCGCAGTCCGGGCACGGCTTCCGGTACCGGCCGTGCACCGCCATGCCCTCTCGGAACGCGGTCACCTTCTCCGGGAAGCCGCTGCCTGCCTGCTCGCGCAGCCGGTCGGTCCAGGTCCGGAGGATGGTCCGGGTCGCCTCGTACAGGGCCCGGACCTCCGCCTCGTCCAGCCGCTGGGAGAGCGCGACCGGCGAGAGTCGAGCGGCGTGGAGGATCTCGTCCGAATAGGCATTGCCGATGCCGCTGAACAGGCGGGGATCGGTGAGTGCGCGCTTGAGGGTGTGGTTCTCCTGCCGGAGCGCGGCTGCGAACTGCTCCAGCGTCGCCTCCATCGGGTCGATGCCACCCCGATCGAGTGCACGCACCGCCTCCTCGCCGCGGAGCAGCCACAGCTGCGCACGCTTCCTGGGGCTGGCCTCGGTGAGCACCAGCGTCCCGGTGGGGAAGTCGAAGGCGGCGAGGCCGACGCGTCCCGGCACCGGCGCGCCGAGCGGCTTCCAGTGCAGACGCCCGGCGATCATGAGGTGCAGCACCAGGAAGAGCCCGTCCTCGAGCACGAACACCAGCCGCTTGCCCTGGCGCCTCAGCGCGGTCACCCGCTTGCCGGTGGCCTCCCGGAGCGGCGGATCCGCCGTGCGGACCAGCGCCGGCCCCCGCACCCGGACGCCCTCCAGCGGCTGGCCGAGCACGCGGGGCGCCAGCGCCTCGAGGTAGACGGTGACGTCGGGGTACTCGGGCACGGCTGCATCATCCGCCGGAGGGAACGAGCCGGTCGAGCGTGGCCGCGCCGCCAGGGTCAGTCTACGAGACCTTCCTCGTCCCCGGAACGAAGAAGCTCGGCAGCGACTCGCCGAGGAACGCCTTCAGCGCCCGCGCCGCAGCGTTCAGGTAGCCCTCACCCCGGTGCAACAGCGCGACCTGGCGCTTCACCCCACCCTCCCCCACCTCCACCACCTCGAAGCCGCGGCCGGTCCGCTCCCGGGCCATGATCGACGGGAGCAGGGCGATGCCCAGCCCCCGCTCGACCATGCGCCGCATCGCCTCGGGGTTGTCGGTCTCCAGCACCACGTTGAGCGGCTCGCCCGCCGCCTCGGCCGCGGTCTCCAGGGCGCGCGTCCCGGCCACGTTGGGCATCACCACCATCGGGAAGCGCAGCACCTCGCGGAGTGCCACCGACTTCTTCCCCTCGGCGAGCGGATGCCCCCGGGGCACCGCGAGCACGAAGTCCTCGCTCCACAGCTTCTGCTGCACCAGCTCCACCCGGCGCACCGGGAGGGTCAGGACCGCCAGGTCCAGCTCGCCCTTCGCCACCCGGTCCTCGAGCCCCTCCGAGGTCTGCTCCACCAGGCGGAGCCGCACGTCCGGGAAGAGCTTGTGGAAGCGGGGCAGGAGCTCCGGGAGGAGGTACGCGCCCACCGTGGGCAGCGTCCCGAGCGCCACCAGCCCGCTCGCCTTCCCGGTCAGCGCGGTCAGCTCGCTCGCACCCCGCTGGAGCGCGTCCAGCGCCCGCTGCGCGTGCACCAGGTAACGCTCGCCGGCGCCGGTCAGGACCACGCCGCGCGGCGTGCGCACCAGGAGGCGTGTTCCGAGCTCGCGCTCCAGGGACTGTACCTGCCGGCTCAGCCCCGACTGTGACATCCCCAGGCGGCGGGCGGCGCTCACGAAGCGCTTCTCCTGCGCCAGGGTCAGGAACGCGCTGAGCTGGTCGGTGGTCACGTGCGCTCCAGGGGCACAGCCGGGCCGAGGCCCCGCCCCGCCCCGCGCAAGGAGAGTATGCGTGTGATGCGCTCCCTGCATGGGAATTCGCGGATTAAGTCCTTTCGAGCATGGACGCTTCGAGCACCATCCCCTGGCAGGCGGCCGCCCCCGGTCGCGAGCGGCGTCGCGCCACCGCGGCGGTGCTCCTCGGCCTGGTGGTGAGCGCCTTCGAGACCACGGTGGTCACCACCGCCATGCCCACCCTCACCGCCGAGCTGGACGGCCGGGCGCTCTACGCCTGGGTGTTCACCGGATTCCTCCTGGCGAGCACCGTCGGCGTGCTGCTCGGAGGGCGCCTGTCGGATCAGCTCGGCCGGCGGGGAACCTTCGTCGCCGGGATGGGGCTCTTCCTGCTCGGCTCGGTCCTCTGCGGTTTCTCCACCAGCGTGCCGATGCTGGTCGCCTTCCGGGTACTCCAGGGCCTCGGAGCGGGCGCGGTGCAGCCCACCACCCTGACCATCAGCTCCGACCTCTACACGCTGGAGGAGCGCGCGGCGATCCAGAGCGTCTTCACCGGCGTCTGGGGACTGGCCTCGGTCATCGGGCCAGTGGTGGGCGGGCTCCTCACCGAGCACCTGGGGTGGCGGAGCGTGTTCTGGGTCAACGTTCCGGTGGGGCTCCTGGCGGTGGTGCTGCTCCGGCGCTCGTACCGCGACCCGCCCCGCCGGGAGGTCCGGAGCTTCGAGCTGACCGGGCCGGCGCTGGGCGCGCTCTCCATGGCCCTGCTGCTGCTGGGGCTCGAGCCTGCGGCGCTCCCCCGAGCCCTGGTCGTGGCCGTGCTGCTGGCCGCGGGACTGGCTGCGTGGGCGTTCGTCCGCCAGCAGCGGCGGAGCACCGACCCGCTCGCCCCGCCGGCAGTGCTGCGCGACCCCACCGTGCGCGCGGGCCTCCTCGGAGGCCTGGTG
>DATIWB010000067.1:0-27965 GCA_035519675.1 Myxococcaceae bacterium
GAGGGGTGGATGCGCGTCGCCACCAGGACGCCCGCCAGGCACACCAGCATGAAGACGCTCAGGGTCCGGCGGTTCAGCCGCACGTCCTTGAACGTCCGGTAACGAAGCGTCGAGACCATCAGCAGCGACAGCACCGCCACCACGATGGCGATGGGCACCTGGGCGCCCGTCCCCAGCGGGTCCCCTCCCCGCATCCCGTGGTGGGCGATGACCATCGAGACGATCATCCCCGCGGCCAGGGGGATGGGCAGCCCGACGAAGAACCGGCCGCTGCCGGAGTGGTCGGTCGCGTGGGCCAGCACGTTGAAGCGGGCCAGCCGCAGCGCCCCGCAGGCGGCGAACATGAAGGAGACCAGCAGACCCACCAGCCCGAGCGGCGCGAGCGCCCACTTGTAGACCAGCATCGCCGGGACCACGCCGAAGGAGATGACGTCGGCCAGGCTGTCCAGCTCCACCCCGAACTGGGTCTGGGTCCGGGTGAGGCGCGCCACGCGGCCGTCGAACCCGTCGAAGAACATGGCGAAGAAGATCGCCAGCGCGGCCTGGTAGAGCTGGGAGGGGCTGGCCTCGCCAGCGCAGAGCGTCAGGGCGTAGAAGCCACAGAAGATCGACGTGACGGTGAACAGATTGGGCAGGACGAACTTGAGCTTGTGCAGCTTCATCGATCTCCGGCCCCTGCGACGGACGGGTCCCTGGCAAGACCCCGGCCGACGGGTCGGGGGACTCTAGCACCATGGACCCGGTCCGGGCCGTTCTCTCCCTGGGGCTCCTGGCCCTGGCCATCGGGGCCTACCTGGTCGCCGTGCGCGCGTACTACCGGTTGCGAAGCCCGCGTCCGGAGCTGGAATGGGTGCCCACCCCGGACGGGACCCGCATCGCGGTGCACCGGCGTCGTCCTGCGGTCCGGCGGTTCGCCGAGCCGGTGCTGCTCTGTCACGGCCTCGCCGCCAACCACGTCAACTTCGACTTCGACCCACCGAACTCCCTGGCGCACGCCTTCGCCGCCGCCGGCTTCGAGGTGTTCAGCGTGGACTGGCGCGGTGCGGGCGCCTCCCGGGCCCGCCGCCCGTGGCGGCGGTTCCTCTTCGACGCCGACGATCTCATCGCCCAGGACGGACCGGCGCTCCTTGCTCACGCGCTCGAGCGAACCAGCGGCTCGCAGGCCTTCTGGGTGGGCCACTCGCTCGGGGCCCTCGTCGGCTACGGGGTGCTCGGAGGCCCGCACGGCGGCCGCATCCGGGGCATGTGCGCGCTCGGGGCGCCGGTCTTCTTCCGCTACACCGGCTGGGTGGTGCGCTTCTCCCGAGTGGCGATGTGGCTGGCCTGGCCGCTCGCCTTCCGGCAGCGGTGGATCAGCATCGGGCTCGCTCCCTTCCTGGGACGGGTGACGCTCCCGCTCACCGAGGTGCTCGTCAATCCCAGGGCCATCTCCCCGCGCGTGCTGAGAAAGATGTACTGCAACCTCGTCTCCTCCATGGGCTACCGGCTGCTCCGGCAGCTCGACGACTGGAGCCGGAACGATGCGTTCCGGAGCCGCGACGGACGGATCGACTACCGGGCCCGGATGCGCCAGCTGACCACGCCGGTGCTGGTGATGGGCGGCAGCCAGGACAGGCTCGCCACGCCGCAGGCGGTACTGGGACAGGCGGAGCTGCTGGGCTCGGAGGACAAGACGGTGATGCTCTTCGGGCGCGAGAACGGCGACACGCTCGACTACGGGCACGGCGACCTGCTCTTCGGCGATCACGCCCCGCTGGAGGTCTACCCGCGCATCCTCCGCTGGGTGGCGGACCGGGCCTCCCCGGTGCCCGAGCCGGCGCCGCGGACGGTCAGCGTCGCGGGGTGACGGCCCACACCCCGCGGACGCAGGGGGCGGGCATGGGCGTCACGTCGCCGGTCCAGCCGTCGATCTCCACGTCCACGCCCTGGCTGCACTCGGCCCACAGCGCGCCGTCCCGGTTGGAGCGCGCGGTCGTGGCCCGGAGCTGTGCCGTTCCGTGGTCGGTGACCAGCACCGCCGGGCCTCGCGTCCGCTCGATAGACACCTCGCTCGTGCTGAGACGCGCCTCCGTTTCCGCCGCCACCCCGGCCACCCCCGCCCCGCTGACGGTCGAACGGGCGAGCGTCACCGTCGCCCCCTCGGCGGCGAGCACCCCGATGCCGCTGCAGTCCGCGATCCGAAGGCCGCCCAGGGTGGCGCGCCCACCGCGGATCTGGATGGCGTCTCCCTCCGCGGGGTCTGCGCTGCTCGGACCGGTGATGACCCCGCTCTCCAGCGTGAGCTGGGCGTCACGGGTCACCAGCCCCGAGGAGACGCCGCCCTGCACCTGCAGCCTGCGGAT
Source organism: Myxococcaceae bacterium (assembly GCA_035519675.1). Taxonomy (GTDB): domain Bacteria; phylum Myxococcota; class Myxococcia; order Myxococcales; family Myxococcaceae; genus RPRB01. The sequence goes on from DATIWB010000067.1 coordinate 2,343, forward strand.
GCGGACCTCCGAGGAGATGAGCTGCACCCCACCCATCGGCCCGGCGGAGTCGACGTGGACGTCCTCGAGCACTCCCTTGCTCCGGACGAAGGCCACGCCGGCCCGCTCGGCGCCGGTCGAGCTCACGCCGCGGCCATCGAGGCGCGCGCCGTCGCCGGTGAGGAGCCCGTACTCGTGCCCGGCGACGCGGACGTCGCGGAGCTGGAGCGCCGCGCCCGCGACGTAGAGTCCCGGGCCACGGCCGCCGCGGACCTCCATCGACTCGACCACCGCCGCCCCGCCGGACAGCCAGAGGCCAGTCACCGCGTCCTGGATCCGGACGTCCGACAGCCGGAGCGACGCCGGACCGGTGGCGTCGATCGCGCGCTGGAAGGGCCCCTGGAACCGCACCTGCCGCAGCTCCGCCTTCCCGCCCGGGAGGATCCGGACCCCGGGAAGCCCGGAGACCGAGGCCTGGACCGTGGATGCGGCGACGAGCAGCTCCGCCCCGCCGGCGACCTCCAGCGCGGCTCGGCGCTGCCCGCTGAAGGCCACCGAGGCGAGCGTGGTCCGTCCGCCCTCCACCACCAGGCCTGCGGCACCCCCCTGGATCTGCACGCCCTCGACCCGCACCGTGCCGCGCGTTCGCACGCACGGCCCGGACGCGGACGCGGAGAGCACCACCGCCGGGCCTCCGACGAGCTCCACCTCCTCGAGGAGCAGACCGCCCGGGTAGAGCCCGGCGGCCAGCCGAAGGCGGCCGTGGCCCGGCGCGTCGGCAAGCGCGCGGAACGGACGGGCCCGGCTCCCGTCGCCGCCACCCGGCGCCGAGGCGTCCACGAACACCTCGGTCCCCACCCCCGCATCGGCGGTCGTCAGGGCCACCGGCGGGCGCGGCGCGGTCTCCTGCGGCGGGACGACGGCGGAGCAGGCGGCGGCGACCAGCGCGCCCAGGGCCAGCAGAAGGCGGCCCGCCGCGATCAGGCGCCCGGACCCTCGGGCTTGCGCGCCACCGCCGTCTTCGGCCGCTTTGGCGGGTGCGCGAGCACCACCGGCCTCTTCCCGTCGTCGCCGACCAGCTTCGCGAAATCCCTGAGCGGGTCTCGGGCGACGTCGTCCTTCCAGTACTCGAAGTGGAGGTGCACCCCGGTGGCGATCCCGGTCCTGCCGGCCAGCCCGAGCGGCATCCCCTTCACCACCTGCGTCCCCTCGAGCACCAGGGTGCGTGCGAGATGACTGTAGCGCGTGACCCGTCCGGCGCCGTGATCGACGGTCACCTCGTAGCCGTAGCCCTGCATCCAGCCGGCGCGCACCACGATCCCGGCGCCGGCGGCCATGACCGGCTGGTTTCGCTCGGCGGCCAGGTCGATGCCCGAGTGCATCTTGTTGCGGTGGGCGATGGGGTGGTACCGGCGGCCGAAGCGGCTGGTCACTCGCACGTCCTCGAGGGGCCACTGGAACCGTGACCCCGGAGGCGGGCCCATCCGGGCGTCGAGCCGGGCGAGATGGTCCTCCACGGACTGCACCAGCTCCGGAGAAACCCCGCCGTACGCCTGCCCGTCGCGGTCCAGGGCCGCGCGCAGCGAACCCCGGGCAATCTGCACGTCCTCGGCCTCGCCCTCGTTCGCAGGCAGGGCCAGAAAACGGTCCACGTCGCCCTGGATCCGCTCCCAGGCGGCGAGCTCGGAGGCCGGCATCGGCGATGCCGGCTCGGCCTCACCCCGCTTGGCCTCCGCCTCGAGGACGAAGGTCACCAGCCGGGCCCGCAGCAGGCTCGAGGTCATCGGCTCGTCGGAGGGCGCGGGGACGGCGAGGGGACGGGGCGCCGGCTCGGACTTCACCGGCTCACCGGTCCCTGCAAGGCGGACCAGCTCGATCGGATCGGAGGTGAGCGCGCCGGGGACGCGTGCCCCGGCACAGCCCACGAGGCTCAGGGCGGCCAGGGCTGTGACGAGGGCGTGACGGGTCATCGTCCATGCGCTGCCGGCCGCGACGCCGTGTCAGCCTCGACACCCTCGCCCACATGGCCCGCGTCCGTCCAGACAAAAGGACCGGCCCCACAGGTGCCTACCTGCCCTCCAGAGAGGCGCGCAGGATGTCCGCCGCCCGTTCGCATCCCACCCGGTCCACGTCGAGGTGACAGACCAGGCGCAATGCGTGGGGTCCCACGGAGTTCACCAGGAGCCCCGCCGCACGGAGGCGGGCCACGAGGGGCGGCGCCTCCACCGGCACCTCGGCGTAGACCATGTTGGTCTCGACGCGGTCGAGCTCCACCCGCACCCCGGGCACGTCGGCCAGGCGTCGCGCCAGCACGCGGGCGTTCTCGTGGTCCTCGGCGAGCCGGGCGACGTGGTGGTCCAGCGCGTAGAGGCACGCGGCGGCGAGGATGCCGGCCTGGCGCATGCCTCCTCCGAGCCGCTTCCGGAGCCGCCGCGCCTCGGCAACGAAGGCCTTGCTCCCGGCGAGCACCGAGCCCACCGGCGCGCCGAGCCCCTTGCTGAAGCACACGGTGGTGGAGTCGGTCAGGCGCCCCCAGGTGCTCGCCGGCACGCCCGCGGCGACCTCGGCGTTGAACAGCCGGGCGCCATCGAGGTGCACCAGCAGCCCCGCGGTGCGCGCGGCGGCGACGGCATCGGCGAAGGCTCCCGGCTTCCACACCGTCCCTCCGCCGCGGTTGTGGGTGTTCTCCAGGATCAGCAGGCGTGAGCGCGGCAGGTGATCGTCGTTCCCGCGGGAGGCGGCCTGGATCTGCGCCGGGGTGAGCACGCCGCGCTGGCCGACGACGGTGCGCGGCTGAGCCCCCCACAGCGCGGCGATGGCGCCGTTCTCGTAATGGAAGGGGTGGCTGCCCTCCTCGAGAATGACCTCCTCGCCGGGGCGGGTGTGGACGCCGATGGCCACCTGGTTCCCCTGCGTGCCCGAGGGGACGAAGAGCGCGGACTCGAGGCCGAGCCGTTCGGCGACGCGGACCTCGAGCGCGCGGACGGTGGGGTCCTCGCCATAGACGTCGTCGCCGACCTCGGCCTCGGCCATGGCGCGGCGCATGCCCGGCGTCGGGCGGGTGACGGTGTCGGAGCGGAGGTCGATCGGTGCGGTGGCCACGGCGGGGTCCGTACTACAACCCGGGCATGGCTCGCGAGACGGTGGCCGAGCGGAGAGTGCGCGCGGTGAAGGTGATCCAGCGGCTGGGGGAGGCGATGCCCGAGGCCCGGATCGAGCTGGACTACCGGACGCCGCTGCAGCTGGTGACCGCGGTCATCCTCGCCGCCCAGTGCACCGACAAGCGGGTGAACATGGTGACGCCCGCCCTGTTCGAGCGCTACCCCGACGCCCGCACGCTCGCCAACGCCGACACGCCCGAGCTGGAGAGGATGATCCACAGCTGCGGCTTCTTCCGGGCGAAGGCGAAGGCGCTGAAGGGGATGGCCGCCGCGGTCGCCGAGAAGCACGGTGGCGAGGTGCCCACCGCGCGGGCCGAGCTGGCGGCACTCCCTGGCGTGGGCCCCAAGACCGCCGGGGTGGTGACGGTGCACCTGGGCGGCGAGCCGGCCTTTCCGGTGGACACGCACGTGAAGCGGCTCTCGTGGCGCCTCGGGTTCACCCGCCAGGAGGACCCCAGCCGCATCGAGGAGGACCTTCAGTCCCTGGTCCCGAGAGAGCTGTGGGCCAAGGGGCACCAGCTGCTGGTGTGGCACGGACGGCGGACCTGCTTCGCCCGCTCCCCGGCCTGCGAGCGCTGCGTGGTGCGCGAGCTGTGTCCGCGCATCGGCGTGGCCAAGGCGAAGGCCACGGTGGTGAAGGGCGCACGGCCGCCGCGGAGCGCGGCGGTGGTCCCCAGGCCGCCGGGTGGGCGGCGGAAGGCGAAGGGACGGCCGCGCCGCTCCGTCCCTGCCCGACGAGGTGCTGCAGCTCCGCCCTGATGCTCAGCTCCTTCGGGTGTGCAATCGATTGCCCAAGGGCGCAACGAGCTTCACTCTCCTGAGGGCGGCGGCGCAGTCGGTTCCATTGCCAGTCCACGGGTCGCAACCGGCACGCCGCTGGCACCTCTCAAGGGGGGATCCAATGCCTGGGACGCTCCGCGGTCGTTGGCTCGTCGAAATGCTGGGCTCGGCCCTGCTGCCCTGTCTCGTGCTGGCCTGCGGTGACCCGCCTGGGCCGACGGCGACACGACGCATCACCGGGTCACGGACGGTGGTCTTCTGGTCCGATACCGGGAAGAGCGTCCCCCGGCCGAGCTCCGACACCCGAGCGCCCGCCACGGTGGTGGCCCGGACGCTCGACGGAAAGAACCCGGCGAACGCCTCGTTCGACTCGACCGGAGCCTTCCAGCTCGAAGGCGCCCCGATGGGCGCGTACGTCCTGGAATTCAACTCGGGAAGCGGTGCCCGCCATTTCTTCCGTACCGAGGCCGCGGAGATCGACCTCGGTGCCGACCTGCTCGGCAGGAGCGACGTCCAGACCCCCACCCAGCCCACCCCGGTCACGTTCCAGCTCTCCGGGCTCGCCCCAGCGGACAGTCAGGATCTGGTCGAGCTCACCTGCTCCAACGCCTCGGTGTGGGAGCGGCTTGCTCCACAGGGAACGCTCGGAGGCGGCATCACCTCGGCGTCGGTCCCGTTCGCCTGGGCCGCTCGGCCGACTCCGCTGCTCAGCGTTCAGTCGGGCGACGTGCTCTACGTGCACCAGCTCTCGACGCACCTCGACCCGGGAAGCGGGCTCGCGTACCAGGCCGCCCAAACCTGGGCCGAGGACCGCTCCCTGACGGTCACCACCGGGCTGAGCCAGGACGTCCCGGTGCCTCTCGCCCCGGTGAGCTCGAGTGGACGCCTCACCGCGTCCTGGCGTCCATCGCTGTTCGAGGCGGCGCTCGCGGACTGGCCGGCGGGCACCGTCATCCGGCAGCACTCGCTCTTCATCGAGGGAATCGCCTGGGGCCTGGACCTGGCTCCCGGTCCACGCTCGGGCAATCCCGATCTCCTGATGATCCAGGCTGGCCCGGGGACGAGCGACGCGATGCTCGATCTGCCCTACGGCCGATTCCTTCCGGCGCTCTGGAAGGAGCGGCTGCAGAGCTACGTCACGGTTCGCGAGCAGTTCCCCTACCAGGGCGGCACCCTCTTCTACTCGGTCAGGATCTCGATGCAGGCCGCGATGGACGCGCTGCCGGCCGAGCTCGCTCCGACCATCTCGCCTCCGAGGAGCCTCAAAGTCGGTGGCCTGGACGCGACCCAGGTCCGGTCCGGGGTAGGCACTGGTCCGGTGATCTCCTGGACTGCCCCCCGCTACGGCACTGCCGACTACTACGCCGTCGATCTCGAGAAGCTGACCATCAGCGGCACACAGGTGACCTTCTCCTCGGTCGCCACCTTCCATACCACCGAGACCAGTGCGCAGTTCCCGGAAGGGACCCTCACCAGCGGAACGCAGGTCGTCGCCTACGTCACGGCGGTCCGCGAGCCGACGAGCCACTACGCGACCGCGCCCGCTCCTTATCGGCGCCACTTTCCCCAGGATCTCGCCCAGGCGGCGACCGCACCCTTCTCCCCGTGAAGCCGGGGCCGGAGTCGGCGGGCGCGGCCCACCCCGGGAGAGCTTGACGCCGTGGAAGGGCACCTGCTGCCCGATGCGCGGTTCCGCCGGTGTCTGCTCGTCCCCCATTCGCTGGAGACGCTCGCCCGGGTGCACGCCGCACGGCGGCTCAGAGGGCGGTCGAGGCGGCCTGCTCCACGGTCTCGACGCGTTCCAGCTTCCGCCGCTTCGCCCGCCGCCGCATCGACAGGCGCTGGAGCACCGGGAGGAAGTCCACGTACAGCCGGCCATCGAGATGGTCGATCTCGTGCTGCGCCGCGGTGGCGAGGAGCCCCTCGCAGCGGAGCTGACGCGGCTGGCCATCGACGTCGAGGAACTCGACCGTGACCACCGCCGGACGCTCCACCTCCTCGGCCTCGCCGGGGATGGAGAGGCAGCCCTCGCGGTACACCGACAGCCCACCCTCGGTGGAGACGATGCGGGGGTTGATCATCGCCACCGGCTGGACCTCCGGCTGGCGCGCCCGGGTGTCGAGCACCAGAACTCGCTGCAGCACGCCGATCTGGGGCGCGGCCAGGCCCACGCCCGGCGCGGCGTACATGGTCTCGAACAGGTCGTCGACCAGGGTACGGATGGAAGCATCCACCGCCTCGACGCCGACGGCGCGGCGGCGAAGGACGGGATCGGGCCAGAGGCGGATCTCTCGGATCATCGGGCGTCGGTGGTCATAATCGGGCCCGTCCCGGCGGCGCAATCGGCGGGTCCCGCCGGTGCTCAATCCGCGGCGGACGCTCACCCCAGGACAGGAGCAGGACCGAACCGGGCCCTCACTCCCCGAGCGAGCGCGCGTAGGCGCTGCGGAGCCCGTCGTCGGACAGGGCCCGCGCCGCTTCCGACAGCAGGGCCTGCATCCGCTCGGCCCGGGCCTGCACCCGGGGGTCCGGATGGCCCGACCAGCGCAGCGGGTCGTACTCCGCCGACAGCCGGGCGAACGCTCGCGCCACCTCGTCGGTCCCGGCGTTCCGGGGCAGCCCGAGGACGGTGAAGTAGTCCGCGTCCTCCACCTGGGCCCACCGGGCCTCGAGCCGGGCCGCGGCGACCTCGACCGTCTCCGCCCGCGCATCCTCCGCCGAGGGGGCGTGGAGCTCGATCCACCCCAGCACCGCGGCCACGGCCATCGCCTTGCGGCCCGCATCGCGTGCGACGCCGAGCGAGAGCAGCAGCTGCTGCACGGTACGCTGGCCATCGATGGACTCGAGCAGCCTCCGCTCGCGGTCGCCCAGGCCGAGCGCCTGCGCGTCCACCCGGCGGAGCAGCTTCGGCACCGCGCGCAGCGACGGGACCAGCCGGTCCACCTCCTCGGCCGGGAGCCCGCGCCGGACGCCCTCGGCGGCGAGCGCGGACAAAGGACGCACCGCGGCGCGCCTCCCCGCGGGCGGCGGGGTGTCCGCGCTCAGCCGGTAGAACGACACCGGCTCGGAGAACGCCTCCAGCGCCCGCCCCTCGGTCACCCGCTGCAGGAACGGCACCAGCTCGGCGTCGGTCACCAGCTTGCGGCGGACCAGCTCCTCGGTCAGCTCACTCTCGCCCAGGCGAAGGATGCGCAGGTCTCGCTCCGCGGTCCGGTCCACGAGCCCGTCCCGCACCGCGTGGTCCAGGAGCGACTCGGTCGACACCGTGCTCGCCGCAGCGGCCAGAGCGCCTTCCTCCAGCCAGAGCACCCGCAGCGCGTCCGCAGCGCGGAGCTCGAGCCGCGCGGTGGCCCGGCCATCCTCGAGGCGGAGGAGCAGCGCCGCCAGCTCCTCGAGCGTGACCCGGCCCGCATCGGCCACCGCCCAGCGCGCGCGCTCCGCGGCCCGGCGCGAGGCCTCCGCAGCCTCCGCCTCGGCCTGGGCGCGCGCCGCGGCGAGCCGGCGCTCCTCGTCGGCGCGGGCGCGGGACTCGGCGTCCTGGCGCACCTGCTCGGTCTCGGCCCGCGCCCGCTCCAGCTCCTCCCGGGCCCGCGCCGCCGACTGCTCCGCGGCACGCGCGGCCTCCTCGGCCTCCGCCCGGGCAGCCGACTGCTGGGCGACCCGGATCTCCGCCTCCGCCATCCGCCCGCGCCCCTGCTCCAGCTCGTCGCGCAGCCGGCGCAGCTCCGTCTTCACCTCCAGCAGCTCGCGGCGGAGCGCATCTGCCTGCTCGCGTTCGGTCTGCAGCCAGGCCTCGGCCTGTCGCCGGGCCTCGGCCGAGGCCCGCTCCTCCGCCGCCAGCCGCTCGGCCAGCTCGGCCGCTTCTCGCTCCAGGGCCTGGTTCGCCTCGGACAGCGCGCCGCTCGCGGCCGACGCCTCGTCGAAGGCGGCCCGCAGCTGCTCCCGCTCCACCGTCTGCGAGCGCAGCTGCTGACCCAGCCGGTCGATCTCCGCCTCCGAGCGGGCCTCCAGCGCCAGCCGGGCGTTGGTCTCGGCCTCGGCACGGGCCTCCGCCTCGCGGAGCGTGGCGGCCAGCAGCTCGGCCTCGGCGGCGCCGGTGGCCTGTGCCGAGGCGACCGCCTCCCGGGCATCGGAGGAGCGGCGCCGCTCCTCCTCCAGGACCTGCTCCAGCTCGGACCGCGCGGACTCGGCCGCCGCCTGCTCCGTGCGGGCGACCTCCGCCTCGGCGCGCGCGGCGTCGGCGTCGGCCCGCGCCGCCTCGGCCTGCGCCCGGGCCTCCTCGGCGTCGACCCGCGCGGCCAGCGCCGCTGCCGAGGCCTCCCGTGCCTCTCGGGCCCGCGCCTCCGCCTCGGCCTCGGCCTCGGCCCGCAGCCGCTGCGCCTCGGCCATGGCCTGCTGCGCGGCCCGCGCCTCGTCCTCGCGGGCACGGGCCTCGGAGGCGATGTCCTCGAGCAGCGCCGAGGCGCTCGAGCTGGCTCTGCCGAGCGGCGCCAGCCGGTCGTCGGTGGTGGCACTCCAGGCTCCGGCGGCGACGGCGAGCATCGGGGCGGTGTGCTCCAGGTCCGGGTGGACCCCGGGAACGAGCGGCCCCGGCTCCTCGGCGGCCTGGAGCATCTCGTCCTCACCTGCGGGCTCGGACTCGGCCTCGGGCTCGCCCTCCAGAAGCGGCCCGGTGTCGAAGGCCTCGAGATGGTCGTGCACCGGCGCTGGCTCGGCCACTGGCAGCGAGCCGGCGGGAGGCTCCCAGTCCAGGTCCAGCGTCTCGGGCCCGACGTCGAGCGCGATGGGCCCGGCCGTCCCGAAGACGTCGGTCAACGGCTCGTCGGTGTCCGGCTCGGCCGCCAGCGCCTCGTCCACCGCCCGGAGCAGGGTCTCGGACCGGAACGGGGTCGGGAGGACCGGGCCCTGGTGCCCGTCCACCATCCGGCCGAGGAGCAGCACCTTGAGCCGGGCAGTCTCGGGCCTCGCCGCCAGCTCCTGCAGCAGCGCTGCGCCGCGGCCGCTCTCCACCCCCGGCGCCAGCAGCACCAGCGAGGGCTGCAGGGTGGCGGCGGCGGTCAGCGCGTCGGCGGTGGAGGTGGCGAGCTCCACGGCGTGCCCGGCGCGGACCAGCGTCCGGCGCACGAGCGCGATGGTGGCGAGGTCGTCGTGGACGAGGAGGAGCGGGGACGCCACGGTCTGTCCGGGAAGAGAGCCTACAGCATCGCCCCCGGGTCCACGTCGATGACGACGCGGACCGCCGCGGGCAGCACCTCGAGGTCGCGCTCCAGCTGGTCCAGTACCGGCCCCAGCAGCGCGTGCCGGGGCGCCTTGAGCAGGAGCTGCCAGCGGCTCTTCCCCCGGAGCCGGGGCAGCGGCGCCGGCGCCGGACCGAGAAGGCGCACCCCGGTCTCGGGCGCGGGGAGCAGCACGGCCACCCGGTCGCCGAGCCTGCGAGCCACCCGGGCGGTCTCCGACGCGTCCTCTCCCTCGATGCGCACCGCCACCAGCCGGCTGAAGGGGGGCCAGGCCAGCGCCTCCCGCCAGGCCAGCTCGTGCTCGGCGAACCCGTCGTAGTCGTGCGCCGGCACCCGGGCCACGGCGTCGGCGTCGGGGTTCCAGGTCTGGACGAGCACCCGCCCCGGCTCCTGGCCGCGGCCGGCCCGGCCCGAGACCTGGGTCACCAGCTGGAAGGTGCGCTCGGCGGCCCGGAAGTCCGGAAGGAGCAGGCCGGTGTCGGCCGAGACGACGCAGACCAGCGTCACCCCGGGGAAGTCGTGCCCCTTGGCCACCATCTGGGTGCCCACCAGCACGTCGAGCTCGCCCCGGGCGAAGCGCGAGAGAAGGTCCGTCAGCCGCTCGGCGGTGGTGGCCGCGTCCCGATCCAGCCGGGCCACCCGCGCGCCGGGGAAGCGCTCGGCGACCTCGGCCTCGATGCGTTCGGTCCCCGCGCCCACCGGGACGAGTGGCCCGCCGCACGCAGGGCACACGTCGGGAACCGGCCGGCTCTCGCCGCAGTAGTGGCACTGGAGGTTCCGCGCGCGGAGATGGAGGGTGAGCGAGACGTCGCAGCGGCTGCAGGGCACGCCCTGCCCGCAGGCCTCGCACACCAGCGCCGTCGAGTGTCCGCGGCGATTCAGGAAGAGGATGGCCTGCTGCCCGCGGCCGAGCGCCTCGCCGAGCGCGTCCACCATCGGTGGCGAGAGCGCGGGCGCCTGTTCCGGAAGCCCGGTGGGCCGCGGGCGGACGCGGCGCAGGTCCACCAGCTCCACCCGGGGCATCGGCCGGTCGTCCACGCGCGCGGGGAGGCGGAGGTGGCGGTAGCGCCCGCGCCGCGCGTTCTCCACCGTCTCCAGCGAGGGAGTGGCCGAGCCGAGCACCACCGTGGCGCCGGCCTGCTTGGCGCGGACGACGGCCAGGTCGCGCGCCTGGTAGCGAAGCTTCTCGTCTTGCTTGAACGAGGGGTCGTGCTCCTCGTCGACCACCAGGAGCGCCAGGTCTCGAACGGGGGCGAACACCGCCGAGCGCACGCCCACCGCCAGCCTCACCGCGCCCGAGCGGAGCCCCTTCCAGTGGAGGAGGCGCTCGCGATCGCGCAGCCCGCTGTGCAGCACCGCCACCGCGCTGCCGAAGCGACTCCGGAAGCGGCCGACCAGCTGCGGGGTCAGGGCAATCTCCGGCACCAGCACCAGCGCGCCACCGCCGCCGGCGAGCGCGTGCTCGGCGGAACGCAGGTAGACCTCGGTCTTCCCGCTCCCGGTCACTCCCTGGAGGAGGAAGGGCTGGAAGCCGCCCTGGTCCAGCGCACCCTCCAGCTCGGCCAGCGCCGCTGCCTGCGCGCCGGTGAGCCGGTCCGGCCGCCCCTGCCCCAGCCCCTCGGCGACGGTGGGCTCGACGGCGCGCTCCTCCACGCTCACCCATCCGCGCTCCACCAGTCGCTGCACCGCCGCCCGGGCGCCCGGAACGGCGCGGCCCAGCTCGTCCAGCTCCGCGCGGCCACCCACGGCGAGGAGGTACCCGAGCGTCGCCGCCTGCGCCGGCGCGCGCTTCAGCGCGTCGACCGACGGCGCGCCTCGCACCACCACGGTACGCACCAGGTCGGGGCTCGGCTCCGGCCCCTCCGCAGGGTCCGCCAGGCCCGGCGGGAGCGCGGCCCGCAGCGCCTCCCCGAGCGGATGACGGTAGTAGGTGGCCGCGAACTCGACCAGCGCCAGGACGTCGTCGGGGAGCGCCGGGCTGTCCTCGAGCAGCGCGGAGACGCTCTTGAGCAGCCCCCCTCCCTCGGGAGGCCGGCCGGGGCCGAGGTAGAAGCCCAGCGCCCGCCCACGGCCGAAGGGGACCAGCAGGCGCTGTCCCCGCTGGAGCCGTCCCTGCAATTCGGGCGGGACGAGGTAGGTGAAGGGCCCCCTCACCGGGCGCCCCACCGCCACCGAGGCGAGCTGCTCCATGCCCGGGCGCCCCGGCCTAGAAGAGGCGGTCCGGGACGTTCGCCCTGGGGTCGCCGGAGAGGGTGGTGAAGCGGACCTGCCGCTCGCCGTCGCGCGACACCTCGATCGCGCGGGGGAACCAGTCGCCCGCCGGAGAGTTGTAGTCCACGAAGCGGACGTCCCAGCGCGTGCCACCCTCGGTCCAGCGGATGCGCGCCGGGAGCCAGCTGTCCTTGAAGACCCAGAACTGGGCGTCGGTGTCCTTGGGGCCGCCGACCACGTACGCCACGTGGCCGCCGAAGCGGGCCAGCCATGCGCTTCCGACGTCGACCCCGCGCTTGCGCAGGTGCGCCTCCAGCTCGCTTCGTCCGTCGCTGGCGCTCCGTGCTCCGAACAGCGCGCAGGCTTCACCAAGGCCGAGCCCGAGCGCGGCGACGGTCGGGCCCTCGGTCTTCAGCTGGCCCCCGGACTGCACCACGGCGAGCTTTCCTGTCTCCGAGCCGCTCGCCTCCAGGCGGCACCGTCCGGGCAGACGCAGGTACACCCGGGCGTCGGACTGCAGCTCGCCCTGGCCTCCGACCTCGCCGGCGGCGGCGCCGGAGAGGACCAGCGTGCCGTCCACTCGCGCGCTGCTGATGCGTTGCTCGTCCCGGCCGGTGAGCAGATGCCGGAAGATGGCGCCGGGGGCCGGGACGTAGGCCAGGGCAGTCCGGACGGCGACCAGGGCGAGCAGGAGGATGGGCAGGCGGAGGCGGCGCACGGGGGCCGAGGACTGTACACGAGCTGTCTGCGCGGGCTAGAGCCAGCAGTGCCCATGCCCACGCTCGCTCTCCTCGTCGGCATCGTGCTGGTGGCGATCGGCCTCGGCACCTACGTCGGCACCGGCGCGCACGCCCCGACTGCGCTCATCCCCGCCGGCCTCGGTGTCCTCATCGCGCTGGCCGGGCTGCTCGCCCGGAACCCCCGTCTGCGGATGCACGCCATGCACGCCGCGGTCCTGGTCGCGCTGCTCGGCATCCTGGGGTGCATCCCGGGGGTGCTCCGCCTCCCCGCGCTCCTGGGAGGGACCGCCGAGCGGCCGGTGGCGGTCATCGCACAGCTGGTCACCTTCGTGGTCTGCCTTGCCTTCGTGGTGAGCGCGGTCCGCTCCTTCATCGAGGCGCGCCGCGGCCGCGCGAGCGCAGGCTAGGGAGAGACGTTCGATGGCACTGGCAGTCCGGCTGAGGAAGCAGGGCGGTCCCGAGGTGATGGCCCTGGAGGAGGTCCAGGTCCCGCCCCCGGGGCCGGGTGAGGCCACGGTGCGGCACAGCGCGGTGGGCCTGAACTTCATCGACGTGTACCAGCGCAACGGCCACTACCCGCTCCAGCTCCCCAGCGGTCTCGGCCAGGAGGCCGCCGGGGTGGTGACCACGGTCGGTCCCGGCGTGAGCACGGTGCGCGTGGGCGAGCGGGTGGCCTATGCCGGCGCCCCGCTCGGCGCCTACGCCGAGGCGCGCAACTACCCGGCGGACAGGCTCGTGCCGGTGCCCGAGGGAGTCTCCGACGAGGCGGCCGCCGCCTCGCTCCTCAAGGGGCTCACCGCCTGGTACCTGGTGCGCCGCACCTTCAAGGTCGAGCGGGGGCAGACGGTGCTGGCGCATGCGGCGGCCGGCGGGGTCGGTCTCATCCTCTGCCAGTGGCTCCGGCACCTCGGGGCGACGGTGATCGGCACCGTGGGGAGTGAGGCCAAGGCTCAGCTCGCCCGCGAGGCCGGGTGCACCCATCCGCTGGTCCTCGACCCGAACAACCGGCGCGAGCTCCCGGCGAAGGTGAAGGAGCTCACCGCCGGGGCGAAGGTGCCGGTGGTGTACGACTCCGTCGGCAAGGACACCTTCGACGTCTCGCTGGAGTGCCTGGCCCCCTTCGGGCTGATGGTGCTCTTCGGCGCCTCGAGCGGCCCGGTCCCGCCCTTCGACCTGCAGCGGCTCGCGGCGGGAGGCTCGCTCTACGTGACCCGTCCGACGCTCGGGACGTACGTCGCCAAGCGCGAAGATCTCCTGGCCGGGGCGCGCGAGCTGTTCGACCTGGTGGCCCGCGGGGTGATCACCATCCACGTGAACCAGCGCTACCCGCTGCGCGAGGTGGCACGGGCGCACATGGACCTCGAGGCGCGGAAGACGACCGGCTCGACGGTGCTGTTGCCCTGAGGTCGTACCCTCCCTTGCCGCGAATGACCCGTCTCCTCCTCCTCGCCTCGATGCTCCTCGCGCGTCCGCTGCTCGCCGCCGCGCCGCCCCTGGACTTCGACGCCGCCCGTGGCGCCCGCGAGGTGGGGATGGGAGGCACCTTCCGCGAGCTGGGCATCGGGGCAAACGCCGCCGACGGCAACCCGGCGGCGATGGCGCTGTTCCAGGCCTACCAGCTGGAGTTCGCCGGCGGCTACGACTGGAAGGCGAAGGGCTGGTACGCGGCGGGCTGGGCGCGCGACAGCACCAACCCGGACCTCTCCGGGGCCTACAGCCTCCACTACATCTCCAACGAGTACGGCGGGGCGAACGTGGGGCAGTGGGCCCACTCGCTCTCCATCGCCACCCGGCTCGGCGACCGGGTGGCAATCGGGATCGGCGGGCGCTGGCTCATCCAGGGCACGCCGAAGATCAACGCCGCGAGCCTGAATGTCGGCGTCTCCATCCTGGTCATCCCCCAGCTGACCCTGGGCTTCGCCGGTTACAACCTCATCGACACCCACCACCCCGAGCTGTCGCGCAGCTTCGAGGTGGGGTTCGGGCTGCTCGTGGGTCCGGTCCGCCTGGCGACCGAGGTGCGGAGCGACATCGGACGGGGGCCACTGCATCCGACCTGGAACAGCGGGCTGGAGGTCTTCCTGGGGAGGAGCTTCGCCCTGCGCGGGGGGTGGGAGTGGCGCGAGCCGGTGCAGCAGAACTTCCTCGGTGCCGGGCTCGGCTTCGTCTTCGACAACGCCGGGCTGGACATCGGCTGGCGGCATGGGCTCTCCGGCGCGGGTGACCTCATCGTCGGGGGGCTGCGGATCCAGGTGAAGTGAGCAGCTCGGGCGGGTCCTCCCCGGGGACGACGTCCAGTGCGGCGAACCAGGGTGCGAGGTCCGCCGGGAGCGGGGCCACCAGCCGCAGCAGGGCGCCGGTGCGCGGGTGCGGAAGGACGAGCACGTGCGCATGCAACATTGAGCGACCGATCTCCCGGCCCTGGAGGCGTGCCGGGCCGCCGTAGAGCCGGTCCCCGGCGATGGGGGCTCCGAGCGCGGCGAGGTGGGCGCGGATCTGGTGCGTCCGGCCGGTGCGCGGCCAGACCGCGGCGACCGCGAGGTCCAGCGAGCCTCCGAGCCTGCGGAAACCGGTCTCGGCTTGGAGGCCGTCGCGGGGTCGTGCCACCCAGCGCCCGGGGCGCGTCGGGTCACGCGCCAGGCGCAACCGGCAGATCCCCTCCGGGGGGAGCCCCGGACCGGTCACCGCGAGGTACTGCTTGCGTGCCGCGCCGGTGCGGAAGCTCGCGGCGAGGGCCCTGGTGGCAGCGGGCGACTTGCCGAACACCGTCACCCCGCTCGTGTCCCGGTCCAGCCGGTGCACCAGGCCGGCCTCGCGCCCGAGGTAGGTCGAGGCGAGGGTGAGCAGGCTGATGGCCCCGCCGGGCGTGGGCTGCGCGGCCAGCCCCGCCGGCTTCTCCACCGCGAGCACGTCGGGGTCCTCGTGGAGGACGCGCAGCGGGGCGGGGGCAGCAGCGGCCGCGGTGGAGGAGCGCCCCGCTTCCTCCAGCACCACCAGGACGGGGCTGTCCGCCGGCACCGCCGCGGTGGGGTCGCGCTGGCGGCGCCCCCGGACGTAGACCGCGCCACGCTCGACCAGGATGCGGGCCTCCTCCAGCGGACACCCCAGCCCCGCCGCCACGCTCGGGGCGAGCGGACCAACTGCGCGGGTCTGAAAGGCCCTCCGCCTCACGCCCGCAGTGTCCCGACGCTCGCCTTGACCGGTGAATCAACCTCCTGGCAGCGTGACGAGACATGACCACGCTGGCGAGGGCGGTGCAGAACCTGGGGCGCTCCGGGCCGGTGCTCCGGGAGGCGACGGCGAGCGGGAACCTCCGGGTTCTGGCCTCGCTGCTCGGGCCGGCGTACCGGGGAATGGTGATGCAGGAGGCGCGCGGCGCCCGGTCCACCGCGATGCAGGCCGAGCACCGGGCCATCTTCGACTGGAGCTATCTGCGCGATCGCCCCCAGCTGTCCCGGCTCTACGAGGCGGCGAAGAGCTCGCAGTGGAACGCCACCACCGACCTCGACTGGTCCACCTCCGTCGACCCGCTCGACCCGGAGCACCCGCTCATCCCCGAGGAGTTCCATCCGGTGTCCACCACCCCGGCCTGGCACACGCTCGGCCCGGGGGAGCGGATGAAGCAGCTTCACGACCTGCTCGCCT
Source organism: Myxococcaceae bacterium (assembly GCA_035519675.1). Classification (GTDB taxonomy): domain Bacteria; phylum Myxococcota; class Myxococcia; order Myxococcales; family Myxococcaceae; genus RPRB01. Next base: position 18,096 of record DATIWB010000067.1, read on the forward strand.
GGCTCCTGAGCCAGTCGCTCCACGGGGAGCAGGGCGCGCTCTTCGCCGCGTGCCAGGTGACCGAGGCGGTGCCGTGGCTGGACGCCAAGCTCTACGGCAGCAGCCAGGTGGTGGACGAGGGGCGGCACGTCGAGGTGTTCCACGGCTACCTCACCCGGAAACTGGAGAAGCTCTACGAGATCAACGACAACCTCTACACCATCGTCGACGCGCTGATGACCGACTCCCGCTGGGACGTGAAGTTCCTCGGGATGCAGATCATGATCGAGGGGCTGGCGCTGGGAGCGTTCGGGACCTTCCGGCAGATCACCGGCGAGCCGCTCTTGAAGCAGCTCCTCACCTCGGTCATCACCGACGAGGCCCGGCACGTGCACTTCGGGGTCCTGGCCCTCCAGGAATGGCTCCAGCAGCTGAGCGACCGGGAGCGGAAGGAACGGGAGGACTGGGCCTTCGAGGTCTCGCTCCTGCTCCGCAACCGGTTCCTGGCCTGGGAGTTCTACGAGGAGCACTGGGCACACGCCTTCGACCGCGCCGAGTGGGAGCGGCTGAGCGTCACCAGCAAGCTGATGGGCTCGTTCCGGCAGACGATGTTCAAGCGCATCGTTCCCAACCTGAAGCGTATCGGACTGCTCTCCGACCGGATCCGTCCCCGGTACGACGCCCTGGGTCTGCTGGGGTACGAGAGGGGACGGGCCGCGCCGGAGCTGACCGCCACCGACCTCCTCGAGGACCGCTAGCGGCGCGAGACTGAATGCCATGGCATCGCTGAACTCGCTCCGCGTCGAGGCCGAGGCGTGGCTGGAGGAGCTGGGGCGAGCCCGGGCTCAGGCGGCGCCGGGCATGGCCCAGCTCGGAGTGGTCGACCAGGGCCACCGCGAGGTGGTCTCACCGGACACGGCGCGGGCAGTGGGGGCGCTGCTCGCCTCGAGCCGGGTGCCGGCGCCGGAGCTGCCGCGGCTGCGGATGCTGGTGCGCTTCCTCGAGGACGCCTCGCTCGAGGCCGCGGCGCGCGAGGGGCGCACCGCGCTCCACGGCGCACGCTGGCGCACCGAGGCGGAGCTGGAGGTGCCCCTGGCCGAGGCCGAGGCCGAGCTCTCCCGGACCGACGAGCGGCTGGCGCGGTTGCAGCGCGAGGCGGCAGTGGACCGCGGCTGGGAGGCGCTCCTGCCCCGGGCGCAGCGGGTGCAGGCCGAGCTGGCCGAGGGGGTGAGCGCTCTGGGAGCGGCCAGCCTCCCCGCGCTCCTCGACGCCCGGCGGGACCCCGCCTGGACGGCGCTCGACACCGAGGGATTCCTTCGCTCGACCGGGGACGCCTACCGCGACGTGCTGGCCTGGGCGCTGGGAAAGGTGACGCCGCGGCTCGGGCCGCTCCCGCGTGGGGATGCGACCCTGGCCGACCTGGACCGGGTGGGAGCGCTGCCCGGCTATCCCGGGGCGCTCCAGGCGGCCGACGAGGCGCTCCGCGCGTGGGCGGGCCGTCTGCCGGACGGCGAGGAGCGTGCGCGGCATCTGGTGACGAGGGCCGTGCCGGCGGCGGCCCACCGGGCCATCGCGGTCGATGTTCCCGAGCACATCGAGCTGCTGCTTCCGGCAGAGAGCGACGCGGCCGAGGCTCCACAGCGCTTCTTCTGGACCGGCTGCGCGTTGCACCTCGCGTCGGTGGAATCCGAGGCTCCGGTGGAGCACCGCTGGATGGGCGACCGCGCAGTGGTGGCCGCCTCGGGCTGGGTGGTGCGCGGGCTGCTCTGGCACGAGCACTGGTTGCGGGGAGTGCTCCAGCTGGGGAGGGCCACGGCACGCGAGGTGGCGCGGATGGAAGCGCTGGTGGCCCTGGCGACGCTGCGGGCCGAGGCCGCGCTCGACCCCCATCGCCGGACGATGGCCAGCTCGGGTCCCACCCCCCAGCGACTCGGGGAGGCGGCCGAGGCGGTCTCGGCTGCGCTGCATGTCCGCGTGGGCCGGGGCCGCACGCTGGGGATGGTGGCGGACCTGGACGTCACCCGTCGACGGCTGCGGGCCGCTGCGCTCGCCAGCTGCGTGTGGGCCGAGGCGGACCGGCGGTTCGACGCCGACGAGTTCCGGAACCCGGTGGCCGCACGGTGGCTGGTCGCGCTCTGGAGCCGGGGGGCGCCCGAGTCACCGGAGCAGATGGCGCCGGCGCTGTGCGCCAGCCCGCTCGGGCTCGAACGTCTGGGAGCCGAGCTGGTGGCGGTGCTGGGCGCCTGAGCGGAGACCCGCGTCCTAGCGTCGGCCGCGGAGGGCACGAACGATCTTCGACTTCGCCGGCGAGGGCATCCGGGGCACGCGGGTCCGGGCCTGGCGGGCGAGCTGGAGCTCGAGGAGGAGCAGCTCGTCGGCGAGCTCGCTGCCCTCGGGGGCGATTCGCGCCAGCGGGGCATCGGCCCGGACGCCCACGCCGTGGAGCATGCGGACCGCGCGCTCCTCGTCCGGAGCCAGGTGGCGGTCCTGCCTTCGCAGCGCCTCGCTGACGGCTCCGGCCTTCGTCTTCGGCGTGCGCTCCATGGCTCCTCGTCGAAATGTCCCACCTCTGAACGGGCGTCCAGAGGAGCCGCTTCAGAAACCGCGGCGTTCCGATACCTTACGGGTGGGACCGGGGAGATCAACTTTTCGAGCGGGAGCGTCCGGGAAGGGCGGAAAACCCGAGCCGAACCGGGCCTATCCGGAGGTGTCCTCGTCCACCTCGGTGTCCACGCCGGCGTCGGCCCCGACCTTCCGCTGGATCCCGAACCGGTCGAGGGCATCGGCGATGCCTTCGGGCTTGTCGGCGTCGGGGAGGTGACCCTCCGGGACCTGGATGGCCACGGACCCGCCCACGTCCTTGATGCGCTCGTCGAGCACCACGTGGAGCTGCGCCGGGGCGATGCCCTTCTCGCCGGGAACGGTCAGGATGCCGTCGAGGTGGGCGCGGAGGACCACTGCGGTGGCCGAGTCGACCAGCACCTCGCCGGCGAGCTTCTTCGGCTGACGCTGCTCCATGAAGCGCTGCCGGCGGGCGCTGTCCTCGTCGAGCCCGCCACGGGCGTACGCGACCGGCGGCGGTGACTCGGCCCTGGCCCCCTTCGGCGGAGGTGGGGCGTCGGACAGGCGGACGGTGTAGCGGATTGCGGGGCGTCCCTCGACCGAGGTGGGCCCATCGAGCGCGAGCTCCAGCCGGCCCTGGAAGAGCCCATCCAGCTCCCGGAGCGCGCCGGCGGTCTCGTCACGGGTGCGCTCGGCGATGCCGCGGTCGCGGAGGCGGAGGCGGTACTTGCCGTACTTGCTGCGGGCGAAGACCTGACCTCTGGCACGGACGACCTCCAGGCCCTGGTCCCGGCTGTTGTCGATGCGGGCGTGGAAGTCCCCGGCGACGCCGCCGGCGGCCGACTCGAGGAGCCGGTTCTCGGTGAGCTTCACCGTGTCCTTGCCGGCGGTCCAGGTGAACGAGACTTCGGCGCTGAAACGGTGCGGCCCCAGGCGCTCGGTCACCTCGGCGGACCCCATGTCCACCACCCGGTGCGCGAGCTTCGGGTCCAAGGCGAGCTTCTGGGGCTCGAGGCTCTCCTTGGCCGAGGCGACCACCGCTGGCGGAGCCTCGGGCGAGAAGATTCGCTCCTTGGCTGCGCGGTCGACCGGTTCGGTGCAGGCGGCGAGCAGCACCAGCCCAGCGAGGAGACGGAAAGAGTGCGGCACGGAACGGACGGACCCTAGCACGGGACTTCCGCCCGGAACCGGGACGTGGTGAGAAGCGTCCCCGCACCGTGCAGAACCTCCGCGACAAGCTGCTCAAGGCCGGCCTGGTCACGGCCGAGCAGGCAGAGAAGGCCGAGAAGACCGAACCGCCCCCGCGTCCGGAGCGACACCGCGACCGCCCGGCGCCGGCGAGCGGGAAGACAGCTGGCCCGTGGTTGGTGGTCCGGCCACAGCGGCTCTCCACCATCCCCGAGCTCCCGCCACTGGCAGGAAGCAAGGCCTCGCAGCGCCTGGAGGCCAAGCGCCAGCAGGAGCGCGACCGACGGCTGCGTGAGCGAGTGCTCGGCGCGCAGGTGCCGGTCGAGCCGGGCGAGCGGACCTTCTACTTCGTCACCCGGAAGAACCGACTGCGTCGGCTCGAGCTGTCCGACTCGCAGGCCGAGGCCCTGGAGCAGGGCCGGCTGGCGGTGGTGGAGCGGCCCGACCCGGCGCAGATCGAGCACGCGCTGGTGCCGGCCGAGCTCGCCCTGTCGCTCGTCGCCGAGTTCCCCAAGGCGGTGCGCTTCCTGAACGCGCCTGGCTCGCCGGTGGGCTTCCTCACCGACGAGGAGGTCAAGGCGCGCGCCACGGCCGAGGCCGCCGAGACGCCCGAGGAGCGGGCCGCGGCCGACGCGCCCGAGACCGAGGAGCAGCGCGCCGAGGAGGCTGCCGACGCCGCGGAGGCGGCAGGCCCGGCCGACGGAGCCACGGCCGACCCGCCGGGCAGCGACGCACCCTGAGCGCTGGGTGGCAGCGCCCATGACCCAGAACGACTGGACAGCGGCCCTCGAGGCCACCGGGCACGGCGTCATTCCCGGCCTCCTCCCGAGTCGCGACTGCGCCGCCATCGCCGCGCTGTACGAGGAGCCGGCCCGTTTTCGCTCGAAGGTGGTGATGGCGAAGCACGGCTTCGGTCGGGGCGAGTACCAGTACTTCGCCCATCCCCTCCCCGAGGCGGTGTCCGCGCTCCGGCGGTCCCTCTACGAAGCGCTGGTCCCGGCCGCCAACCGCTGGGCGAAGGCGCTCGGGAAACAGAGCCAGTACCCCGACCGGCTGGAGGAGTACCTGGACCGCTGTCATGCCGCGGGCCAGACCCGACCCACGCCGCTGCTGCTCCGCTACGTCCCGGGGGACTTCAACTGCCTGCACCAGGACCTCTACGGTCCGGCGGCGTTCCCCTTCCAGGTGGCGGTGCTGCTCAGCAGACCCGAGGTGGACTTCACCGGCGGCGAGCTCGTGCTCACCCAGCAGCGACCGCGGATGCAGTCACGGGTGGACGTGGTACCGCTGGCGCAGGGAGACGCCGTGGCCTTCGCGGTGAACGAGCGGCCGGTCCAGGGGACGCGCGGCGTGTACCGGGTGCGGATGCGGCACGGCGTCAGCGAGGTGCGCAGCGGTCAGCGGCACACGCTGGGAATCATCTTCCACGACGCCACCTGAGCGCGGTCCGGCGCCTTTTCGGCTAGCGTCCTTCCGAGCCGGAGGTGCCCGTGCCAGCGCTCTGGGTGGCCGCGCTGCTGGCGATCGCCAGCCCAGCCCCGCGTTCCCTGGCCGAGTGCGACTCGGCCATCCGGAGCCATCCCGGCGAGCACGAGGCCTACGCCTGCTTCCTCCGGCTCGCCCACTCCTGGGACCGTGGCCGGGAACCCGTCCTTCGGCACCTCGAGGCCTGGCTGCGTGGCCACCCGGACGACCTGCTGGCCCAGCTGTGGCTGGGAATCCTTGCACACGCCAACAGCCAGCCCGACGTGGCGGTGCGTCTCCTCGCCCCGGTGGCCGACGCCTTCCAGACCAAGGGAATGGACCGGAGCGAGGTGCTCGCCCGGGCGGAGGTGGCGAATACGCTCTGCAACAACGCGCGGAGGAGCGAGGCGGACCCCCACCTCTCGCGGCTGGAGGTGCTGGCGAAGCGGAGTGGAGACCCGGAGATCCAGGCGACTGCGCTCTTCGGCGCGGCGGTGTGTGCCCGGAAGGACCACGACCACGGGCTGGCTGTCGCGCTCTACAGCCGCGCGCGGGACCTGCTCTCGTCAGCACCGGCCTGGTTCTGGACCGAGCAGCTGAGGCACAAGGTCCTGGACGGTCTGGGCAGCGCGCTCAGCGACAGCGGACGGCATCGGGAGGCGTACTCGGTGTTCCTGGACGAGGTGAACGCGGTGAAGGACGACCCCTTTCTCCTGGCCATCGTCCTGCATCGGCTCGCGTCGCAGGCGGTCAACCTCGCCGACGAGGGCGACCTCGGATGGGAGGAGGCCGACCGGCGCATCGATGACGCCCTGGAGATCGAGAAGAGGTTGAGCGCTCCGCACTGGCCTCCCAACGTCACCCGGATCATCCGCGCCGCTCGGCTCGGGCCGTCGGCTCTTGCTCTGTCCGAGCTGGACCGGGCGCTCGCCTTCTGGCGGCCTCGTGCGGCCTGGGGCGTGCTGACCTCGCTGCGGCTGCGCGCGAAGTACCTCGCCGACCTGGACCCGTCCCACCCCGAGGAAGCGCTCCGGGAGGTCGGCGAGTCCCTGGCGCTCGCCCGGGCCACGGGAAACCACTGGAACACCGGGATGGCCCTGCTGGTGCGGGCCCACGTCCGCTGGCGGAGCGGCGACCGGGCGGGGGGGATCTCCGATGCGCTGGCCACGCTGGACGAGCTGGACCAGCTCCGCGATCTGCAGGCCGATCGGCTGGTGCGGGTGTGGACCAGCTCCGAGACCGCCTTCGCCTACTCGCTGGTGGCCGGATGGATGCTCGATCCGGCCCGGGGCACCCCCTCCCCCGAGGATCGGGAGCGGGCCTTTCAGGCCATGGAGCGCCACCGGTCACGGGTGCTGCTCGAGGCGCTGGTCTCGGCGCGGATCGAGCCTGCACCGTCGGCCGGACCGCTCCGCGATCGCCAGGCAGCGACGCTGGGCGAGATCTCCCGTCTGCAACGCCGGCTGCTCGAGCCCTCTCTGGGGCCGGAGGACCGGCGAGGCGCTCTCGAGGAGCTGCAACGGGCCGAGCAGGACGAGGACATCGTCCGCGACGCGCTGGCTCGCACCGGACCACGCTCCAGGGTGCTGGATCTCTCGGCGCCCACGCTGGCGGAGGTGCAGCAGGCGCTCGGCGCAGACGAGGCGCTCCTGTCGTTCCAGATCTGGCGGCAGAAGCACGATCAAGACGCCACGTACACGGACGGCAGCTCCTGGCTCATCACCATCAGCCGCGACGCCATCCGCACCCGTCGCATCCCGGACGCCGGCGAGCTGAAGGATCAGGTGGAGCTCCTCCGAGGACTGCTCGACGGCCCCGAGGGAAGTGAGGGCGACGGTGCGGCGCGGCTCCACCGGGAGCTGCTGGGCACCCTCCTCGAGGATCTGCCCCGCAACGTTCGACATCTGGTGGTGATCCCCGACGGCCCGCTGCACCGGCTGCCCTTCGAGGTCCTCCGGGCACCGGTGACCGGCGAGCCGCTCGGCGCCCGCTACGCCCTCTCGGTGGTGCCCTCCGCGGCCCTGTGGCTGCGATGGCGACGCGCGCCAGGGCCGGATCTGCCGGAGACCCGAGCGGCGGCGCCGCCCCTGGCAGTGGTGCTCGCCAACCCATTCGTTTCGGGGCAACCGGGGGGCGCACCAGCCGCCGAGCGGAATGGAGAGCAATGGGTGGAAGGCACTCGGCTTCCGCCCCTGCCCTTCGCCGAGCGCGAAGCCAGGGCGATCTCCGACGCACTCTCCGGGCGTACCCTCAACTTCGTAGGAGCGGAGGCGAGCGAGCGCCGGCTCAAGACCACGCCGCTCCAGGGCGTCCCGATCCTCCACTTCGCTGCGCACGCGGTGGTGGACGAGCGAAACCCGAGCCACGCGGCCCTGGTGCTGGCTCCGGGAGGACCGGAGGAGGACGGGCTCTTCCAGGTCCGAGAGGTGGCCAGCCTGGACCTGACCGGGAAGCTGGTGGTGCTCGCCGCCTGCCGGAGCGCGAGCGGGGTGGTGCTGGGCGGAGAGGGGCCGGTGAGCCTGGCGCGGGCCTTCTTCCAGGCGGGTGCCCGCGCCGTCGTCGGGAGCTCGAGGCCCATCGGAGACGCGGCCAGCACCGAGCTGATGTCCGGCTTCTACGCCGGGCTCGCCCGGGGACTCTCCGTCTCCAGCGCGATGCGGGAGGCGCGCGCGGACCGCATCGCCGAGCGAGCTCCGGCCTCCACCTGGGCAGGAGTGACGGTGCTCGGCGACGGCTCGGTGGTTCCCTTCCCCGGCGGGCTCCGGCGGTCCCGGGCGCCGCTCATCGCCTGCGCCGCGGCGGCCATCGTCCTCGCGGCCGGGCTGCTCCTGGGCACCCGGGCACGGACCAGGGCACGACGGCCCGTCGAGGGGGCATGAACCCGAGGGGCCCGCTCAGTGGCGAGGAGCGGCGACCGCCTCGATCTCGATCAGGAGATCGTCGCGGACGAGGCCCTTCACCTCGACCAGGGTGCTCGCGGGGCGCGGCCCATCGCCGAGGAATTGCTCGCGGACCTCGCGGTACACGGCGATCTGGCTCGCATCCCGCACGTACCAGTTGAGCTTCACCACGTCGGCGAAGGTCGCCCCGGCCGACTCGAGCGCGATCTTCAGGTTGCGGAATACCTGCTCGGTCTGCGCCCGGACGTCCCCGGGACCCACGACGTTGCCCTTGGCGTCGAAGGCGACCTGTCCGGCGACGTACACCATCCGCCCGGCGGGCACGTCGACCACGTGGGTGTAGCCGCGCGGGGGCGCGAGGCCGGGCGGATTGGAGAAGGTCGACGCTGGCATGGTGGATCCTCCGGGGTGGGCGCAGGCGATGGAGAGAACGGCGAGGAGCGAGGGCGTCAGGAGCGAGCGCATCGGTCTCGGGTGGGGAACGGAGGGATTGTGCACCCGGGCGCTCGGGCTCGCACGGCGACGCAGCGAGCCGTCCCTGCCGCGAGCGGGGCATCTCAGAGGCGGTCGACCACGGGGAAGTCGAAGGACACCAGCTCGCCATACTTCAGGCCTGTGCCGGTGTTCATCAGGACGATCTGTTCATTGCGATCGATCGTCCCGCTGGCCACGAGCTTCTGGATGCCGGCCCAGACCGCCCCAGCCTCCGGCGCGGCGAAGATGCCCTCGGAGGAAGCGATCTCCCGCATCCCCTCCAGCGCCTCGTCGTCGGTGACGGTGAGGGCCGTCCCACCGGAGCGACGGATCAGCCCGAGCATGATCGAGTCGGCGACGGCTGCCGGAACGCGAAGGCCACTGATGCGGGTGCGGGCATCGGCGATGGCCGGTGCGTGGTCGAGGCCCTGCTGGAAGGCCCGGACGATGGGCGCGCAGCCTTCGGTCTGCACGGCAATCATCCGTGGGCGCTTCGACCCGATCCATCCGAGCTGCTCCAGCTCCTCGAGCGCCTTCCAGATGCCGACCAGACCGGTGCCGCCCCCGGTGGGGTAGACGACGACGTCGGGGACGCTCCAGCCGAGCTGCTCCACCAGCTCGAGGCCCATCGTCTTCTTTCCCTCGGCGCGGTAGGGCTCCTTGAGGGTGGAGAGATCGAACCACCCCTCCTCGGCGGCGCGCTTGCGGATCCAGGCGCCGCAGTCGTTGATCAGCCCCTGGACGAGCACCACCTCGGCGCCGTAGATGCCGGACTCCTTCTTGTTCAGCTCCGGGGCGTCGAGCGGCATGAAGACATGGGCCTTCAGTCCCGCCCGGGCGGCATAGGCGGCGAGCGCGCCGCCAGCGTTCCCGGCCGTCGGCAGGGCGAGCTCACGCGCGCCGAGCTCGCGGGCGCGGGACACGCCGGCGGAGATGCCCCGCGCCTTGAAGGAGCCGGTGGGATTGCTGCCCTCGTCCTTGAGGAGCAACCGCTTCAGCCCGGCCCGGGCGCCGAGCCGCGGCACGGGAAGGAGCGGCGAGTCCCCCTCCCCCAGGGAGACGATGTGCCGCGAGTCCCGGACCGGGAGCAGCTCGCGCCAGCGCCACATGCCGCGGGGACGCGCGGCGACCGATTCCTTGGTGAGGGTTCGCGCCGCCCGCTGGAGGTCGTAGCGGGCGAGGAGCACCTTGCCGCAGTCGGGGCAGAGATTCTGGAGGCGGTCGGCGTCGTGCTCGCGCCCGCAGCCGCTGCACTGGAGGTGGGTGAGGGCACTTCCGGTGTCGAAGCTCGAGGTGGCCATCG
>DATIWB010000068.1:0-58750 GCA_035519675.1 Myxococcaceae bacterium
AGCGCGTGGTTCACCACCACCAGCTCGGACTCCTCGGCCTGCTGCCGGAGCCGGGTGACGAAGCACGCCGCGTGCTGCGGGCACCGGGTCCCGAGGCATCCCTCGGGCGTGGTCGACACCTGGCGCCAGCCGGAGAACCCCTCGGGGAGCATCAGCTCGGCGCGGTCGCCGCTCTGCGTGCGCTCGGCCCAGCGGAGCAGCATCCCGAAGGCCTCGGCGTCCTCACGCGAGTCGAGCAGCGCCCCGGTCCTCGCCCGCTCCAGCCGGTGGAGGCACAGGTAGTTCGCCCGGCCCTTGACCAGCGTCGCCCGGACGGGGAGACCGAGCGTGTCCCGCACCAGTGGCAGGTCCTTGTGGAACAGCTGGTCCTGGAGGTTCTTCGTCGCGGTGGAGATGACGACCCGGCGCCCGCTCAGGATGGCCGGGACGAGGTAGGCCAGCGTCTTCCCGGTCCCGGTGCCCGCCTCGGCGACCAGCATCCGCCGCTCGTCGAACGCCCGGGCCACCTCGCGCGCCAGGGTAAGCTGCTCTGGGCGGTGCTCGTACCCGGCCAGCGCGCGGGAGAGTCGGCCGCCCGGGCCCAGGACCGCGGCGATCTCGTCCACCTAGTGCTCCGACCCGGGTGTCGTGACCACGGCGAGGCGGCAGAGACCGAAGCGAGACGGCGCACCCGAGGAGCGAGCCGCGGAGGCGTCCCTCGCGAGACGTCGAGCAGCGGAGCGACGAGGCTGCCCGTCGCAGCGAGAGGATCGGCCGCCGCAGCGGTCAGGATGCCCGGGTCGCAGCACTCAGTGGGCCCGGAGGAGGAAGTTGACCAGCAGCGCGGCGACGGGAATCACGAAGAAGAGCATCGCGCTCACCGCCAGCACCTTGCGCCGGTTCCGCTGCAGCTCGGCCGGGTCGGTCTTCGCCGCCGCCGCTGCCGCAGTGGACGCCATCCGCACCATGCTCTCGAGCGCCACCTTGGTCTGCGGATCGTCGGGCGTTGCGGCGAGGCGGATGCGGTACAGCCGCCCGGCCTTGGCCAGCTCGTCCATGCTGAAGGCCAGCTGGAGGAACTTCTCGTGCTCGTCCTGCCTGGTCCAGCGCTCCTCGAGCCCGCGCCACGCCGACTCCAGGGCGGCCGACGGCTGGTGCTCCTCGGCGCGGAAGTTGGCGAAGACCAGCCCGCACGCCGGGCAGATCAGCGCCTCGCGGGTCCGCGGGGTGATGCACTTGGGGCAGTGCCCCGGAGGAATCTGGATGGTCGACCCGCGGGCGACCCCCGGCTGCGGCGCCACCACCGGGGTGGAGCCGGTGTTCCGGGGGTGCAGCGCCTGGGGCGGCGGCGTGGGCGGGTGCACGTCGCCGAGCTGGTTCAGAAGCTGCGCGAACTCGGCGTCCACCACCCGCTTCGGCGGAGATGCGGGCTCGACGGTGACCGGGGCGATGGCCGGCGGCCGGGTGGGCGAGTCGAACCGGGCCACCTCGGCCGGCTTCGGCAGCGCGGACGTCCCGGGAGGGGCGACGGCCAGCGGCACCGCGTCCGAGGTCGGCGTCAAGAGGATGATGGTCGGCCCCTCGTCGTTCTCGTCCTCGTCGGCCGGGGCGGGCGCGGGGCGGGGCGCGTCCGTCGTCCCGGAGGCCTTCGCCGCCTTCGGAGACAGCACCGTCACCGGCCGCGCTGGCAGCTGCTGCCGCTGCTCGGCACCGCACGCCGGACAGCGGGCCACCAGCCCACCCCGCTCGACGCGGAGATCGACCAGCTCGACGAGGCGCTCGCAGGAGGGACAGAGAACTTTCATCGGGGAATGGCCGGCGGGCGTTCGCCGCTCGGAGGTCGGCGAGCAGTCTAGAGGACTGCGGCGGGTCTAGAGGAGTGCAACGAAGGGTGCGGGGAGAAAACAGAGGACCGCCACCGCGAGGGTGGCCACGCACAACCACCCACGTGCGGCGCCGAGGGGCTCGTCCGGGGCCGTCACCGGCGGGTGCCGGACCCCGACCACCAGCGCCACCACCAGCAGCCAGGCGATCCAGGAGAAGGAGACCAGCACCGTGAGCAGCGCCAGCAGCGCCAGGGCACAGCGTCCGATGGTCCGGGCCCGCCTGCCAAAGACGGCGTAGGTGAGGTGTCCGGCGTCCAGCTGCCCGATGGGGAACAGATTCAGCATGGTGATGAGCGTCCCCAGCCAGCCGGCGAGCACGTAGGGATGCGCGTTGACGTCCATGCCCGGGGGGCGGGGGCCGAGAAAGGCCAGCTCGAAGAGCCGGAGCAGCAGGTTATCCCCGTAGATGGGTGGGTCCAGCCGCGGGAGTCCGTGATGGAGGACGCTCCAGAGCGACATCGGACCCAGCACCGTGGATCCGGTGGGCGGCAGCGGGGCGAAGCGCGAGTGCGCGTAGCCCCAGGCGAGGAACGGAAGGCACACCAGGAACCCGGCGATGGGGCCGGCGGCGCCGATGTCCACCAGGGCATTCCGGGTAGGGATGCGGTCGCGCACCCGGATGACCGCCCCGAGCGTGCCGAAGCCCAGCAGAGGCAGGGGGATGAAGTACGGCAGGCTGGCGCTCACCCCGTGCCGGCGGGCGAGCACGTAGTGTCCGAGCTCGTGCGCCCCGAGGATGCTCACCGTCGCCACGGTGAACTGCAGCGAGCTCAGCAGCGCCGAGGTGCTGAGCCGGATCGACCCGCTGTCCGTCCAGGCACCGGTCTGGGTGAGCAGGAAGGTGCCGAAGACTGTCACCAGCGTGCAGGCGAAGAGGACCGCCGGGAGCCAGGGCCGTGGCTCGGGTCGTGGGAGGGTCGCGTCCAGCGTGCGCTCCTCAGGGCTCCAGGGCCGACGAGAGGACCTGGGCGGTGAACTGCACCAGGGGGATGACGCGCTGGTAGTTCATCCGCGTCGGTCCGATGACCCCCACCGTCCCCAGCGAGCGGTCCGCCGGTCCGTAGGGGGTGGCCACCAGCGACACGTCGCCGCCGGGAGAAAGGTCGCTCTCATGGCCGATGAAGATCTGCATCTCCCGAGCACGCTGCACGCGGTCCAGGAGAGCCACCAGCCGGGTCTTCTCCTCCAGGGCGCGGAAGAGGGCCTTCATCCGCTCGACGTCGGCGAACTCGGGCGCCTCCAGGAAGCTGCCGGTGCCCTCGATGAACACCTTCTCGGTCGGCGGCACCCCGGTGGCGAGGAGACCCAGCTTCAGGGCCTTGCCCACCAGCTGATCATAGGCGGCCTGGTCCTGGGCCAGCTCCTGCTCGATGCGTCCCCGGACCTGCTCCAGGGGGAGCCTCTCCAGCAGCTCGCTGAGGTAGTTGGACGCGCGGACCAGCTCCTCGGGAGACATCTCGAAGTCCAGCGCCACCGGACGGTTGTGCACCTGGCCGTCCTGGTCGACCAGGATGGCGAGCACCCGGCCCTCGCGGAGGCGCACGAACTCGATGCGGTGGAACGTCCCGGAGGTGGGACGCGGCGTGACCACCACGCCGGCATGACGGGTGAGGAAATGGAGAATGCGGCCCGCCTCCTGGACGGATTCCTCGAGGGGCGTCCCGCTGGCGTTGAGGCCCCGCTGGATGAGCTCGCGGTCACGGGGATTCGGATCGCGGAGGCGGATGAGCGTGTCCACGTAGAAGCGGTACGCACGGTCGGTAGGGACCCGGCCGGCCGAGGTGTGCGGTTTCTCGAGGTATCCGAGGTCCTCCAGGTCCGCCATCACGTTGCGGAGGGTGGCGGAGGAGACCTCGAAGCCGCTGGTCCGCGCCAGCTGCTGGCTACCCACCGGATCACCCGTGGAGATGTACTCGCGGATGATCGCGTGCAGGACCTCGCGGGCGCGGTCGGAAAGCGGCTCGGCCATGGCGGCTCGCAGCGGACAAGCGTAGGCAGGTGCGGCCCCCGTTTCAATCTCACTCCTCTCCCATTCCCTTTTCCGTCCGTCTGGGGCTTTATCCGCCAGCACACGTTTCGTTGATGCCGCCAGGAGGGCGCATGAAAGCAAAGGATGTCCTGGGGCTCGCCAAGGACCGCGGCGCGGTGATGGTGGACCTCAAGTTCATGGACTTCGTCGGGCTGTGGCAGCACTTCACCATCCCCCTCGCAGAGCTGAAGGAGGAGATCTTCGAGGAGGGGCTGGGGTTCGACGGCTCGTCGATCCGCGGCTGGGCGGAGATCCACGCCTCGGACATGCTGGTGATGCCCGACCCCGCCACCGCGGTGATGGATCCGTTCATGAAGGATTCCACGCTGAGCCTGGTCTGCAACATCGTCGACCCGATCACCAAGGAAGCATACGGGCGCGACCCGCGAAACATCGCCATCAAGGCGGAGAAGTACCTCAAGTCCACCGGCGTCGCGGACACCGCGTACTTCGGGCCGGAGGCCGAGTTCTTCATCTTCGACGAGGTCCGGTTCGACAGTAAGCCGAACGCCTCCTTCTACGAGATCGGCTCGAGCGAGGCCGCCTGGAGCAGCGGCAAGGAGGACGGCAACCGGGGCTACAAGGTCCGCTACAAGGAGGGCTACTTCCCGGTCGCCCCGCTCGACAGCCAGCAGGACATCCGCACCGAGATGTGCCGCGTGCTCGCCGACGTGGGGATCGAGGTCGAGCGGCAGCACCACGAGGTGGCCACCGCCGGCCAGGCGGAGATCGACTTCCGCTTCAACACCCTGGTGAAGTGCGCCGACAACCTCAGCTGGTTCAAGTACATCGTGAAGAACGTGGCCTGGCGCCACGGGAAGACCGCGACCTTCATGCCCAAGCCGCTGTTCGGGGACAACGGCTCGGGCATGCACACCCACCAGTCGCTGTGGAAGAACGGCAAGCCGCTCTTCGCCGGTGACGGGTACGCCGGACTGAGCGAGATGGCGCTCTACTACGTGGGCGGCATCCTCAAGCACGCCCGCGCGCTCGCGGCGATCTGCAACCCCACCACCAACAGCTACAAGCGGCTGGTGCCCGGGTTCGAGGCGCCGGTGAATCTGGCCTACTCCAGCCGGAACCGGAGCGCGTCGATCCGCATCCCGATGTACAGCCCGAGCCCCAAGGCCAAGCGGCTCGAGTTCCGCAGCCCCGACCCGTCGTGCAACCCTTACCTGGCCTTCGCCGCGCAGCTGATGGCCGGCCTGGACGGCATCGAGAACAAGATCGACCCGGGTGACCCGCTGGACAAGGACATCTACGGCCTGTCGCCGGAGGAGCTGAAGGACGTGCCGAAGATGCCCGGCAGCCTGGAGGAGGCCCTGGACTGCCTGCGCAAGGACCACAAGTTCCTGCTCAAGGGCGACGTCTTCACCGACGACGTCATCGACACCTGGATCAACCTCAAGATCGACAAGGAAGTGAACCCGGTGCGGCTGCGGCCCCACCCGATGGAGTTCGCGCTCTACTTCGACATCTGAGCGAGTTGCAGTTCCAGGGGCGGGCCGTCCGTTCTCTCCGCGAGGGGCGACCGGGCGGCCCGTTCCGCGTTCAGCTGAACATCCGCCTCACCTTTGGCGGTGGGCCGGCCCGGGGCGGGGGGCGGCCGGGCGTCATTCGCTGCACTCCGCTGGCGCTCGCCACGGCTTTCGCCCAGAAGGTGTCCGGGTCTTCCCCCCGGAGCTTCCATGCGCGTTCGTGCGTTGCCCTTCCTGCTGTTCCTCGTCGCCGCCTCGGCCCTGGCCGCGCCGGTGCCGGACTGGGTGCGTGAGAGCGACGCCCTCGCCCAGCCGATGCTGCGGGTCACCGCCCAGTTCTTTCCCGAAGGTGCCGCCCGGCTCGGGGTCGAAGGGGTGGACGACAGGGTGCTGGATCTCGGGCCGGGGTACAGCGATCGCAACCGCGCCGCGACCGAGGGAGTGATCAAGGACCTCGAGGCGAAGCTGCCGGCGACGAAGGACCCGCGGGTTCTCCAGGACATCCAGATCCTCATCGACGCCGGCCGACGGCAGAACGAGGTCAGCAAGCTCGAGGATGCGCTGCTGCTCCCGTTCTTCACCCCGGCGCGCACCGCCTTCAGCGGCATCTTCGCCCTGCTCGACCCGCGCATCCCGAAGGAGCGGCAGGCGGCGGCGCTGGTGCGGCTGCGCAAGTACGCGGGGATGGAGCCGGGAACGACGCCGATCACCGAGTTGGCGAAGGCGCGGACGGTGGAGCAGCTCGGGAACAAGAAGCTCCTCGGACCATTCAAGCCCGAGGTGGAGCAGGCCCTGGCGGACAGCAAGCGACTGGTCGCGGGCATCGGCGAGCTCTTCAAGAAGAACGGGCTGAGCGGGTACGAGCAGCCGCTGGCGAAGCTGGGCGAGCAGATGGAGGCCTACGACGCCTGGGTCAAGGCGGAGATCCTCCCGCGCACCCGGACCGAGAGCCGTCTCCCCCCCGAGCTCTACGCGATGTACCTCCGCACCTACGGGGTCGACGCCGCGCCGGAAGAGGTGCTCCGCAGGGCGCTGGTGTCCTTCGCCGAGCTTCGCAACGAGATGAATGCGCTCGCGCCCCTGGTCGCGAGGGCGGAGAAGCTCCCGGCGGGGGGCGACTACCGCTCGGTGCTACGGGCGCTGAAGAAGAAGCAGCTGACCAACGCCTCGCTGATGCCTTTGTACTCCAAGCGGCTGGCGGCGCTGGAGGAGATCACCCGGCGGGAGCACGTGGTGACACTCCCCGAGCGCAAGGCGGTCATCCGGCTCGCGTCCGAGGCGGAGTCGGCGATGCAGCCCGCGCCGCACATGAACCCGCCGCGACTCATCGGCAACAGCGGCGAGTACGGGGAGTTCGTCCTTCCCCTGGCCACCCCGGGGGCACCCGGACAGAAGGACCTCCGGACGGACGATTTCACCTTCGACGCCGCGACCTGGACACTCACCGTGCACGAGGCTCGGCCGGGGCACGAGCTTCAGTTCTCGCGGATGATCGAGCAGGGCGTATCGATCGCCCGGGGCATCTTCGCCATGAACAGCGCCAACGTGGAGGGCTGGGCCCTCTACGCCGAGGCGGAGATGAAGCCCTACCTGCCGCTCGATGGGCAGCTGGCGTCGCTCCAGCACCGGTTGCTCCGCGCCGCCCGGGCGTTCCTCGATCCGATGCTGAACCTGGGCCAGATCTCGCCAGAGGAGGCGAAGCGGGTGCTGATGGAGGAGGTTGTCCTCTCGGAAGGGATGGCCAAGCAGGAGGTGGACCGGTACACGTTCCGTGGACCGGGGCAGGCCACCTCGTACTTCTTCGGCTACCAGTCGATGCTGGAGACACGGCAGCGCGCAGAGCTGGCGCTGGGGGGCCGGCTGGACCGGCAGCGGTTCAACGACTTCGTGCTCTCCCTTGGAATGTTGCCCCCGAACTTGCGGCTGCGCGCGGTGATGGACGAGTTCGTGCCTGCGGAGAGGGTGCGCGCGGCGGCGAGCCGTCCAGCGCCAGCGAAGACGCCGAACTGAGGAGACCCGAGGCCGGGTAAGGTGAGCCGTCGCGCTCGCCATGACCTCGTTCTGGACGTCGATCCAGCCGCTCGCTCGAATTGCCCCCTGGGCGGTGTCGATCTCCGCGGCCGCAGTCTTTCCGCTGCTGTTCTTCGTGACCGCGCCATACGGGCGTCACTACCGTCCCGGTTGGGGTCCGGCAGTCGGCTCGAGGGTCGGGTGGGTCGCCATGGAGTGGCCGTCGGTCCTCGTCTTCGCCCTGGTGTGGATCGCCAACCCCGGGTTCGACACGCCGATGGTCAGGGTGCTCGGGGCTCTGTGGCTCGTCCACTACCTGCAGCGCACCTTCGTCTTCTCCCTGCTGCTCAGGGACTCGGGGAAGCGACAGTCGGTGCTCACCGTCGCGCTGGGGATGGTGTTCAACCTGCTCAACGCCACGGGGAACGCGGCCACGCTCACCAGCCGCCCCTTCGACGGCTTCTTCGTCCTCGGGGTCACGCTGTTCGTCCTCGGCCTGGTGGCGAACGTGCATTCGGACCACGTGCTGCGCTCGCTACGGGGCCCGGGTGAGAGCGGCTACCGGGTACCGTTCGGCGGCGGCTTCACCTACGTCAGCGCACCGAATTACCTGGCAGAGATCGTCGAGTGGCTGGGCTTCGCGCTCGCGGCGCAGACGATGGCTGCCTGGGCGTTCGCCGCCTTCACCTTCGCCAACCTCGCGCCCCGGGCCCTGGCGAACCATCGCTGGTACCGGGAGAAGTTTCCCGACTACCCGGCGGAGCGGCGGGCGCTCATCCCGTTCCTCTGGTGAGGCAGGTGCGCGTCCCACCTGCCTCTGCCTGGGTCCGCTTCCCCGGCCGTGACTTCCTCCACCTCCGCCGGGATGCGCTGGGATTCTTCACCCGACTCCAGGCGGAGCGTGGCGATCTGGCCCGCTTCCGGGTGCCGGGCCGCCGTCTGGTGCTGCTCGGCCACCCGGACCACGTCCGCGACCTTCTGCTGACGCACGCCTCGAAGGTCGAGAAGGGGCCCGCGCTCCGGAGCACCCGCGTGCTCCTGGGCGACGGCCTCCTCACCAGCGAGGGCGCGGTTCACCTCGAGCACCGTCGCCGGTTGCAGCCGGCGTTCCACCGGAGCGAGCTGCTCCGCTACGTGCCGGGGATGGTCCGACAGGCCCGGGCGTGTTCCGACACCCTGCGACCCGGCGAGACTGTGGACCTGGGGCGGACGATGATGCAGCTCACCCTGGGCATCGTCTCCGAGGCGCTCTTCGGCGCGGACCTCACCGCCGAGGCGAGCCGGATCGGCGACGCGCTCACCGAGGCGCTGGGCGCGTTCCGCAGCCTCTCGCTCCCGCTGGGCGGGCTGCTGCTCTCGCTCCCACTGCCCCGCGCGCGACGGTTCCGGGCCGCGCGTGCGGAGCTCGAGGCGTCGGTGGCCTCGCTCGTCGCCCGGCATGAACGCTCCGGGCACGACGACCTGCTCGGGACCCTGCTCGATGCGCGGGCGGCCGGCGTCTTCGACGACCGGGCGGTGCGCGACGAGGTGATGACCCTGCTCCTCGCCGGCCACGAGACCACCGCGCTGGCGCTCACCTGGGCGTTCCACCTGCTGGGCACGCACCCGGACGTGGAGCGCGCGTTGCACGCCGAGCTGGACCGGGTGCTCGCCGGCAGACTTCCGGCCGCAGACGACCTCGAGGCGCTGAGCGTCACCCGCGGCGTGGTGGGCGAGTCGCTGCGGCTATTTCCCCCGGCCTGGGTCATCGGTCGGAGGGTCCTCGAGCCGCTACCCCTGACCGACGGGACGGTCCTCCCGGCGGGCACCATCGCGGTGCTCTGCCCGTGGGTGCTCCACCGGGACGCACGCTTCTGGCCCGACCCCGAGCGCGTCGACCCGGGCCGATGGACCTCCGAGGCCCGCGCCCTCCGCCATCGCCATGCCTTCATCGGCTTCGGGGCAGGAACCCGTGCCTGCATCGGTGAGGGGTTCGCCTGGAACGAGGCGATGCTGGTGCTGGCGACGCTCGCCAGCCGATGGCGACTCGTCCCCGTTCGCCCCGGCGCAGTGGCTCCTGAGCCCAACGTCACGCTCCGGCCCCGAGGCGGGCTCTCGGCCCGGGTCGAGCCCCGCGATGTGGCATCCTCACGGGTGCCCACGAGGCCGTAACGAGGTTCCGTAACGAGGTGTCTGGCACCCCTCGGAGTAGATGCGCATCGCCTGCTTGATCGCTTGTG
This sequence comes from Myxococcaceae bacterium, assembly GCA_035519675.1. Classification (GTDB taxonomy): domain Bacteria; phylum Myxococcota; class Myxococcia; order Myxococcales; family Myxococcaceae; genus RPRB01. Next base: position 9,602 of record DATIWB010000068.1, read on the forward strand.
CACCAAACGACTGTTTGAGCCCTTGGCTTCAGGGTCGAACACTGAACAGGCGCACCGACTTCCGATTCGGTTGCTGACGGGACCGACTCCGCAGGGCAAGGTGCCTGACGTCATGCCACGCGTGCTCATCATCCAGGACGACCCGGCGGTGCTTGCCCTGATGCGTCACGGGCTTGTTCGCCGGGGGTACGAGGTGGACTCGGTCGGGTCGGCCCACGAAGCGCTGGACCGGCTGAAGACCGAGCGACCCGACCTGGTCGTCTCCGACGTCCGGCTGGAGGACGCCCGCGGCGACCTGCTCCTCGGTGCCGTCGGGTCGCACTTCCCGGAGGTCGCGTGCCTGCTGGTGACCAGCGGACCCACATCGCGGTCCTCGTTCGGCGGCATCAGCGTTCTCCGCAAGCCTTGGGACATCGTCCACTTCGTGGACCGGGTCTGCACCGAGCTCGACAAGCGCGCGGCGCGGATTCAGGCCGACACGGATGCAGTCTCGGTGGGCAACGCCTCGGTCTCGTGAAACCGGGCGTAGTCCACTTGGCGCGATCCGTCGGGCGCCATGCGGATCACGTCGTGGAACCGGTGGTTCCAGCGTAGCTCCGAGCCGACGTATGACTGCCGGGCGTAGATGGTCTGGGCCAGCGTCTCGTCCCACCCGGTGAAGGTCACGAGGATCTCCATCTTCCCCTCGCTGAACTCCTCCGGAGTCACTCCGTGCAGCGGGCTCGTCGCGTCGATGACGTGGAGCGCGAGCCAGGTGAGCACGAAGGCCGGGCTCTCGTTCCGGACCAGTGGCAGGTCCACCATCCGCCGGTAGCGCTCGCCCTCGGTGGTCGCCTCGGAGCGCACCAGCGTCACCCGCAACGTCGCCTGCACCACGTGGTTGACCCGCTCGTTCGCCACCCGGAAGCTCAGGGTGGGTGAAGCGTTCCGCGGCGCGATGATCGCCACGTCGCTGAAGATGACCCGGGCCTTCGGGCGGCTGAACTTGGCGAAGGTGATGCCGGTGAAGGTGGCCAGCCCGAGCAGCCCCACCATGTTCTCCAGCGTCGCCACGGTGTGCGCGGCGAGCGAGTGCGGCGCCATCACCCCGTAGCCGATGGTCCCCAGCGTCTCGGCGCTGAAGAAGAAGGCGTCGGAGAAGGAGCCGGGGCGCGCGTTCAGGACGCCGCCGGTCCAGCTGTAGACCACCGCGAACAGCGCGTTGATCAGGAGATATCCGCCCCCGTAGATGGCCAGCACCACCCGCCACCGGGCGGCGATGAGGAAGTAGTAGACGTCGGAGAAGGTCGAGCGCCGCAGACCCACCAGATCGCGTGCGCGAATCAGCGGCCGGCCATCGCGCTGGAAGATGCGCGGGGTCTCGGTGGGCGGCGTCTGGATGGCGGGCATCGGGGCGGCGAGGCTACCAGCGGCCCACGGCGCGGAGCAGCGCGCTCCCGTCCCGGGCGGCGGTGATGCACGGACGCGCATCGGTCCAGGCGCAGCGGCTCTCGGCCACCGACGGGCCGCGGTGCAGCACGAAGGCCGACCGGGTCCCGTACCCCACGGCGTCGGCGTGGACGCAGGTCCCGGCCCGGGGCTCGGGGCCATGGACGGAGAGCAGCGCCAGCCAGCCCTCGAGGCCCAGAACCTGCCCCGATGACAATCGCTCCTCGACCAGGCGCCGCCGTGTGCCGTCCTCGCCAACGCCCAGGCTCTGCTCGGTGATCACGTGAACCCCCGGAGCGAGCCTTTCCTGGCGCAGGCGGGTGCCGTCGCTCCAGGACAGCCCGGCGAACGTCCCGTCGGCGTAGGCGAGGTGAAAGCCGTTGTACGCGGCCGGGTCGAGCCCTCCCAGCCGGCGGTGGAGGGTGGCTGCATCCGGCGACTCGAGCGCGTCCAGCACCAGGAGCCCGCGCGAGCGGCGGGATGGGTCGCGCAGGCCGTCGGCGCGGTTCGTCACCCCCACGAAGAGCCCGGAGGCGTTCAGGCCCAGCCAGGTCCCCCCGGCCTGAAGGTCACGCGGGGCGAGCCAGCGCCCATCGGGAGAAGCCTCGGGTGGCGCTGCCGGTCGGGCGAGGAACTCGTCGCGGTTGGCGGCGACCTGGAGGACTCCCCCGGCAGGGGGGACGACGAGGGCCAGTGTGCACATGGGCGAGCGGCACAACACTGCTCGACGGCTCGACCCGCCGCCACGAAAGGCGAGGGGCTACTTCTTCACCGCCAACACCAGCACCAGTTGCCCGTTCTCGTAGGGGCCGGCCTGGAGAAATGCCGAGGCGTCCGTTCCGAGCTCCACCGTGGTGTGAAGGGGCGGGACGCTCACTGCCACCTGCGGGCGGGGGTGCTCGCCGGGTTCCAGGGTGAGGGTCGCGGTCTTCCCCGGCAGCGCCACCTCGATGGGCTTGCCCGGTGCCAGGCTGACCGTCTGCTCGGAGAGACGCCGGTAGGTGGTGAAGCGGAGGCCGGCCTTCTCGAAGCCCTGGCGCATCTTCTCCAGGCCGGGGTCCACGTGTGGCGCACCGTTGGACGCGTGCACCACCTGGACCTCCACCTTGACCGGCGCGGCGGCGAGCACCGCCACCACGCCGAGCGACACCACCCCCGCGAGGGGGGTCACAGCTCCCCCGCGCGGGGCCTCTGCTGATTGGGAACCGGGGCCTGTACGCCCGGCCTGTCCGGGGGAAGCACGCTGGGACGGTGGTTGCCGGAGGCGTCCGGATGCTCGACCAGCCAGATGATGGCGTCCCCCGATTCGGTCTTGAGCACCACCGGCTGCACCTGGGACGGGGCGTCCGCCGTGGCCGACTGGACCACCACGCCCACCGCGCCCGGCGCCGGAGCGACCGGACGGAAGGCGAGGAAGGCCGCAGCGGCGACCGCGACGAGGCCCCCGACGGGCAGCCACGGATGGCGCCACGTCTCCCGGAGGCGGTCGAGCAGGCTCGGCCGGCGCGACACCTGGCCCACCACGCGGTCCGCCAGCCCCGAGAAGTCCGCCCGGGCCACCTCGGCGGCGGACAGAGCCTGCACCGCAGAGGCCAGGCTGCGCATCGACCGCTCGATCTCCCGCATGCGCGGATCGGCAGCCAGCGCGCGCTCCACCGTCTCGCGCTCGGCGGCGGTGAGCTCGCCGTCGAGGTAGGCAGAGAGCAGCTGGAGAGTTGCGGGATTCAGCGACATGACGACCGGCCCTTCCGCCGTGGGACGCAAGCACCCTGGCTCATATTCTGGTCCTTCGTCATCAGTCTTCCTCGCCCTGGGCAGGCAGAGGGATGCCCAGCGATTCGGACAGCAGCTTCTGCACCTTGGCCCGGGCGTGGAAGAGCCGGGACATGACGGTTCCCTTAGGAATATCGAGGACTTGTGCAAGCTCCTCGTAGCTCAGCCCATCCAGCTCTCGCAGCAACAGGATGGCGCGGTGCTTTTCGGGGATCTGCTCCAGGGCGGCCTGGATCTTCTCTCCCACCTCGCGCTGGAGCACCGACCGCTCGGGGTTGCTTCCGAGCTGGGAGGAGACCGCGCCCAGGTTGGCCTCGGCCAGGTCGTGGCCGACGCGCTCGTCGAACTCCACCGAGTCGCTCCGCATCGCGCCGCGCCGCCGGATGACGTCGATGCACACGTTCACCGTGATGCGGTACAGCCAGGTGTAGAAGGTCGCGTCGGCCTTGAAGCTGTCCAGTGACCGGTGGACCTTGACGAAGGCCTCCTGGACCACGTCCATGGCCTCCTCGCGGTCCTTCACCATTCCGACCGCGACCGCGTAGACCTTCTTCTGGTAGCGCTCCACCAGGGTCCGAAAAGCTCGCTCGTCGCCGGAGCGGGCGCGCTGGACCAGAGTGTGGTCGTCGGTGGCCACCGGGGGAAAGACAACCTAGCAGGCCCGGTGGTGCGTTTCCGCTCTCACACCCATGCTCGCGGGTCGCGGAGGACGGCCACCAGCTTCGCCTCCTCGCTTCCGGGTTCGGGCTGCACGTCGTATCCCCAGGCCACCTCCGGGGGCATCGACACCAGGATGCTCTCGGTCCGTCCGCGCGTCTGGAGCCCGAACACCGTTCCCCGGTCGTACACCAGGTTGAACTCGACGTAGCGTCCCCGTCGGAGCAGCTGCCAGCGCCGGTGCTCGGCCGAGTAGGGGGTGTCACGCCGGCGCTGCACGATGGGCAGGTAGGCGGGGAGGAACGCCCGGCCACAGTCCTGGACGAAGCCAAACTCCTTCTCCAGGGGGCGCCCAGTGTTCTCGAAGAAGATGCCGCCCACCCCGCGGGCCTCGTCGCGGTGGACGATCCAGAAGTAGCGATCGCAATCGACCTTGTGGCGGGCGTAGCTCCCGGCCTCGTTCCTCTCGCAGACCTCGCGGAGCACGCGGTGGAAGTGCACCGCGTCCTCCTCGTAGAGGTAGTGCGGGGTGAGGTCCGCGCCGCCGCCGAACCAGGCCTTGCTCCCCTGCTGGATGAAGCGCCAGTTGGCGTGGACGGTCGGGACCCGAGGGTTGCGCGGGTGAAGGATGAGGCTGAGCCCCGCGGCGAAGAACCCGCGACCTTCGCCCTGGAGTCGCTTCGCGAACTGCTCCTCCAGCTCGCCCCACACCGCGGAGACGTTCACCCCGCCCTTCTCGAACACCGTCCCGCCCTCGAGGACGCGGGTGCGCCCGCCGCCGCCGCCAGGCCGCTCCCAGACGTCCTCGCGAAAGGTGGCCCCGCCGTCCTCGGCCTCCACCGCCGAGCAGATGGTGCGCTGCAGCCCCTCGATGAACTCGGTCATCCGGCGCCCGAGGTCGCCTACCGTCTCCGGCGCTCCGTGCTTCATCAGTGCACCGGGAGGCTCGGGTCGCCGGCGTCGATGACGCCGTACTTGGCCTCGTACTTCTGGAGGTTGTCCACCATCGCCGCGACCAGCCGCTTCATGTGCCGGGGGCTGGTGATGACCCGCGACTTCACCCGTGCCTTGGGCTGCTGGGGCTGGACGTAGATGAAGTCCAGGGTGAACTCCGAGTCGGTGTGGTTCACCAGGGCCATGTTCACGTAGGCCCCGTCGGCGACCGCGTCGTCGATGTGGATCTGCAGCGCGGTCTCGGGCAGCTTTGGGTCAGCCATGGAGCGCCTGCATACCGCCCCTGCCGCGCGGGTGGCCAGAGGCGGGGCGGTGTCGACCGACGTCGCGCTCGACGAGACCAAGACTGGGCCCTTCGAGCTGCCGGGCGAACGGGGCGCGTGCCTGCTGATCCACGGATTCACCGGCACGCCCTGGGACGTGCGACCGCTGGGCGAGGCGCTCTCGCGGGCGGGGATCGCGGTGCACGCCCTGCGCCTCCCCGGGCACGGGACCACGCCGGCGGCGATGCTCGACGCGCGGGCGCCGGACTGGCTTCTGGCCTGCGACGAGGCGCTGGCACGGCTCCCCGGCCGACGGGTCGCTGTCGCCGGACTGTCGATGGGCGCGCTGCTCGGGCTGGTGCTGGCCGCCCGGCATCCGGGCCGGGTGGCCGGGGTGGCGGCGCTGGCGCCCGCGGTGCGCTTCCGGGACCGGACGCTGAACTCGCTCCGGGCAGTGCGCGCCGCGGCTCCGCTGCTGGAGTGGCTCCGGCCGTGGGTGCTGAAGTCCACCACGGACCTCCTCGACGAGGCTGCCCGGGCGGAGGCGCCGGTGCTCCGCGCCTGGCCCTCGGCGCGGCTGCGGGACCTGTGGGAGGTGCAGGACCTCGCCTGGGGCTCGGCGGCGCGGGTCACCTGCCCGGTGCTGGTCGTGGTCGCGGCCGAGGACCACGTGGTGGACGAGGCGGGCGCGGCGGCGCTGGTCCGGCGGCTCGAGAAATCCCCGTCGGTCCGCTACGTCCGCATCGAGAACAGCGCCCACATCCTCCCGCGGGACCGGAACCTCGAGCTGGTGGCGGCCGAGGTGACCGGCTTCGTGGAGCGCACCCTGGGTCCTGCCGCAGTGCGGTGAAAGACGAGGTGCCAGACACCTCGTTACCGGACACCTCGTTACCGACACCTCGTTACCCCGATCCGCTACCCTGCCGGGCCCCATGGCCAAACGGCGCTACCTCCTCGCAATCGATCAGGGCACGACCGGCACGCACGTCCTCGTCGTCGACGACCGCCTGGAGGTCGTGGGTGAGGCGTACCGGGAATTCACGCAGCACTTTCCGCGGCCCGGCTGGGTGGAGCACGACCTGCGGGAGATCTGGAAGACGGTGGAGCGCTGCTGCAAGAAGGGCCTCGCCGACGCCGACATCCGTCCGGACATGGTGACCACCATCGGCATCACCAACCAGCGGGAGACGACGGCGGTGTGGCACCGCGAGACCGGCGAGCCGCTGGCCCGGGCCATCGTCTGGCAGGACCGCCGCACCGCGGAGCTGTGCGCCGAGCTGAAGTCGAAGGGCGAGGAGGCGCGGGTCCGGGAGACCACGGGCCTGGTCATCGACCCGTACTTCAGCGCCACCAAGCTGCGCTGGCTGCTGGACAACGTCGAGGGTCTCCGGACGCTCGCCGAGGCCGGCGCGCTGTGCTTCGGCACCATCGACTCGTGGCTGGTCTACCGGCTGACCGGGGGCAAGCGGCACGTGACCGACGCCTCCAACGCCAGTCGCACCTTGCTCTACGACGTCCGGGGCGGGGGCTGGAGCGAGGCGATGCTCGAGCTGTTCGGCATCCCCCCCCAGGTGCTCCCGGAAGTCCGCAGCTCCGCCGAGGTCTACGGGACGACCCGGGGAATGGACGCGCTTCCCGACGGCGTCCCGGTCTCGGGGATGGCCGGTGACCAGCAGGCGGCGCTGTTCGGACAGGCCTGCTTCCGGCCTGGCGAGTCCAAGTGCACCTACGGAACGGGCAGCTTCCTGCTGATGAACACCGGGCCCGAGCCGGTGATGTCGAGGACGGGGCTGCTGACCACCGTGGCCTGGCAGCTGGGAGAGGCCACGACCTACGCGCTCGAGGGCTCGAGCTTCGTCGCCGGCGCCGCGGTGCAATGGCTCCGGGACGGGCTGCAGGCGATCAAGAAGTCCGCGCAGGTGGAGAAGCTGGCCCGGAGCGTGGAGAACTCGGGTGAGGTGGTCTTCGTCCCGGCGCTGGCCGGCCTGGGTGCGCCGCACTGGAAGCCGGAGGCGCGCGGGCTCCTGATGGGGCTCGACCGGTCGACGAATCTCGGCCACGTGGCCCGGGCCGTCCTCGAGGGCATCGCGCTGCAGACCTACGAGCTGGCGCAGGCGATGGTCGAGGACTCGGGGCAGCCAATTCCGGTGCTCAAGGTGGATGGCGGGGCGAGCGCGAACGACCTCCTGATGCAGTACCAGGCGGACATCCTCGGAACTCCGGTGGTGCGCCCGCGGAACCTCCAGACGACAGCCGCCGGCGCGGCGTTCCTGGCGGGCATCGGCGCAGGCTTGTGGAAGGACCCGGAGGAGATCCGCGGGTCCTGGCGGGCGGGAAAGACGTTCAAGCCCAAGATGGACGACAGTGCACGGGCGCACGCCCTGGCCAAGTGGAAGCGGGCGGTGGAACGGGCGTAGGAAGCCTGGCCATGGCACGCGACCGGACGAAGCTCGCCGACGCAGAGGTGCAGGGCTGGCTGAAGGCACACCCCGGGTGGGCGCTGGAGGGGGGGATGATCCGCCGGACGTTCGCCTTCGAGGACTTTCGCGGCGCGATGGCCTTCGTGAATCGCGTCGCCGACGCGGCCGAGGCGGCAGACCACCACCCCGACATCGACATCCGCTACTCGAAGGTGACGCTCGCCCTGGTCACCCACGACGCCGGCGGCCTGACCTCGCGGGACATCAAGCTCGGCGAGGCGGCGGACACGCTCGCCGCGACCTGAGCCTTCTGGAAGTGGCCGGGGGAGGCATGGCAGAGAGACGTCCGAGACCGGCGCGCTCGGAGTCGGAAAGAGCTCGTGCGGCGGGCGGCGGTACGCGGGTCTTTGGCCCCACCCGATGCGGCGCCCTGGCTTCCGCGCTGAGCGCGCCCCCTCAGCTTGCCTCGGCTGTGACCCTCGGCCGCCGCCCGACCCACGGCGCGGCCTGCTCCAGCTGCCCGGCGAGCTGGAACAAGGTCGCCTCGTCCCCGAACCGGCCGACGAACTGCACACCGATGGGCAGCCCCTCCGCCTCCCCCAGTGGCACCGACATCGCCGGCAGACCTGAGAAGTTCGCCAGCGGGGTGAAGGGAACGAAGTCGAACACCCGGTCCACCGCCGCGTCGATGCCTCCACCCAGCTTCAAGAGCAGCGACGACGAGGTCGCCGCGGCCAGCGCCTGGACCCGCTTCTCCAGCCCCTTGGGGAGCAGCTCGCCGATGAGCGGCGGCGGGCGGGCCAGCGTCGGGGTGAGGAGCAGGTCATACGTCTCCAGGAAGCGCGAGACGTGCTTGCTCACGTCGCGCAGCATCGCCATCGACGAGGCGAAGTCGGCGGCGCTGACCTCGCGGGCCAGCATCGCCACCAGCCAGGTGGTGTCTTCGAAGTCGCGCGGGCGGGCCTTCTTCTTCATCAGCTCCTCGCCCCGCCGGATGTCCGACGCGGCCTCCGAGACGACGATGGTGAAGAAGGCCTTGGCCAGCTCGCGGGGGTGGAAGACCGGCGCGGCCTCCTCCACCACGTGCCCCAGCGACTCGCAGAGCCGCCCCGCGGCCCGCGTCGCCTCGGCGCAGCGCGGGTCCACGCGCGAGGGCAGATGCGGGGTCACCGACAGCGCGATGCGCAGCCGCCGCGGCGGGCGCGTGACTTCCTCGAGGTAGGGCCGTGCGGGCGCAGGGGCGTGGTACAGCGCGCCCGCCTCGGGCCCCTGGGCGACGTCGAGCGCCGCTGCGCTGTCCCGCACCGTGCGGCTGACCACGTGGTCGCAGACCAGGCCGTGCCAGATCTCCTGAAAGTCCGGACCCACCGGGACGCGGCCGCGTGACGGCTTCAGACCGAAGAGGTTGCAGCACGACGAGGGGATGCGGATCGACCCCCCACCGTCGCTGGCGTGGGCCATCGGCAACGCGCCCGACGCGACGAGCGCCGCCGAGCCACCGCTCGACCCTCCGGACGTGCGCGCCGGGTCATGGGGGTTCCGGGTGGGCCCGTGCAGCTCGGGCTCGGTGAACGGGAGCAGCCCCAGCTCGGGAGTGTTGGTGGTGGCCAGGATGAGCAACCCCGCCCGTCGGTACCGGGAGATGAGCGTGCTGTCCCGCGCCGCGATGTGGCCGTGGAAGAAGCGACTCCCGGCGTCGATTCTCACCCCGGCGATCGGCGCGAGCAGGTTCTTGGTGGCGAACGGCACGCCAGGGAACGGCCCGTCGGGGACGCTGCTCCCCGCGGCCTCGCGGGCTCGCTCGAAGAGCCGCTCCACCACCCCGTTCAGCTTCGGATCGACTCGCTCGATGCGGCCGATGGCCTCGTCCACCAGCTCCCGGGGGCTCACCTCCCGCCGGCGGACGAGCTGGGCCATCGCCACCGCGTCGAGCGCTCCGTAGCCGGCAAATCCCATCCAGGCTGGAACCTACCCGGGTGGCTCACACGCATCGAGCGTCCGGGGTCGGGCAAGGGCCCGGGCGCACTGGAGGTGCGACAACACTGACCAGCACAGCTGCCGGAGGAAGCGGCCATACGGGGCAACGGGACGGGCATGCCGAGTCTTCCGGATGCAAACCAGAGGAGACAGATGTCCTCGCCAGCCGCCCACCCGCTCTCCGGCCCCTGTCGTTCCACGCCGCACCGGGATTCCCGGGCGGCCTTCGCATGGAGACCCAGATGACCGCCGTGACCCCCGAATCCGTTGCTGAGCACCGCGCCGAGCCTCGCCCGAGCGCTCTGGCCCGGCGGCTGGCAGCCCTGCTCGTCCAGATCCGTTCGGCGGCAGGCGAGGGCCTGGAGGCGACCATCGCCCGGGCCGTCGACGAGGCGTTCGCGGGGATCGCCCGCGAGTTCCGCCGCTAGTCCTGGGAGGTGGTGGCCGACCGTGGCCCGGGGGACCCGTGGCCGGGGGACCACCCGCCTGCGGGCCCGAGGCCGCCGGCGACCCCGCTGACCCCGGCACGGGGGTCCCTGGCACGGCCGCTGCTTCGAGGGCGGCGCCATGATCCGCCGCTACGTCGTGCTGGGAGTGGTCTGGGCTGGCTGCACCGCCGCCTGGATGCTGCTCGGGGCCACGCTGCTGGTGCGCTCGGGCGAGACGTCCTCCGCGCTGGTGAACGAGGTCCACCAGCTCTGGGGTCCACCGCTCGACCAGAGCGCGCCCTCGGGGCAGTACACCGAGCAGCGTCCCCGGGAGGAGCGCCGGACGCTGTTCGACGCGAACGGCCGCCCCTACGAGTCGACGGTGCAGAAGATGGAGGAGGTCTCCATCCCCCTCCCGCTGGTCTTCACCCAGGCGCGCGTCTCGCTGGCGCTCGAGCACAGACAGAAGGGACTGCTCTGGTTCCCGACGTATGCCGCGGACTTCGAGGGTCGCTACGTCGTCCAGAACGACACCGCGGTGGCCCGGGCGGTGACGCTGAGCTTCCCGCTTCCAGCCCGGGGCGCGATCTACGACGGCTTCGAGGTCGTGGACGAGAAGGGCCTGCCCATCGCCGCCGAGGTCGATGGAGGGGCGGCGCACTGGCCGGTCAGGCTCGAGCCGTCCGCGCGTCACGGCTTCGTCGTGCACTACCGCACCCGCGGGACCTCGTCCTGGACGTACCGGCCAGCCGCCGCCGGAAGCTCGGTCATCCGCGACTTCTCGCTCGAGCTGCGTAGCAATGCACGGGGGATCGACTTCTCCCCGGGGAGCATCTCCCCCAGCCGCGCAGCCCTGGACGGCCCCGGCTGGCGTGGGACGTGGGAGTTCCGCAGCCTGGTGGGCAGCGCGCCCATCTCGCTCGAGCTGCCGCAGAAGACCAACCCCGGACCGCTCGCCGCCCGCATCACCTTCTTCGCTCCGGTGGCGCTGCTGTTCTACTTCTTCGTGGTCGGCCTGCTCGCCGAGGGCCGCGGCCACCGCCTCCATCCCCTGTCCTGGTTCTTGATCGGCTGCGCGTTCTTCGCCGACCACTTGCTGTTCGCGTACCTCGCGGACCATGTGCCGCTGTGGGTGGCGCTCGGGCTGTCCAGCGCGGTCTCCATCCTCCTTGCGGTGACCTACGCCCAGTGGCTGGTGGGCTGGCGCTTCGCCCTGCGGGAGATGGGCCTGGCGCAGCTGGTGTACCTGGTGGGCTTCTCGCTGACCTTCCTGCTCAAGGGCTTCACCGGCCTGAGCATCACCGTGGGTGCCGTCCTCACGCTGTTCATGATGATGCAGGTCACCGGGCGCCGGCTCCGTTCCGACGTGCCGCGCGCCGAGCTTGTGGGCTGACCGCCCACGCCCGAGCCTCGGGGCGGATAGAGTGCTGACCGTGCCGGTCGACCCGTCGGGCTTCTGGGGCGTGCCCACGGCGAGCATCGATTGGTGCGAGCAGAACTACGCCGTCACCCAGTGGGTGGCCGAGTTCTGGAACACGGTCTCCAGCCTGGCGATGGTGTCCGCAGGAATCCTCGGCGTCTGCACGCGCCGGTTCGCCCCGGAGATCCGCATCGCGTTCGCGCTGCTGGTGGTGGTGGGCCTGGGGAGCATCGCCTTCCACGGGACGCTCCGCTTCGAGCTGCAGATGCTGGACGAGCTGCCGATGCTCTACCTCGTCACCTGGCTGGTCTGGCTGCTGGTGGAGAACGAGCCTGGGCGGCGGCTCGGGCCCTGGTTCCCGGCGCTGCTCGTGGTCTACCTGCTGCTGGCAACGGCCGGCGCGACGCTGAACCGCGGCGATGCCCAGTTCCTGGCCTTCCACGTCAGCTTCGGCGCGCTGGAGCTCTTCTGTCTCGGGCGCGTGGCCTGGCTCGCCCTCCGCCCGGAGAACCGGTCGGTGCGGGGGCGGTTCGCGCTCGGCCTCGCCGCCTACGCGACGGGCATTGCGATCTGGTTCGTGGATCTGAAGGCCTGCCCCTGGGTGAGCGTGACTCTGCCGGCCCATGGGATTCCCAATCCGCAGCTGCACGCCTGGTGGCACGTGCTGGTGTCCCTGGGGTTCTTCCTGCTGCTCGGGGTGGTCTCGTTCGACCGGCTGCAGCGACGGGGAAGCGCCGGGGCCGCGGCCCGTCAGGGCTGAGCGGGCTCGAGCGGCTGGCGCGCGGTCGCACGGCCCTGCTGGGCCTCCGCCACCAGCTGGTAGGCCACGTAGTACTTGAAGATGTTGGAGACGTAGGTGACGGTCTCCTGGCCGATCCGCTCGGCGACCACGACCTCCACGTTCTTGAACCAGCGATCGCCATCCAGCCCGCGGCGGGCGGCTTCCCGTCGCAGCGACTGGATGCGATTCGGACCGGCGTTGTACGAGGCGAAGGCGAAGAGCGCCTTGACCAGCGGGTCGAGCCCCGGCTCGCCGAAGTAGGTGTCCTCCACGTGGCGGAGGTACTTGACCCCCGCGTGGATGTTCGGCTCGAGCTTCCGGATGTCGCCGACGTTCATCTGCGCCCCGGTCGCCGGCATGAGCTGCATGATGCCCACCGCGCCGACCTGGCTGGTGGCGCGCTGGTCGAGCCGGGACTCCTGGTACCCCTGCGCCATCACCAGGAGGTAATCGACGTCGTACCTCTGCCCGTACTTCCGGAAGAGCTCGACCGTCTGCTCGAACTTGCGGAGCTCGGTCCCGGAGGTCGCCGGGAGCACCGAGCGCATGCTTCCCTGGTAGCGGCGGAACAGCATGTTGCCGAACGCAGTCCCCTTCCGATGTCTGCGGACGAAGTCGTCTGCGACTGCCTTCAGCTGCGGGCTGTTCTTTCGCAGCATCCAGGCGACGGAGCCGCCAGTGCTGACCGCGACTGCGGGATCGAAGGACAGCTGGTGGTAGAGCCGCTTCCAGAACGTCGCGTGGTACTCGTCGGAGACCGTGGTCGGGATGAGCCCGGCGTTCACCATCTCCAGCAGGTCCTCGTCCTCCAGGTCCTCCGAGACGGCGACCAGCTTCACCGCAGGCTTGCCGCTGTCGACCAGCCGGTGGTTGAGCGCCTCGAGGTGCTCCCAGTAGCTCGAGGACCCCCGCACGTGCACCGCCCGCCCGGAAAGCTCGTCCACGCTGGCGATCTTCGGCCCGGAGGGCCCGGTGACCACCAGCTCGCTCACCCCCTCGAGGACCGGAGCGGAGAAGTCAACCAGCCGCGCGCGCTCCGGGGTGACGGGGAGGTACGCGGCGGCGATGTCTCCCCGTCCGTCCAGCAGCGCGGGGATGAGCTGATCCCGCGGTACCGGAATGAAGACCACGTGAAAGCGCAGCGCCTTCGTCCGGAGGCGCGCGTTGACGTCGTCCTCGAACGCCTTGAGCATCTCGTAGGTCGCGCCCCGCTGCTTGCCTCGATCCACGAAGAAGAGAGTCCGGTTGTAGACCACCAGCACGCGCAGCATCCGGCGGCGCTGGATCTCGTCCCAGTCACCCTTGAATGGCTCGAGAAAGGCCTGCTTGGCGGCTGCGGGGCTGGAGCTCGCCGAATCGGTCTGCGCAACGGTCGGCGTCCCGGCCAGCAGGAGGGCGATGACCGCTGCGGCGGACGCGCAGCCCATGCATCAGGCGCATAGCACGGGCCCGCCGGACCTCGTCGAACGGCGCAACCATGGGACGGGGAGTCACTTCCCGCCGAGGAGGCCCTTGAGGAGATCGCCTGCCTTCTGCATCCCGTCGTTCGCCGGGTTCTGGCTCACCGCCGGAGTGGCGGCGGCTCCTCCCGCGGGGAGGTGGATGGCATACTCACGGACCTTCTGCCACTGCGGTCCGTGGGGCGGTCCCCGGAGCTCCACCATCACCGTGTCCAGCGTGTAGGTCCGGCCCGCCGGCTTCGGGGCAGCGTCGAGGCCCACGAGCGTCAGCTGGGCTTCACGGCTCGCACCGGGAGCGAGCTGGAACTGTGGGTCGATCCGCGCCCCTTCGATCGTCCCAATGCCCTGTGCACTCCCGTCGTGGGTGCCCAGCTTCCCCCACGCGTAGGTGTTGCCCAACTCGTCGGTGGCGGCGTTCGTCCCGGCCTTGTAGGCGAGCGCCAGCGGTTGCGCGGTGTGGTTCTTCACCCGGATCGAGAACCGGACCACCCGGTTCTTGCCGCTCACCGCCGCGGCGGCCTGGACCAAGGTGACGCTGAACGAGCCGGCGTCGTGGCAGCTGGAGCCCGGAGCGCAGTGTGCTCCGCCGGCGGCGGACGGCGGTCCTGCACCGACGGGATTCGCCGCGCCGCCGAATGGCGAGGGGAGACTTCCCTGCGCGGGAGTGGTTCCAGCAGGGGCCGGTGGGGAATCGGTGGGGGATTGCGGAGCCCCACCCGGGGGCGCGGAGCCGGACGCCTGCGCGACTGCTGGAGCGCCCGCCCGCGCACCGTCGACCAGGCCGACGATCTGCAGCGGGTACTCGGGCCCGAGGGTGGTCTGGCCGTTGCCCGCCGGCACGATCTCCCGGACCGTGAGGTCGAGATCGAAGGTGTTGCCGAACAGGGCCTGCCCGCCCCAGACCAGGGTGAAGCGGGCATCCCCCGTCTGTCCCGCCGGGATGACGAACTTGTCGTCGGCCCGATGGGAGATGAGCCCGATGCCACGCACGTCGCCGTCCTTCACCAGGTAGCGGTTGCCCCGATCGTCCGTCGCGCCGCCCGATCCCACCACGTAGCCGAGCACCAGCGGACGCCCGAGCTTGTTCCGGAAGCGGAGCGTGGTGGTGAGGACCTTCCACGCGCCCTGGAGGCTGGCGCGGAACTCGACGACCGACATCGCGAACCCGTTCACCTCGGTGCACGAGGCGTCGCCACCGCAGACCGACGCGGCGGCTGCCTGCGAGGCGGCCCCGGCAGCCCCGCCCGACGGTCCGAGCGCACGGGCCTTCGAGAGCACTGCCGCGCTCACCCGGCCGGGGCAGAGCACCTCCCACTGCTGCGACAGGGAGAGCCCGCCGCTGGCGTTGTCCCTGCCCACCACCACCCCGTCGGGGCCCTTCCACCGGGTGCGGCCTCCGCCGATGTCGGAGTTGTCCCAGAGCCCATCGAGCACGTACGACTTGCCGTCGAGCGGCTGAAGCCGGCCCACGGTGCAGTCGGCGGTGATCGTGTACGTCTTCCCCAGCTCGGGCTTCTGCTGCTTCACGCAGGCATCGATCGCCGCCTTGGACTGGGCGGGATCGCCCTGGCCTGCGGAGTCTGCGCAGAAGCTCTTGAGCGACTCCGAGGTGACCTTCGCCGTCGCGGACGCCTGCGCGGTCCCCACCCCGGACTTGGAGGTCACGGCGGGGCTCGGGCCCTCCATCGACGCCAGCCACTCGGCGTTCGAGGCGGCCCGGGCCCACGCACCGGAGAGCAGGCAGCCTGCCGCAGTGACTCCAACGAGGAATCGGCCCCGTCGGCGACGGCGCGGTGTCACGCAACTCGATCGAGCGACGGGCCGGGCCGGGACGGCGGGGTGTGGGCGAGGACGCTTCGGGTGGGCGGGGTCCAGCATCGCGGGTCCTCCGGCGGTGGTTCCTGCCGCTCATGCGCAGGAACCCCTCCCGGACCGTCACCAGGCCCCCCGGTCGACCGCCCCGAGGCGCGCCGGGGAGCCGGCCGCGGTGCCAGAGACCTCGGTACGGCCGACCGCGGTGCCGGAGACCTCGTTACGGCCGGCCGCGGTGCCAGACACCTCGTTACGGGGCCGCGGTGCCAGACACCTTCGTTACGGGGCCGCGGTGCCAGACACCTCGTTACCGGACACCTCCGTACCGGACACCTCGTTCTCGGGTGCCCTCGTTCCCCGGAAGACGCCGGCGAGAGGCTTAAGCTCTTGGAAGTACATGGAAAATGAGGTGCAAAATGAGGTGCCAAAATGAGGTGCCAGACACCTCGTTACCGGACACCTCGTTACCGCTCGTTACCGGTGGCGCGGGGCACCCCGCGGCCCGGGGTCGCGTTGTGCGCCGGGCACTCGCGGTCACTTCTTCGCGCTGGGGGACGCCGCCGCGACCTCGGCCTGGAACCGGTCCGCGTCCGCGTCACGGCCGAGCGAACGGTACGCGGCGGCCAGGTCCTGGCGCGCCATCGTCAGCCACACGGCCGGCGGGTCCTTGCGCTTCACCAGCAGCTCGTAGCCCGCGCGGCTCTGGACCTCCGCCTCAGACGCATGGCCTGCGGCGAGGAGCGCATGCCCGAAGCGAACCCGGGCGATCCCCTGCAGCGGATGGTCCTCGGGCAACGCCTGCTGGTACACGGCCAGCACGCGGCGGAACAGTTCCTGCGCCCGCGCCGCGTTCCCTCGCCGCTGCTCCACGTCGGCGAGGTTCGAGAGCGCCACCCCGATCAGGTAGTGATTCCCGTGGTGTACCTCGTCGTAGATCTCCGCCATCCGGCCGAATCGGCCCGCCGCCTCGTCCAGCTGCCCCTGGTCCCGGGCGATGATCCCGAGCTCGTTCAGGGTCGAGGCCACGCGAGGGTGCACGGGGCCGTACACCCGCTCGTGCGTCGCGAGCGCCTTCACCAGCAACGACCGGGCCTCGTCCCGCCGCTCCAGCCTCAGCAGCGCCCGGGCGAGGAGGGTCTGCGCCGACGCCGTCTCCGGATGGTCGGGGCCGTACCAGGCGGCCATGATCTCCAGCGCCTCCCGGTCCCAGCGCTCGGCTTCGGCGTAGTGCCCGCCCTCGAACTGGACCGCGCCGAGGTTGATCAGGTCGTCGGCGACGTGCGGATGCCGGGGCCCGTACAGACGGCGGTCGAGGGCCAGCACCCGCTGGTTCAGCGCGTCCGCCTCCGGGTAGCGGCCGGCGTAGAACTGGCTGTTCGCCAGCTCGGTGAGGCTCTGCGAGAGGTCGGCCTCGAGGCCCGGGCGGCGGGACTGGAGCCGCACCGCCTCCTCCAGCTCGCGGATCGCCTCGGGGTACTTCCCGGCGTTCTCCAGAACGCGACCCAGCGCGGAGATGGCGCGCGCCACGTCTGGGTCCTCGCGCGAGCGGTGGCGACGGAGCATCCCCAGCCCGGTGCGGATCTCCCGTTCGGCGTCGTCGTACCGACCCCGCGCGCTGGCAAGCTGGCCACTGGCCACCAGGGACCGCGCCACCTCGGGGTGGTTCTCGCCGAGCGCGGAGCGTCGCAGCTCGAGCGCCCGGGTGAGGAGGGTCTCGGCCTGGTCCAGCCGGCCGAGGTTCTGGGCGATGCCTCCGAGCGTCTGCAGCAGCTCGGCCTCGACCGCGGGCTCACCCTCGAGCGACTGGGCTTCCCGAACGCCCCGGTCCAGCAGGTCCACCACCCGCAGGTCGGCCGAGGGTCCGACCTCGCCCGTCCCACCCTCGAACAGCTGGAGCATGAACTGCTGGATGCGCTGGGTCCTCGCCGCCTCCGCCGCCACCGCGTCCCGAGCGCGCGCCAGCCGGATGGCGGAGTAGGAGGTCAGCGCCAGGATGGCGAGTCCGACGGCCGAGGCCACCAGCACCGAGCGAGCGTTTCGCCGGAGGAGCTTTCCGGCGCGGTAGGCCAGCGAGTCTGGACGCGCGTCCAGCGGCTCCCCGGCGAGGTGGTGGTCCAGGTCGCGGATCAGCGCCTCCACCGAGGGGTAGCGGCGCAACGGGTCCCGCTGCATCGCCGTGAGGCAGAGGACGTCCAGGTCGGCCCACGCCGCGCGGCCGGCCTGCACCGGCCGGTCCGGGATCTGCGACGGCCGCGAAGGCTCCTGCTCCAGCACCCGCCGCGCAGCCTCATGCGGTGAGAGGCCGGTGAGCTCGAAGGGGAGCCGGCCCGCGAGCAGCTCGAAGAGGAGCACGCCCAGCGCGTACACGTCCGTCTCCACTCCGAGCCGCCCGCCCTCGACCTGCTCGGGCGCGGCGTAGGCCGGCGTCATCAGACGCAGCCCGGTGCGGGTCGGGTCCGTGCCGGGGCCGGTGGGGTCGAGCTGCTTGGCGATCCCGAAGTCGAGGAGCTTCACCGAGCCGTCGGGCTTCACCAGGATGTTGGACGGCTTGAGATCCCGGTGGATGACCGCGTGCCGGTGCGCGTGCTGGACCGCCTCGCACACTGCCCGGAACAGCCGGAGCCGTTCGTCGAGCCCGCTGCCCCGCGTCCGGCAGTACTCGGTGAGCGGGACGCCCTCCACGAACTCCATCGCGAACCAGGGCGTGCCGTCGGGCAGGGTTCCCGTGTCATGGAGCTGGGCGATGGCGGGGTGATCGAGCTGAGCCAGCGTGCGCTGCTCGGCGAGGAAGCGCGCCCGGCCCGAGGGCGAGGCCCACCCGTCCCGCAGCAGCTTGAGCGCGGCCCGTCCGCCCACGTCCTCGCGCTCGACCAGGTAGACGACTCCCATCCCGCCCTCGCCCAGCAGGCGGAGCACCCGGTACGGGCCGACCCATGCCGGCGCGGCGGGACCGAGCAGCTGGCCGGCGAGCTCCGGGAGCGAGCGGTCCAAGAACGAGCCGGGGGTCCGGTCCTCGAGGAGCAGCGCCTCCACCTCGGCGACCAGGGCCGCGTCCCCATCCGAGCGCGCCTCGAGGAATGCATGCTGCTGGCCCGGAGGGAGATCTGCCGCGGCGTGAAAGAGGTCCTGGACCCGGCGCCAACGCGCCGGACCCGACGGGTCGGAGTCAGCCGGTCTGACGGAGCTCATGGGCCAGGAAGGCGCGGGCCGCGCGCCAGTCGCGCAGCACGGTGGCCTCGGAGATGCCGAGGATCTCGCAGGTCTCGCGGACGTCGAGCCCGCCAAAGAAGCGGCTCTCGACGATCAGCGCCTGGCGCGGCTCGAGGCGGGCCAGGGCCTCCAGGGCGGTGTCCAGCGCCAGGACTTGCTCCGAGCCCGCCTCGGGAGGGAGCGTGTCCTCGTCGAAGGTGACGAAGGGCGCGCCCCCGCCGCGCTTGCGCGCCGAGCGCCGCCGAGCGGCCTCCACCAGCACCTGCCGCATGGCGCGGGCAGCGATGCGTTTGAAGTGGGCCGGCGAGGTGGCGGCGAACTCGGGCGAGGAGGCCAGCTTCAGCCAGGCCTCGTTCACCAGGGCGGTGGGACTGAGGGTCCGGCTGGGGTCATCGCGGCGTACGGAGGCCGCCAGGCGTCGCAGCTCGTCGTAGGCAGCGCTGAACAGGTGGTCCCGCGTCCCAGCGTCGACGACACCTGACGGTCGCGGTCCTGCTCGGGCCATGACGGGTTCCGCCCTGCTTCTGCGCACCGGTGGACGTAGCACGCGCGGCAGAGCGCGGGCAAACGGAGGGCTCGGAGATGAGAGCTGGGCTGGGGATGACGGCGGTCGCGGTCCTGTGGGTGGCGTGCGGCGGTGGGAGCGGAAACAATGCTGGTGGTGGTGGCGGCGGGAGCGGGGCGATGACCGCCAGCATCGATGGGCAGTCGTTCTCGGCGGATCAGTCCGCCACTGCGGCAGCCAGGACGCAGAACATGGTCTCCTTCTACACCATCACCGGATCGCGCGGGTCCTCGGCGACGAACGCCCAATCCATCGTCCTGGTCCTCTACAACATCGGCGCACCGGGCACGTACCCGCTGGGGGTGAGCGCCACCAACTTCGGGGGCATCGGGACGGTGACCGAGGGGTCAACCTCCTGGATCACGCCACTCAACGGGACCTCCGGGACAGTGGTCATCACCAGCCTGACCTCCAGCCACATCGCCGGCACGTTCAGCTTCACCTCGACCGAGGCCACCGGTGCGAGCTCGACCCGGACGGTGAGCAACGGCGCGTTCGACCTGCCGATCAGCGGAACGGTCGGGACGGTGCAGCCCTACCAGGGCAGCTCGATGAAGGCCACGCTCGGTGGGGCGGGCTGGATCGGCGCAACCATCGTGGTGCAAGGCAAGACGGGCGGGGCCTACAACTTCCTCGGGCAATCGCTGAGCGGTGCCACAGTCACCGGCGCTTCCAGTGTCAATATCAGCCTCGGTGGAGTGACGGGTCCGGGCACGTACCCGTTCAGTCCGACGACGAGCTCGGTCTCGGTGATCATCGGCACCAGCGGCTTCAGCTCGATCCACGCCGGGTCCTCGGGGTCGGTGGTGGTCTCCTCAGCGGACGCGAACCGGTTGAAAGGCACCTTCAGTGGCACGCTCGGCGCGAGCGGTGGCGGCAGTGCCCTCAACGTCTCCAACGGGACCTTCGACATCGGTCTGGGGCCGTAGCTCAGGCCGAGGCCTTCTCGCAGGCGGAGGCGCAGTGCCTGCGTCTGTGCGGCCATCGCCTCACCCGAGGCTGCGGACGTGCCACTGGCGAGGATGAGCTCACGTCGATTCGTCTGTCTCCGGTCACCCCCCGCGTTCCCACCTCCGGAGAGTGGCGGCCAGCGTCTGCTCGAGTACCTGCGCGGCCCGGCGAACCCGTGGAGAGGGTCGTCCCGGGCCGCGGAACGCGAGCCACAGAGGACGGGGCGGAATCTCCGGCAGCTCGGCCACGCGGACCAGCTCGGGGGCGACCTCCTCGGAGCCGCGCAGGAGCACCCCCAGCCCGACCCCGGAAGCCACGGCCGAGAGGAGCACCGGGACGCTGTCCGTCCTGAGCGCCACCTGGGCCCCGTTCCGCGACGCCTCCAACAGCCATCGGCCGGCGTCGGTCCGGGCGGGCGCCCCGGTGAGCAGGACGATCCGGTGTCCCACGAGCCGGTCCGGCGAGGGCCGTCCGTGGTCCAGCAGGTACCCCTCGGAGGCATGGAGCGCCTCGGCGACCAGCCCGAGCGCACGGGGCGCCTCGCCCTGTCCCGCGGGCCGATGCCCGGTGACCTCGAGGTCCACCTCGGCACTCCGGCCGGCCCGCCCGGTGAGCAGCTCGAGCGTGGCGTTGCCGAGCTTCCGGGCCAGGTCCGTCGCTGCGGTCTGGAGCCAGTGCACGGCGAGCGTCTCGTCCACCCGCACCCGGACCGGCGGGCCGGGCGGGACGCGCGGGAGCGCGCGGTCCACCCGCGCCATCTCCTCGGCCATGCGCTCGCCGGTGTGCATCGCGCTGCGGCCGGCATCGGTGGGGAGGAGACGGCCATCCTCGCGCACGAAGAGCGCCGCGCCGGCAGCCCGCTCCAGGCGCTTCAGCTCGCGCTCGAGCGCGTCGGGGGCCATCCCCAGCCTGCGGGCCGCACCGGAGAGAGTCCCGTGCCGGGCGAGGGCGAGCACCAGGCGCAGCTGCTCCCAGGGGAGAACCACGGCCCGAGCCTCGCCCGGGACCCGCGGTCCCGCAAACTCGTCAGCCGTGAAAGGGCATCGGGACGAAGCCGGGCAACGCGGCGACCCGGTCCAGCCAGCGCCGGATGGCGGGGTAGCCTTCCAGCGAGAACCCGCCCTGAGGCGCGACGTGGGTGTAGGCGTAGAGCGCGACGTCGGCAAGCGTCGGCAGCTCGCCGACGAGGAACGCTGACGCCGTCAGCGCCTTCTCCATCACCCCCAGTGCCGCGTACCCCCGGGCGGTCCGCTCGACGATCTCCTCCTTCTTCTCCTCCGCCTTGCCGGCGTACTTCACCCAGAAGCGAACCGTGGCGACGTACGGCTCGTGGCTGTACTGCTCGAAGAAGAGCCACTCGTACATCTTGGCCCGGAGGTACACGTCCGAGGGGATCCACGCCGAACCCTCGCCGAGGTGAAGGAGCATCGCGTTCGACTCGGCGAGCGTCCGACCGTCGGGGAGGACCAGCAGCGGCACCCGACCGTTGGGGTTGCGCTCGAGGAACTCAGGCGTGCGGCTCTCGCCCTTGAGGATGTCGATCTCCACCCAGCGGAAGGGAAGGCCGCGGGCATGGAGCATCATCGCCGGCTTCCAGCAGTTCCCGGAGGTGGAGTTTCCGTAGAGGGTGTGCATGTCCGACTCTCGATCAACCGGCCGTCATCGAGCCAGTACAGTCGCAGGCAGCGATCCGTCGCGCACTGTTCGAGCTCCGGATTCGCGCTCGAGGTCGATCAGCTGTCCTCTCCCGATCCGACTCCTGAATCCGCCGGCGGCTCACCCCGGGCGACCGCCGGCCGGTACCTCACACCGGCACGGCGAAATCCCGCAGCGCCTGGTTGAGCGAAGTCTTCTTGTCGGTGCTCTCCGACCGCTGGCCGATCACCAGCGCGCAGGGGACATGGTACGTCCCGGCGGGGAACTGTCTGGGTACGCTCCCGGGGATGACCACGCTGCGGGCGGGCACCCGGCCCCTCCACTCGCGCGGCTCGGGGCCGGTCACGTCGATGATGCGCGTGCTGCCGGTGAGCACGGTGTTCGCGGCGAGCACCGCCTCCTCCTCGACCACCACCCCCTCCACCACGATGGCCCGACTCCCGATGAAGGCTCCGTCCTCGACGATGACCGGCCGCGCGGCCAGCGGCTCGAGCACCCCGCCCAGCCCCACGCCCCCGGAGAGGTGCACGCCCTTGCCGACCTGCGCGCACGAGCCCACCGTGGCCCAGGTGTCCACCATCGTCCCGGCGCCGACCCGGGCGCCGATGTTCACGTAGCCGGGCATCACCACCACGCCCGACTCGACGTACGCCCCGTAGCGCACCGTTCCCGGAGGCACCACCCGGACGCCGGCCTTTGCCAGGTCCTTCTTCAGCGGCAGCTTGTCGTGGAACTCGAACGGGCCCACCTCCCAGACCTTCATCTCGGAGATGGCGAAGTAGAGGAGCACCGCCTCCTTCAGCCACACGTTGACCGTCCAGCCCGCGGGGCCCTTCTCGGCGACCCGCAGCGAGCCGTCGTCGAGCCCGGCGATCGCCTTCAGCACCGCGTCGCGATGCTCGCCCTTCGCGAGCAGCGAGCGGTCGGCGAACGCGGCGGTGACGAGCGGTTCGAGCGGGTTCTCGGTCACGGGGCCTCCAGCATCCCGGCGAGCCGCCGGATGCTCCGGGCGATGATGTCCGGGACCTCCTCCTGGAGGAAGTGCCCGGCGTCGGTTTCGGTGACCCGGGCCCGCGGCAGCTGCTCGGCGTGGCGGCGGAGCGCCCGCCCCAGGAGTGGATCCTCTCGACCCCAGACCAGCTCGACCGGCCCGGGGAACTGACGGATCCACGCATCCGCCACCCTCAGCCCCGGCACGCTGGGATGCGCGGCCGAGTCGGGCACCATCCGCGCCAGCCCGAGCGGCGCAGCGCGGTCCGCCAGCGTGCGAAAGGGCCAGCGGTACGCCCGGGCCACGTCGCCGGAGATCGAGCGGCGATCTCCCTGAACCCGGGCAAGCAGCTGCAGCGGGAAGCCCAGGCCGCGGAAGAGCAACGGTGCGACGACCGGGACGCGCGCCAGCCGGTGGAAGGGTGTCCCGCGGAACCGGCCGGGGAGGACCACCCCCGTGTTCAGGAGGCACACCGCCGACACGCGCACCGCCGGCGACCGCGCGGCCGCGAGGAGGCCGATCGGTCCGCCCCAGTCCTGCACCACCAGGATGGGGTCGACGAGCCGCCGCGCCTCCATCCACGCGCCCAGGGCCGCCGCGTGCCGGTCGAGCGTGTGCCAGGCCACCGAGCGCGGCTTGGAGCTCCGGCCACAACCGAGCAGATCCGGCGCCAGCAGGTGCAGCCGCTGCCCTTCCAGCGCGGCCATCACCTTCCTCCAGAGGAAGCTCCAGGTGGGGTTGCCGTGCACGCAGACCACGTCACGCCCACGTCCGGACTCCACCCAGGCCATCGTTCCGCCCGGGACGCTGTCCACCCGCGGAGGGTACGGAAACTGCGCGGAGAGCCACCGGGGTTCGTTCATCTGCTAAGGGGGGCGACCGATGGTTTCGCTGGTCATCCCCGTTTACAACGAGAAGGCCACCCTGGAGGAGCTGCTTCGCCGGGTGGTGGCAGTGGACATGGCGAAGGAGCTGGTCATCATCGACGACTGCTCCACCGACGGCAGCCGCGAGGTCCTGGTGCGTCTGGCCGAGCGCGGGCTCGACGGCCTCCCCGGCGCCCGCCCGGTCAACGAGAATCGCCTCCAGATCCTCTTCCAGGAGACGAACCAGGGGAAGGGCGCGGCGCTCCGGCGTGGCTTCGCAAAGGCGAGCGGCGACGTGGTGGTCGTGCAGGATGCGGATCTCGAGTACGACCCCCGCGAGATTCCGCGCCTGGTGGCCCCGATCCTCGATGGGCACGCCGACGTGGTGTTCGGCAGCCGGTTCATCGGCGAGACGCGCCGGGTGCTCTACTACTGGCACGCGGTGGTCAACTGGGGCCTCACCACCCTGTCCAACATGAGCTCGGGCCTGAACCTGAGCGACATGGAGACCTGCTACAAGGCCTTTCGCCGCGAGCTCATCCAGTCCATCCCCATCGAGGAGGACCGGTTCGGGTTCGAGCCGGAGATCACCGCCAAGGTGGCCCGCGCCGGAGCCCGTGTCTACGAGGTGCCCATCAGCTACCACGGGCGCACCTACGAGGAAGGGAAGAAGATCGGCTGGAAGGACGGCGTGCGCGCGCTCTACGTCATCGCCAAGTACTCGCTGAAGCGCTGAGCAGGACCAGGCGTCAGAACCGCACCACCACCGACTCCGCCGAGCGGGTGGACGGCCCGTGGTACACGGCCTCGACGTTGTTCCCGTCCGGATCGAGCAGGAACGCCGCGTAGTAGCCCGGATGGTAGCGGCGGATGCCCGGCGCTCCGTTCGAGCGCGCACCGTTGACCAGCCCCACCCGGTGGAACTCGTCGACCGACTCGCGGTTCGGCGCCTGGAAGGCCACGTGGAGCCGGCCGGTCCGCTCACCCTCCGAGTGACGGCTGTTGGCGCTGGACACGAAGAGCTCGTCCGCCCAGAAGTAGTCCTTGCCCTCGCCACCGAGCTTGATGCCCAGCACCGAGAGCACCGCGCGGTAGAAGCGCCGGCTGGCCTCCACGTCCCCGACCACCAGGTGAAGGTGGTCGATCAACCGGCCCCGGTGCAGCACGTTCGTCTCCATCACGCTCCTCCCCCGGGAGGGCGGCCGGCGCTCAGCGCGCCGCGGGCACGGACGGCGACGACGGCCGCGAGGCGAGTCCCCTGGCCTCGGCGGTACGGTCGACGACGGGTCCGAGCTGCAGCTCCGCCAGTCCCTCCTGGTTCTTCTTCGGTCCCACCACCACCACCGGCAGCTTCGCCGGATCGAGGTACGCGCGCGAGACCCGGGCCACCTCGTCCCGGCCGAGCGCTCCCAGGCGCCCCGGCAAGGTGGCGTACCAGTCCAGCGGGCGGCCGAGGTTCGACAGGGTGACGAAGGTGCTCGCCACCGCGTCGTTGGTCTCCAGCGCCTGCGGCAACGACTGGAGGATGCCCTCCTTGGCGTGCTGGAGCTCGGACTCGGTGATGTCCCCGGTGGCGTACCTCCTCAGCTCGGCCTCGATGTCCTTCACCGAGTCCACGGTGTGCGGGGCGACCACCGAGCCGCGCACCTGGAACACGCCGGTTCGCTTGTTGAACCCCACCGAGCTGAACATCCCGTAGGTCCACCCCCGGACCTCGCGAAGCTGCTGGTTCAGCCGGCTGGTGAACAGGCCCCCCAGGGCGACGTTGGCGGTGCTGAGCGCGAGCGCGTCGGGGTGGGTGGCGATAAGGGTCCGGGTGGCCAGCGCCACCTGGCTCTGGGTGCTGTCCGGAATGTCCACGGTGACGACCGTGCGCGGGACCTCCTTGGGGAACGGAGGGAGGCGGGACGGGGGCACCGCCTTTTGCCGCCAGGCCCCGAAGCGCTCGGCGAGGAGCGGGAGGATGGCTCCCGGCTCGAAGTCGCCGGAGACCGAGAGGAGGGCGTTGTTCGGCCGGAAGTAGGTGTCGTGGAAGCGCACCAGGTCCTGCCGGCGGATGGCCTTCACCGACTCCACCGTGCCCCCGGCGGGCTGTCCCCAGGGGTGCTTCGGACCGTAGAGCAGCCGGGCCACCTCGTCGCTGGCCAGCGCCGCCGGGTTGCCCCGCCGCTGCTCGAGGCCAGTGAGGCTGATGCCGCGCACCCGCTCCACGTCGGGCGGGCGGAAGGCGGGGTTCAGCGCCACGTCCGCCAGGAGCTCGAGCGCCGGCTGCAGCGTGTCCGACAGGCAGTTGAGATGGAGGCGGATGCCGTCCAGCCCGGGGCTCACGGTGAGCGAGGCGGCGAGGTCCTCCAGCTGCTCGGCCAGCTGCTGGCTGGTGCGGCTCCTGGTGCCCTCGTCCAGGACCCCGGCCACGAAGTCGGCGAGGCCTGGCCGGTCGGGCGGATCGCCATCCACGCCGGTCTTGATGGCCAGCTCGACCACGACCACCGGCACCGCGTGGTTCTCGCGAAGGAGGACCGGGAGCCGGTTCGGCAGCGAACGCTGGACCGGGACCGGGGCGCGGAACGGCGGCACCG
The DNA here is from genome assembly GCA_035519675.1 of Myxococcaceae bacterium. Taxonomy (GTDB): domain Bacteria; phylum Myxococcota; class Myxococcia; order Myxococcales; family Myxococcaceae; genus RPRB01. The sequence goes on from DATIWB010000068.1 coordinate 35,793, forward strand.
CGGCGAGCGGGGCGGGCTGGGTGCTCCGCCAGGCGTCGGCTGGGGGCGGGGCGGGGACAGCGGCGGCCGGAGCCTGCGCGGGCTTGCTCGAGGCACACCCCAGCGCGAGCAGGACGAGGACCAGGGGCCCGAGGCGACGGCGGCTCATGGGCGGGCCCCCGGGGCCGACGGCGAGGCCGGCTCGACGTCCAGGACCAGAACCCGGTCGGCCGGGAGCAGCGTCCGGGCGGCGTCGAGCACCTGGGCAGCCGTCACCGCCCGGTAGCGGGCCACGTCCTTGGGGAGGAAGCCGGGGTCACCGGTCCAGAAGGCGTAAGCGTTGAGCTGGTCTGCCTTGCCGGAGGCGCGCTCGACGGAGCGGACCATCCCCCCCACGGTGATGCGCTTGGCGCGCTCGACCTCCGTGGCGGTGGCGCCGCTCCTCCGGAGCTCGGCGAGCACCGCCTCGACCTCGCGGCGGAGCTCGGCGACGGTGTGGCCTTCCCGGGCGGTGGCGACGATCTGGAAGTAGCCACCGAGACCGAGGCTGGCGTTGGTCGCGTACACCCCGCTGGCGATCTGCTTCTCCTCCACCAGCCGCCGGTACAGTCGCGAGGTCTTGGTCCCCCCCAGCACCACCGAGAGGATGTCGCCAGCCGCCTCCTCGGGCGCGAAGGGCTTCACCCCGTTCCACACCATCTGCAGCTGGGGGATGCGCGCCACCGGGTCGGGAACGGTCTTCTCCACCACCCTGTCCAGCCGTGCCTGCGGCAGGTCGGGACGCTTCGGCTCCTGGCCTCCGGGGAGGTCGCCGAAGTACCTCGTCACCAGCTCACGGGCGACCTTGGGGTCAAAGTCGCCGACGATCGCCAGCGTGGCGTTCCGGGGGGTGTAGAACTCGCCGAAGAAGGCCTTCACGTCCTCCACGCTCGCGGCCTGGATCTCCTCGATGCTCCCGATGACGCAGTGGTAGTAGGGGTGCGGCTTCGGGTAGAGGGTGTCGCAGAGTTCCTGGTAGGCACGCCCGTAGGGCTGGTTCTCGATGCGCTGTCGCCGCTCGTTGCTCACCACATCGCGCTGGGTGCCGAGCTTCTTCGCGTCCAGCGTGGGCAAGAGGAAGCCCATCCGGTCCGACTCGATCCACAGCGCGGTCGGCAACTGGCTTGCCGGAACGGTCTCGTAGTAGTTGGTCCGGTCGAAATTGGTGCTCCCGTTGGCGGCACCGCCGAGCCCCGCGCCGATGGCCGCGAGCACCCTGTCCGGGTCCGGCACATGCTGGCTGCCGGAGAACATCATGTGCTCGAACAGGTGGGCGAATCCGCTCTTTCCCGGACCCTGGTTGGCCGCGCCGACGTGGTACCAGACGTTCACGGTGACTTGGGGTGCCCGGTGATCCTCGCTGAGGAAGACCCGGAGCCCGTTGGGGAGGGTGAATTCCTGGAAGGGGATGCTCGGCTCGGTGGCGGCAAGGGCGGATGTGGCACAGAGGAGAAGGATCCAGCTGAAGGCGGCTCGGGAACGCACGGGAGAGGGCTCTAGCGCGCCCTCCGGGCCCGACGGAAGGGGCGCCCGCCCCAGGAATCAGCGAGCAAGCAAACGACACGACCCCATTCCGGTGAAGCATCAGGAAATGCTACGTTCTTGGAACTGGAGACATCCGGCAGGAGAGACGAACCACATCGCTGTCCGCCCGGAAGTCCTCCGCCTCTCCCCGCTGAAGCCCTCCTCCCGGAAACCCGAAGACCACCTCGATGCTGGACTGGCTGCACACCCTCTTCTCTCGCGATCTGGCCATCGATCTGGGGACCGCGAACACGCTGATCTACATTCGCGGTCAGGGCATCGTCTCCAACGAGCCCTCGGTGGTCGCGGTCCAGCAGGACGGCCGCGGCGCCAAGCGGGTCATGGCGGTGGGGAAAGAGGCGAAGGAGATGCTCGGGCGCACGCCCGGGAACATCGTCGCCATCCGGCCGATGAAGGACGGGGTCATCGCCGACTTCGAGATCACCGCGGCGATGCTCCGCTACTTCATCCAGACCGCGCACAACCGGAAGATCGGTGTGAAGCCGCGGATCATCATCGGCATCCCCTCGGGCATCACCGAGGTGGAGCGCCGGGCGGTCCGTGAGGCGGCGGAGAACGCCGGCGCCCGCGAGGTCTACCTGATCGAGCAGCCGATGGCGGCGGCGATCGGGGCCGGGCTCCCGGTCACCGAGCCCTCGGGGAACATGATCGTCGACATCGGGGGTGGCACGTCCGACGTGGCGGTCATCTCCCTGTCGGGCATCGTCTTCGCCAAGAGCGTTCGGGTCGGCGGCGACAAGCTGGACGAGTCGATCATCCAGTACGTGAAGCGCAAGTACAACCTCCTCATCGGAGAGCGCACCGCCGAGCTGATCAAGATGGGGATCGGCACCGCCTACCCGACCGACGAGGTGATGACCATGGAGATCAAGGGGCGCGACCTGGTCGCCGGCGTGCCCCGGACGCTCACCGTCACCTCCGACGAGGTGCGCGAGGCGCTCAGCGAGCCGGTGAACGGCATCGTCGAGGCGGTGAAGATGACCCTGGAGCGGACCCCGCCCGAGCTCGCCGGCGACATCGCCGACCGGGGCATCGTCCTGGCCGGCGGCGGCGCGTTGCTCAAGAACCTGGACACCCTGCTGCGCGAGGAGACCGGGCTCCCGGTCTTCCTCGCCGAGGACCCGCTATCGGCGGTGGTGGTGGGCGCGGGCAAGGCGCTGGAGTCGCTCGACATCCTCCGCCAGGTCTGTCACCCGGTCTGACCGGCCTACTTGCTCGCGGTCTTCTCCGGGACGATGTCCCACTTGCCGCGGGAATCCACGAAGAGCGTGCACCCCGCAGGGTCGTGGCACTGGGTGGTGTGCTGCTTCTTCCCGGTGAACGAGAAGTACGAGCCGGCGGGCAAGGTGTGGTCCAGACCGTCGTAGTTGAAGACCATGGTCCCCGCCAGCACCACCGAATAGTGGTCGGCGGTGTGATGGTGCAGCGGGGCCGAGAAGTTCGCCGGAAGCTTGATGATGAGTTGGCTCGCTCCCTTCTTGGGATCTCCCGACAGCACGGCGACCTGCACCCCGGGGCTCTTGGGGTCCTCGGTGAACTTGAGGTCGCTCGCCGGAACGAGGAGCGCCTTCCCTCCGCCCTTCTTCGCCTCGTCCTTGGCACCGGCGGTGGCCGGAACGAGGAGCGCTGCCGCGACAAGACCTGCCACTGCGATGGTCCTGATCACTTGGGAATCTCCTTGCCTTTCGTGGGCGCCGCCCCCGGGGGCGCGTTCATGCCGGCTGGCCAACCCTTCTGTTGAACGCAGGCACCGGCGCGCGGGACCCTAGCGCGGGCGGCTCACCAGAGCATGTCCTGGTCCTCGGTGACCCCGGGCAGTTCGCTCAGGGTGAGTTCCCGCCCCCGGAACCGCAGGCTTCCGGTGAAGAACCCGAGCGGCTGGAGGAAGCGGCTCCTGAGCACGAGCAGATCGCGCACGTCACGGTGTGCGTGCAGGGGGCGGAAGGTCAGGCGCACCGTCCCGTCGTCGGTCGAGACCTGCCAGAGGTCCAGCGGATCGGCCGAGTTGAAACGGAATTGCGCCGGTCCCACCGGCTCGAGCTGGTCGCCGAGGAAGAGCACGTTCTCGCCTGGGGCGCCCGGGGCCACGGCGTTGAAGCCGTCGACCAGGTTGAACCCCAGCGGCGTCCCGTCCTCGAGCCGGCCGCAGCCCATCGCCCAGCGCCAGCTGGTGTGCCGGGCGAGGAATCCGTGGGTGGAGTCCAGGCCCACCACCCCTCCGTCGAGCGGGTAGCGCCGGCGCCCCACCTCGAGCCGTCCCGCGGCGAGCAGCCCGACCGACTTCTGCGTGACGTTCACCCCGTCGCGGGGCAACCTCGAGGCCAGCGCTCCCCCGGTGGCACCGCCTCCGGGCACCGGGGCCACCAGGGCCAGCGGCGGAGGAGCGCCGGTCACCAGCGCCTCGCCTTCGAATTTCACTCGCCCGCTCCTCGGCCGCCGGAGCGCGGAGATCTCCACCGAGTGGCGGTACCGGTCGGAATCGGCCGGACGGGAGAACCGGAACCTCGCTCCCGGGACACGGAACGCGGCGGAGAGGCCGCCGGCCACCGCGTCCGAGACGTGGCTGAGCGGGGCCGGCGGGCCGAGGAACGTGGCGTCGACCAGCGGCTGCTTCTCGCGCAAGTCCAGGGCGGCGAAGAAGGCGTTCGAGGCGTAGCCCATCTCGGCGATGGCCATCACCGCCACCACCTCGGGGGTGGTGTAGAGCGCGTAGTGCCAGCGCTTGCGGCGGATGCGCCGCGCCCAGGCGGGGAAGGCGTGCGGTGGGGCCAGCCGGTCGAGGTCGACCGGGCCCAGCTCCCCGGCATACGCACCGAAAGGGGGGACCCCATCGGGACCGGGGACCTCGGAGGGTGCAGGAGGGAGCTCGAGCATGCGGCGGTCCGCAGGCGTAGTGTGGCACGGCCACCTCCGGTGCACAGCGCCCGAACGGGCGTACGCGAAGTTCCGCTTCCTGATCCGCGGCCACGTGCTCGCCCACGGCACGCTGACCGGTCTCTTCGGGCGAAAGGGCTGACGGCCGGCGCCAGGTGGAACATTTCCTCCCCGAGGAGTGGCTCCGCGAGGCCGTCGGGCTGCTGGTGCGGCTGGTGGAGGCCGGCGGCGCGCTGGTCATCTTCTCCGGGGCGGTGCTGGGCTTCTCCCGGTTTCTCCGCACGGCCTTCCAGCCCGCCCCGGACGCCTTCACCGCGGTGCGGCTGCGGCTGGGGCGGTTTCTGGCGCTGGGGCTCGAGTTCCAGCTCGCCTCGGACCTGTTGAGGACGGCTGTGGCGCCGAGCTTCGAGGAGATCGGCAAGCTGGCCGCGGTGGCAGCGATCCGGACGGGACTGAACTGGTTTCTCGGGCGCGAGCTCAGGGAGGAACACGCGCGCGGAGGCCGGGAGGCCCAGGGGTGACCGCGGTGCTGGACACGGCCGCGCTGGCGGTCACCGCCGCAGGGCTGCTGGCGCTCCTCGCGGCGCCGGTGCATGGCTGGTACCCGGCGCTGCGGCTGGCGCTCGAGTTCTGGATCGGGGCGGGGCTGCTCCGCCTGTCCTCGTCGCCGAGCTGGTCGGCGCTGGCGGTCGCGGCGGCGATCATCTCCGTCCGCGTCATGGTTCAGCTCGGCTGGGCCCCGGCGAGCACGGCGGCCCGTCACCGCTGAGGGCGCGCGGCAGCGGCGCCGATTCGCACCCGACCGGCCGGAAGCGTCGTCACTGCACCGAACGGGTCGTCGGCTTGCTCCGGGCGAGGAGCTGCGCGAAGCGGACGTCGCCGCGGAGCGATTCCAGATCACCGTCCGTCCAGGCGTTCTCCACGAGGCGCGGGGCGAGCCCGAGCTGGAGCGCCTGCTCCAGAGCGGTGAGGGCCTGCTCCCGCTGGCCCAGGCGGGCCCGAGCACAGGCGAGCCCGTAGGCATCCTCCGGTGCACCGCGGACCGCGGTCAGCCTCTCGAAGCTGGCAGCGGCGGCAGCCAGCGCACCGGCGGCGAGCTGCGCGTTGGCCAGCGAGGTCAGGGTGAGGGGTGAGCCGTCGCCGAGCGCCACCGCCTTCTGCAGGGTGCTCAGTGCCTCCTCCGAGCGCCCGGCGAGGAGCTGCGCGCGCCCGAGGCGGGAGACCAGGATCGGGTCCTTGGGGTTGGCGGCAACGGCGGAGGTGAGCAGCCGGTTGGCGAGGTCCGTCTCGTGGAAGACCAGAGCCCTGAGTGCCTCCTTGGCCGATCGCGACAACCCGGCCGACTCCTTCGGTTCCCAGAGGTACTGCATGTACCGGGCGGTTTCCCAGGCGACGTCGTCGCCGAGCAGGCGCTGCACCACGTGCAGGGCTCCGTCGATGCCAGCGGAGACGCCCGCGGTGGTGATGATCCGCCCGGTGTCGACGAAGCGGACTCCGGTCTGCACCTGCACCCTGGGGAAGGCGCTCTTCATCCGCGGCACCGCGGCCCAGTGGGTGGTGGCGGCGCGTCCGTCGAGGAACCCGAGCTGCGCGAGGATGAACGCCCCGCTGCAGACCGACATGTTGAGCTCGTCGCGGGCGGCCACCTTTCGCACCCAGGCCATTCCGGCGGGACTTCGAGAAAAGCCGCGGGAGTCTCCGCCCGGAAGGACCAGGATGTCCGGGGTGGGGCTGTCGGCGATCGAGTGGTCCGGACGGATGCTGAGGACGCCCATGCTCACCACCGGGTCGTGGGTGGGGGCGACGGTGAAGACCCGGAAGGCTCCGTTCCCGGCGGCGGTGAAGACCTCCATCGGACCGGCGAAGTCCAGGATCTCCACGTCGTCGTAGACCACGATCGCGACGTTCCGCCGCGCCCAGGAGTCGCCCTCTGCTCGTGCCGCGCCGCTGACGGCGACGAGGAGGAGAAGAGGAACGATTCGTGATGCTGCGTCGGTTCGTCGCATGGCGCCCTCGCCGGAGTGATCCCCGCCAGAACGCACCAGCAACACCCGTGCCCCGCGAAGGCCCTCGACCGCGCAGCGAGTCGCGCGCCGGGCGACTCCTGGCGTCCGTGAGCGGGATTCCCCGTGCCAGGTCCGCGCACCGGGCCTGCGGCAATCGGTCGCGGCGACGGGTGCTAGGCTCGCGTACCCCATGGGGGACCCGCTCGACCCGGAGGTCTCGGCCCTCGTCGACCAGGGCCTGGAGCGACTGGGGAACGAGGACTACGCGGCGGCTGCCCCGCTCTATCGCGCGGTTCTCGCTCGCTGTCCCATGCTGTCGGGCTGCTGGCACGACCTGGGCATCGCCACCAAGCACCTGAAGCGGTGGGACGAGTGCCGGGCGGTGAACCGGCGGGCGCTCGAGCTCGACCCGGATGACGAGGGCGCCGCCTGGAACCTGGGCATCGCCGGAACGGCGCTCGGTGACTGGGCCACCGCTCGCGAGGGCTGGCGGGCCGCGGGCGTCGAGATCCCCGAAGGCAATGGCCCGCCGGAGATGGACCTCGCAGACGTCCCCATCCGGGTGGCCCTGGACACCAGCCCCGAGGTCGTCTGGTGCCGACGCATCGATCCTGCCCGGGCGATCATCCTCAGCGTTCCGACCGCCGCCTGTGGGCGGCGCCACCGCGACCTCCTCCTCCACGACGGCTCGGCGGCCGGGGAACGGCTGCTGAACGGGAAGCCGGTGCCGGTGTTCAACGAGCTGGTCGTGCTCGCGCCCTCGGCGTTCTCGACCTACGAGGTCGAGGTCGAGGCCGGTCGCCCGGAGGAGGTGGCGGCCCTGAAGCGGATCCTCGACGGGTCCGGCGGAACGAGCGAGGACTGGACGGCCAGCGTCCGGAGCCTCTGCCGGGCCTGCAGCGAGGGCAACCCCGATGCAGGGGCCCACGCCCATCCGTTCGAGGACCGGTGGAGCACCACCCGCAGGCTGGGCTTTGCGAGCGAGCAGAACGAGGCGGCAGCCCGCGCCCTGGTCTCGACCTGGGTCGATGGGCGTGACCGGTCGCTCTTCCAGCGGTGGACGAGGTCCCGCGCCAGAGCGCTGGTCTCGATCCGACGCGTCATCGCCGGGGCCACGCGGGCCTGAATGCCCGGCTGGCTGGGCTGGCCTTCAGCCGGCCGCGTACTCGCGGCGGTGGTGGTTCACGCCGACGAAGCGGAAGCCGCCGGGGGCCGGAGGGATGTCCGGCGGAGCCTCGGGGTGCAGCGCCATGAGCCGCTCGTACTCTTCCACGGTGACCCGCTCGCGAGCACCGATGACCTCGTCCAGCTTTGCGCGCTCGATTCGCTCGCCGGCGTTCTTGCCGACCACGCCGGAGAAGAACTCGCTGGCGCACCCGCTCCCGTAGGAGAAGAGCGCGATGCGCTTGCCGGCGAGCTCGGCGCCTCCGGCATGCAGCATCCCGGCGAGGCCGAGGTACAGCGAGCCGGTGTAGATGTTCCCCACCCGGGCGCAGAGGGTCAGCGAGGCCGCGACCTGCCGCTCGTGGCTGGCTGCCCCCTCGCGCTCCTCGCGCGCCTCGTCGAAGGCGCCGAGCACGTCGTCCAGGTCGCAGCGCCGGAGCCGGGCGTGGGCCTTCCGGGCCATCTTGCAGAACGGGACGTGGTAGCCGATGGCGGCGAGCTGCTCGCTGGGGAGGGCGCTCACCCCGCGGCGAACGATCTCCCTCGCCTCGGCCTTCCCCCGCCAGTCGCGGTAGGCGCCGGCCAGCGCCTCGAGGTAGCAGTCGATGGAGTAATGGCCATCCACCACCGCCTCGCGACGCCCGAGCGGACGCCAGAAGTCGAAGACGTGGGTGCTACTCGTTCCATTGACTCCCAGGTCGAGCGCGAACAGCGCAGGGTGCGCCGACACCAGCAAGGCCACCGCGCCGGCTCCCTGGGTGGGCTCGCCGGCGGTCCTCACCCCGTAGCGAGCGATGTCCGAGCAGATGACGAGCGCCGACTTCCCGCCGGCCACTCCCGAGGCGATCCACTCGCTGGCCGCCATCAGCGCCGCGGTGCCGCCATAGCAGGCGTGCTGCACGTCGAAGACGCGCATGTGCCGGGGCAGACCGACCAGACCCTGCACGTAGGAGGCGACCGGCTTGCTGTGGTCCACTCCGGTCTCGGTTCCCACCGCGAGCATGCCGATCGACGCCGGGTCGAGGTCGTTGGCCTCGATCAGCCGGCGGGCGGCGGTGGCAGCCAGCGAGACGGTGTCCTCGCCCGGGTCGGTCACCGCCATCTCGCGAACGCCGAGGCCGGCGATGTACTTGGCCGGGTCGACGCCCCGGGCGCGCGCCAGGTCCTCCAGGTACAGCGTGCGGCGAGGCAGCGCCACGGCAAGGGCCTCGATGCCCACGGACGGCTTCATGCGATTCTCTCTCCCCTCAAGCTCTGGTGGCTGGGCTCCGGGCCGGCCACCCGGAGCGGCTGGTGTCGTACGCTCCAGCCCGGCGCCGCGCATCTGGGCCGCGGGCCTGACCGGGAGACGTGCTGAACGGACTCAGGAGCGCGAGGCGGGGACCAGCCCGGTGAAGAGCAGATCCACCATGCCCGCGGCGACCTCGTCGTCGGTGCGCTTCCCGCCCGGCTTGAACCACTTGTAGATCCAGAGAACCATTCCCAGGAACGAGAACGCGGCGACGGTCGGATCCACCGGGCGGATCATCTGCCGCTCCACCGCCTCGGCGAAGGACGACTCGAGGAACCGCACGTAGCGCTTCTTCCGGGCGTTGATCTGCGCCTGCGCCTTCCCGGTGAGCGTGTCGTGCTCGTGGAGGATGATGGTGACTTCCTTGCTCCATCCCCGGGTGACGAGCTTGATGTTCTTGGCCATGCAGGCCTTGAGGCGCTCCACCGGATCCGGGATGTGCTCCACCTCGGAGAGGACGCGCTCCTCGAACACGTCCATCCCGTAGTTCATGATCTCGACGAGCAGCTGCTCCTTGCTCTCGATGTGGTGGTAGAGGCCGGCCTTGGTCAGACCGCAGGCGTCCGCGATCTCCTGGATGCTCGTGCCCTCGTAGCCCTGCTTGCAGATGAGTCGCGCGGCGGTCTCGAGGATGGCCCGGTGCTTTGCGGTGGTGTCGTCGGTGCGTCTCACTGGGGGGCATCGAGGTTACCACTCGGGCGGCGGGGCGGCTCGGAAGTCTCCTACCGACTGGTAGGTAGCAGCCCGGGGCGGGGCGAGTCCAGTCCACGGCCGTTTCAGTCCTGTCCACGGGGGCTTGGGAGCTGCTCCTGGGTGCGGCCGCCCTGACCTAGAGGTCCTCGTGGAGGAACGGCTTCTTCCCCGGGCCGTAGTCCGCGCTCACCTGTCCCGAGCCGCGGAGAATCCAGCGGAAGGTGAGCAGCCCGTCCACGCCCACCGGCCCGCGGGCGTGCAGCTTGCCGGTGCCGATGCCAACCTCGCCGCCGAGACCGAAGCGGTAGCCGTCCGCGAAACGGGTGCTCGCGTCGTGGAAGACGCAGGCGGCGTCCACCTCGGCCAGGAAGCGCTCGGCGGCCACGCGGTCCTCCGCGACGATGGCCTCGGTGTGCTGCGAGCCGTGGCGGGCGATGTGGGCGAGCGCACCGTCGAGATCCGGGACCTGGGCCACGGCGAGGATGAGCGCGCCGTACTCCGCATCCCAGTCCGCCTCGCTGGCGGTCTTCATCTGGGGATGCCGGGCGCGGGAGGCCGGGTCTCCCCGGAGCTCGACCCCTGCGGACCGGAGCGCCGCCACGCTCGCGTCCAGCGCCGCCTCTGCCCCCGGCTCCCAGAGCAGGGTCTCCAGCGCGTTGCAGGCCGCGGGGTAGCTGACCTTGCTGTCGGCGACGATGCGCGCCGCCTTGCCCGGGTCCGCGGAGCGGTGGAGAAACACGTGGCACACGCCCTCGGCGTGCGCGAGCACCGGGATTCGGCTCCGGGCGCGCACGTGCTCCACGAACTCCTTGCCGCCGCGGGCAACCACCAGGTCCACGCCCTTCTCCAGCCCGAGGAGCGCCTCGACCTCGGAGCGGTCGTCGAGCAGCTGCACCGCGTCCGGTGGCAAGGCCGCGCGGGCGAGCGCGCCCCTCACCACGTCGGCGAGCGCTCGGTTCGACTCCGCTGCCTCCCGGCCGCCCTTGAGCAGAACCGCGTTCCCGGAACGGAGCGCCAGGGACGCGATCTGCACCAGCGCATCCGGGCGCGACTCGAACACCACCGCCAGGACCCCGAGGGGACAGCTCTCTTGCGTCAGCACCAGCCCCTGGTCGAGCCTTCGCCCGGCGAGCACCGTTCCGAGCGGATCCGCCCGCGCAGCGAGCTGCCGGGTTCCGTCGGCCAGCGTCTCGAGCTTCGCCGCGTCGAGCTTCAGCCGTTTCACCAGGGGCGAGGCGAGCCCCGAGGCCGCGGCGAGATCCCGCGCGTTCGCCTCGAGCACCCGCCCTCGAACGCCCGGGTCCACCAGGGCCTCGGCCAGAGCCTCGAGCGCCTTCGTGCGCGCCTCGGCCGGAGCGCGGGCCAGCCGCCCACCGGCCTCGACCGCGCGCTGCACCCGCTCGGTCACCGCGCTCATGACCCGAGCACCAGGTTGTCCCGCGTCACCAGGGCGTCGTACCCGCGCCAGCCGAGCACGTCCTCGATCTCCTCGCTGTGGCGACCCACGAGGGCCCGGCAGGCCCGGGCGTCGTAGTTGGCCAGCCCGCGGCCACGCACCCGGCCCGAGCCGTCGCGGATCTCCACCACGTCGCCTTCACGAAAGTCGCCCTCGACCGCCACCACGCCGATGGGCAGGAGCGACGCTCGCCCGCCCTCGAGCGCCGAGAGCGCCCCGTCGTTGGCCACCAGCGCCCCGGCGTGGGGGGCGAGGGCGATGCGCTGGCGACGGACGGCCCGGCGCTCGGCGGGAGGCACGCAGGTGCCCACCTGCTCGCCCGAGAGCAGGCGGCGGAGCACGTTCGGTGCCGCCCCGGAGGCGATGACCACCGTGACGCCCGCCCGGCTGGCGAGGCGTGCCGCCTCGAGCTTGCTCGACATCCCGCCGGTGCCTCCCGTGCTCACCCCGGTCAGCTGCGGAGTCTCGGCGTCGAGGACGTCGATGCGCCGGGCGTCGGGATCTGTCCGCGGATCGGCGGTGTACAGCCCGTCCACGTCGGTCAGGAGCACGAGCAGGTCGGCGTCCACCCCGATGGCGACCCGTGCGCTCAGCCCGTCGTTGTCGCCGAAGACCGTCGCTCCGGTGGGGGTGCCCTGGGTACGGCGGTGCTCGACGAGCTCGCGGATGCTCACGCTGTCGTTCTCGTTGAGCACCGGCACCGCCCGCAGGTCCAGCAGCCGCATCAGCGTCGTCCGCACGCAGAGTGCCCGGTCGCGGTCGCCGAGGTCGCTCTCGGTCAGCAGCACCTGCGCCGCCGTCACCCCGAACTGGGCGAACGCCTGGGTGTAGAGCCCGACCAGATGACCCTGCCCCACCGCGGCGCAGGCCTGCCGGAGGCCCAGGGAGCGCGGGCGCTCGGCGAGCCCGAGCTGCTTCATCCCCAGGGCGACCGCCCCGCTGGAGACGAGGAGCAGCTGCCGCCCCTCCTGTCGAAGCAGGGCCATCTCCTCGACCAGGGACATCAGCCGGCCCAGGGCGAGCTCCCGCCCGTCGTGGGTCACCACCTGGGTGCCCAGCTTCACCACGATGCGCTGCGCGTCCCCGAGCGGAGGCCGCGTGCCAGGCTGTGCTAGGTCCGAGGGCATGCTGGACAACGACGGTACCCTGGGCGTCCTGGGTTGTGGAACGGTGGGCGAGGCGATCGTGCGCGGGCTGATTCGCTCGGGCTCGCTCGTCCCCGCCCGCCTGGTGGTCTCCACCCGACGGACGGAGGCGGCCGAGGCGCTCGGCAAGAGGCACGGCGTCCGGGCCACGGTGGACAACCTGTCGGTCGCGCGCGAGGCCAGCGCGCTGCTGGTGAGCCTCAAGCCTCAGCAGCTGGCGACCGTGCTCGACACCGACGACATGCGCGCCGCGCTCCGGGGCAAGCTGGTGGTGAGCATCGCCGCCGGGGTGCGCCTGGAGCAGATCCGCCGCTGGCTGCCGGAGAGCCCGCTGGTCCGGGCCATGCCCAACACCCCTGCCCTCATCGGCGAGGGGATGACCGTGGTCTCCCGCGGCCCGCTGGCCACGGACGCACACGTGCACACCGCGATCAAGCTGTTCCAGGCCGTCGGCCGCTGTCTCGAGCTGGAGGAGAAGTCGATGGACGTGGTCACCGCGCTGAACAGCAGCGGCCCGGCGTTCGCCTACCTCATCATCGAGGCGCTGGCAGAAGGTGGAGTGATGATGGGGCTGCGCCGGGACGTGGCAATGGAAATTGCCGCCCAGATGCTCCAGGGCTCGGCACGGATGGTGCTGCAGACGGGGATGCACCCCGCGGCCCTCAAGGACCAGGTCACCACCCCGGCGGGCTGCACCATCGCCGGCCTGCTCACGCTGGAGGACGGGCGGATCCGCTCCGTGCTCGCCCGGGCAGTCGAGGAGGCGACGCGGGTGGCTTCACGTCTGGGGCAGTCGTAGGCCGGCGCACCCCGGCGCGAAATGGCGCCGGGCAGCCGAGCGTTTCATCGATCATCGCCGCAGGCTCGCTCGGCCGTTGCCGGGAAGACCAGCCTGCTGCCAGGATCGCCTCCCGTGGGACTGCTCGACAGCGAACGCCTCGCCTTCGTGAAGAAGCTCCGGCCGGCGTCGGTGAAACGGCTGGCCTCGCTCCGGATGGAGGACGTGGTCGGCCTCGAGGCGAAGCGAGCGCGAACCCGCATCAAGGCGCTCCAGTCCCGCTACCCGTCTGCCGGTCCGCGCGAGCTGGGGCAGCACGTCATCGACTCGACCAAGGGCCTGGCCTCGCTCAGCGGGTCGGTGAGCGGCGTCTTCGGGCTGGTCAGCGTTCCGGCGGACCTGGTGGTCATGGCCTGGCTGCAGATCCGCATGCTGGCCGACATCGCCACCGCCTACGGGGTGGACCTCCGCTTCCGGCGGGCGCGGACCGAGCTGCTGGGCGTGCTGGGCGAGGCGAACGGGGTCGGCCCGCTCCAGCGCTCCGGGCCGAAGGTGCTGGGGAAGGTGGCGGCGGTGCTGGCCGAGCGCGGAGGATTCGCCACCCTCGGCCGGGCGATGCCACTGGTGGCCGCGCCGGTCACCGCCTGGCTGAACAACCACCACGTCCAGCTGGTGGGTGAGGCGGCGCTGCGACAGTACGACGGCTTCGTTCGCGCCTCAGCCAAGACGCGGGCCGCATCGGGAGCGAGCGCGCCATGAGCGCCCGGGTCGTGGAGCTGGATCTCGAGACCGGGGTGTACACGCGTCAGGCGTTCGAGCGCGAGGTGGCGTTCGCCGTCCAGGTGGCGCGGCGGGCCGGGCAGCCGTGCAGCCTGCTGGTGGTGGACGTGGACGAGTTCCAGGCGCTCCGGGACGTGCGGGGTGACCTCGCCGCGGACACCTGCCTCGAGGCGCTCGCCCAGCGCATCTCGTCCGCGAGCAGCGGTGCCGGGCCCATCGGCCGCCTGGGCTCGGACACCTTCGGGCTGCTCCTTCCGGGCTGGGCGCTCCCCCGGGCGTGCGCGCTGGCCGACCGGCTCCGCGGCGCCGCCAGGGCGGATCCCTGCGTGATGGCGACGGTCAGCGTGGGGGTCGCGGGGCTCCGGCCGTCCGAGCCGTGGGGCAATCTGCTCGACGCGGCCGAGACGGCCTGCACCCGGGCGAAGCAGGCCGGCCGGGACCGCAGCGTCCACCGGCGCTGATCCGCCGATCTCCACGGGGTCGCTCCCTTCGCTGGCGCCGGGCGCGGGTCCGTGCTATCTATAGATATATCGACACGACACATCGTGGCGATGTGTCTGGTAGCGGCCGGCCAGTCCGGCGAGGAGTGCTCGATGCGACACGACGGTTCCTGGGGGTGGCACCCCGGCATGTTCATGGGACGTGGTCCGTGGGGGCGCCGCGGAGCGGGCGGGCGGCCGGAGTGGTGGGACATGTTCGGAGGTCCGCCGCCGCGGGCGGAGCGAGGCGCGGTGCGCTACCTGGTGCTCGACGCGCTGGAGAAGCAACCCCGCCACGGCTACGAGATCATGCAGGCCATCGAGGAGCGGAGCGGCCAGGCCTATCGCCCGAGCCCTGGGGTCATCTACCCCACGCTGCAGATGCTGGAGGAGCTCCGGCACGTCCGCGGCACCGAGGACGACGGGCGGCGCATCTACGCCATCACCGCAGAGGGTCAGCGTGACCTCGCCGAGCACCGGGCCGAGGTGGAGGAGTTCTACGACCGCTCGGGTGCCGCAGGATGGGTGGAGAGCGCCGAGGACCTGGCAGATCTCATGCAGCGCGCCGCCCAGCTCTTCCGGATGCTCCGGCGCGCCGCCCGCCGCGGTCGCCTCACTCCGGGAACCATGCGCAAGCTCCGCGCAGTCCTGGACGACGTCCTGGCGAAGGTGACCTCCATCGTCGAGGAGTGACCGGACACCTGAGCGTCCAGCTTCACGGATGGTCCCAAAGGCCCACGCCTGCGAGGGGCCTTGGTCTTTGCAGGCTCGTCCGGACAGGGGTAACTGCATTCCCAGGCGTGCCTCGACCCGCCGAGGAGGGGGGCCATGCGCCGGACGAAACCCGAGCTCTGGGCCGGACTCCTTCTGGCGCTCGCGGCGTGCGAGGGACCGGCGACCATCCCGCCACCCCTGGGCGTCAACTGGCCCCGCTTCGGCGGTGAGCCGGGGACTGTGACCGCCATCGCCGTCGGGGACGACGGGACCGTGTATGTCGGTGGCCCGTTCACCCGGATCGGTCCGATGAGCGGCGGCGGCGTCCCGCTGGACCCCTCGACGGGAGCGCCCTTCCCTCGTTTCGCGGCCGTGGACGGCACGGTGCAGGCGGTCACGACGGATGGCGCCGGCGGGTGGTACGTCGGCGGCTCCTTTGCTCGGGTGGGGAAGCAGCCCAGGGCAAACCTCGCCCACGTGCTCTCCGACGGTTCCCTGGACCCGCTCTGGGCGGCGGACGTGGCGGTCGCTCCCTCCACGCTGACCGGAGCGCCCACGGCGGTGGTGTGGGCGCTCGCCTTCGACGAGGGAATGCTCTACGTCGCGGGACACTTCGACAGCATCGGCGGCGTGAGCAGGAGCGGACTCGCCGCGGTCGACCCTGCGGGGCGGGTGACGGACTGGGCGCCCGCGACGACCGTACCAGGCGACGTGACCACGCTCGCCGCGCACGGGGGCACGGTCTACCTCGCAGGAGGCTTCGACACGGTGAACGACACGCCGCGGGCGCGCCTGGCGGCCGTCGACACGGCGGGGGCGTTGACCGGGTGGAACCCCGGCGCCGACGGG
The DNA here is from genome assembly GCA_035519675.1 of Myxococcaceae bacterium. Classification (GTDB taxonomy): domain Bacteria; phylum Myxococcota; class Myxococcia; order Myxococcales; family Myxococcaceae; genus RPRB01. The sequence goes on from DATIWB010000068.1 coordinate 51,585, forward strand.
CAATCTGACTGGGTCTACGCGCTGAAGGTGATCGGGGACACCGTCTACCTCGGCGGGAGCTTCCAGACCATCGGCGGCCAGCAACGCACGGGACTCGCCGCCGTCGATCTGGCCGGAGCGATGTTGCCCTGGGCTCCGCAGCTCAGCCTGGGAGCAGGCGTCTCGGCGGGGATTCCCACCGTCTCGGGTTTCTCGAGCGACGGCACCACCCTCTACGTGGGCGGTCTGTTCGAGCGCGTCGATGGGCAGCCCCGGGGAGGGCTGGCGGCCTTCGATGCCACGGGGCAGCTCACGCCGTGGGCACCTGCGCTCGACTACCCGTACGTCCGCTCGCTGACGGTGCTCGACGCCCGCGTCTACGCCGCCGGATCCTTCACCCTGGCCGGCGGGCTCCCGCGCAAGAACTTCGCGGCGTTCGACGCCGCCGGGAAGCCCACGAACTGGGATCCTGACTCCGAGGACCGCGGCGACGCGTTCGCCTTCTGCGTGTCGGCGGCTCCGGGCGGCGTGTACGCGGGTGGTGCTTTCCGGTGGATGGGCAAGGCGACCAAGCGCCTGGGTCTCGCCGCCATCCTTCCGGACGGGCGGGTGACGGAGTGGAATCCCGGTGTCGGTGGCGGGGCGGTCCGTGCTCTGGCGGTCGCGGGGGGAACCGTCTACGTCGGAGGGCAGTTCGACCGGGTGGGAGGGGTGCCGCGGCACAACCTCGCGGCCGTCGACGCCACCGGTGCGGTCACGCCATGGAAGCCGGACCCCAACGGACCGGTGTACGCGCTGCAGCCGGCAGGCGACGTGGTGTACGTCGGGGGCCGCTTCACGATGTTCGGCGGGCAGCCGCGCGACAACCTCGCGGCGGTCGACAGGTCCGGCCAGCCCACCGCGTGGAATCCCGACGCAAACTCGGTGGTCACCTCGCTCTCGCTCGAAGGGGCCCGGGTGTACGCAGGCGGGTACTTCACCGGAGTGGGCGGACGTCCGCGGACGAACCTGGCGGCCATCGACGCATCGGGAACGGTCCTCCCCTGGACGGCGCCGACCCTGTCGCACCCGTTCGGATATGCCGGTCTGAACACAGCGTCGAACCAGCTCACCGGCGTGTGGTCGGTCTCGGTCCACGCCGGGACGGTCTACTTCCTCGGGGACTTCCATCAGGTGGGAGGCCAGGAGCGAAACCTGCTCGCGGCCGTGGACGCGACGGGGGCGCTCCTGCCCTTCTCCGCACCGACGACCCCCAGCCCTCCGCACAGCATGCGCTGGGGGCTCGACAGGGTCCTCCTCGGCGGCACCTTCGACCGGCGGGACGATCTCCAGAGTGGAAGCACCTGGACTGCCTCGCTCTGGATGGTGGACCCGGCGTCCTCCGGATCCTTCGCCTCGGCGATGTCGATCCTGGTGAGCGAGAGTTCGTTCGGCCTGGGGGACCCCCCGTTCGTCCAGGCGATCGCCACGCATGGCGACGTCGCATACCTGGGCGGCCTCTTCTGGGGATCCCCGAAGTCCGCCCAGCGCCTGAACCTCGCGGCCGTCGACCCACAGGGAAACGTCACCGCCTGGGATCCGAACGCGTTCCCGTGATGGGCGCGGTGGCCGAGGCGACGGCTCAGCCGAGCAGGAGCTGCGCCAGCGACCAGGCCAGACCGCCCACGCACAGCAGCGCCAGCGCCCCGAGCCGGGTGCTCACCGCGAGCAGCCCGACCACCCCTGCCACGCCGAGCGCGAGCAGCCGCTGGGTCCCCGCCGCCGTCCAGAGCAGCGACACCGCCGAGGCGGCGAGCAGCCCGAGCACCACCGGACGAACCGCCAGCTCCAGCCGGCGGACCCAGGTGACGTCCCGCCATCGGTGGTACACGGCGTAGGCCGCTCCCATGACCGCCACCGGCCCGCTGTAGATGCCGGCGAAGGCGACGACCGCGCCGGCGGGCCCCGCCACGTGCCAGCCGATGACCGCGCACATCGCCATGTTCGGGCCGGGCACCACCTGACCCAGCACGAACGCCTGGACGAATCCCTCGGGGGTGATGAACCCCTGGTGCACCAGCGCCCGCTGCAGCTCGGGGAGCACGGCGAACACGCTGCCGAAGGAGACCAGCCCCAGGCGGAAGAAGATCCAGAACAGCGCGAGCAGCTTCACGGGGCGAACTCGACAATCAGCGCCGCGGGAATGGCCAACCCGAGCACCGCGAAGAGCGAGTGGCCGAGGAGGATCGCCGCCGCCACCCCGGCCAGCAGCAGGCCGCGGACCAGGCGGACGCCTGTCCTGGCAGGCGTCCGCGGATCGGCGGTGCTGGCCAGTCCGCTGAGCCGGCGCCAGAGGAAGAGCAGCAGCAGCACGATGCCCGCCACCGCCATCCCTCGCAGCGGGGCCTGCACCCAGGGCTTTTCCACCGCGAGCACGCCCGAGAGCCCCACCGCGAGCACGGCGCCGGGGAGGCACAGGCAGAGAACACCGAGCACGGTACCGACCGGCCCCACCAGGCGGTAGCCGAGGTACGCGGAGAGGTTCACCAGATTGGGCCCCGGCAGCAGCTGGGCGACGGTGACCACCTCGGCGAACTCGTCCTCCGTCAGCCAGCCGTGCTCCCGTACCACCGCGTCCTCGTAGAGCACGATGCGGCTCGCCGAGCCGAAGCTGAGCGTCCCGATGGCCAGGTTGACCCGCAGCCAGCCCATCGGCGTGGGAACCGGCCGGGCGGTGGTCACTTCTTCTTCAGCGCCCACTCGGCGTGGGTGACCACCGGCAGCTGCAGTGCCCGCTCGCGGTCCAGATCCAGGTTGCCGATGTGCAGCGACAGCGGCGCCTGCACCCACTTGTAGATGCTGGAGAGGAAGAGCTTCACGAAGCGGGTGACGTGTCCGTTCACCGTCTCCTTCGAGAGGTCGGGGAACATCGCACCCACCACCTGCTCGACCTCCTCGGGGAGCAGCTTCTCGTCGGCGAAGAGGTGGAAGCAGGCGTCCAGCACCCGGAAGGGCATCAGCTCCTCCTCCCCGACCTGGTTTGGCGCCAGCTCCGGGCCGGGCGGCTTCTGGAGCACCAGCCGGATGCCCTCCAGGGGGTGCGTCTCCAGGAGGTAGTCGAGGAGCACCATCACCACCGTCTTCGGCACGTTGGCGATGACCGCCAGCGCTCCCTCCAGGTCGCCGCCCACGGTGGTGTACCCGACCGCGCGCTCGCTCATGTTCCCGGTCTGGAGGAACAGGCCGCCGGAGGAGTTGCTCCAGCTCCACATCCGCTGCCCGCGGATCCGCGCCTGCACGTTCTGCTCGGTCATCGGAGTCAGCGTCTCACTGGGTTGGAGCATGGCCCGGACGGCCTCCAGCTCCCGCTCGAACGCCGCGTCGATGCTCACCACCCGGAGCGGCACCCCCAGCTCGTCGCAGACGGTACGCGCCGCCTTCTCCGTCTCGGGCGAGGAGTAGCGGCTCGGCAGGTAGAAGGCGCGGAGCAGGCTCCCCGGCGCTTCGGGCTTCTTCCGCGACGCCCAGCGGTGGGCGATGAGCAGGGTCAAGAGCGAGTCCCGGCCGCCGGAGAGCGCCACCCCGATGGTCTTGAAGACGCGATTCTTCTCGAAGTAGTCGCCGACCCCCATCGCCAGCGCGTCGAGCACGTCCTCGCAGTAGCGGGTCCGCGCCGGCACGTGCTTCTCGGGGCCGGGGAGGAAGAAGCTCCCGTGCGCCGGAACCGGGTAGGTCAGCTTCTCGCGGCGGGTCCGGAACTCGTCCTTCGGAATCTCCACCTCGGGGACCGGCTCCCGCGAGGTCGCCCAGGCGGCGTGGTCCTGCCGCCAGGTGGTGTTCTCGCTCCGCAGCCGCATCGTCCGGTCGAGGTCGACGGTGGTCGCCTCCCAGCCCTCGCGCCACCGTGGCGCGTCCAGCATCGGCTTGCCGTTCTGGAAGACGAAGCCTCCGCCGTCGAAGAGCAGCCCGTCGTTGCCGCCCACCAGGTTCACGTACGCCAGCGTGCACTGGTGATCGGCGGCCCGGGTGATGAGCATCTCCCGCCGCGTCTGGTCGGTGCCCACCCGGAACGCCGACCCGGAGATGTTCACCACCAGCTCCGCCCCCGAGTAGGTGCGCCGGCGCATCGGGCACTCGGCGGTCCAGGCGTCCTCGCAGATCTCCGGGGCGATGATCCCGAAGTCGAAGCGGAAGATCAGATCGCCGAACGGCACGCCCCGGTGCTCGTCGAGCTGGTACGGGAAGCCCCGGTCGAAGGTGCGCCCCTCGTAGTAGATGCTGTAGGTGGGCAGCTTCTCCTTGGGGACCAGCCCCACCACCCGGCCGCCGGCGACGATGGCCGCGCAGTTGTAGCGCAGCCCCTCATGGATGACCGCCACGCCCAGGACGTGCACCGTGGCCTGGGCGCGGGTCTCCTTCGCGAAGTGCTCCAGCGCCCGCCACTGGTCCTCGACGAAACCCTGCCACTGGATGAGGTCCTCGGGCGGATACCCGCCCACCATCTGCTCGGGGTAGGCGGCGAGGGTCACGTCGGCCGCCGCCATCTCCCGGGCGAAGCGCAGCGCGCGCTCCACGTTGGCGTGCGTCGCGCCCACCGTGGCGTTCACCGAGGCCAGGCCGATCTTCACCAGCCGCATCCGGAACCAGCTCCCTTTCAGTTCACCGGCCCGTCGGGCTTCGCCGGGGCGAGCCGGGCCAGCACCTCGCTGACTTCCGCCAGCACCGAGCGGAGACGTGCGCCCACGTCCAGCTCGCAGAGGAGGTCCTGCCGCCGCTCCACGTCCGCCACCACGCTGGAGGCAACCACGTCGGCCAGCGCGCCACCGGCCGTCCGCGCCGACGCCTGGAGCAGTCCCTGGGCGACCGGCGGCGGCAAGCGGGCCGCGAGCTCCAGCATCGCCTGCCGGAGCTGCTCTTCCTCGGCGCCGTGGTAGTCGGAGTCCGGGAGGATGGCCGCCCGGACCTCGCGGTACAGCTGATCCGGCGGGAGCTCCTCGAGGATGCGCGCCCGCACCGTCCCCTGGATGATGATGTTGTACCGGCCCCCGTCCAGCTCCTCGTGCCAGGCGATGATGCCGGCGCAGATCATCGGTCGCATCCGGGGACGCCCCGAGTAGCTGCCCTCGTAGCCCGGCTCGAGCTGAGCCATGGCCATCACCTTGTCGCCGGCCAGCGCCGACTTCACCAGGGAACGGTAGCGTGGCTCGAAGATGTGCAGTGGGAGGACGGTGTGCGGAAACAGCACGGCCGAGGGCAGGGGGAAGACCTTGAGCGCGGACGCGGCACGCTCCACCCGTTCCAGGGCCGTCATGCCCAGAAACCTAACATCCGGACCCCCGGCTGCCACGAGCGGGACGGCCTGCTAGGGTGCGCCGCCATTCCTCGATGACTCCCGACAGCATCCATCATCGCCCGCTGACGCCGTGGGGACGGGCCCGGGCCTGGTCCGGACGGATGTACGCCCGCGTCGAGTCGTACGCCAACAGCCCGGCGGCCTTCAGCGCCCTGCTGGTGGTGGCGGCGATCGACTCGGCGTTCTTTCCCGTTCCCCCCTTCGTCCTCCTCATCCCGATGGTGATCGCCGCGCCGGAGAAGTGGCTGCGCCTGATGCTCTGGGGCACCGCCGCCTCCATCGCCGGGAGCCTCCTCGGCTACGGCATCGGGGCGGCGATGCGCGGCGGTCTGAACCTCATCCACATCGATCCGAACCTCCGCCTGGACCTCGGACCGGACTGGCTCCGCAAGGTGCAGCTGGTGCTCGCCGGCGCCGCAGGGGTGGTGACGGTCATCTCCGCGCTCCAGGGGCTCAAGCAGCGTCCCTTCGCCTGGTTGCGCGCTGCCGTGGCCTGCGGGCTCACGCTCGGCTTCGCCGTCGCCTCCACCCGGACCGGGTGGTTCGCGGTGCACGGGACGCTGGCCGAGCTGCTGAGCCAGAACTGGTGGTCTCTGGCGGTGGTCTGCATGGTGATCCCGGCGTTCAAGCTGGCCACCATCGGCAGCGGACTGGTGGGAGTGTCCATCCCGGCCTTCCTCGCGGCGACGGCCATCGCCCGCCTGGTCCGCTTCGGATTGGCGGCGGGCCTGGCACGCTACGGGGGGCCGCCGGTCCGGAGCTGGCTGCTCAGGCACGCCCACGCGCACGCCCAGCCGGCGGCTGCCTCCCGGCCGGTCGAGACCTGAGCCGCCCTGATTCCGCTGGCGCTGGACCAGGCCGCAATCGATGGACGGCCCGAGCGTCTCCTGGTTCGGAGGAAGCCGACACCATGTCTCGTCCCGCCGTTGCCGCCCTGCTCTCGTTCCTGATTCCCGGGCTCGGGCAGATCTACAACCGCGAGGTCCTGCGGGGGCTGTTCTGGCTGATCATCACCCCGGCGCTGTGGATCGGCAGCGCGGGGCTCTTCGGGTGGATCGTCCACCTCCTCTCGGCGGCGACGGCGTACCACCGCGCCGAGCTGCAGGACGGTCTGCCCCGCACGGCGCGCCTCGACTGGCGCTCGCTGTAGCCCGGGCCGGGGACGAGGGGCTAGGGGATCGACGCGGTCTTCTCGCCGGGCTGGCCGGTGGAGCCGCGGAGCACCGCGAAGTTGATGTTCGCGTAGCCGCCGCCCTGGCAGCTGAACATCACCCGCTTGATGATCCGGAAGGGCACGTCCTTGTGCCCCTGGATGTTCACCACGCCCTTGAAGGCAGTGCCGTCGTTGGCCAGCGCGTGGAGCTCCTCGGTCTCCTTCCTCTGCTCGCGGAGCTTCTCCTCCAGCGCGGGGATGGTGACGTAGTCGTCGCGCGACAGGTCGGCCACCCGGGCCACCGAGAGGCCGTTGATGATGATGTCGTCGTTGCTGATCATGATCACCGGCGCCAGCTCCAGCTCGTCCACGTGGGTGGCGGTGGGCAGCTGGATGTCCTTGGTCATGTTCAGGATCTCTCCCGTCGCCGAGAAGTTGGCGATGAGGAAGAGCACGATGATCACGAACATGTCGACCAGCGGGGTGATCAGCAGATCGGCGTTGGTGGACTTGTGGGCGGCGTGGCCGTGGCCGAAGACCTTCGACTTCCTGAGTCGCTTTCCGAAGCGCTTGCCTGGAGTCTCGATGGCCATGGTCAGGTGCTCACCGGGGCTACCGACACCGAGGGAAAGCCGTCGCCGATGCACTCGTCGATGACGTGCACCAGGTCCTCGTAGCGGACCGCGTCCTCGGTCTGCACGG
>DATIWB010000069.1:0-36531 GCA_035519675.1 Myxococcaceae bacterium
GCCTTCCGCTCGTGCAGGGCGATCAGTTCACGTCGGTCGACTGCAGCGCTCTCGACTACGGGGAGGACCTGGATGGCGACGGGAAGAATGAGCGGGTGGACGTCCGCCTGGTCGTGGCGGTGACGGCTATCGAGCCGGTGGAGACCCCCCTGGCGAGCTTCCCCGCGGCGGTGCGGCTCGAGTCGCGGATCACCGCGACGGTGCATGCCACGGGCTCCTCGAGGTCCCAGACGGTGGAGTCGCGCCAGATCGAGTGGCTCGTGTCCGGCATCGGGGTGGTGAAGCGACAGTCCGAAGTCCCCGGCACGTCTGCCACCACCGACGTGCTCGTCGGCTACCGGGTCGGGAGCGCGCTGAAGGGGCTGGTCGGGCGACGCACCCTGACGACCGGCACGATGCACGCTCCGCTGCACGCCGCGCCGCTGGGGGGCGGCTACCTGGTGGCATCCGGAAACGGCGCTCAGCCCAGCTCGGGGGACGCCGCCCGCGCGCTTGCCTTGCAAGTAAAGCCGGGCGGTCCGGCCGGAACGCCCTTCACGCTGCTGGAGTTCCCGAGCCCGCCCCCCACCCCACCGCTGCCCCCGCCCCCACCGCTCGAGGTGTCCGCGCCGGCGCTCGTCGCCCGGGGGACCGGCCTGCTCGCCGCGGCCAGCACGTGGTCCGGCATCGGGGGGGACATCCGTGTTCAGCGAATCGACGCCACCGGCGCGCCACTGGACGGCCAGGGCGGACGCATCGCCGCCACGGCAACCTCGAGCAATCAAGGATTCGGGGGCGGACCGTGGCTGGCGACGGACGGGACCGGCTTCCTGCTGGTCTGGTCCGAGCTCGACCGGCTCCAGGCCCTGCGGCTGGACGCGTCCGGCCAGCCCGTGGGTCAGGTCCAGATGCTCGCGGGACCGACGTTGTTCTACCAGGGGCCGGGAAGCGCCTCGGTGAGCTTCGACGGGACCCGATACCTGGTCCTCTACGAGTGGCTCGCGGACTCCTCCAGCGAGCTGCGGGCGCTGCACCTCGAGACCGACGGGACCGTGGTGGAGCAGACCCCACTCGTCCTCTCCGACAGGCCGGGGGGCAAGGAGGTCGTGTCCTCCCTCTTCGACGGTGCGCAGCACCTGCTCCTGCTGGTGGACGGGCGCGATCCGGCGGGCCCAGCCCTCACGCTGCGCCGGCTCGACCCGTCCGGCGCATTCCTGGACGGCGACGCCGCCACCGGCGGCCTGGTCCTCGGGCAGCTACCGGCGGCCGGCGCGGCTCGGATGGCCTTCGACGGCGAGCGCACCTTCGTCACCTGGGTGGACGGACGCACCATCCGGCTCCTGCGGATCACCTCGGCCGGCGTGCAGCTCGATGAGCAGGGGGGCCGGCCCGGCGTGGTGGCCGTCGACTTCGACCCGACCAGCAACCCGAGCTTCGACGAGCTGACCCCGCTCCCGACCGGCGACGGCGCGCTGGAGCTGCTCTACCTCGTGCACGACTCCATCGCGCTCGACCCGCCCACGCTGCGGGGCGTGCTGTTCGGTCCCTGAGCTATTCCCGAGAAGGCGCCGCCCAAGGACACCGTCGACCCGTCGAAGTTCATGACTTTGCCGAACTAGCGGGCTTCACTCCGGACCTGCCCATGACCCGGGCGACGACCGCATCGGGCACCAGGCGCGCGGCACGGGTCGCGAGGACCATGGGCCACGGGTAGGCGAACAGCTTGTCGCCGCGGAGGATGGCCCGCCCCATCCGGTCCGCCGCGTCGTCAGTCTCGAGTAGGAACGGCATCTTGAACTTGTCCTTCGCCGTCATCTCGCTCTTCACGAAGCCGGGATTGATGCAGGTGACCTGCACGCCGGCGCTCTTGAGATCGAGGTCGAGGCCGTCGCAGTAGACCTGGAGGAACATCTTCGTCGCCGCGCAGACGCCCATCGTCGGGGTCACGATCCAGCCGGCGAGCGAGGAGATCCCCACCAGGTGACCGCGCCCACGCTCGGCCATACGTGGGGCGAGGATGGCGAGCGTCGCCGCGGCACCGGTGACGTTGACCTGGATCATCCGCTCGACCTTGTCCCAGGTGTCCTTGCGCGGGTTGGCCTCTCCACCCACGCCTGCGTCACCCGCTGCGGGGGCAGGCGCCGCGTCGTCGCCGTCGTCCTTCGCTCCACCACCGCCCAGGCCCCGGTTCGAAAACCCGGGTTGTTCTTCCTTGGATCCCCTGCAGGACGGGAGAAAGTGAGGCCGTCTCGCCCCGATTCTCGAGTCGGGGCGAGGCGGACCGCTCGCAGCGGGGTCTTGCCTCAGTCGTGATGCCCCGGGACCGTGATCGCGGTGTTGAGCGTGTCCGTCCACCAGATCGGGACTGGGGTGTAGTGGTGACCACCCTGTGGACCGATCGAGGCCGTGACTCCGTCGGCGAGCACCCGGAGGTCGCCCCACCAGTTGCGGTATTCGACGCCGCCGATGATGAAGACGAACTCGGGCTGGTCGCCGGGGTTGAGCAGACCGGTATGGACGAGCAGGTTGTGCTTCCCGACGAACTCCGAGAGCTGGAAGCTGCGCAGCCCGGCGCCCACGTCCTGCATGGCGAGTTCACCCCAGCCCCAGGCCGAACTCTTCACCGTGACCCTCGAGGTGTCCCACGTCCAGCCTGCGAACTGCGCGAGCTTGGTGGTGTCGAGCAAGAACTGAAGGTCCGTGTGGCCGAACTTCTCCACCGACATTCCTGACGCCGTGATCGCGGCTCTGGCACCGGAATCAACCGCAAACGAACCATTGTGGCCTTTCCAGATCCATCCGTTGCCGAGGGTGGTTTCATAGAGCACGTCGATGACGCCGTACTCGTAGGTCTGGCTGCCAGCAGGCGGAGGAGTCACGAAGACGGTCACGCCCCACAGGTGGTCCCCCGCGCGCGCGCCAATCGGCTCGTGCCCGCCCTCCGTCCAGGGGCCATCGTCGTACAGCGCGGGCCAACCATCGACCCCGGCCGACCAGAACGGGTCGAACGTCAGCAGGCGGGTGAGCGGATCGAAGCTGAACGAGCCCTTCCACTGAAGATCTCCCGGGCCATAGACACGATTCGCCGAGTCGTCGACCGAGAAGTTGACGCCCACGGTGCCCGCAGGCGGCCAGAAGCCGGGTGGCGGACTCGGCGCCCGCTTGAGGAAGGGGACGAATTGAACGCACCCGAAGTTCGGGTCGTCGTTGCAGTCGGTGATCGAGGAGGCGATGGCGTTTGCGTCAGTCGTTCCGAACCAGTTCCACTGGGCGGGCACGACGTTCGGCGAATCATTCCAGATGGCGCCAAGTACGTTTCGGAGAAAGCTATTTTGCCCTGGATCGTCGATGGTTCCCAGCATCATCAGCGACGCATCAGCCCTGACACCAAACTGAGCATTGTCCGCAAAGACCGTCCGTCGGGCATCAAGATCGCTCTGGGCTGAGCCAACGTTCCCGCCGCCAAAATTCCAAGTGGAGGCCAGCCACAGACCGATGCGGTTCTTGGAAAAGGTGCTCTCCCGGACTTTGACAGTGGTTCCACACGTCGCAAACATGCCCTCCTGCCCATTTTCCACGACGGTGCTTCGCTCAACTGTCACACGGGTGGGCCCTGGCGGCGTTGCCGGCGGTGGCGGGCAGCCGATCGCCACGAGACCGTCGATCCTGTTGTGAAGCATCAGCTCACCTCGGCCGAAGTAGGACCCTCCCGTTTGGACCAGCACCCCGTCCTCGTTCGATTCGTACCGGTTTCCGAAGGCAAAGGCCTCGGACTGGCTGACCTGCAATCCCACGAAGCCGCTTGAATGGATGAAGTTGTTGACCAACCATGCACTCGACGGTTCCAGAGGACTTCCGGGTTGACCCGCGGAGACCAGTACGGCTGCTCGCTGGCCTTGGATGTCATTGCCCATCAGGAGAGCACGTGAGGCGCGCTGGAGGTGCACGCTACCCACGCCACCATTGGCCACGAGCCTCGACTTTTCGAGAACAAAACTGGACTGCTGCGATCTGACGCCCTGACCGAACGAAGCGACAATGTCGAGATCCACCAACTCGGCTGTGGCCCCGTTGCTCAGCGTAACGCCCATGCCGCCCGCGCCCTCGATGCGCGAATGACCGACGAACAGTCGAGCAGCCGCATCAGCGAGGATTCCGGCGCCTCTGGGTGTGGAAACCACGACGTCCGCGACATGGACACCCTTCGATCCTCGGAGGTAGACGCCGTTCTCGTTGTCACTCGCGGCAAGGATGCGGAAGGCCTTCACTGTCGCCCCGTGCTCGATACTCTCGTCGGCACAGATGACGCCGGTGCAACTACAGCCGACCCCGTACAGCGTTGCCGCAGGACTACCGTCCACGAGCTCCCCCGCCAGCGTGACGCCATCCACGAGGACCAAGCACTCCGGGTAGAAGCCGGCGGACACGAGAACCTGGTCGCCGAATTGAGCCGCGGCGAGTGCAAGGGCAATCGTTGCGAACTCCGATGGAACCCTCAACGTCCGACCCGTCGCGCGAAGTTCTGGACTCGCACGCATCTGCGCTCCCAGCTGCGCGATCACCGCTTCTTGATCGGCCAACGCGCTCTCTGAACTCTCACCTGTCTCCGACCAGGTGCCGCACGCCACCAGTAGTGACAGCGCGACCGGTCCCGCTATTGCCGCTCTCATGGTTCCTCCCCCCCGCGCTCTTCAACCCCACGCGGTCAACGAAGCGACTACGCCTCTGATCGATCCGGCTCAATGGACCAAAAGGCGTAGGGCAAATTCACGATTTTTGCGTCCGTCGAGCACCGAGCCCCGGCAAGCGCCATCGACGGAGTCGGAACTTCGACCCATGCCGCTCTAATCGCACGGGGTGGCCCAGACTACTTGCAGCGGGCGCGGACCTGGCTCGACGCGGGCTCCGGTGGCCGCCGCCCAAGATGGAGCCAAGGCGGGCTGCAGTGGGTGTCCCCGCTCCACCGGAGGTTCCAGCTCGGCGCGGACCAGCCCCGCGCGGGCGTCTACCGGCTGCGGAACGACCGACGCGCCGCGGCAGCGCGCGGCGGGTGCCGACTCGTCACGGCGACGCCGGACCAGGGGCTGTGTGGCGCGAGGACCACAGCGCGAGGGCGAGGCAGAGGGTGCACAGCGCGCTCAGCACCAGCGGAGGAAGGAAGAAGAACCGGACCACCAGCACGAGCTGCGCCAGGTTCGCGACCAGGAACGCGAGGACGATGGGCCGCAGCCGATGAGCATCCTTCACCGCGAGCATTGCCACCCACCACAGAAGCACGGCCTCGAGCAGCTGGAAGACGCTCACCGTGAGCCCGAAGCCCTCGTAGAAGTCCCAGTAGGTCCTCTCGGAGCCGAAGACCTGGAAGCGGTAGGACTTCATCAGGCCGATCAGCGTGCTGGTCGCGCCGCCCTCGGAGGGCGTCCAGGGAAAGCCGATCGTGTGCCCGAGGAAGAAGAGGAAGCTCACGACCGAGGCGGCGCGCAGGAACGTGGAAGGCTTCATGTTCGGGACTCGAGTCGTGGCGACGATGGGTCCATCGATGCTCGCAGGACTGAACCTTAGCTTCCACTGCGGCGTGGATCTCACCGTGGAGGCCTTCAAGCGTAGCCGCGTCTATTTCTATAGCTCGTGTGACCAGTGGACTCGCGAGAGCGGTTTGAACCCGGCACGCGCATACAGGTTGCCGGCGCGAGGGAGTCGCGTCTCGGTCTCCAGCTCGACGAAGCGACACTCCCGCTCCCTGGCGACATCGAGCGCCGCCTGGACCAGCTGCCCGCCGATGCCCCGGCCGCGCAGCCCGGGGATGACGTAGAGCTCCTCGAGCCACATCGCCCACCCGCCGCCCTCGAGCGTCCACTGGAACGAGAGATAGGCCACCCCGACCGGGCGTCCGTCCCGGCGGGCCACCAGGACGAGCGCGCGCCCGTCATCGGCAAGCGCGGCCTCTGCGGTCCGGAGGAACAGCTCCGGCGGCAGCCGGATGGAGAACTCCTCGAGCTGCGCCGAGAGCAGGGCGAGCACCTCCTCCCTCTCCTCCCTGCGCGCTGGAGTCGGTCGTTCGGTGTTCATGGTGAGCTCCCAGCTGGCCTCGTCGGGTTCCGAGAAGACACGGCGCCCGAGTCGAGTTGCAGCGCGTTTCGATGCTCTTCGCTGCTCCGGGTTGCGGAGCGGCCGTGGGGCGGAACGTATCAGGGCATGCGCTCCGCTCCCGTCCTCCGCGTTGCGAGACCCACCGATCAGCTCCAGGCCCTGCTGCCGTTCTACGTCGACGGGCTCGGTCTCGAGGTCCTGGCGTCCTTTGCCGATCACCAGGGCTTCGACGGTGCGATCCTCGGGATGCCGGGAGCACCCTACCGCCTCGAGCTCACGCACCAGAGGGGCGAGACCGTCGGACCTGCCCCGAGTCGCGATCACCTCCTCGTCTTCTATCTGCCCGAACCCGAGGAGTGGGCGCGCGCAGTGCGCCGGATGGAGAGCGCCGGCTTACTGGGATCGCTGTGGCGTGACCTTCCAGGACCCGGACGGCTACCGGGTGGTGCTCGTCTCGGCTGCCTGGGCCGGCTGAGCGGCCCTGCGGCGCACCCTCAGCCACCGATCGACGGACCAGGGGCTGCGTCCACCCAGAGCGAGCGCGAGGAGCCCGACCAGATAGAGCAGGTTGAGCTCGTAGCCGACCGGGCCGAACTCGGCGCCGCGGGAGGTGACCGCAAGCAGACGGACCCCGGAGAATCCGAGCGGGAGGTGCACCTTGACCAGCGCGGTGAGCATCACCACCCCCAGGGGAACGCTCACCGGGATCACCGCGAACCCGAGCATCAAGGCGAGCCCACCGCCCAGCTCCAGCAGCGTCGTGGCCCAGGCGGTCATCCCGGGGTGGGGGATGGCGAGCGCCCGGAGGATCTCCGCGAAGCGCTCGGGTCCCCGGTTCAGCTTGGCGAGTCCGTGCAGCGCGAAGCCGAGGCCCAGCATCAGCCGGAGCGGCACCAGTGCCCAGGTTCGGGGTTCCTCACGGCCAGAGCGGGTGGTCATTGATGTCGCCGACGTCCCGGAGCGCCGGCCGGGCGGCCTCGGAAGCCTTGAGCCGGCCGACCTCTGCCTCGAGCTCGTCCACCTTCTGCTCGAGCGACCGGACCTTCTCCTCGACGTGCGGGGCGGGAACCGTGGTCTTCAGCACCTCTCGCTGGGCGGCCTGCACGACCGGCTCGGTCGACTGTGCACGGGCCCCTGCCATGGCCATCAACAATGCTCCAACGACGATCGTTCTCGATGTGTTCTTCATCTCGTCTCCTCGCGGGAAATCATCCGCGCTGGAGAAGACGCGAGCAGCGTGAGCTTTGGTTCCTCAGGCCGGGCTGCTCCGCGAGGAGCTCCCGCACCGTGGCAGGGCAGCGATCCTCGGGAACGACCAGTCCGAGGTAGACCGGCGTGAGCGGCAAGATGCAGGGGGAGGCGAAGGTGAGCAGACCCGCTGCAAGCACGAACAGGGGATGGGGTGACATGCCCCCGCTCTGACACCGGGAGCCCTTCCTCGAGTTTCCGGGGTGGTGGAACTTCCGCAGCGTGCCGGCGTGTCATTCCGGAGACTCCGGGGGGAATCCGCGGTGGAATACTCTCGAGCCTGGAGAACGGCTGTGGCCCAGGGGCGCGGTTGCGCAGCGCAGGACGAGCAAGCGTTCCTCGAGCGTGTGCAGGCGCACGCGCCCGCGCTGCGCCGTTTCGCCGAGAGACTGAGCGGCAGCCGTGCCGACGCCGACGATGTGCTACAGGAGACGCTGGTCCGCGCGCTGGAGAGACGCGCCGAGCTTCGCGACCCGCGAAACCTCAGGTCCTGGCTCTTCGCGATCACCCGGACGGTCTCGCTGAACGCCCGGCGGGGTCTCCGGAACGCCCTGGAAGTCTTGGACGGGGGGCTGTCCTCCTCTCGCGGAGAGGTCAGCCTCCGGGGCAATCTCGAATCCGAGATCCTCGACCGCTCGCTCAGCGACGAGCTCATGGCAGCCCTCGAGGCGCTGTCGCGCGAGCACCGGGAAGCGCTCTGGCTGCGGGAAGTCGAGGACCTCTCCTACGAGGAGATCGCCCGGGTGGTCGATTGTGAGGTGGGGACGGTGCGCTCGCGGCTGGCGCGGGCGCGGGCAGCTCTGGCTGCCCGGCTCAGAAAGGAGAGCGGGGATGGCGTGTAACGAGACCTGGCTGGAGATTCTCTCGGCCTGGTACGACGGCGAGGCCACCTCGGAGGAAATCGCGCGGGCGAGCGTTCACCTGACGGGATGCGCCCGATGCGAGGCAACCCTCGTGGACTTCCGTCGGGTGCGGGCCGCTTTTCGCGGGCGGGCGACGCCACTGGCCCGCCCGGCGCCGAGGCGTCGATGGGCGGTGCGACTCGGGGCGGCGGTGGCGCTCGCGGCAGCGGCCGTCCTCGTCTGGGTGAGGAGCTGGCAGGACCCGACCGGGCTCGCCCAGGAGCTGGAGGCGCGGCACCTGATGGCGTTCTCGCGCACCCCCGCCTGCGAGTTCCACTCCTCCGACCCGGCAACCGTCGGTCACTGGCTCGCGGAGAACGTCGGTTACGAGGTGAAGGTTCCGACGATGCCGGACGCGGAGCTTCTGGGCGCCCGCCGATGCGCTCTCCGCGGGGGAACCATCGCCTCGGTGCTCTACCGACGAGGCTCCGAGGGCGTGACCCTGTTCCTCCCTCGAGAGGGAACGACGATCGCGGGAGAGACCGACCGGCTCGCCCGGAAGGACGGCGGCTGCGTCGTCGGACGCCTCGGCCTGGCGGTCTGCGCCGAGCCCGGCCGGGTCGCGACCGCCGAGACCCGGCAGGCGGCGCTGGCGGCGCTGCAGTCGCGTTGACCGACGGTCCGGTGAGCACCGGCAGTCACTCAGCCGACGAGCGCACGGGCGAGCTCACCGAGCGAGGAGTGGATGGCATCGGGCTGCGCGGAGAGTTCCTCGGGGGGAAGGCCGAGGCGGTTCACCCACAGGGTGCGGTACCCGAACCAGCGGGCACCAGCGGCGTCCCAGCCGGCGTGTGCCGCGAAGGCGATCTCCTCGCGGCGCAGCCGGAGCGCGTCGACTCCGAGCTGGTAGGCCCGCGGGTCCGGCTTGAAAGTACGGACGGCCTCGGTGCTGAGCACCCCGTCGAACACCCCGTCCAGCCCCGAGGCGCGGACGCAGCCCGCGAGCATGGCGGGCGTGAAGTTGGAGAGAAGCGCAAGCCGTAGCCCCCGGGCGCGCAGGGACGCGAGCGCCGCCGAGGCGTCCGGCCACGGCCCGAGCCTGGCGTGAGCCTCGAGCAGGCGCCGCTGCGCACCCGGATCGAGGCTCAGCTGGAGAGAGCGGGATGCCCAGCGAAGCGCGCCCTCGGTCACCGCGGCGAAGTCCAGATGCTGCCCGGCCACCGTCCGGAGCCAGGTGTACTCGAACTGCCGCGTCCGCCACCGGTCGACCAGGTCCTTTCCACGATCCGGCACGAGCTGCTCGGCCAGAGCATCGATCGGCCGTGGGTCGAAGACCACGAAGGCATCGAGGGCGAGGGCACGGATCGTCCCCGGTCCCGGTCGTCCGTCCGGGGTACTGCTGGCAGTGGCGCCGCGCACTGGCCCGCCCGACAGGGCCCAGCCCGCGAGTCCGGCAGTCCCGCCGAGGAAGGTTCTGCGGCTGGTCGACATGCTTCACTCCTCCCGTCGCTGGACAGGGTGCGATCGAGGGAGCGAAATGTCGCTCAACGTCCATGTTGAGCGACTCTGCAGCCATGCATGGGGGTATCCCGACCGACTGGGAGGACCTGCGTTTCTTCCTCGCGGTGGCACGCGGAGGGAGCCTCTCGGCCGCCGCGCGGGACCTCGGCGTCAGCCAGCCCACGGTCGGGCGGCGTCTGGCCGCCTTCGAGCTGCGGCTGGGGGCGAAGCTGCTCCGGCGCACTCCGCTCGGTCAGGTGCTCTCGTCGACTGGAGAGGCCGTCCTGACACACGCGGTGCAGATGGAGGAGGCCGCGCTGGCGGCGATGCGACTCGCCTCGGGGCGGGACTCCGGGCTCGAAGGGCTGGTCCGCCTGACGGCCTCCGAGTGGCTGGTCATCCGCGTCCTGGGCCCGCTGCTCGTGCCCTTCCTGCAACGAAACCCGGGCATCTCGGTCGAGCTGGTCGCGAACGCCCGGTGGCTCTCTCTCCCGCGACGGGACACCGACGTGGCACTCCGCCCGGCGCAGTTCGAGCACCAGGAGGTGATCCAACGCGAGGTCGCCCAGGTCGGGTTCGGCCTGTATGCGTCCCACGCGTACCTGAGCCGGAATGGCCAACCCGACTTCGGGCGACAGTGCGAAGGTCATGCACTGGTCTCGATGACGGAGGAGGGCACCACTCCCGCCGACGTCCCCTGGCTTCGCGCGATCGCGGCGCGAGCCCGCGTCGCAGCCAGGGCGAACGGCCGGGAAGCGCTGGCGTCGATGGGGAGCGCCGGCCTGGGCCTGGTCTGTCTTCCGCGGTGCGTGGGCGATGCAACACCCGGACTGGAGCGGCTGGAGACGCCCACCCCGGCGCCCGAGCGGCGGCTCTGGCTCGGCATGCACCGGGACAGCCGGCGCATCCCGCGCGTCCGGGCGCTCGGCCGCCATCTGGTGGAAGCGCTGGTGCCGCTGCGAGGATCCCTTCGTCCCTGAAGGCGACCGGCCGGCGCGATGCGGAGCGGGGCCTAGTGACCGGCAGGCACGGTGAGCTGGCTCGTCTCCGGCGCCTGTCTCCCGACAGCGGCGATGAGCGACGTGCCGGCGGCGTGAACCGCCGCCCCGAGCAGGATGATGTCCTTCAGGAGGAACCCCCCGGCGTCGCTCCCCGGGGCAAGCACTCCGGGCGTCGTGACCAGGAAGGACAGCGTGGTGAGGAAGGTCACGGACGCGACCAGGCCCGCGATGGCGCCCAGCCTCGGCCACCAGGGACCGAGCGCGATCCCCACTCCCGACAGGAGCTCGACGACACCGATCACGGCCGAGCTTCCCCGCACCCCGAGGCGTCCCGGCAGCCATGCCAGGAACGGCGAGTGCGTCAGCAGCGGCTGGATCGCCTCGGCCTCGAAGCCGAAGAACTTGAAGGTCCCGAAGAGCAGAAGAAGGAAGGTGAGCCCGTATCTGAGGATGCCCCCGCCCAGGCTCTCGAGCTGTCTTCCACGTCCAATCAAGAAGGCCGGAATCATGCGTGACGTCTCCTCCAGCCGGCCTACGTCCGAGTCGCCAGGCGAGTTACCGGAATGACCGAGGAACTATTTGTCGAGCTTCCGGAGTCCTGAGTGGCGCAGCTCGTCCGGCTCCTGCGCACCGACCTCCAGGCCGGCGGGGGGACCGGGTCGGCGCGAGTGATCGGTGGCAGCTCGCTCGCGGGGGTGGCGGAGAAACCAGCTCGGCGCCAGGTCCGGCGCGGGACCCCGCCCGGGTTTCACCGGATGAATCGGAACTGCGACCGGTCGGGCGTGATGGAGGACGCCGTTCGCGTCATCAGGGCCAGGGCGTTCCCTGGCATCGCCGACCCGCTCTTCGCCTCGATTGGAAGGCCTAGAAATCCTGGACTCCCGCCCGTCGGGGAGCAAGGGTCAGCCCCGCGAGGACCGGATCGTGGACTCGCCGACGATGGCGTCGCTTCATGGGGGGAGGGATGCCTCTTCCCGGGGAGGACAGATGATCCGTTCAAGCAAGGCGTATTCGACGTTGCTTGCCGTGGCCGCCGTGCTGTTCAGCCAGCTGGCATTCGCAGACACCGCCGCGCCCAAACCTTGCGAGGCTGACGTGAAGAAGCTCTGCAAGGGCATCAAGCCGGGAGGGGGGGCAATCCTCATCTGCCTGGAGCAGAAGACGGACAAGGTCTCCGCCGCGTGCAAGGAGAGCCTGACGGAGAAGGCCCAGGCCGTCGAAGGCGCATGCAAACCCGACATCGACAAGTTCTGCGCGACGGTCAAGGAAGGCGAGGGGCGTATCCTCCAGTGCCTCGCCAAGCACGAAGCCGAGATGAGCGCCGACTGCAAGGCGTTCTGGGGCGCGGCCAAGAGCAAGGCCAAGGCGGCCGCGAAGTAGCTCCGGTTTTCGCGCATTCACTGGTCGCCGACCATCGAGGCCCCGCCATCAGGACTTCGTGGACGATGGCCTCCACCGGCCTGCCCGTCTCCTCCGAGGTCCCACGGCGCTAGAAGCGACCCGCCAGCGTGAGCCCGACGGTGGAGGGGGAGATGGTCGGCAACACCACCGGCCCCGTCTTCTTCTCGGCGCCCAGGAGGTGGAGGGCCGGTACGGCGTAGCCCACCAGCCCGCCGATGGCGCCGCCCACGAGGATGTCGGTGGCCCAGTGGCGGTCGGCGGCGATGCGGAGGATGCCGGTGCCGAGCGCGGCGACGATGGTGACCGGGCAGACCGCGCCGCCCCACCCGGTGTGCGAGGTGTCCAGGTACCCGTGGTGAAAGCACTCGAGCGCGACGGCGGCGAAGGCGGCGGTGGTGTGGCCGCTGGGGAAGGAGGTGTACTTCCCGCCGCTCGAGCACTGCGACGGGGGAGAGGGGTTCCCGCACTCCTGGACGTAGGGCCGCTCGCGGGCGGTGGCCTTCTGGAGCGAGAGGGGGATGGTCGTGGCCAGGAGGATGGTCTCGGCGTCGAGGACCATCAGGCGCCAGGCGACGTCCCAGCGCTCGTGCTCGATGCCGGCGACCAGCGTCGCGTTGAGGAAGGGCGCGGCCATCAGGAGGTAGACCAGGACGTCGCTCATGGTTCCCGCGGTCGCCCGCCCGCTGTCCGTCCCGAGCCGCAGCGCGTCGCGGATCCCGGTGTCGAACCCGTTCTGGGCCGTCCACTTCGGGACCGTCGGCGAGGGGATGACGAACTCGACCGTCACCGCCGCTGCGGCCAGACCGCCCGTCGCCACGATGTCCCAGGTCCCGACCCACGGAATCCCGTGCGCCGGCCAGCTCGGCTCCGCCGGCGGAGCAGGCGGAGTGGCGGAGACCGCCGCCGGGACACCGGGGGTTCCGGGCGCCGGCCGATCGGCCGGGGCGAGGGGGGCATCCCCCGCGCTAGGCGCCGCGGCGCCGGGGGGTTGCTTTTCCGGAGCTGGCTCACCGGCCTGGGCCCACGACGTGTTCGCGACGAGCAGGCTGAGAAGAAGGAATGGCCATCTCATGGTGGTTCCGGATTCTCGAGGTCGGGTCGTTCGAGGCCAATCACCCGTGCGCCGTCCGCGACGTGCACCCGGAGCGACCGCTGTCCGGGGCGACCGGTCCGGAGGTCGAGCCCCGCCACCCGGTTGCCTGAGGGCGGCAGCGGCGCGCAGAGCGCCTGGCCCACCCACGCGTCATCGGACGCTCCGGTCCCTCGACCGAACCGGTCCAGGCGCTCGCCACCGGGGCCGGCGGCGGGCCGAGGCCAGCTTCCCCGGCGCGATCCGTCACGCAGACGCGGGTCGTTCCATCCAGTGACCGCTCCAGGACGGCGTCGGTCAGGGAGGACAGGCGGAGCAGCCACCGCCTCAGGATACGCCCCCGGCGGCCGAGCGGCACCCGCGTCAGCTCGTCCACCACCAGCGTCAGCTCGTCCGCCACCCGCGGGTCGGTGAGCCGGGCCTCCGCCGCGGGCGCCCGGAGGAGGCTCTCGCGGATCCGGGCGAGGAGTCGCGCCATCCAGGCCGCATCGCGCTCGGTCATCCGGCTGAACGCGGGGTTAGGGTACCCGGCTTCCACCGATCCGGGTCGAAGCCGGCGTCGGTGAAGTCGCCCAGGAGCGGGCCGGTCGGTCCGAGATCGGCGGTGTCCCACGGCCGTTCGGGGATGCCCAGCATCTGGGACCAGCCCAGCCGCCGCTGGAGGGGGCCATCGCGTCCGTCCCGGGGCGGCGGAGCGCGCGCCAGGAGGTCGTCCACCATCGCCCGGCAAGGACAGCGACCGCCGGCGCAAGGCGGTGGAGAAGGCGAGACGACGGGTGCTCGCCGGCATGTCCTTCAGCTCGGTGAGTCCGTCAGGGTGCTTCCTGGTCGATTGACCTGCCACCAGCGCATGGCCCGCTCCTCGTCCCAGGTGGGCCCCGCATCGATCGCCGCCAGCGCGCGCTCCAGCGCCGCGGCGCTCGCGGGTCGATCCTCCGGCTTCTTCGCCAGACAGACGAGCACCAGCTGTTCGAGCGCCGGCGGCACGGGGAGCTCCGAGCGCCGCGAGGGAGGGACCGGTGGGTCGTGGAGGTGCCGGGCGATCATCTGGATCGGGTTGCCGGCCTCGGCCACCTCCCCGCCCCAGCTCGGCTTCGGGTGAGCGCCGTCCGCGTCCCCAGTCCCAGATGAGTACTCCACCGTCGAACGTTGGAACCCCAGGACCCCGGGAACCGCCGCAATACTCAACTACATTGCCCTGGCATCGGCTCCACGTCTCGGCGCTCTCTGGCCTAGCGAGAATCCCTGACGCACAGGTCCCCTGCGCCTCGAAACACCCGTCGAGATCGTCCCAACACATCGAAGTTGGACCCTGGGCGCGGCAGTTGAACGTCACCCAATCGAACCTCTGGCCCGCGTCCTGCCAGACGCACCTCTGTAGCTCGCTGAACGGCGACAGGCATTGCTCTGCTCCCTCTCCAGGACACACCCCCACCGCGCTCGCCGAGGGCTCGGCGCCGACCGCGGCCATCCCCGAGGGGACCGCGCTGGCGCACCGGGTGGAGGAGAGGATCAGCTTCACCATGGCCAGAGGTGCTGGGATTCAGCGTGCTGGCTCGGGCCTGGTCTCACCTCACCGGTGACGGCGTCAATCCGTCACATCCCTGCAAACGGGCCATTCTCCGCGGGCGGCCTTGCGCAGAGTCGGGCGACGTCCGGGAGCGCGCATGAACCGTCTTGCGATCTGGTCCTATCTCGTCGGTGGGGCGGTCCTTCTTCTCGGTGTTCTGACCCCGCGCTTCCGTAGAGCCTGGTCGACCTCGCACGGGCTCGAGAGCCTGATTCTCCTCGGCCCGCTCTTCTACGTTGCGCCGCTCGCCGCCTTCGGCACCGAGCACTTCACGCTGACCGGGCCCATTGCCTCCCTGGTCCCGGAATGGATCCCCTGGCACCACTTCTGGACGTACCTCGTCGGGGCCGGCTTCATCGCCGCAGCCATCAGCATCCTCACCGGGATTCTGGCACGCCTCTCCGCCTCCCTGGTCGCCCTGACCCTCTTCCTCTTCGTCGTCTTGATGGACGTCCCGGCATGGGCGCGCGAGCCAGGAGACCGGTTCGCCCTCACCCTCGCGCTCCGGCAGCTCGCCTTCTCCGGGGGCGCGCTCGCCCTGGCGGCGAGCTTCATTCGAGCGGAGCGGACGGCGCGCGTCGTCGCGACCGTCGCGCGGTACTTCATCGGCATTCCCGTCCTGGTCTACGGGATCCAGCAGTTCATGCACGGCGACCACGTCCCCGCCGTCCCCCTCAACCGGCTCACCCCCGAGTACGTCCCCGGACACGCACTCTGGACGTACCTGACTGCGCTGGTGGACGTGCTCGCGGGCTCGCTGCTGTTCGCCGGCAAGCGGACCCGCGAGGCGGCGACCTGGATTGGACTGACCGTGCTCCTGGTGGTCCTCACGGTCTACGTTCCCATCGCCGTCGCCGACCGCGCGAGCCTGAGCGGACTCAACTATCTCGCGGACACCCTCATGTTCTGCGGTTCCCTGCTGCTTCTCGCAGCCGTCATGCCTCGGAAGGACGGGCAGGCCGCGTCATCCGCGACGCAGGTCCATCGGGACGCGGTCGCTCTCCTCGTCACACCGAGAGATTCCTAGGGCCGGCTCGTCTCGGCCGCAGGGCATCCAGGTGCCGCGGCGACCAGACCGACGGCGGGACGCGGTGCGATGGCCGTCTGCCACCGGGGACCCGTGGATTCTACCTGCCGGCCTCCTGCTCGTCTTCTGGTTCCGACGCCTCCGGGGCTGACACCGCGGGCCTGGCTGGCGGATGAGCCCGGCCGGACGGCGAGCCATTCTCGTGCACCTGCGGATCGGGTGAGCAGTCTGCCTCTCCCGTTCGTCACTCCACCGGACCTTCCCGATTGCGCGTAGCCGCCGGGGGAAGCCCTAGGAGCGGTCTATGCCTGGACGACGACGGAATGCTTCTCCAGCGGCGCTCGCACCACTTCTCGCATTGGTCCTGCTCGGGGCGAGCCCGTGCTCATTCGACTACGTGAGAAGCCGGACCTGCAGTGCGCTCTCGATGGAGGTGACCATCGGTCAGCCGGGAGTGCTGGTTCCCGATTGCCTCGGCACCTCCCCGATGCAGATCACCTTCCAGGAAACGATCACCTACCCGACCCTCCCGCCATCCCTGGTCCCCACCGAGGTCCTGAGGCCGTTCGGCCGGGAGATCCTGATCACTCCCACCGCGTTTGCGACGCCAGGCCCCCTGACGCTCGTCCTTCACACGGAGCCGGCGGGCCGCGGCAACCGTCCACCCACGACGTACACCATCACGATCAGGGTTCTCGGGGTCGCCCGGGACGCCGGGACGCCTCCGCCCGCGGGAGATCGCTGCCCCCGCATGCCTCAGCCGACCCCCGGGGCCGCCTTCGTGACTGCCACCGCCTCACCAGGCGTCGTGGCAGCCACCGGGGTGTCTCGGTTGTCGGAACTGGTCACCAACGGGGTCGGGCCCTACGTCTACGCCTGGCGCGGCTACACGGATCGGGGCGCCTCGGCGTCTGGCTCGTTTCCGGCGTCCGATCCAGCGTCGAATCCCAGCCTGCCGGGTCCGCTCGCGCAGGGCTTTGCCCAGTTCGAGGACACCTTCTTCTTCGTGGACGTGACCGACCAGGGCGTCGCCGCGGTCGATCCGAACCGCGTCCTCACCGGCTGTGTTCGAGTCCACCAGTCTGATGGGCCGGTGGCACGGTTCGCGGCCGCCCCAGAGAGCTTCTACGCAGGCTCCAGCGACGTGACGCTCGACCCCAGCGGGAGCACGGGCAGCTACACGGACGTCAGCTGGGCGGTGGAATACTTCGGAGACGTACAACCCTCGCCCACGACCCTGGAGGACTATCTCCGGATCGGAGATTTCGGCTGGTCCTCC
This sequence comes from Myxococcaceae bacterium, assembly GCA_035519675.1. Taxonomy (GTDB): domain Bacteria; phylum Myxococcota; class Myxococcia; order Myxococcales; family Myxococcaceae; genus RPRB01. The sequence continues at coordinate 17,028 of DATIWB010000069.1, forward strand.
ATGTGGTCACAGGACTCGGCTGCACTCCTCGGGACGACCGTCCCGGCAAGCGTCTTCACGCAACCGGGCGTCTACAGGGTGGGGTTGACGATGTTCGACGTGGGCACCGCGCACTCCACCTTCGAGTTTCTGCAGATCCTCCCGCGTCCTCCGGATGCGGGCGCAACCGACGCTGGGTTGCCCGACGCAGGCCCGGCGGACGCTGGCGCACCCGACGCTGGGCCGCCGCCCGTGGCGCCGGTCGCGTCGGTGACGACCAGCAGCAGTGACGTCATTCCCCAGAACGGCAGCACCACTCTGACCTGCTCCGTCGCCAACGGGTTTGGGCCCTTCGACTTCGCGTGGCATGGCTATCGAGACGACGGCGCGCCGGGGCCTGGGCCGTTCGTTCTCAGTTCCAGTACCGGCGGTTCGGTGGCCGCGAGGCTGGTCTTTCCGACCAGCGACTTCTACTTCTTCTGTGTGGCGACAGACCTGGGGCTGCCCGCGAACGCCCCCGGTCGGACCAGCACCGGGTACATCAAGCTGCACGAGAGCGATGGCCCGGTGGGGCGGTTCACTTTGGGGCCTGGACCCTTCCATTTTGGCGTGGAGAACGTCACTGCCGATGCCAGCGCAAGCAGCGACCTCACCGCCCCGGTGACCTGGACGGTCGAGCACTACATCGGGCCCAACCCTCCCGTGGCAGAGCTCGATCTCGAGGGGTACCTGTCGCTTTACAGCAGCGTGACGACCGTCTGGGCGCAGCTGTACGAGGTCGACTCCGTTCCACTGAACGTGACCATTCCCGCCGCGACGTTCCCCGCTCCCGGCATCTACCGGCTCCGGCTGGACGTCTTCGACTCGGTCTTCAACTCCCACTCCAGCTACCAGTACTTCAGCGTGTTGCCCTAGAGGAGCCTCGCCCGAACCACCGACACGGGGATCTTCAGTCCCTGTCGTGGAGTGGCCAAGCACTCGAACGGACTCCGGAAGACGAAGGAGCTGAACTGGACTGCATCGCCGGTGCATCAGCGGGCCCTGGCCGAGCGGCGGAGCTGGCTGTGAGGTCCGCCGCCGCGTCCGCCCCGGGGGGCACCTGCGGGAGTGATTGCTCCACAGTGCGTCGAGCCCGGCCGCCCATCACTTCATGGATGCATCGAGGAATGCCACGACGGGCGGGATGTACTCGTCGGGTGAGCTGCGCATGCCCAAGCAGTGCCCGAACTTGTCGCCGAAGAGCACCTTGGTCGGCCTGGCGACCTTGGCGATCACCTCGGCCGAGTAGAACGGCACCATCCGGTCGTCGCGGCTGTGGATGATGAGGAGCGGGCGTGGCGCAATCCGGGCGGCGGCTCCCACGACGTCGAAGACCGGCGCGTACCCCAGAAGGCGCGTCATCTCGTTGACCTGCGCGAACAAGAACTCCCCGAACAGGCCGAGATCCTTGCGGGCCGAGGGCGGCATCTTGTCTTCGAAGGCTCCCACCGAGCCACCGGCGTCGAGGATCGGCGCGGCGTCGGCGATGACGGCGCGCAGCTCGGGGTGCTCCGCCCCGGCGAGGAGTGCTTTCGTCGCCCCCCACGAGAAGCCGTAGAGCGCGACGCGGTCCGGGTCCACGTCCGGCCGCTTGCGGACCGCCTCGATGGCACGCGAGACATCGGCGAGGTCTTCACGCAAGAACCCGCGATACTTGGGGTCGTTGCCGACGAAAGAGTTGGCGCGCGCGTCGAGCAGGTAGAGCTGGTAGCCGCGGTCGAGCAGGAATGCCGACTGCTGCAAGGCGAAGCCGACGTTCGAGCCCCCTCCGTGCAGCACGAGGACGGTGCCCTTGGGCTTGCCGCCCGCCTTCGCCGGCACGAACCACGCCCGCAGCTCGATGCCGCCGTCCGCCGGCAGCGTGAGCTCCTCGTAGCGCGTGATGCCAAGCTCCTTGGGCCTGGCCCGATACGACGAATAGGGCTCCAAGGGCACCGCCGGGGCGCCGGTCAAAGCCTCGGCGTAGGCGCGCCCCGCCTTGCGGGCCCGCTCCATCAGGGCGGCACGATCCAGCTCCGGCGCGGGGGCAGCGAGGGTCGCGGTGCAGCAGAGGACGCCGGCACAGAATGCGACGGCTGAACGGCAGCGGGGCATGGATGACCTCCAAACGGGTTGGCCCCCGCGGTCGGCGCGCACCCGGACCGCCCCGAGCTCGGTGAGCTCCTCGGCGAGGAGCTCCTTGGTTCCGCGCGCGGCAACGGCGAAGAGAGGAAGGCGCCTGGGCATCGGGACAACAGCGGTACTGTCTCCACCCTTTCCCTGCAAGCGTGGTTGACTGCCGGCCGTCGTTCAACCGAGGAGGGACCTGATGCGCCGTGCACTGGTACTGCTGGTGGTGTGCGCCGTTCCGTTCGTGGCCCATGCGGGCGATGGTGGGGCGAAGGCGGGGATCGAGGCGGGGAACAAGAAGTTCGAGGAGGCGGTGGCGAAGGGCGACGCCGCGGCGCTCGCGAAGCTCTACGCGGTGGATGCCGAGGTCCTGCCCCCCGGCTCGCCGCCGGTGAAGGGGCGGGAGGGCATCGAGAAGGTGCTCGGCGGCCTGGTATCGGCGTTCAAGAAGATCACCCTCAAATCGCGCGAGGTGTACCCGATGGGGAACCTGGCGCTCGAGGTGAGCACGTGGAAGCTCGAGGACGCGTCGGGGAAGGGGCCCGAGGGCAAGGCGCTCGTGCTGTGGAAGAAGACCGGCAAGACCTGGGAGCTCTACCGCGACATGTGGAGCGACAACGCCTCGCCCGAGCCGTCCAAGCCGGCCCCGGCCGCGCCTGCGCAGCCCGCGAAGTAGGAGGTCCCGCCATGCTCGGAGAGGCTCTGATCGACGTCGAGACCGCCGACCGATGAGCGCGCCCTCCCCCGCCGGCACGCCCGCTCCGTGGGACCTGGTCGCGTCGGCCTATGACGCCGAGGTCGCACCCACGTTCGTCCACTTTGCCCGCGAGGCGCTCCGGCTGGCATCCCCCGCTCCCGGGTCGCGCCTGGCGGACGTCGCCTGCGGTCCGGGCACGCTTGCCCTCCACGCGGCGAGGGAGGGGTTCGCGGTCGACGCGGTCGATTTCTCCCCGGAGATGATCGATCGGCTCGAGCGGCGCCGTCGGGCCGAGAACATGGAGCGCGTGCATGCGCAGCTCGGCGATGGCCAGGCGCTCCCGCTCGCGGACGCCGCGTATGCGGGCGCATTCTCCCTCTTCGGGCTGATGTTCTTCCCCGACCGGGCGCGCGGCTTCTCGGAGCTCCGGCGCATCCTCGTGCCGGGCGCTCGCGCAGTGGTCTCGAGCTGGCAGCCGATCGACCGGTCCCCGGCGATGGCCGCGCTGTTCCGTGCGGTTCAGGAGGCGGTGCCCCCGGCGCCCGGAGCCAGCCCTCCACCGCCGCTGGCGCTGGGGACCCCCGAGGCGTGCCGCGCCGAGATGGGGCCGGCCTTCGCCGACGTGGAGGTGCATCCGGTATCGACGAGCGTGGAGTTCCCGTCCGTGGACGCGCTCTGGGAGTCGATGCAGCGGACCCTGGTGCCCGTCGTGCTGATGCGGCGCGAGCTCGGCGCGCAGGCGTGGAGGCCGCTCGCCGAGAAGGTGTGTGTCCTCGCGGCCCGAGCGCTCGGCGCAGGCCCCGTGTCCCTGGACCTGAACGCCTGGTTGACCGTCGGAACGGCCCGGTAGCGCCGTGCAGCGACCGCGCCGCGAACGGCCTCGATCACTGAATCTGCCCCTTCCGACCGCCTGTCTCACCGAACCAGTCCCGCGAGGCTCATCCCGGGTCAGGCCTGTGCTCCGTTCCACAGCGCCGCGTCGCGATGGAACAGCTCGACGAGGAAGTCGAGCGTCGCGCGCACCCGCGCGACCTTGACCAGATCGGGGTGCGCGACCACCAGGATGTCCCGCTCGCCGATGAGCCGAGGGCTGATGCGCACCAGGGCGGGCTCCTGCGCCGCGGCGAAGCAGGGCAGCGGAGCGATGCCGATACCCTCCACCGCCGCTCGCGCCACGGCGGTGATGCTGTTCCCGCGCATCACCACGTTCGGCGCGTGGCGCAGCGAACGGACCCAGGCCTCACCCTCCACCGTCGCCAGCAGATCGGCGTATCCGATCACCTCGTGGCCCGTCAGGTCGTCCACCGAGGCCAGCGGCCCCTTTCGCGCCAGGTACGCCGTGGAGGCGTAGAGGGCCCATCCGGCCGTTCCCGCCCTGCGGACGACGAGGTCCTGGTCGACATTGGCCGCGAAGCGCACCGCGATGTCCGCCTCGCCACGCCGGATGTCGAGCGCGCGGTTGTCGCTGATCAGCTCGATCAGCAGCTCGGGGTGGCGGCTCCGGAGCTCGGTGAGCCGCTGCATGAAGTAGCTGTTCCCCGACTCGGGGATGGTGAGCCGCACGGTCCCGGCCACGCGCCCGTCGGCACCGGTGACGCAGCGCTCCAGGGCGCTGATGCGCTCGCCGATGGACTCGACCACCGGCAGGATGTCCTTGCCCGCTGGGGTGAGCGTCAGGCCCCCGGGTCCGCGCGCGAAGAGCTTCGTCCCGAGGGCACTCTCCAGCGCCCCGAGCCGCCGGCTCACGGTCGTGTGCTCCACCGCCAGCTCCCGGGCCGCCTTCGCCAGGGAGCCCGACCGGGCGATGGTCAGGAAGTACCTGAGATCGTTCCAGTCCATGGGGTTCCCGCAGATTCGCACAACACATGTGCATCTACGAGCGTTCCGCCAGTGGACCCTCGCCTCGTATATGCCGCTCCCGCAAATGACGGCCCCCCGACGAGGTGGTCTCGTCCCGGGCCCGCAAGGAGAGTCTCAGATGGCATCGAAGAAGCCAGTCATCGCAGTGGTGGGCGCCACCGGCGCACAGGGCAGCGGCCTCGTCCGCGCCATCCTGCAGGACCCCGAGAAGCGCTTCACCGCGCGTGCCATCACCCGGAAGCCGGACTCGGAGAAGGCGCGGGCGCTGGCCGCCCAGGGCGCCGAGGTCGTCGCGGCCGATGCCGACGACGCCGCGAGCCTCGACCGGGCCTTCGCGGGCGCCACCGGCGCGTTCTGCGTCACCAACTTCTGGGAGCACTTCTCGGCGGACCGTGAGGTCGCGCAGGCCCGGGCGATGGCGAAGGCCGCGGCGCGGGCCGACGTGCGGCACCTCATCTGGTCCACCCTGGAGGACACCCGCCTGCGGGTCCCGGTCTCCGACGACCGGATGCCGACCCTGCACGGCCGGTACAAGGTTCCTCACTTCGACGGCAAGGGCGAGGCGGACGCGGTCTTCGCGGAGGCGAAGGTGCCGCACACGCTCCTCCTCACCTCCTTCTACTGGGACAACTTCATCCACTTCGGCCTCGGCCCTCGCAAGGACGCCTCGGGTCAGCTGGTCCTCGCCCTCCCCATGGGCGACAAGAAGCTCCCCGGCATCGCGGCGGAGGACATCGGTCCCTGCGCCTTCGGAATCTTCACCCGGGGCCAGGAGCTCGTCGGTCGCACCGTCGGCATCGCCGGCGAGCACCTCACCGGCGCGCAGATGGCGGCCGAGATGTCCAGCGCGCTCGGCCAGCCGGTGCGCTACCACGCCATGGCCTTCGAGCAGTTCCGGAAGCTGGGATTCCCCGGCGCGGACGACCTGGGGAACATGTTCCAGTACAAGCACGACTTCGAGCGCGAGTTCACCGCAGCTCGACCGGTCGACCAGACCCGCGCGCTCTACCCGGGGCTGCTGACCTTCCGGCAGTGGCTCGCGCGGTACGCCAAGCAGATCCCGCTGAGCTGACCGTGCGCCGGGACCGCAGCACCGGGCGCCACCCGCGCGGGTGGACGCCGGGCCACCCGTCTGCCCGCGCGCCGCCGGAACGCGCCGCTGGTCCGGACGCTCGCCGCCGCGTTGGCGCTGCTCGTGCTCGCGGGCGCAGCTCTGTGCTCCTCGCGCGGCCGCGGGGGCTCATGGTCGGTGGCGCCGCACGAGGAGCGTGTAGCGATCGACCCCACCCGTCGTCGTGTACTGCGACTGCAGGAGCGTCGCCTTGTTCGCCTCGTTCATCGCCAGACTCAGCGAGCCAACGCGCGGATGCTGCGTGGCGAAGGCGGTACCCACCGACACGAGCGTGTTGCCGACCCACTGCTGCACGACGACGTCACTCTGTGTCGGATCAGGGTTCGTGCGATCGAGCGCATAGGCAAACGCGAACAGTGCTCGATTGCGATTGACACCGAGCGATCTCACCGGCAGCGACGATTGCAGGAACCACGTTTCGATGCGCCCCGGCAGCGGGCCCCAGTTCACGCCGTCGAACTGAGCGAGCCGCACGAAGTAATTCACGGTGCCCTCCACCCAGGCGATGCGGACCACGTCGCTGCCATCGACGTGCAGGCCGAACTCTTGCACGGTCGGTGCCGTGCCCGGTCGTATCCCGACGTCCCCCCCGAGCGCAGTCCAGGAACCGGGGCTCGTCTCACGCGCCACGCGCAGGACGCCAGCCGTCGCTCCCACCGAATACGCGACGAGCGCCAGACCGCCCGAGTCCACTGCCAGGTCGAGGTCTCTAGGACCGGCAATGACCGACGACCCATCGGGATCAGGCGTGAACGAGCCCGCATCCCACTGCTGGGTGACGAGGTCGTAGCGGCGCACCGCGATTCGTGCTCCTTCGATCCAGGCCGCGATCAGGGTGTTTCCCGAGCGCACGATGCGTGGCCGCCGGGTGTCACTCGTGCCGAGGCGGAGGGGCTGGGGACTGATGATTCCCCACTGGCTGCCATCCCAGCGCGCCACATAGCTGTCGGCGTTGTCGGCATTGAACGCCAGGATCGGCGCCCCGCCCGGATCGAGCAGGAGATCCGCACTCGTGGCGCTCCAGGTGGCGTTCGCATTCAGCGCGCCACCCAGCGGCGCGAACGAACCGGCTCCCTCCTGGCGAACGGTCAACCGATCCTGCGTCCCGACGCGCAGCAGCTCCGCGGTGAACGCCTGGCCTTCTGCATCGAGGACCACCGACGAGCGCACGTCGGCCTCGAGGCTCGTGGCCAGGTCCGGCACCAGCGTCTGCCAGCCGCTGCTGACCGTGGTGAAGAGCGCCCCGCAGGTCTTGCTCGCAGTGAGGTGGACGACGACGCTCGGCGCCACGCCCGTACAACCCCCCGACCAGCCGAGGAAGCCGGCGTCACTGATGGGCGTGGCGGTGAGCGTGACGTCCGTCGCGGGGTTCGTCAAAGCAAAGTCATGGCTGCACGTGCCCGGACAGCTGATGCCGGCCGGGGTGCTGGTCACCGTTCCGCTGCCCGTGACCGAGACCGTCAGAGTCACGTTCGGGGCGACCAGCAAGGTGGTGGTGGTCACCATCGCCGGAGGGCTATCGCCGTTGAGGTTTCTCGCCGTCAAGCGGTACCGGTAGGTGGTCGCTGGCGCGAGACCCACGTCCTGGTAGCTGGTGAGGGTGCCCCCGAGGCGCGGGCCAAGAGGCACGAAGCTGCCGGTCGCGTCTTCCCGCTCCAGCAAGTAGCTGTCCACGGTCGGGTCCGCGTTCCACGACAGGTCCACCGAATCGACGCTGGCCCTAGCCGCGAGCAGCGGCATGGGGGGTGGCGCAGTGATGAGCAGAAAGCGAATCGCCGCGGCGCGCGCCGTGGATCCGGCCGTGGCGCGGACCACCACACCCACCACCTGACCGTCGCGCACGACCTCGAACGGATTCACCTCTACCGTCAGCCGGCTTACATCATCCGGGGCGACGATCTGCGCTGGAGCGAAGGCCAACTTCACGGGACCAGGCCCGGCACCGTAGGCCAGGATGGGGTCGACATCGGGTGCGTCGATTCGGTCACCGGCAAGCATGACCGGACCGCCCTCCCCGCTCCGATTGATGCGAACGTCGACGCTCATCGCACCCCCGTCGGCGCCAACTGTGACCTGGGCCGGCACCTGAAGCGAGAATCCGGGAGCCGTCGGAGCGACGATCCTCACCCGTACGGCTGTGAGCACCGTATCAACATCTGTACCGCCTACGCCGGAGGAGGAGCCGGTTGCGCGCAGGTCGAAGATCCGGTCGCCGAGCCGAGCTTCATCCGTCGTCTGGAGGCGAACCGTCACGGAGAGCGGTGTGGTCTCAGAGCAGGAGGCGGCGCCCCGCAAGTGGAGCGGAGGGACCACCACCCCGTCGACATAGGGAGAAGCCAGAGCCGCGCCATCGGGTCCGATCCACTCGAGTGATAGGCCGTCAAGATGAGCTCGGCAGGTGGCGACGATGGTCACCGAGAAGTCGGTGCCGGCGACGACCGTGCTTGGCGCGTGGACCTCGATGTCGAAGAACTTGGTCACGCTACTCTTGCAGCCAATGGCCCCGGTGCCCATGAGCACCAGGCCGAGAATTGCGGTTCGTGCCGAGGATGATCTCTTGCAGCGCGTTGCGTCCTTCATGGTCGACCTCCGTGATGTTGCTCGACGGCGCGGGTCCGCCAGAGGGCGCGCCGCGCTGGTTTGCTTTCGCCCGGCTCCAGGGGATGGGTCGCCGAGCCTGGTGGCCCCGACCGCACGCAGTTGCGCAGCCCGTCCTCACCCGCGGCAACGGTTGGTGCCGGCACGAGCACGACAAGCACCGCCGGGCTGATTCGCGGTTCCACCCCCGACGACCGCGCACTCGCGCCCAGCGACGTCCCGAACCACGCCGCGGCGAGCAGGCCCGAGCCGGCGAGAACGCCGAGCACCAGCGGCACCAGCCACTGCGGGGTGTGGTCGGGCCGGTGAGGTTGTCTGCAGGTCATGGTCGCCGGGCACCCGACTTCGTTCGGGACGTCGCGCAGCGTGGCGAGGCCCGGCCTGCTCAGTCCTGAGGGCTTCCTTGCGGATCTCTTGTCTTTTCCTCACGATGGAGGGGTTCCAGGCATCCGGGGGTGGGCCAACCCATGGAACCGAAGGTCTCCCGCGCGCGGCTCCAGATCGGCGACTGGCTGGTGGACCCGTCGCTGGACGAGGTCCACCGGGGCGAGACCCGGATCAAGCTCGAGCCGCGCAAGATGCAGTTGCTCGTCGCGCTGGCGCAGCGGCCCGGGGAGCTGGTGACCACCGAGGAGCTCCTGGAGACCGTCTGGGCCGGCGCGGTGGTGACCCAGAGCTCGCTCTACCAGAGCATTGCCCAGCTCCGAAGAACGCTCGGCGATGAGACCGAGTCTCCGACGTTCATCGCCACCATTCCTCGCAAGGGCTACCGCCTGATCGCCCCGGTGGCACGGGTGGACGAGACGCACGGACCGACCGACCGCGCGACGACCCCGGCCCCGCAGTCGAACCGGGAGCCACCGGCCGCCGCGACGAAGGGTCGGATCGAGCGCGCACGCCTGGATCGCCGCTGGCTCACCGGCGCAGCCGCGGCCGGCCTCACCGTTGCACTGGGCGCGGCCTCGGGCTGGTGGGCGCGGACGCGGCCCCACCCGGATCCTTCACGGCTGGCGATCGCCGTTCTCCCCTTCGCCGACATCTCCCCGGGCGGAGTGGAGCAGCCGGTCGCCGATGGCCTGGCGAGCGAGGTGATCGCCGCACTCTCGGCGAACCGGCAAGTCCGCGTCTCGGCTCCGTCGTCGGCCTTTCAGTTCCGCCACACCTCTCTGCCCCTTCGGGAGGTCGGGCGGCAGCTGGGGGTCACCCACGTTCTGGATGGGGAGCTCTTCCGGACTCGGGAACGGGTGAGGCTCACCGTGCGGCTCCGGGCGGTGGCCGACGGTGACATCGTCTGGCATGACGCGCTCGAGCAGCCGGTCGAGGAGACGAGCGGCCTGCCTCTCCGGGTGGCCCAGAGCGCACTGGTGGCCCTGCACGCCCCGGGGGCGCTCTCCTCCACGCCCGCTCCCTCGGCGCAGGCGTACGAGCTCTACCTGCTCGGGCACCATTTCCTCCAGCCGCGCACGCCGGAGTCGATCGTCAAGGCCCGCGACTACTTCCAGCGCGCGGTCGAGGTCGATCCCAGCTTTGCCCTCGCTTACGTCGGGCTGGCCCGCAGCTGGATCGCCGAGTACCAGTACGGCTCCGGCTTGACCGTCCGGAACATGGACGCGCGCGCCCAGCCGCAACTCGATCGAGCGCTCGGATTGCAGCCCGATCTGCCGGAGGCGCTGGCAACGCAGGGCTACCTGAAGACCGTCCTCAACCGCTTCGACGAGGCGCGGCCGTTCCTGGAGCGCGCGGTCGCTGCGCAGCCTCAGAACGCCACGTCCCTGCTCTGGCTGGGCATCAACGAGGCCTACGATGGCTTTCCCAGGAAGGCGCTGGAGCGCTACGCACGCGTCGCCGAGCTCGACCCGCTGCAGTTCATCGTCCACGTCCGCTCGGGGCTGGAATCGATCCATGCCGGTCTCTACGACGACGCGGCCAGGCACTACGCCCGGGCAGTCGAGCTCGCCCCGCACCATCCGAACACCCATTGGGGCGCAGGGCTGATCGGACTGGCGCGCGGCCGACTCGACGACGCAGTTCGTGGCTACCGGCGCGCGCTGCAGGCTGACTCCCGCCGGGAAGAGCTCTGGACCCAGCTCGGGTGGATCTACCTCGACCTGGGCATGCCGCAGGACGCCCGGAATGCCTTCGCCCAGGCCATCGCGCTGGCAGGCTCCCCGGCCCAGCCGCAAGCCGCGCTGGCCCGGGCCTTCATCGTCGAGGGTGATCTCCCCGGCCTCGAGCGCTATCTCGCAGAGAACCAGCTGCCTCCCCCCGGGATTCGTGACGTCGAGATCGAGACCGCGGTCCTCTTCGCCGTACTCGGCAAGCGGGAGGCGGCGCACAGGGCGCTCATCTCCGCTGTGGGCCCGATGCTCGCCGACCCCGTTCCCCTCTACGGGCCGTGGTTCACCTGCTTCGGCCAGCATGTGTTCATCGACGTGGCGACCGTCTACACCTGGCTCGGCGAGCCCGAGGAGGCGAGGAGCTTTCTCGACCAGGCCTTTGCCTACGTGGACCGATACGAGCGGCAAGGCAACGTCTGGCACGCCATCGGCTACCACAAGGCGCGCATCGCGGCGATGCGCGGCGACGGGGCCACCGCGCTGGCGCAGCTGGAGAAGGCGGTAGATCTGGGCTGGCGGCGGGGCTGGTGGCTCAGGGTCGACCCGGCCCTGGCCAGCTTGCGGTCTTCGCCCCGCTTCCAGGCGGTTCTCGAACGCATCGAGACCGAGACCCGTGCGCAGCGCGAGCGCCTCTCAGCGGACCCCGGCGTCCGCGTTCCCTGAGCCAGCACTCAGCGCCCGGTCACGGAGGAGACGAGCCCGGCCTCTCGCCCCCACCGTCCTCAGGCAGTCGGTGGGCGCGTTCCGCTGAGGGCCGCCGAGCCCACGAGGTCGCCCGCTCCCCGGGATCCGGGCCGGACCGGGGCGGGCTTGCTCCCGGGAGCCGGACGCGGGGAGCATGGGCACATGTGCCGGAACATCCGTGTCCTCTACAACTTCGAGCCGCCGACCACGCCTGAGGAGGTCGAGGCCGCCGCGCTGCAGTACGTGCGGAAGGTGAGCGGCCTCCGAGCGCCCTCCACCGGAGACCGGGCGGCGTTCGAGCGCGCGGTGCAGGAGATCGCCCAGGCGACGGAGCACCTCCTCGAGTCGCTCTCGGCACGAACGGCGGTCAGGACGCGGGAGGGCGAGCGAGAGAAGGCTCGAGCACGTGGCGCGCGCCGCATGGCGAGGCTTCCCTGACGGAGGAGCGCCAGACCGCCTCGATGGCGGAGCCGCTCGGGGACACCGTGGTCTCCGCGGGCGGGACGCTCCTGGGTCGGTTCAAGATCCTGCGCCGCGTCGGGGCCGGAGGGATGGGGGAGGTGTTCGAGGCGCGCGACCTCTCGCTGGGCACCACCGTGGCGCTGAAGACGCTCCGCCGCGAGCTGGCGGGCGACCCCGGTGCGCTCGAGCGGCTCCGGCGGGAGGTGGTGCTCGCCCGCCGTGTCACGCACCCGAACGTCTGCCGCATCTTCGAGTTCTTCGAGTCCCCCGAGGTGGCGTTCCTGACGATGGAGTTCCTGGAGGGTGAGACGCTCGCCTGCCGGTTGCGGCGCTCCGGGCCCCTCTCGCCCGAGGCCGCGCTTCCCATCCTTCGTGACGTGGCCGCGGGGCTCGAGGCGATCCACGTGGCCGGCATCGTCCACAGGGACGTGAAGGCCGGAAACGTCATCCTCGCGGACGGCGGCGCGTCCGGCGCGCGGCGGGCCGTGGTCACCGACTTCGGCATCGCGCTCGGAGGTCCGGCGGAACGGCTCACCGGGGTGGGCGGCGTGGTCGGCACGCCGGACGCCATGGCGCCCGAGCAGCGCTCGGGGAAGGACGTGTCCTCGCGGACGGACGTGTTCGCCCTGGCCCTCCTCGCCGGCGAGATGCTGGGCGCAACAGACGAGCCCGGGCGGCTCCCTCCGCGCTGGCGCACCGCGCTCGAGCGCTCGCTCGATTCCGATCCCGGCAGGCGTCATCCCTCTCCGGAGGGGCTGGTCGCCGCGCTGGAGGCGCCGCGCAGGGTGCCCCGGCGTGGACTGCTGCTGTTCCTCGCCGCCTCGCTCCTGGCCGCGGTCGGGCTGGGGACGCTGGTCCCGCGGCTCACCCGGACCAGAGCGGCCGACAGCCGGTCACTCGCCGTCCTCCCCTTCGTGGAGCTCGGCGGGGCCGCGTCGGACGCCTGGTTCTCGGAGGGACTCACCGAGGACATCCTCACCGAGCTCGGGCGGCTCCCCGGGCTCCAGCTCGTGTCCAGGACCTCCTCCCGTGCCTACCGCAACACGACCAAGCCGCTCAGACAGGTCGCCGACGAGCTCGGTGTGGGGACGGTGCTCCAGGGGACAGTGCGCCGCGCAGACGGCCGGGCCCGCATCAGCGCGCAGCTGGTGGATGCCCGAAACGACCGCGAGCTCTGGGCGGAGACGTTCGACCGGGACGCGCGCTCGGTGCTGGACCTCCAGACGGAGGTGGCCCGGAAGGTGGCGGACGCGCTGAAGCTGCGGCTCGGCTCGGCTGCTGTGGAGCGGCTCGGAACGGGCGGGACCCGCAACGCCGACGCGTATGAGGCCTACCTCCGGGGGCTGTACGCGACAGACCTCTGGGAGCAGGACCGGAAGAACCTCGAGGTCGCGATCGACGCCTTCAGCCGCGCGACGGAGCTCGATCCGGCCTACGCCCAGGCCTGGGCCCAGCTCGGGTACGCGTACGCACGTCGCCTGTTCTACGGCGGCGCCGAGCCGGGAGCCCAGCAGCTCGACTTCCAGCACGCCCGTGAAGCGCTCGGCCGGGCCGAGTCGCTCGCGCCCAACCTCGCGCTCGTGCACGTGGTGCGCGCAGAGCTGCTCTGGAGCCAGGAGGCCGGGTGGGACGCGGACGGGGCCCTGGCCTCGCTCCGGAGCGCGCGGGCGCTCGACCCGGTGGCGGGCCAGACGGAGGCCTCGAACATCCTGGTCCACCTCGGGCTCACCGAGCAGGCCATCCGGGAGGCCACGCTCGCCGTCGAGCGGGACCCGAGCAGCCATGAGGCGAAGACGGAGCTCCTCAAAGGGTATGCCTTGGCGGTGCGGTACCCGGAGCTGCTTGCCCGTCGCCCCTGGCTGTCCCCGGCGCCACGCGTCGAGCAATTTCTTTACCTCGCGCTGCTGGGAACGCCGGAGGGGCGCCAGGAGCTGCGGCGGGCGAATCCAGACCCGCGCCTCGCCATCCTGCTGGACGCGCTGGACGGCCGGACCGAGGACGCACGCCGGGAGCTCCGGGCCTACACCGTCACGCCCGAGGATCGGCGCCGGCGCTACTACCACCACCTCACCTTCGACCTGGCGATGGCGCACGCGGTGCTCGGCGAACGGGACGAGGCGGTCGCGCTGCTGCGGCAGAGCGCGGAGAAGGGCTACCCGAACCTGGTGGCCTTCCGGGACGAGCCTCGGCTCGTGAATCTCAAGGGTCACCCCGGATACGAGGCGCTGCTGACCGAGCTGGAGAAGAAGCGCGCGCGCTGGGCGGCGGAGTTCCCCTGACCCTCAGGGCGAGGGGACGAGCAAACGGCCGAGCCGGGCGGCCTGCCGCGCTTCGTGGAGCGCGACTTCAGCCGGTACCTCGAGTGCGGAAGGTGGATCTGATCAACGTCTCCGCGATGGGCTGCTTGACCTCCCAAAGACCGGTCCAGTCGACCATGACCTCCGGAACCTAGGCATCGTTGTCGAGGTGGTGCGGTCAGGGATGGTGATCGCGGGTCACGAGAACGGGGCGCTGCCGGACGATCCGCAATGCATCGAACAGATGCGCCGCTTCGCCTTCGGTCCGGTCTCCAGAGGTCCCCGGCCGTTTGCCCGGTCTCACCGGCCCAGGCGTCTTACCCTTTGGTTGACTCGTGAGCGGCTCGAGTAGCGGCGAGTCAAGGCGCGCGCGCCCGAGCGGAGATCGCCTCGAACTCGGGGTTGCCCCGCAGCGGCGCCAGGTCCGGGTCCTGTCCCATCTGGCGGGCGATCGGCTTGGGCAGGTGGTGCGCCATCGACTGGCGTAGGAGGTCGAGCGCTTCCCGGGTCCGGGCGGTGCGAGCCGCCAGCCCGGCGAGGTTGTACTCGGACATCGCCGCCTGCGGGCTCTCCGGTCCGAGCACCCGCCGCTGCGCCCCCAGGAGCTCCCGGTCGAGGGTCTCGGCCTCGCGCAGGTGGCCCTGGTCGCTCAGAGCGCCGGCCAGCCCCATCACCGCGAGGAAGGTGTGGGGATGATCGGGGCCGAGCACCCGTCGTTCGATCTCCAGCGTCTCGCGGTAGAGGGGCTCCGCCTCCACGGCCCGCTGCTGGTCCATCAGGGTGTTGGCCAGGTTGCTCACCGATCCGAGCGTGTCCGGGTGCTCGGGTCCGAGGATCCGCCGGCGGATCTCCACGGTCTGCCGGAAGATCGTCTCCGCCTCGGCCGCCCGCCCCGCGTTCCGGACCGCCAGCCCGAGGTTGTTCATCGCCGCCAGCGTGTCGGGATGCTCCGGGCCGAGCGCCCTCCGGCGAGTCTCCACCACCTCGCGGAGCATCGCCTCGGCCTCCTTGTCACTCCCGGAATCGGTCAGGATCAACGCGAGATTGTTCAGGGCGGTGATCGTCTCCAGATGCTCGGGGCCGAGCAGCTGCCGCCGCCCCTCCAGGATCTTCCGGTACAGGCCCTCGGCCTCCTTCCTCCGCCCCTGTCCCAGTCGAAGGTTGGCCAGGTTGTTCATCGCGGTGAGGGTTTCCAGGTGCCGCGGTCCGTGGACCCGCTCGCTGCGAGCGACGGTGTCCACCAGCAACGGGTCGGCCTCCGTGTACCGCGCGCCCCGGGTGTAGGCGGCCCCCAGCTTGTAGGCGGTGCGGAGCGTGTCCGGATGGTCGGGGCCGAGCGTTCGCCTGCGGATCTCCAGCGCCTTCTCGAACAGGCTGGCCGCGCGCGGGTAGAGGCCCAGGTTCGCGTACACCCCTCCGACGGTGTCCATCATCCGGGCCTGGAGTCCCGGGTCCATGCCCCGTCCCGTCTCGAGGTCCGTCGCTGCCCGATCGAGGATCTCCCGCGCGGTGATGCTGTTCCCCCGCGCCTCGCTCGGATCCGACACGTTGAACATGCGGGTCAGGAAGTCCGAGACGCGGCCGGCGGCCGCCGCCTCGTGGTTCGCCCGGTCGCGCTCGCGCGCGGTCCGCCGGGACTGGACCGTCGTCGAGACCGCGAAGGCGAGCAGCAGCACGCCGACTCCGGCCGAGACGCTCGCCCCCACCCGGTGGCGACGCAGCCACTTCCTGGCTCGGTAGGTCCGGCTCGGTGGACGGGCCAGCACCGGTTCGTGGCGGAGATACCGCCGGATGTCCTCGGCGAGCCCGGTCGCAGTGCCGTAGCGGCGGGAGCGGTCCTTCTCCATCGCCTTGAGGGTGATGGCGTCCAGGTCACCCGCGAGCTGGCGGGCGAGTGAGTCCGCGTCGGTGCTCCGCTCGCTCGCGATCCGCTCGGCATCTCCGCCCAGCGTGCTGAGGCGGAGGCTCGGCCGTCCCGGCTCCCTCTCCCTGAGGATCCGCCGGAGGTTCTCGTTGCTCGAGGAGCGGAGCTCCTTCGACGAGAAGGGGAGGTCGCCGGTGAGCATCTGGTAAAGGATGACCCCGAGCGAGTACACGTCGGTCCGGGTGTCGATGTCCTGACCGGTGGAGTCCGCCTGCTCCGGGCTCATGTACTCGGGGGTGCCGATCACCGCGCCGACCTCGGTGAGCAGCGCCCTGTCGGACAGGGGGTTTCCGATGGCCTTGGCGATGCCGAAGTCGATGACCTTGGGCTGCGCCTTCCCGTCGATGGTGGTCACCAGGATGTTCGACGGCTTGAGGTCGCGGTGGATGACCGCCTTCTGGTGCGCGTGCTGCACGCCGTCGCACACCTCGGCCAGGAGCTCGAGCCGCTCCGAGGTGGAGAGCCGATGCTGGTCGCAATGCTCGGTGATCGAGATGCCGTCCACGTACTCCATCACGAAGTAGGGACGACCCTCGGGCGTCTTCCCGGCGTCGAGCACCTTGGCGATGGCCGGGTGGTCCATCATCGCCAGCGCCTGGCGCTCGGACTCGAAGCGGGCCACCACCTCCCGGGTGTCCATGCCGGTCTTGATGACCTTCAGCGCCACCCGCCGGCGGATGGGCTCCACCTGCTCGGCGAGCCACACCTCGCCCATCCCGCCCTCCCCGAGGCTGGTGACCAGCCGGTAGCGGTCGAAGGTGACCTGAATCAGCTCGGGAAGGGGCTCCCGGGGCTCGCCCGTGGTGAGCGTTTCACCGGTCGAGAGGGTGACTTCACCCATGACGGCTCCCCAGGCTACTCCAGCGCTGCCGAGAGCCCGAAGAGCAGCGTCTCGATCCCGGTCCGCTTCCCCGGCCCACGGACAGGGAGTTGAAGACGCGGTGTCGCTCGAGCGACGGTCGGCGTTGCCTGAGGGACGGCTCGCCTACCCACCTGGTCATGGCTCCGGTGGCGTTCCTCCGCCGGCTGGCCGGGCTCGTCCCGCCCCCCAGGGCCAACCTGGTGCGCTACTTCGGTGTCTTCGCTCCCAATGCCCGGATCTCTCCCGAGGAGCGCCGGGTTCCTGTCCTCCTGGGAGAGGGAACCTTCGGAGGGTGCGGGCCGGCACGCCCGGTCGGCTGGCCGAGCGTGCGCCGCCACGCCGCCGGTGGCTGGCCCACCAGCCGCTTGAACGCGCGCGCGAAGGCCGCCTCCGAGGCGTACCCAACCTCGAGAGCAATCGAGCCGACCGTGCTGTTCGAGCTGCGCAGAAGCCCGGAGGCAAGCTGCATGCGCCAGTGGGTCAGGTACTGCATCGGCGGCTGACCGACGAACTGCACGAAGCGCTCGTGCAAGGGCGAACGTGACAACCCCACCTTTCGGCCCAGCTCATCAAGCGTCCAGGCCTTGGCTGGCTCCTCGTGCAGCAACGCCAGCGCACGGCCGACGAAGCGATCGCGCAGGCCAGCCAGCCAGCCCATCGCATCGGGCGGCAGGGAATCCAGATAGCGCCGCACCGCATCGACGAAGAGCATCTCGCTCATGCGCGCAAGCATCGCCTCGCCGCCGGGGCGCCTGGTGTGCGATTCGGCCACGGCTCGCTGAATGAATTCCGCGAACAAGCCTCCACCGTCGGCGGCGCGCAGGTGAAGCAGCCGGGGCAGGGTCGCGATCAGCGGGTTGAAGGGCCGGATGTCGCAGCTCAGGAATCCGCAAGCGAGCGTGGTGAGCCCGTCGTGCCCGGGAGGCGCCTCCATCGGGCCGCTGGTGCCGTCGTAGGCGACGCGAAGCGGAAGCCGGTCGATCTGCATCTCGTGGTACCAGGAGACCTTCGGATCCGCCCGCATGCCGGGAGCGCTCGAGAGAACGTGCGCGTCCCCGTATGGGAAGAGGATGATGTCTCCGCGAGTGAGCCGCACTGGCTGCTTCCCGACGATGCTGGCCCAGCAATCGCCGCTTGTGACCAGGTGGTACTCCATCACGTGCTCGGCGCCGGGCATCACCGCGGGCGCGATGTCCCTCGACGCGGGCGCCTCGGCTGCCCACCGGCGCCCGCCGCTCACGTAGAAGAAGACGGCACCCTGCAGCCGCACGGTGCGCAGGACGTCGGACAGGGTGTCCTGGCTCATGTTGGCCAACCTGGCAGGAGCCCTGGTGAGGCCGCGCGCGCGATTTGTGGGTCAGGAGGGGCGAGCAAATCTGAACGACGCAGGGTGAAGCGCCAAGGCATTCGGCAGCGAAGAACTGTCTTCGAAGTTCTCACCGCCAAGTCGGCGCTGGGACAGGAGAATCGCACAATGAACTCAACGAAAGACGTTCTGGATAACCACCTCAAGTCCTTCTGGGAGGGCAATCTCGAGGGCATCCTGTCCGACTATGCACCGGGTGCCGTTCTATTCACCCCGGCCGGGCCACTCAGGGGACCCGAGGCGATCCGGCCATTCTTCAAGGCACTGCTTGCGGAGTTCGGAAAGCCTGGCGCCGTGTTCAGCCTGAAGGAGCAGTTCGTCGAGGGCGACCATGCGTACATTCTCTGGACCGCCGAGACTGCCGACAACTGGTACGAGCTCGGCACGGACACCTTCGTCGTCCGAGACGGCAAGATCGCAGTTCAGTCATTCGCCGGGAAGACCACGCCGAGGAACTGAAGCGCAGGGGCCGGCCCTCCGTCACGGACCGCCTTCGTCGCCGTCGCAGCGCCGTGGACCGTTTGGGCCCCGATCTTGACCCCGGCACGGCGCATCGACGATCTTGGCGAGAGCGATTCTCGACGCGCGCCCCCCGTGTAGATGCAGCACTTCATATTCAACCTGGCTGACGGCGATCGGGAGCGGGCCAGGTCGTTCTTGCACGCGAAGAGGTGGGTGGTCAGCCGTGACGAGCGCCATCGCGATGCCCTCGCTCCCGGCGATCTCGCGCTGGTCTTCGTCGCGCTCACACGCGAGTTCGTCGGTTGCGCGGAGCTCAAGACCACGTTCCTCGATCCAATGCCCGCGGATCCCACCGCCTCCGGTCCAGCGGTGAGCGGGGTGTTGCTCGGCGAAGTCGAGGATTGGACGAGCGGCGTTCCGTTAGACGTCGCCGTGCAGCGGATTGATCCGAAGGGGTCCAACCCATACGTCCAGGCGAACGCGGCCGGATTCCACGCAGGCGTGGTGCAGATTACCATCAAGGAGTACGACATCGTGGTGTCGCTGCACGACAGGGCGCGAGGAGTCGCTGAGTAGTCAGCCGCGCGACCCCAAATCCCGCCCGCCGGGCACGGGCCGCGGATCCCGGCCGGCCGCGATGGCCACCAGCATCCGGATCGCAGCCCACGCGCCAACAGGCAAGAACGCCGACGGCGACGCGCCCGGATGGTGTCGAGCGATGCGGCAACGCAGGGCGCCATGGCGGATCCGGAAGGACAGCGGCGGATCGAAGGTCACGGCCTCGCCGTCGACGCCGGCCGGCACCGGGTCCTGCGCGCCGACCTCGTACGCTGACGTGGTCCACGTCCGCATGCCCGGTTCGTCGCCCGGCACGCTGATCGCGGTCACGCCGAGGAGGCCTTCGTCGAGCCGCGGT
>DATIWB010000070.1:0-35167 GCA_035519675.1 Myxococcaceae bacterium
TCGCCGGCATCGACCGCTCACTGAAGGCAGGCGTGCTCGACGAGATGGGTGAGCGGTTGCTCCTCGCGCGGGGGCTCGTTCGAACCCGCGGGCTTCCCCGGATGCGACTCGGGCCTGCCGTCGACCACGCCTCGTTTCCCCGGCTGCTCGCGCACGCGAGCTACGCCGTCGGTTGACCGGCGCCGCTCAGCCCCCGGGCCAGGCCGCGCACTGAAGGACGACCCGGTAGCCATCGGGGTCCTCGAACGTCTTGCCTTCCCGGTCCCAGTACGGGTTGAAGGACGGGACCGGCGCGAATCCGGCGGCCTGCATCCGCTCCACCGCCACCGACCACTCCGTGCGGTCGGGGAGGTAGAGGACGAGCAGGTTGTCACGCGTCGGCGCACGACCCACCCGCTGCCCACGATGGTGGGTGAGCTCCAGGTGGTAGGGCGCCCCCGGCCGGCCGAGCATCACCCCGTCGAATCCCTGGTGATCGACGAAGGACCCGAGCACCTCGAGCCCGAGTCCCCGGCAGTAGAACGGGAGCAGGGCCTGGATGTCATCGGTGGGTCGGGCGACGCGCAGGGTGGGCACGGAAGTCATCCGCGCTCCATGCAGGCACCCTGGCCGGATCGCAAGCGGGTCCGGTGAGGGCCGGGAACTCGCGAGGCAGCTCGTCGAGTCCTTCCCTCGCCCGGATGCGCATCGCTCCACGACTGGCGGGTGCCCACGAACGTTTCTCGGCCGCGGGCTGGCCGCTCCTGCCGCTACGTCTCCTCGTGGGGTTCGGGTTCGCCTCACATGGGTTCGCCAAGCTCGTCCGCGGCGTCGACGCGTTCGCGGTCATCCTCGCGGCGATGCACGTCCCTGCGCCAGGCATCACCGCCTGGGCGACCTCGCTGCTCGAGCTGGTCGGCGGGGGCGCCCTGATGGCGGGAGTGGCCGTCCGGCCGCTCTGTCTCGCGTTCACCGGGATCATGACCACCGCGCTGTTCGGGGTGCACCTCCGGTACGGGTTCTCGAGCATCCGGCTGAAGGCGCTGACCTCGGCAGGCGCCGAGTTCGGGCCCGTCGGATACGAGCTGAATCTCCTCTACATCGCCGCACTTCTGACCCTGGCCCTCAGCGCTCCGAGCGCGCTGTCCGTGGCGCGCTTCCTCCAGACTCGCCGGAACAAAAGGGCAGCGCCCTCGAGTCTCTCCAGCCGTGACGGGCAATGACGCCCGCCCCAAGGAGATGAAGATGCCGCCCGGGGAGCGGCGACCACGGGACCCTAGAAGGACTCCAGCGCGGCGAGCGCCGTGCCCTCGGTCTCCGCCACCGCGAACAGTCCGGGCCGGGCGCAGACCACCGCTCCCAGACGCCCGACGGTGCAGCCGGACCGGGCGCGGGACATGCGGGCAGTCTCGGAGTCGATCGTCGTCCCGGCACGCGGCAGAAAGAGGCTCAGCGCCTCGTCGCCGCGCCGGTAGAGAAGTGAGGCGGTCATCCCACCATGCACCGTGCAGCGCCGGGCCCCGAGCAGTGTCGCATGCGGGACGGTGGGCACCTCGATGTCGTACCCGAGATTCGACGCGACCCAGGCGCGCACCGCGGTGGGGTCGGACGAGGTGAATTCGCAGGGCGACGCCCGGGCGAAGGCGGTGAGATGCCGAGCCTCCAGCTCGTCAACGAGCCCGGAGCCATGCTGGTGGAGCGGAGCCCAGACCAGGGTGAGCACCGCCGCGACCGCGAGCGCACCGGCGGTCAGTGCCGGCCATCGCCGGTGCCACCTCGAATCCAGGGCTGGCCTCGGGCGCGGCGCCGGCACGGACGCCGGTCCCGCTTCCACCCGGAGCCCCCCGAAGGCCTGGTGGATCCACTGGAACGACTCCCGCGAGTCCTGGCAGCGGGCGCAGCCGCTGAGATGCGCTCGTACCTGCGCGATCTCCGCGACCGTCGCCTCGCCGTCCTGCCAGGCCGAGAGGATCTCCATCCACCGCTCTTCACATGCCATGACCTGCTCCCTTCCCCAGCCGGATGGCCAGCGCCGCGCGCGCCCGGGCAAGCCGCGAGCGAACCGTTCCCAGCGGACAGCCGACCACCGCGGCAATCTCCTCGTATGACAGCTCCTCCACCTCACGGAGCCAGAGCGCCTCGCGCCAGTCGTCGGGGAGCGTGTCCAGGGCGGCCAGCAGCTCGTCGTCCAGCGAGCGATCGAGGATCTCCCGCTCCAGATCTCCGCGGTAGCCGCTCGCCTCGGAATGGTGCAGCCCGTTGCCGTCGAGCAGCTCCAGCTTGTGCCGGAGCCCCCGCCGCGAGTTGAGCCAGCTGGTGCGGACGATCGCCAGAAGCCACGGCCGCAGCTGCCTGGGATCGCGGAGCTCGTCCCGGTTCTGCAGCGCCTTGACCAGGGTCTCCTGCAACACGTCCTCCGCATCCGCCGTGTTCCGGGTCAGCCGCCGGGCGAACCTCCGGAGCGCACCGGCATGGGCGCTCACCCGATCGATGAACGTGCGCTGGTCTCGCACCGCTCTCCTTCCCCCCGGTGACACCTCGAGCCCGCGGGAAAGTTCCCAGGGGTCTCCCGAGACGCCCCTGGCGTTTCATCGCCCGGGAACTCTGGTTCGTCGGCACGGTGTCCATCCGCGACCATGCACCTCGACCTCGCCGGAATCCTCGCCGCCGGTCTTCTCACCTTCGCCTCGCCGTGCGTGCTCCCGCTGGTCCCGGTGTACCTGGCCCTGCTCGGCGGAGCCTCGGTGCGGGAGCTCCGTGGCGGGACCCGGAGCCGGCTGATCACCCGGACACTCGCCTTCGCCGCCGGGTTGACCACCGTCTTCGTGCTCCTCGGGCTGGCGGCGAGCGGGCTCGGCCAGATTCTGGTGGTCCACCGCCGGCAGCTCCTGCTCGTCGCCGGGGTGGTGATGGTGGGGTTCGGGCTCCAGACCCTCGGGATGCTGCGGCTCCCCTTCGCCGACCGCGAGTCGCGTCCCTGGCTCCATCGGCTGAACCCGGGGGGCGGCTCACTGCCAGCGGCGTACAGCTTCGGGGCCGCCTTCGCGCTGGGCTGGACCCCGTGCATCGGGCCAGTTCTCGGGTCGGTGCTCACCTACACCGCCAGCGCTGCGGCAAGCCCCGTGCGGGCAGCGATGTACCTCGCGACGTACGCCGCGGGGATGAGCCTGCCCCTGCTGGCGGCGGCGGCGTTCGCTCCGCTGGTGCTGCGCGGCCTCGACCGGCTGCGACCTCACCTTCGCGCCTTCGAGGTGGCCACCGGCGCGCTGCTGGTGGCGGTGGGCGTGCTGGTCGCGACCGACCATCTGATGACGCTGACCCCGGCGAGCGCGGGCGAGGTACGGACGAGCACCTCGATGGCCGCCGATGGACCGGGCGCCTCGTGCTCCGAGCCAACCGACGGGCCCGTCGCCTGCAGCGTGGCGGCGGGCGCAGGAGGCTCGGTCTCGTCAGAGGTGCCCACGCTCGACGTCCCCGCGGTGGTTGAGGTGATGAGCCATCACTGCCCGGTGTGCCGGGAGATGGTGCCGGTGGTCGCCGAGGCCGAGCGCGACTGCGACGCGCGGGTGATGCGAGCGTTCATCGAGGAGCCGGCCGGGGCTGCGCTGGTCATGACCCACGGGATCCGGGGGGTCCCCACCTTTCTCGTGCTCGATGACCGTGGCGCCGAGGTCGGCCGGCTGGTAGGGGCCCAGAGCGTGGCAAGCGTCCGTGGCGCGCTGCAGCGCGTCTCCCCCAGGCTCTGCGTTGCCTCCCGGGCGGGCGCCGGGGTCGTCCCCGACTGAGTCCCGGGCCCGCCGGGGAGTGAAGCGCCTGGATGGAACGTCCACGTGCGGACGCGGCGGGCTGCGCCCGCGATTGCGGTATGTTCGGGACCTGGTCGCCGGGGTCGGTCACCCGGAGAGGAGTCCCGTTGCTCGAGGAGTTCTTCGCGAGGTTTCGCGAAAACATCGTCGGGGTGAACCACCGGCTCGACGGGCCGTACGGGAGCCGTCCGCTCCTCTACGCCGACTGGACCGCGAGCGGCAGGCTGTACGCTCCGATCGAGCGACTGCTGGTCGAGTCCTTCGGCCCGCTGGTGGGGAACACCCACTCGGAATCGAGCACCACCGGGATGGCGATGACCCGCGCGTACCAGCGTGCCCAGGGGCTCATCAAGGCGCACGTCCACGCCGCCCCGGACGACGTGATCATCACCCAGGGCTCGGGGATGACCGCGGTGGTCAACAAGCTCCAGCGGATGCTCGGCCTGCGGCTGCCGGAGCAGCTCGCCCCCTTCTGTCAGCTCCCGGAGAAGCTCCGGCCGCTCGTGCTCCTGACCCACATGGAACACCACTCCAATCAGACCTCCTGGCTGGAGACCGTGGCCACGGTGGAGGTGGTCCCGCCCGACGAGCGCGGACTGGTCGACGTCTCCGCGCTGGAGGAGCTGCTGGAGCGCTACCGCGAACGGCCTCTGAAGATCGGCGCCTTCACCGCCTGCTCCAACGTCACCGGGGTGCGGCCGCCGGTGCATGCGCTCGCCCGGGTGATGCATCGCCACGGCGGGTACTGCTTCGTGGACTACGCCGCCTCGGCTCCGTACGTGGACATCGACATGCACCCGGCGGACCCGCTGGAGAAGCTGGACGCGATCTACTTCTCACCCCACAAGTTCCTCGGCGGTCCGGGCACGCCGGGGGTGCTGGTCTTCGACTCGCGCCTCTACCACAACCGCGTGCCCGACCAGCCGGGCGGGGGAACCGTCAACTGGACCAACCCCTGGAAGCAGCACAGCTTCGTGGACGGGATCGAGGCCCGCGAGGACGGAGGGACTCCGGGATTCCTCCAGACCATCAAGGCGGCGCTCGCGGTCCGGCTGAAGGAGGCCATGGGCACCTCACGGATCCGGGAGCGTGAGCACCAGCTCCTGCGGCTCCTCCTCTCCGAGCTGCGCACCGTCCCCCGGCTGCACATCCTCGCCGACCACCTCGAGGACCGGCTGCCGATCGTCTCGTTCTACGTGGAGGACCTCCACTACAACCTGCTGGTGCGCCTCCTCAACGATCGGTTCGGGGTGCAGGTGCGCGGCGGCTGCTCCTGCGCTGGCACCTATGGGCACTACCTCCTGCACGTCGACCCCAACCGGTCCTCCCGCATCACCGAGAAGATCGACCACGGCGACCTGTCGGAGAAGCCGGGGTGGGTCCGAATGTCGCTGCACCCCACCACCACCCCCGCCGAGGTGAAGACCCTGACGGAGGCGGTGCGAACCTGCGTCGAGCACGCCGGCGACTGGGGAGCGGACTACCGCTACTCGTCGCGGACCAACGAGTTCACCCACCTGAGCGGAGACGCCGGGGTGCCGGACCTCGAGGCGTACTTTCGTCTCGCACCCTAGCGCGTGGTGGCCCCCCGGGTTCTGATGCTCCCCGGCTTCGGGGGCCGGGCCGATCAGCCGATCCTGGTGCGCCTCGAGCGCGCGCTGGGCGAGCGGGGGATCTCCGGCCTCCGCGCCGAGCTGCTCCGCGGGAGACCCTCGCCCGGCCTCGAGGCGGAGGTCGAGCAGGCCCGGAGCTTCGCCCGCGGCGATCGCGCGATCCGTGCCTACGCCGGCCGTTCCTTCGGCGGCCGGGTCCTGGCGCGGCTCTCACTGGAGATGGCTCCGCGGGCGCTGGTGTTGCTCGGCTTTCCCATCCGCTCCGCGAGCGGACGCCGACGCCCCGAGGACGAGGCCGTGCTCGCCCAGCTCGCCTGCCCGACGTTGATCCTCCAGGGCGCGGCGGATCCCCTCGGGCCAGTCCAGACGCTCGAGCGGATGGCGGCGACGAACCCGCGGCTGGAGCTCGCGGTCATCCCCGGCGCCTCGCACACGTTCGGTCGCGGCGAGCGACAGGCGATCGTCTCGGCGGCGGAGTGGCTCGCCGCGCGGCTCGCCTGATCCGGGCCCCTGGGAGTCAGTGCTCGGCCAAGGCCTCCTGCCGGGCCTGGTGGTTCGGGAGGTAGACCTCGTTGTACCAGCGCTCCTCGACGAAGAGCACCCGCTCCCCGCAGGCGTTGTACTCGCGGCAGTGCCTGCGCCAGTGCCTGGCATGGCCGGGCGGCACGCGGAGGTAGATCGGCGGCCGCTCCGCGGTGACCGGCGCCCGCTCGACAACCACCGGGATCGGGGAGACCACCGTCGGCTTCGGGAGGTTTCCGACCTCGATGCGCCCGTAGAAGCCCGAGTCGCCGACGGAGACCGACACGCCGACATCGGTCGCTCGGGCGGACGTTGAGACCACGAGCGCTGTCGTGACCAGGAGAGAGACCTTCATCGCCAGTGACCTCCGGAGGGCCCACGAGGGTAGCAGCCGGGGAAAGTGCGAAGGGCCCGCGAGCAACACGCACACCTCGGCGCTGGTGCGCGGAGCGAGTACCTGCCCGCCGCGTCTCGCACAGCGTAGAGGGGAAGCCGGCGAACCTAGCTCTCTGGCTCGAACTGCGCCTTCAGCCGTCCACTCTTCACCGCGCGGGCGAGCGCCGCGTGATCGCGCTCGTTCTGCTTGGCGTAGGCGATGGCGAACGCGCCGATCGCCTGGTCGAAGACGTCGCTCTTCCCCATGTAGCCACTCAGGATCGCCGGCTGTCCCGACCGCGCGTGCGACAGCGCCAGCGCCCGTCCGCACCAGGTGGCGTAGAGCTCCATCTCGTTCCTGCCGAACGTCTCCACCCGGATGCTGATCTTGATGTCCCGGAGCTGGCGGACGAAGAAGTCGCGCTTCGGGCCCGAGGTCCACCCGAGGAACATGTCGCTCGCCGGCTGCATGAGGCGGTAGCCGTCGACGACGCGCTGGCCGTGGTTCTTGAACACGCTCGCGCCGGCGTACGGCTCGAGCACCGAGGTCCGGGCCTCCTTGACCTGGAGGAACAGCGGATCGCCCTGGCCCGCGGTGAAGAGCAGCACCCAGCAGGAGGTCCCCACGCTGCCGATCCCCACCACCTTGATCGCCGCGTCACGCAGCTCGTAGCGGTCGAGCAGGGTGCGGTAGGAGGACGCCAGGGTCTCGCGATAAGCCGCGAGCGTCGCCAGGACCACCTTCTGCACCTCCCCCGGGGGGTGGCCCTCGGCGTGGAAGATGGTGGGGAGCTGGTCCCTGATGAACGGGTTCGCGCCCTTGTGCTCGACGAGCTTGGGAAAGACGTCCTCGGCGATGCTCTTCCCGCGTTCCTTCTGCAGACGCTTCAGGCCTCGGTCGCGGAGGTCGGGGTCCTTGATTGCCGCCACCAGGTCGTCCGCGCTCAGCGACGTGTACCAGAGCTCGAGGGTCTTCAGCTCGCTGTACCCGGCCATCGCCTCCCGGTAGGTACGGACACAGGTGACGGCCATCTCCTTCGCCACGTCGTCGCGGAGGCCGACGTCATGCGAGGCCACCACGAAGCTCGTCGCCAGTCGCTTCACGTCCCACTCCCAGGGGGCGGGAAGCGTCTCGTCCAGGTCGTTGATGGCGAAGATCACCCGTCGCTCGGGCGTGGCGAACCCGCCGAAGTTGGAGAGATGGGCGTCTCCGCAGGCCTGGACGCGAACGCCGGTCACCGGCGTGGAGGCCAGGTCGGCCGCCATCGGCAGCGCCGACCCGCGGTAGAAGGTGAAGGCCGAGCGGACCATTCGTCCGTGGCGCAGCGGCAGGAGCTCCAGAAGACGCCCCTTCTCCGCCCTCAGGACCATCTCCACCGGGTCGGGTCGATGGGCCGGCGGCTTCCAGGCCGCGTGCGAGGTCCGGGGGCAGGTGTTCCGCAGCGCCTTGCCCGCGGCGTACCGTTCCGCCAGGTCGAGCTGGTGGTGGGTGGCGGAGTCGAGGACCGCGTAGCCTCGGCCGTTCGAGGACTTGCGTGCGGCCGTCGGGGCGCGTCGAGTCTTGAGCGTCGCCATGGAGCTCCTCCCCATCTGAGCCTTGCAGTCCACCGTCTCCTGGGCGGAATGTTCGATACGACCAAGGTCGTAGAGGCGCGGTCCCCGATCCTCGTGACTTGAAGGCGATGCCTGGATCGTGGTTCGGGCGTCCCTGGCGCAGTTTCTGCGCAAGACCCCGCCCAGTAGGATGCTCGCCACCCGGGGGGGATGCCGATGACACGACCCAGCGGTCGCCGCCTGATGATGCATGCCGCAACAATCTGGCTCGCCGCCCTGGGCGTCGCCGGGTGCTCCGAGCAGCCCACGGTGCCGCAGTTCGACGAGCGCGTCTGTGACGGCTCGCAGCAGATCAGGCTGGCGGTGCTCACCGCCGGCGGCGGGCCGCCGGAGCCAGGCTCGCAGGTGATCAACGAGAACGGGTTCGACTTCCTCTACGTCCGGGGCGATTGCCAGGCCTGGGTCAAGCCCTACGGCTGGTGGGAGGCGGTCCGGCGGGTGGCCCTGAGCGAGCAGAGCTCGAAGCAGCTGTTCGACGGACTCGCGCTTGGCTCCTGGCATGCTCTGTCCGGTGAGTACTCGGGTGGAGCGTTCGACGCCGCCGCGCTGGTGCTGGTCACGAACTCGTCGAAGATCGTCTGCGGAGGCGGCTGCTTCGGGAGCCTGGTTCCGTCCGCCATCCTGCAGATCGGCGACTCCGCATCGGCGCAGATCGTCGCCCTCACCGACGCCGGGACGGCCATCGATGGCGGCGTTCGATTCGCCGCGGTCCGGAATTCGCCCGGAGCGTACCCGTTCCTCGTGCACCTCGAGTGGCCCCTCGACACCCCCACCCTGGCGGATGTCGCGCGCCCCGAGCCAGAGCAGGTCGAAGGAAGCGGCGTCCCGGTGACGGACCCTGCCGCCGCTGCGGCGCTGCGGGCCCTCCTTCGCCAGGCCCTGGCCGGCGCGGGGCAGAACTTCCTCTACCATGTCCCGGTTCGCGACGACGCCGGGACGACCTACCGCGTCTTCCTGCGGGACATGCTCCCGTTCGAATCCGATGCCGGTCTGGTGACCTTGCCAGGCGGCGGCTGAGGCCGGCGGCGCGTCAGGCCGGCGAGGCCGGGGCGTCGGCCGGCGAGCCGACGTCGCGCTTCACCTGGTACATCGCCCGGTCGGCGGCCTGGAGGAGCTCGGCCGCGGCGCCGCCATCCTCGGGCCACAGGGCCACCCCGATGCTCGCCCCCACCTGCGGCGCGGAGGGCAGCTCAGGCATCGGCTCGACGATGGCACGCACCAGCTTGGCCGCGACCTCCTCGGCAATCGCCCGACTCTTCACGCCCTCGAGCACCACCGCAAACTCGTCGCCACCCACCCGGGCCACCAGGTCGCTCGCCCGGAGGTGCTCGCGCATCCGCCGGGCCACCTCCCTCAGCGCCTGGTCTCCGGCGGCGTGACCCAGCCGGTCGTTGATGGACTTGAACTGGTTCAGGTCGGCGAAGAGGACGGCGAAGGGTTGACCGCTGCGCTCGGCACGGGCCACCGCCTCGAGCACCGCCTGCTCCAGCCGGCTCCGGTTCGCCGCGCCGGTGAGCGGGTCCGACTCGGCCAGCCGCACCAGCCGCTCGGCCTCGCGCCGCTGCGCGGTCACGTCGCGGGCGATGGCGTGGAGCACGCGCGAGCCCGGCGCCGGCGGGGGCATGCGCCAGGCCAGCCACCGCCAGCTCCCGTCCTTGCACCGGTAGCGGTTCTCGAAGCCGGCGGTCGCGCGGCCCTCCACCAGCTGCCGAAGCGCTTCCTCGGTGGCGGCGAGGTCCTCGGGATGGACCAGGTCGAGGAAGGGCCGGCCGAGGAGCTCCTCCGGACTCCACCCCAGCGTCGGCTCGAAGCTGCGGCTCACCTTGAGGAAGCCGGTCTCCAGATCCGCGACGCAGAGCAGGTCCAGGGCGAGCTCGAAGAACTCCTCCCGCTCCTGCTCCAGGCGGCGGCGTTCGGTGATGTCGTTGACGCAGCCGACGAAGCCGCTCACCCGGCCCACGTCGTCGGAGAGGATGCGCGCAGTGGCCAGGACCCAGCGGACCTCGCCGTCGGGGCGACGGAACCGGAGCTCGCCGGAGTACGGCTCTCCGCTCCGGACCGATCGGGCCCATGCCGCGAGCACCGCCTCTCGGTCGTCGGGGTGCAACGCGGCCGCCCAGCCCTCTCCGAGCGCCGACCCCGACTCGAGGCCGGTGATCTCGGTCCAGGCCTCGTTGACGTACTGGATCTCGCCGCCCGACCCGGCGAGGAAGATGCCCACCGGGGCCTGGGTGCTGAGCCCGCGGAAGCGCGCCTCGCTGGCCCGAATCGCCGCCTCGTGCGTCCGCCGCGCGGTGATGTCCTGGAAGGAGCAGACCACGCCCTGCAGCGGCCCGGAGTGTCCGTCACGCAGCGGCTGGGTGTTGATGCTGATCCACCGCGTGCCGCCCCCCGGAAGACGCACGCCCATCAGCACCCCGAGCAGCGGCTCGCCGGTGCGCAGGGTGACCATCGCCGGATGCTGCTCCCCGGGGAAGGGCGAGCCATCGGCGTGCACCGCGGCCCAGCTGGGGTCGAGCGAGCTGCGGCCGGTGAGCTGCTCCGAGGTCAGCCCGAGAATGCGCAGGGCACTGGCGTTGAAGGCGACGATCCTCCCGGTGAGGTCCTGCACCACGATGCCCTCCACCAGCGAGGCGAGCACCGATTCGTAGAGCACCACCTGGCCGCGCAGCGCCTGCTCCACCGCCTCGACGTCGGCGAGGCTGGTGCGGAGCCGCTTCAGCGCGTCGGTCGCGACTGCCTTGCTCGTCGGGCCGTTCCCCGCGTCCAGCATGGTGGAGGGCGAGTCTTTCACAGCCCACCGCGACCATTGCGCGTGCGCTGGACGACCACCACCACCCACGTCGGGCTGGCGCGCACCTCGCCACACCTCGCGTGGCCGGGTTTCAGGCATTTGTTTTCGTTGTCCCGGCGCCTCGACCTCACGATGTAGTCTTCGAGGCGTCGCAATGGGACTCGATCGCTGGCTCGTCTGGTGGGTCATCCACCTGGAAGAGCGTCATCCGCTGCTGGGAAAGATCGCCGTCGCGGTCTACGCCGACACGCTGAAGACCGGGGTCTTCGCCGCGCTGATCTTCTTCGTCTGGTTCGGGCGCTCCGATCCCGAGCAGGCGCGTGACTCCCGCGAGAAGCTGAGCGCCGGGCTCCTGGTCGGGCTCGCCGGCGTCGCGCTGGTGCGGGTGCTGGCGGCGGTGCTCCCCTTCCGCGACCGTCCCCTGGTGGCCCTGGAGTTCGCCGGCCGCTTCCCGCTCGCCATCAACGGCTGGGGCAGCTGGAGCTCGTTCCCCAGCGACCACGCCCTGCTCTTCCTGGCGCTGAGCGTGGCCATCCTCTCCGTGTCCCGTCCGCTGGGCCTGGTGGCGCTGCTCGACGCGGTGGTCTTCATCTGCGGGTCGCGGCTGGCCGTCGGCGTCCACTACCCGAGCGACCTGCTGGTCGGCGGGGCGATGGGGGTGGGGGCCACGCTGTTCGCCCTCCAGCCCCGGGTCCGCGGCACGGTGTCCGCGCCGGCGCTTCGGTGGCTGGAGCGATCGGCTCCGTCGTTCTACGCCTGCTTCTTCCTCCTGAACTACCTCCTGGCCCAGGCCTTCTGGCCGGTGGTCAGGTTGCTGGTGCTGCTGCGCAGGGTGGTCTGAGCCGCCGGGGGCGCTACAGTCCAGCGCCCGGCGTGGCCACCATCCTCGGAATCTCGGCGTACTACCACGACTCGGCCGCGTGCCTGCTCCGCGATGGGGAGATCGTCGCCGCCGCTCAGGAGGAGCGCTTCACCCGGGTGAAGCACGACGCTCGCTTCCCCGAGCACGCGGTGCGCGCCTGCCTCCGCGAGGGAGGCATCGGGGTGGAGGGGCTCGACTGCGTCGCCTTCTACGACAAGCCGTTCCTCAAGTTCGACCGCATCCTCGAGACCCATCTGGCCATCGCCCCCCGCGGCCTCCTGCCGTTCGTCCAGGCCATCCCCCCCTGGCTGGGAGAGAAGCTGTGGATGCCGGACCTGATCTCCAAGGCGCTCGGCTACCACGGGGCAATCGTCTTCCCCGAGCACCACGAATCCCACGCCGCCTCGGCCTTCTTCCCCTCTCCGTTCTCGCGGGCGGCGTTCCTCACCATGGACGGAGTCGGCGAGTGGGCCACCTCGTCCTGGGGCGTTGGCCAGGGCAACCGGGTGGAGCTGATGGCCGAGCTTCGCTTCCCGCACTCGCTCGGGCTGCTCTACTCGGCGTTCACCTACCACGCCGGCTTCAAGGTGAACTCGGGCGAGTACAAGCTGATGGGGCTCGCACCGTACGGAGAGCCTCGCTACGTCCAGGCCATCCGCGAGCACCTCCTCGATCTGAAGGAGGACGGCTCGTTCCGGATGAACCTCGCCTACTTCGACTACGTCGGCGGGCTGCGGATGACCTCGCCCGCCTTCGATCGGCTGTTCGGCGGTCCGCCGCGCGAGCCCGAGACAGCGCTCACCCAGCGGGAGATGGACCTGGCGCGCTCCATCCAGGACGTCACCGAGGACATCGTGCTCCGGATGGCCCGACACGTCCGGCAGCAGACCGGCGAGCGCGACCTCTGCCTGGCCGGGGGCGTGGCGCTGAACTGCGTGGCCAACGGCAAGCTGCTCCGGGCGGGCATCTTCGACCGGCTGTGGATCCAGCCCGCGGCGGGCGATGCGGGCGGCTCGCTGGGAGCTGCCTACGTCGCCCACCACCACCATCTCGGCGCGCCGGCGCGGCCGAAGGCGGGACGAGACACGCTCCGGGGCGCCCTGCTCGGCCCGGCGCACGACGATCCGGCCATCGCCGCCTTCCTCGAGCGCCAGGGCGCGCGCGGCGAGCGCCTCGAGGAGCGGGCTCTCCTGGACGCCGTCGCCGGGCTCCTCGCCGAGGGAAAGGTGGTGGGCTGGTTCCAGGGGCGGATGGAGTTCGGCCCCCGGGCCCTGGGGAACCGCTCCATCCTCGGCGATCCGCGGGCTCCGCAGATGCAGAAGCGGATGAACCTGGCGATCAAGTTCCGCGAGGGCTTTCGCCCGTTCGCCCCGGCGGTGCTCGCCGAACGCGCCGCCGAGTGGTTCGAGATCGACGTCGAGAGCCCGTACATGCTCCTCGTCGCCGAGGTGAAGAGGGCGCGGCAGCGGCCGATGTCGGAGGAACAGCAGCGCCTGTGGGGCATCGACCGGCTGAACGTCAGCCGCTCCGACATCCCGGCGGTCACCCACGTGGACTACTCGGCGCGTCTGCAGACGGTGCACCGGGACGACAACCCCCGCTTCCACGCGCTGCTCTCGGCATTCGAGGCACGGACCGGCTGCCCGGTGCTGGTCAACACCTCGTTCAACGTGCGGGGCGAGCCCATCGTGGAGTCTCCCGCCGACGCGTACACCTGCTTCATGCGCACCGGCATGGAGGTGCTGGTGCTGGGGAATGTCCTGCTCCGCAAGGAAGCGCAGCCGCCGTTCGAGGAGTCCGGGGACTGGAGGAAACGGCATGTCCTGGACTGAGGACGTTCGCACCGGCCTGGCACGACTGGACACCTCGCCGCGGGCGCTCCGGAAGGCCGCCTTCGGCGTGGGTGGGGTGCTGCTCCTCCTCGCGGCGTGGCTGCTCTGGCGGCAGCGAGCGCCCGGGCTGCGACTCGGCCTCGGAGGCGCGGGCACGCTGCTGGTGCTGGCGGGCGCCCTGGTCCCCGCCCGGCTGCGGGCGCTGTACCGGGGGTGGATGACGGCCGCCCTGGCCATCGGCTGGGTGATGTCCCGGGTGGTCCTGACGCTGGTCTTCGCCGTGGTGCTGACGCCGCTGGCGCTCCTGGCCCGGCTCACCGGGAAGCGCTTCCTCGCGCTCTCTCCCGACCGGTCCGCCTCGAGCTACTGGGTGCGGAGGAAGCCCGGCGAGCAGGGACGGTACGAGCGGATGTACTAGGCTTCTGCGCCGGCGTGTCCAAGCTCCGCATCCTCGGGCAGTACTTCCAGTTCCTCGGCGAGCAGAAGAAGTGGTGGCTCGTTCCGCTCGTGGTGGTGCTGCTCCTGCTCGGGGTGGTCATCGTGCTCACGCAGGGGAGCGCCATCGCCCCGTTCATCTACACGCTCTTCTGAGCCGGACGATGGAAACGCGCCGCTCCCGCCCCACCGCCCCCTCCACCGGACGGGTGCGGCTCTTCCGCGCGGTGACGGTGGTGCTGGCCCCGGTGGTGGTGCTCGGCGGGCTGGAGCTCGTGCTCCGGATGGCCGGCATCGGCCACCCCACGGGCTTCACCGTGCCCTGCGAGGTGCAGGGCCATGCCGCGGCCTGCCCCAACCCGGACTTCGCGCTCCGCTTCTTCCCGCCCGCCCTGGCCCGGCAGCCGACTCCGTTCGTCATCCCCGCCGAGAAGGGGCCGAGGACATTCCGGGTGGTGGTGCTCGGCGAGTCCGCGGCGCAGGGCGACCCGGAGCCGACGTTCGGCGTCGCGCGCTTCCTCCAGGCGATGCTCGAGGAGGCGCTGCCCGGAGTCCGCATCGAGGTGGTGAACGCGGGCCTGGTGGCCATCAACTCGCACGCCCTGGTCGAGATGGCCCGCGACCTCGCCCGCCAGGCGCCGGACGTGGCGGTGGTGTACGCCGGCAACAACGAGGTGGTCGGCCCGTTCGGGCCGGGCACGGTCCTGACCGGACGGCCGCCGGGGCTCTTCCTCGTTCGCGCCTCGCTCGCGCTCGGCACCACCCGGATCGGGCAGCTGCTCGGCGCGCTCGGACGGCAGAGGAAGGGCTCCCCCACCGAGTGGCGGGGGATGGAGCTCTTCCTCGACCACCAGGTCCGGGCAGAGGACCCGGCGATGGCGCAGGTCTACCGCGGGTTCGGCGAGAACCTGGCGGAGGTCATCACCGCGTTCCGGGAGCGCGGGGCGCGGGTGGTGGTGAGCACCGCCGGCACGCGACTCCGCGACTTCGCCCCCTTTGCCTCCGCCCACCGGCCGGGTCTCGACCCGTCCTCGCTCGAGCGCTTCCAGGCCGCGGTCGGGCGGGGCGACGCCGCCGAGCGTGCGCAGCGGCCCACGGACGCCCTCCTCGCCTACCGCGAGGCCGAGGCCATCGACCCGGCGTTCGCCGAGCTCCAGTACCGCCTGGGCCGGGCGGCGCTCGCCGCGGGAGACGAGGCGCTTGCCCGGGAGCGGCTCTCCCGGGCGCGCGACCTCGACACCCTCCGCTTCCGCGCCGACGGCCGCCTGGTCCAGCTCACCACCGAGGTGGCGCGGACAGCGGGCAGCGGGGTGGAGCTGGTCGACGGCGCTGCCGCGCTGGCCGCCGCCAGTCCGCATGGCCTGCCCGGGTCCGAGCTCTTCTGGGAGCACGCCCACCTCACCCCGGAGGGCAACGAGGTGCTGGCGCGCGCCCTGTTCCCGGCGGTGGTGCGCGCCCTCCCTCCGCCCCTCGGGGTGCGCGAGGTGGCCGCGCCCGGGCACGAAAGGCTGGCGGAGCGGCTCGCGCTCACCGGCTACAACCGATATCTCATCTCCAAGGAGGTGCTCCGCCGGCTCGAGCATCCACCGTTCCCCGGGCAGATCGACCACGCCCTCCACGTCGAGCAGGCCCAACAGGTCCGGGACCAGGGCGCGCGCGAGACGTTCGAGGAGACCGAGGCCCGCTACCAGACGGCGCTGGCGCGTCATCCGGACGACCCCTGGCTCCACTGGAACCACGCCATCCTGCTCGACAATCGCGACGTGTTCCTCGCCCGGCGCGGCGAGCCCGATCCGGGCCGCGCCATCCCCGAGTATCGCCAGTTCTTGCAGTCACTGCCGCGCGCCCGCGAGGCCCGCCTCCGTCTGGCGGAGGCCTACCTCCGACTGGGCCGGCTGGAGGAGGCCGAGGCCCAGTGCCGGGAGGTGCTCCGCTTCCGCCCCGGGGACGCGCAGGCCGGGGACATGCTGGCCTCCCTCGCCGGTCTGCGGGCGGCCCCCCGACGGTAGTGCCCCCTCGTCGCTAGGGGCCCGGAGGCTTCAGGTCGGCCGCGAACCGCTTGAGGTAGTCCTCGAGCGCGACCGTCATCCCCACGTCCCGCCCGGCGCACTCCGAGAGGTACCACTTGTTCTCCAGAAGCTCGCAGTACAGCTCCGGCGGGTCTCCCTTGCCCGCGAGCCGGCGCACCGTGGGCTGGTAGCGCTCGGTCAGCCAGCGGTAGGCGGCGACCGGGAGGGGGACGCTGCGCTTCTCGGCGCGGGCCAGGGTGGCCTGCAGCTCCTGGATCTCCTGCACCATCAGCTTCGCCTGGTGGTCCTCGGCATTGAGCCCGGTGAGGTCGTGCAGAAGGTCGCGGTGGTAGTCGCGGTCGGTCACGATGGCCCGCATCCGGAGCCGGTTGCCGTCACCCACTGCCTCGAGCTTCACCTCGCCCACGGTGAAGCCCAGCGCGTTGAGGCTCTTGATCCGCTCGTGAATGCGCCAGCTCTCCGACGGTGAGACCCACTCCTCGCGGTTGACCTCGCTCCACAGCCGCTCGTAGCGCGAGCGGATCTCCGCCGGGGTCCGGTCGAGCGCCTCCTCGCGGCGCTCGCCGAGCATGGCCGCGACGTCGAGCAGGTCGCCAGCCACGTTCTCCTGAAGCAGCTCCAGGTCGTGCAGCCGCTGTCCGGTGGAGAGCTCGTCGTGCATCTCCGCGGTCTCGGCGTCCACCAGGTACGCCTGGAGCTGGCCGGCGTCGCGCTTGAACAGGGTGTTGGAGAGGGAGCAGTCGCCCCAGAAGAAGCCGGCGAGGTGCAGGCGAACCAGGAGCCCGGCGATGGCGTCGAGCAGCCGCGGGCGGTACGTCTCCAGCCTGGCGTTCTCGAACAGGGTCCGGAAGGGGATGGAGTGCTCGAGGAAGCGGGTGAAGAGCAGGCTGGTCTCCTCGCTCCCGCGGCGTACCCGGGCGTGCCCGGCGGCGTGGACCGCGGGGAGCTCGCGCTGCTCCAGCCATCGAAGCGCGTCGTACTCGCGCTCGCCCACCTCGGGCGGGAGCTCCTTGGCCGCGTAGAGGGTACGGTCGTACTGGAGGAAGAGCACCTCGTGGCGGGAGATGCCCCGGGGCACCTCCACGATGCGCTTGCTGACCTCGCGCCAGCGGGCCATGGGCAGGTGCCAGGGCAGGTCGAGGAAGTCCGGGTTGCCGGGGAGGATCTCCAGGCCGACCAGTCCGTCGGGCGCCATGCGGTGGTGGACAGCATCGGCCAGGTGTGCCGCCGGGGTCCACCGGTTCCGCTCCAGTCGGCCGGGTCCGTGCCTTCTCCCCGCCCGACCACCGACGCGCTCCACGCCCTCGCCGAGCTCTGGAACCGGAGCGAGGTGCAGGTGTTCGGGCGGGGCAGGAACACAGCTTCGGCGCGGACCGACGCAACACCGGCTGGAGCCGGGGCAGAGCAGGAGGATGCGCGTTAGCCCACCCGCGATGGACGACTCCCGAGACGAGCGGCGACTCACCCTGGCGCTGTTCGCCGTGGCCTGGGGAGCGAACCAGTTCACCCCGCTGCTGCTGATCTACCGGCAGCGGTTCGGGTTCGGGCCGGCGGTGCTGGGCGCCCTGTGGGGCTGCTACGCCGTGGGGCTGGTGCCCGGGCTGCTGCTGGGCGGCGCAGTCTCGGACGCGCGGGGGCGGCGACGGGTGGTCATCCCCTTCTTCTTCCTCTCGCTCCTGGCGACCGGAGTGCTCATCGCTGGCGCGTTGTGGAGCCCGGCGCTCGCGCTCGGACGGCTGACGGCAGGCGTCGTCTCCGGCGTGGTGTTCGGGGCGGGGTCGGCCTGGCTGGTGGAGCTGTCACCGGCGCTGCACACCCGGCGCGCGGCGCTGGCGGTCACCGCGGGCTTCTGCCTCGGACCCCTGGCGGCGGGCCTCATCGCCGACGCATTGCCCTGGCCGGCGGTGGTGCCCTACCTCCCCCATCTGCTCCTGATGGCCGCGGCGCTGCCCGGTGTCCGGTCGGCCCGCGAGACCGTCCGGCCCGGGACCCGGGCCCGGCGGGTGCCGCCCTCGGCCGAGGTCCGACGACGGTTCCGCCGGGCCGTTGCCCCGGTCGCGCCGTTCGTCTTCGCCAGCGTCGCGGTGGCCTTCGTGGTGCTGCCGACGCGCTTCCCGCCCTTGCCACATCCGGTGGCGCTGGTGGGGCTCATGACCGGGGTGACTCTGGGCATCGGGGTCGCCATCCAGTCGCTCGGGCGACGGCTGGAGGCGGCCCGACCCGGACGGGCGGCGGTGGCTGGACTGGTGGTCGCCACCCTCGGCTGGGCGGTGGCGGCGTGGACGGCGCAGGCCCCGACGCTGCCGGGGGTCCTGGTGTCGATGGGTCTGCTCGGGAGCGCCTACGGTCTGTGCCTCGTCGGTGGGCTCTCCGCTGCGGGACGGCTCGCGGACTCCAGCACCCGCGGCACGCTGGTGGGCTGGTTCTACGCCTGGGCCTACCTGGGCTTCGGCGCGCCCTTCGTCGTCGCCTGGCTCAGCCGGTTCATCGACATGCCGCGGATCCTCCTCGGCGGCAGCGCGATCGCGGCGATGGCCGCGGTGACGGTGGCGCGCGAGCTGGCACGGTGGACCCCGTCATCGGGAGGCGAGGCGATGGCACCCCCGGCGGCGGTGCGTCAACCCTGAGTCGGAGCCACCCCTCGCGTGGCGCGCGTCGCGGTGCTGGCCCGCCTGCGAGGAACGTGAGTACCCTCGCCCCCGATGACGGGGAGAGGGCGATGACTGCCAAGCCAGGCGAGGTGGAGCCTTCTGGACCCCCGCACGAGGACGAGCCCGGCGCCACCCTGGTCCGCCCCGCAACCACCGACCGGACGGAGGATCTCCTTCCCTCTCCGTCGCTCGGAACCACCGGGGATGGTGATCCGGATCTGCCCCGGCTGCGCCCGGAGGAGCTGCTCGCCGGCCGGTTCTCCATCGTGCGCTTCATCGCCCGGGGAGGGATGGGCGCGGTCTACGAGGCCCAGGACCTCAGCCTCCGCACCCGGGTGGCCCTGAAGATCATCCGCAGTCCCCTCCTCGCCGACTCCTCGGCCCTCGAGCGCTTCCGGCGCGAGGTGCTGCTGGCGCGCCGCGTGGGACACCCCAACGTGTGCCACGTGTACGAGTTCTACGACGCCCGCACCGCGGAGGGAGTCCAGGTCCACTTCCTCACCATGGAGCTGCTCGAGGGCGAGACGCTCACCCGCCGGCTCCGCGAGCGAGGCCGGATGACCACCGCCGAGGCGCTGCCGCTGGTGCTCCAGATGTGCGACGGGCTCTCCGCCGCACACGCCGAGGGCGTGGTCCACCGGGACTTCAAGAGCAGCAATGTCCAGCTCGTGCAGCGACGGGGCACCTCAGGGGACTCGAGCTCGACGCGGGCGGTGATCACCGACTTCGGCATCGCGCGGCCGCTCGACAGCGCGGGCGAGGCCGGCCTGACCGGTGCCGGGGGAATGATCGGCACCCCGGAGTACATGGCGCCCGAGCAGGTGACCGGCGGCACGGTCACCCCGAGCACGGACCTCTTCGCGCTGGGCGTGGTGATGTACGAGATGGTGACCGGGGAGCTGCCCTTCACCGCTGACACGCCGCTGGCCACTGCGGCCAAGCGCATCCAGGAGTCGCCACGCCCTCCGGACAAGGTGCTCCCTGGCCTGGACCGTCGCTGGAGCGAGATCATCCTCCGCTGCCTGGCACGCGAACCGGAGCGCCGCTTCCGGAGCGCCGAGGACGTCCGTGCGGCACTGATCGCCCCTCCGCGACATCCGGTCCGTCGCGCCGGTGTTGTTGGCGCCGGCGTGCTGATGCTCGCGGCACTGGTGGTGGCGGCGTCCCTCTACGCGCGACGGGAGGTCCGCCTCCGCTGGGCGCGGGACGAGGGGCTTCCGAAGCTCGCCGAGCTGGTGGAGCTGAACCGGTACACGGACGCACTGGCCCTGGCAGCGGAGCTCCAGAAGGTCATCCCCGGGGACGTCCGGCTGCAGAAGATGCTTCCGGACATGTCGCGGGTCTTCAACGTGGAGACGACCCCGGCCGGGGCAGAGGTCCAGCTCAAGCCCTACGCGGCACCCGACACCGCCTTTCGCAGCCTCGGGAAGACGGCCCTCCAGTCCGTCCGGGTTCCGATCGGCATTCACCGGATCCGGCTCTCCAGGCCCGGGTTCGAAGCGGTGGATCTGGTGGTCGGAACCCCACTCGGTCCGGTGGCCGGGTCCATTCGCGCCACCCTCGATCGCGCCGGGAGCGTCCCTCCCGGAATGGTGCGGGTTCCCGGGGCCAAGGTGGAGCTGGAGATCCCGGGCCTCGAGCACCTTCCGGCGGCGGAGGTGGGCGACTACCTCATCGACCGGACCGAGGTCACCAACCGCCAGTTCAAGGCCTTCGTCGACGCCGGCGGGTACCGGAAGCCGGACCTCTGGCGTCAACCCATCGTCCACGACGGTCGGCCGATGCGCTGGGAGGAGGCGATGGCCCGCTTCCACGACCGGACCGGACGCCCGGGACCCGCGACCTGGGACCAGGGCGACTACCCCGAGGGCCAGGGTGACTTCCCGGTCACGGGGGTCAGCTGGTACGAGGCCGCCGCGTACGCGACCTCCGTCGGCAAGGATCTCCCCACGGTGTACGAATGGAGCCACGCCGCGGGACTCTGGGCGACGTCGCAGATCGTTCCTCTGAGCAACTTCCGGGGCAATGGCCTCGTCGCGGTCGGAACGCTCGGCGGAGTCGGCCCCTACGGCACGGTGGACATGGCGGGCAACGCCAAGGAGTGGTGCTGGAACGAGATCGACGGCAAGCGCTACGTCCTCGGCGGCGCGTGGAGTGAGCCGTCGTACATGTTCAACGACGCCGACGCCCAGGATCCGCTCTCTCGCGGGGCAACCTACGGTCTCCGGCTCGTCAAGCGGCTCGACCAGAAGACCTCGGCTGCGGCGGCCGCTCCCATCCCGCTGCCCCGTCGGGACTACACGAAGGAGAAACCCGCCCGGCCCGAGATCGTGCAGGCTTTCAAGGGACTCTATGCCTACGATCGGTCTCCGCTCGATGCACGGGTCGAGGAAACCGACGAGGGGTCGGATCGCTGGAAGCGGGAGAAGGTCAGCTTCAACGCGGCGTACGGCGGGGAGCGCGTCGTCGCGTACCTCCTGACCCCGAAGGGGAAGCCTCCCCCCTACCAGCTGGTGGTCTTCTTCCCCGGCTCGAACGCCATCCACGAGCGTTCCAGCAAGGTCCTCGCGGGGATGCGAGTGCTGAGCCCCATCCTCCGGAGTGGTCGCGCGGTCCTCTACCCGGTCTACAAGTCCACCTTCGAGCGCGGCGACGCCCTGACCACCGACTATCCGGCGCCGACGGCGTTCTATCGGGACCACGTCATCATGTGGGCGAAGGATCTGAGGCGGAGCCTGGACTGGGCAGAGACGAGGAAGGACCTCGATACCCGGAGCCTGGCCTATTACGGCGCGAGCTGGGGGGCGCTGCTCGGACCTCTGATGCTCGCGGTG
The DNA here is from genome assembly GCA_035519675.1 of Myxococcaceae bacterium. GTDB lineage: Bacteria > Myxococcota > Myxococcia > Myxococcales > Myxococcaceae > RPRB01. The sequence goes on from DATIWB010000070.1 coordinate 21,348, forward strand.
GAAGAGCGAATCCGCACCGGCATCCTGGTGGGCGGAGGCCTCGGTCTTCAGGAATGCCTGCCGGAGGCAGACCCCTTCCACTTCGCCTCGCAGGTCCGGCAGCCGGTGCTGATGGTGAACGGCAGGTACGACTTCTTCTTCCCGGTCGAGGCGACGCAGGATCCGATGTTCAAGCTCCTGGGCACCGCGCCGAAGGACAAGAAACATGTGGTCCTCGAGGCGGGTCACGTCCCGCCGAACGACGTCCTGACGAAGGAAGTCCTCGACTGGCTGGATCGGTACCTGGGGCCGGCGGGGTGAGACCTGCCGGCTCCGCGGCGGAGGAACGTTTTCAGCTGGCAGGCGACGGAGCGGGATCGAACAGCCGAGCCGAACGCCGGCTTCAGTCACGTGTCCGAGGCGACGGAATCTGCTCCAAGGGGATGCGGGGCGCGGGGCCGCGAGCGCCCAGCCGAGCCCGAGGCTGGCCTCGGCGGCGCGGATGCCGGGGTGACCGGCGCCGAGCAACCTTCGGCACGCTCCGAAAGGATAGAACGCCAGTGAAATTTGGGAACGAGAATTCGGGAGGTTGAACGCGGCGGTGACGTACTTCGCGTCTGAGTTGGAGATATAGCTCCAACCCAGAACATCGGTGAACCCGTCGAACGTCATTTCGATGAGTTAGACGACAGAAAAACGCACGGATAGTCCGGAACCGCGGAGCGTCTGGACCGACGCCCGGCGGCGCTCGTGAGGTTCCGGGGCCGACGCCTGGAGGTACGGTCCCCGCGATGCTCGCGGCGAAGAGCTCGGTCCGGGCCGTGACGAGGAAAGCCGCGTGGCTCCTGGTCATCTGCGTCTTGCTCCCTGCCAGTGGCTGCGGCGAGCCGGACTGCTCCTGCGTCGCAGCGGGGGGCACCTGGTCCACCCACGCTCCGCTGTCGCTCGGGCCCCGGCAGGAGATGGGAGTGGCCGCCCTCGCCGGACAGGTCTTCGTGGTCGGCGGATTCGACGCCTCCGGCCAGCCCGTTGCCACCGTGGAGTCGTACGACCCGACGACGGATCGCTGGACGCCGCGGGCCTCGCTCCCCGCGCCGCTCCACCACGTCAACCTCGCCGCCCTGAGCGGCAAGCTGTACCTGGTGGGTGGGCTCAGCGGTTCCTCCTTCACTGCGAGCGGGACGACCCTCGTCTACGACCCGGCGCTCGACAGCTGGAGCCCCCTCACCTCGATGCCAGGGGGCACCGAACGCGGTGCCTCGGGGGTGGCCAGCCTGGACGGGCGGATCGTCGTCGCCGGAGGGCTCCGGGGCGTCTCGGTGACCGATGCCTCCGTCTTCGATCCCCAGGCCAACACCTGGGCACCACTGCAGCCACTCGCCGTCGCCCGCGATCATCTCGCCGCGGCGACGGTGGGGGGCCGCGTGTACGCCGTGACCGGCCGGGCGAATGGCGTGCTGAAGGCCGCGCTCGAGGTCCTCGATGCCACGAACGGAACCTGGAGCCGTCGCGCGGACATCCCCACCGCGCGGGGAGGCGTCGCCGCCGCCGAGCTCTCGGGTCGCCTGGTGGTCCTCGGCGGAGAAGGGAACCGGGCCGATCCCGCCGGGGTCTTCCACGAGACCGAGAGCTATGACCCGGCGAGCGACAGCTGGCGGACCGACACGCCGATGCGAACCGGCCGGCACGGCATCGGCGCCGCCGTGCTCGGCAACCGGCTCTTCGTCCCCGGGGGAGCCAGCCGCGAGGGGTTCGGCGCCGTCGCGGTGAACGAGTCCTTCTCGTACTGAGCCGGCTCAGGGGGTCGGCTGCGAGCGCGGCAGGATCGACGGACGCTCGTCCGCCTCGAGCGCCAGAGCCCTGCCCAGCGCGGCGCCGACTGGTGAACTCGGTTCGCTCTGACCCAGGGGAACCGGCCGGTTTCCGGCAGCGGACCCACTAAGGTGGACTCCGTGCTGCGCGTCATCCCCCTCGGCGGCCTCGGCGAGATCGGCATGAACTCGATGGTCATCGAGTGCCGGGACGAGATGTTGCTCGTCGACGCGGGCCTCCTCTTTCCCCCGCCCGAGCTCCCGGGAGTGGAGCTGATCATCCCCGACTTCAGTTACCTCAGGGACGCCGCGGCGCCGCTCGGGGCGGTGCTTCTGACCCACGCCCACGAGGACCACATCGGGGCGCTTCCGTTCCTGCTCCGCGAGCGCTCGGTCCCGGTGTACGGGACGCGGCTCACCCTGGCGCTGGTGGCCGAGCGGCTCGACCAGATGGACGTCCGCGCCGACCTCCGGGAGATCCTCCCCGGCGAGCCGTTCCACGCCACGTCCACCTTCGAGGTCGAGGCCTTCCGCGTCGCGCACTCCATCCCCGACGCGGTGGGGTTCCTCCTCCGGACGCCCGAGGGAACCCTGGTGCACACCGGCGACTTCAAGCTCGACCAGACGCCGCTCGACGCGCGGCCCACCGACCTTCCCCGGCTCGAGGCGCTCGCCGACGACGAGGCGCTGTGCCTGCTGAGCGACTCCACCAACGCCGAGGTGGAGGGCGAGACCCCATCCGAGCGCGTGGTGGCCGAGACGCTGGAGCGGCTCATCCCCGAGGCCGGTGGCAGGGTGCTGGTGGGCCTCTTCGCCTCCCACCTGCACCGGGTGCAGCACGTCATCCACGTCTGCCACCGCTCCGGACGGCGGCTGGTCCTCGCCGGCCGGAGCCTGGAGCGCAACGTGGATGCCGCCCGGCGCGCCGGACGGCTGGAGGTCCCCGAGGGTCTGCTCTGCTCGGTGGACGAGGCCGAAGGGCTCCTGCCCCACCACGTCTGCATCCTGGCCACCGGCGCCCAGGGCGAGCCACGGGCGGCGCTCTCCCAGCTCCTCCAGCCGGAGGTGGAGGGGCTGCGCATCGAGCGCGGCGACACGGTGCTCCTCAGCTCGCGCCCCGTCCCCGGCAACGAGCGGGCGGTGAGCACGCTGATCAATGCGATGCTCGCCGCCGGGGCGCGGGTGGTGCACGCCGGCATCGAGCCGGGCCTGCACGTCTCCGGGCACGCGGCCCGGGACCAGCAGCGGCGGATGCTGGAGGCGGTCCGTCCCCGGCACTTCGTCCCCATCCACGGCGAGCTGCGCCAGCTCACCGCGCACCTCGACCTCGCCCGCAGCGCGGGGCTGGCCGCCGAGCAGTGCTTCCTCGCCCGCGACGGGGACGTGCTCGGCTTCGCTCGCGGGCAGGGGGCGTTCTGGGGGAAGGCGCACGTGGGGCGGGTGTTCGAGAGCCGGGCAGGGGGCGGCGACATCGCCCAGGAGGCGCTCTCCGCTCGGAACCGGCTGGCCAGGAGCGGTGTGGTCGCGGTGGTGGTGGCCGTCTCTCGCGACAGCGGGGCGTACATCGGGCTGCCCCAGCTGGTGGGCCGGGGCCTGACCCGCGACGAGGAGCAGGTGCTCCAGTCGGCGGCCCTGGACCTGGTCCCGCTGCTCGAGGAGCTGAGCCCGGCGGTGCGCGGGGACGACGCCTTCCTCCGGGAGGCGCTGGTCCGGGTCACCCGGCAGGTATTCCGGGACCGGGCGGCCCGGCGGCCGCTGATCCTCCCCCTCCTCGTCCGCGTCTGACCTCCAACCCCCCTGCCCGGCAGGCGGGAGACCACCTCTCCGGCTCGCTCTGGTATGACCCCCCGGCCCGGGCGTCTTCCATGCTGCCGTTTTTCCTCAGCGCGTTGCTGCTCGCCGCCCCCGACGAGCCGCCCCCGGCCCGCCCGGTGCCCGAGCTCGCCCGGAGCCCGAAGGTGGACGGGGTCCTGGGTGATTTCCGCGGGGGCCTGCCCCTGACGGCGAGGCCGCTGGAGGGCGCGAGCGCCCAGCTCACCGCCCGGGTGGGTGCGTTCCGGGACACGCTCTACATCGCGCTCGAGGTCGAGGACGAGGCCATCACCGACCGCGACCGGGTGACCCTCGCCCTCCACTTCCCGGAGGCCGGGGTCACGGCCGGGGGCGCGGTGTTCCGCTTCGGCCCCGGCGGGAAGGTCGACCCGCGCCCGGAGGACGGGGTGAGCCCCGGAACCCTGGCGCTGGCCGATGCCGCCGCGCACCGGACGAAGAAGGGCATGTCGCTCGAGGTGGCGCTGCCGGCCCGCGTCCTCCCCCGCTTCCCGGCCCGGGAGGCGCTGGTGCTCGAGCTGTGCCTCTCCTACGAGGACGCGGACGACGACGCCGGACCGGCGGCGAAGGAGATCTCCACCTGCGTCACCGGCGCACCACCGCCCGAGCTCCTCGCGCTGCCAGCCGGGTTCCGGCAGGGGCTCCGGCCACGTCCGCCCCCGGAGGTGCAGACCGTCGAGGGTCGGCCGGGGGGCTGGGTGGGCTACAACGGCCAGGTGGACCCCAAGTGGGTGCTCGGGGACCGGCCGCTGAACGAGCAGTCCCTCCGGATGCTGGTGGCCGAGGCGCCCGTCGATCCCGCCGCGGTGCGGGTCTACGTGCCGTCCCGGATGCAGCTCCCCGACGGCAAGGCGCTGCTGGCGGTCCTCACCGGGCAGGATCCCTTCGCCGCCGACGACAGCTGCGCCCCAGAGCGGGAGATGCGGCTGGCGGTCTTCTGGGTGAAGGGCCGGGTGGGAGAACGGGTCCTGGACTGGCCGGCGATGAGCTGCGCCCTGGGCAGGGCGCTCTCGGTCTCACTCGATGAGGACGGCGAGCTCTCGGTCGGTTATTCCAGCGGGGCCACGGTCCGCTTCACCTGGGACCGGGATCACTTCGAACGCGTCGAGTACGGACTTCTGTGAGCACACACGAGAACAAGGCGCTGTACATGGCCACCCTGGGCTGCCCGAAGAACCGGGTGGACTCGGAGGTGATGCTCGGGACGCTCGGCGCCCGCGGCTACACGCTGGTCGAGCGGCCCGAGGACGCCTCGGTCATCGTGGTGAACACCTGCGCGTTCATCGGACCGGCGAAGCAGGAGTCCGTCGACACCATCCTCGAGCTGGCCGAGCACAAGAAGACCGGTCGGTGCAGCACCCTGGTGGTGACCGGGTGCCTCTCGCAGCGCTACGGCCCGGAGCTGGCCAGGGAGATGCCCGAGGTCGACCACTTCCTCGGCACCGGCGCCTACGTGCAGATCGGAGATCTCCTCGCCGCCGAGGCCGCGCCCCGCCAGGTCATCCCCGATCCGGACTACGTCCACGACGCTCGCACCCCGAAGGTCAACTCCAGCCCGAAGTGGACTGCCTACCTCAAGATCTCCGAGGGCTGTGACAACGCCTGCGCGTTCTGCATCATCCCCACCCTCCGGGGAGCACAGCGGTCGCGCCCCATCGACGACCTCCTGGCCGAGGCGCGCACGCTCGCGGCGAGCGGGGTTCGGGAGCTGAACCTGGTCGCCCAGGACCTGACTGCCTACGGGCACGACCTGCCCGGCAAGCCACAGCTGCACCAGCTGCTCCAGGCGCTGTGCACGGTGGACGTGCGGTGGATCCGCCTGCACTACGCCTACCCCCGGGTGTTCCCCGACGCGCTGATCGAGGTGATGGCGCGCGAGCCGAAGATCGCCAAGTACCTGGACATGCCGCTGCAGCACGCCTCGGACCGGCTCCTTCGCTCGATGCGCCGCGGCCGCGACAGCGCCTTCCTGGTGTCGCTGCTGGCCAAGCTCCGGGCCCGCATCCCCGGGCTCACCTTCCGCACCTCGCTCATCGCCGGGCTGCCGGGCGAGACCGAGGCGGACTTCGAGCTGCTCAAGGAGTTCGTCCGCACCCAGCGCTTCGAGCGGATGGGCTGCTTCCAGTACTCGGACGAGGAGGGGACGGCGGCCTACGACTTCGCGGACAAGGTGCCGCCGAAGGTCATCGAGCGGCGGTGGCGGGAGGTCATGGCCGTCCAGAAGCGCATCAACCGCGAGCAGAACCGGGCGCTGATCGGCAAGCGGCTGGAGGTGCTGGTGGAAGGCCCGAGCCCCGAGTCCGAGCACCTGCTCGTCGGTCGCCACGAGGGGCAGGCCCCGGACATCGACGGGCTGGTCTACATCAATGATGGGTTCGGCTACCCCGGCGAGTTCGTCACCGTCGAGGTGACCGAGGCCCACGACTACGACCTGGTGGGTCGGGTGGTGGACCGGCCCGAGCGGAAGGCCGTCGCCTCGGCCTGACTCCCAGGTCAGCGTGGCTCGCGCTCCCTGGTGGCGGGCGCGATGCCGGTCCCCCCGTCCTCGACCTGCCGGCAGGGCGGGGCCGGGGCGCCCTTCGGCCGGACCAGCGTCATCCGCGCCTTTCCCAGATCGACGAGCACCCGCCGGGCACCCCAGCCCTCCGGGCCGAGCACGCCGATGGCCGGGGCGCGCGTCCAGTCGGTCCGGGTGCGCACCGGCACGTCGCAGGCCTCCCAGCCCGGGGCCAGCTGGACCGCACGGAGCACGCTCTCGGCACCGAGCAGCCGCGCCTGGAACCGGGCCAGCTCGGTCGACCGCCCGGTGGCGAGGACCAGGGTCTGGAGCACCGTCGCCGAGGTTCCGGCCAGCTGCGCAGCGGCGAGAAGCCGGTCGGTGTCGGGAGCGCGGCTCACCTCCACCTGCGTCTGCTCCACCGTCGCCGGAAGCTCCGGCGCCGCGCGCGAGATGCGGACCGTGCCGGCGTCCAGGTCCAGGTCGAGCACCGCGGGCCCGAGCACGTCCAGGCCCAGCCAGAGGATGCAGCTGCTCTCGGGCACCACCGCGGCGCGGAACGGAGGGAGAGGATGGGAGCCGATGGTCACCCCGGAGAGGGGGATCTCCGGCACCGTCGCCCAGCCCCCCTGGAGCAGCGGCAGCCGGACCTTCACCTCGGAGGCGGCGGCCGCTCCGGGACACGCCGCCGAGAGCAGGGACCGCGGCTCCTCCAGCGCGAGCCGGACGTCGAGGGCAGCTCCCCCGAGCGTGCCCTCCACCGGCAGCCCCGGACCCGACCGCAGGGCCAATTTCACCGTCGGACCGGCGCTGGTGCCGCCGCCACCGTGGGCGCAGCCGATGGAAAGCGCGAGGAGGACGCTCAGCGCGCGGCGGTGGTGTCGATGATCTGCGTGCCGGGGGGCGGAGTGAGCTGGAAGGTGTCCTTCGGCAGGCCCACGTTGCTCTTCAGATTGGAGAAGGCGATGGCGTTCCGGCTGCCATCCGGATCGACCACGATGCTCCGGCGGACCTGCGCGGTCTTCGGGTCGATGTCCAGCTGCACCTCGCGGAACCGCGCGTCGGGCTTCTTCGGCACCAGGGTGAGCAGCGTGCCCAGGCATTCCTTGCACTCCGTCCTCGAGATGTCGAACTCGTCGGCCAGCTTCCCCTTTCCCCAGAGAAAGGTCACCGACGCCGAGAGCTGGCTGGAGGGGAGCGCGGCCTTGGTCAGGGTCTGCGCCTCGGGGTCGAGCGCGTAGATCCGGTCGCCGGAGAGGACGAAGCTCCGTTTCGACGGGGTGAGGTATTCCCAGCGCATCTTGGCCGGCTTCTGGAACGCCACCGTCCCGGTCGAGACCACGGTGCGGTTGAAGGTCTTGTACAGGTACTCCTGGCGGAAGTCGGCGGTGAAGCCCTGGGTGCGCTCGTAGAAGCCCTGCATCCGCTCCACCAGCGCCTTGACCTCGGGCGCCATCGGACGCTGGGCGGCGGGGGTGGGCGAGGCGCCGAGCACGAGGAGCAGGGGGAGCAGTGACATGGAGTGCAGCCGTGTCATGCACTGGCTCGGACGTCCAGGTCCACCGTCCGATTCAGTTTCCGGCCGGGCGGAGCCGTGGCACCCTCCGACCCCCCAGCCACAGGAGGATTCATGCCCCCGTCCGGTCGACTTGCCACCTTGGTCCTCGTTCTCGCCGTTCCTGCGCTCGCCGAGCCGCCCCCCAAGCCCAAGCCAAACCCCGCCCTCACCGAGGCCTTCAAGGACATGAGCGGGACCTGGGCCTGTTCCGGGTCGATGGACAATCCGCAGTCACCTGGCACGCAGGTCAAGACCAAGTCGGAGATGAAGATTGCCCCGGAGGTCGACGGCTTCGCCTACTCCGGCACCTTCCACATGGAGAAGAACGCGGTGGCCCCGGCCGGGATGAAGGGCCACATGAACTGGGCCTGGGACGACTCGAAGAGCAAGCTGGTCGAGTTCGGCTTCGACAACATGGGCAGCACCTGGCAGGGCACCTCGGAGGGCCAGAAGGGTGACACCGTGGTCTGGGCCGAGGAGGGAGCGATGATGGGTCAGCCGGCGAAGACCCGCACCACCGTCACCCGGAAGGGCCCCAGGGAGATCACCGTCGTCAGCGAGATGGAGAACAAGGGCGCCTGGCAGAAGATGGGCGAGGACCACTGCAAGAAGAAGTAGATGCTGACGCCCTCCGGACAGGTCCCAGAAGCATCTGCCGAAGCCGCGCTCTCCCGCATCCTCGAGGGCACGGCGACGGAGATCGGGGAGGGCTTCTTCCGGGTGCTGGTCGAGAGCCTGGCCCGCGCGCTCGGGACCCGGGGCGCGTGGATCACCGAGTTCGACCCGCGGACGCGTCGACTCCGGGCCCTGGCGTTCTGGATGGGCGGGGAATGGATCGAGGGCTTCGAGCAGGCGGTGGACGGCACGCCCTGTCAGACGGTGATCGACAAGCGGCGGCTGGTACACCTCCCGGACCGGATCCTCGAGCTCTATCCGCACGAGCCCAACGCCCGGCGGATGGGGGCGGTGAGCTACCTCGGACTGCCGCTCGCGGACCTGGATGGGACGGTGCTCGGTCACCTCGCGGTGATGGACGTGAAACCCATGCCCGCGGACCGGCTGAAGCTGGCCCTGTTCGAGATCTTCGCCGGCCGCGCCGCGGCCGAGCTCCGGCGGCTGCGAGCCGAGCGCGAGGTCCGGGCGCACCAGGCCCAGCTCGCGCGTCTGGTGGAGAGCGCCATGGACGCCATCGTCCAGCTCGACGGCGAGCTGCGGGTCACCGGGATGAACCCCGCAGCCGAACGCACCTTCGAGATCCCCGCCGAGCACGCACGGGGGATGCCGCTGTCCGCTCTGGTGAGCCCGGAGGACGCGGCGAGGCTCGCCAGCCTCGGCGAGCAGCTCCACCAGCGCCCGCCTCGAGAGCGCAGCGCCTGGGTCCCGGGAGGGTTCACCGGCACCACGACCGGTGGGAGCACCTTTCCTGCCGAGGCGACGCTCTCGCTGTTCGAGCTGGAAGGGCGGCAGCACTTCACCCTCATCCTCCGGAACGTCAACGAGCGGCTCGAGGCCGAGCGGCGGATCGCGCGGCTGACCGACGAGGCCGAGTGGCTGCGCCGCGAGCTGCGCGAGCTCGGACGGGCCGGAGAGATCATCGGCCGGAGCGAGCCCCTCCTGCGGGTGCTCACCGAGGTGCGCCAGGTGGCCCCGGCAAACACCACCGTCCTCATCCTCGGCGAGACGGGCACCGGCAAGGAGCTGTTCGCCCGGGCCATCCACGAGGCCAGCGGCCGGCGGGGGAGGCCGCTGGTGAAGGTGAACTGCGCCGCCATCCCCGGGTCGCTGATCGAGAGCGAGTTCTTCGGCCACGAGCGCGGGGCCTTCACCGGGGCCACCGCCCGTCGCGACGGGCGCTTCACCCTCGCCGACGGCGGGACCATCTTCCTCGACGAGGTGGGCGAGATCCCGCTGGAGCTGCAGGGAAAGCTCCTCCGTGTCCTCCAAGAAGGCGAGTTCGAGCCGGTGGGCAGCTCCCGCACCCGCCGGGTGGACGTGCGGGTCATTGCCGCCACCAACCGGGACCTGTCCACGGCGGTTGCGCAGGGGAAGTTCCGCGAGGACCTGTTCTACCGGCTGAGCGTCTTCCCGATCTCGCTCCCTCCGCTCCGCGAGCGCGGGGACGACGTGGTGCTCCTGGCCGAGGAGTTCGCCCGGGAGTTCGCCGCTCGCTCCGGACGGCGTATTGGCCCGCTGGGCCCCGAGGCCGCGGAACGGCTTCGCGGCTACCCCTGGCCCGGGAACGTGCGCGAGCTCCAGAACGTCATCGAGCGCGCGGTCATCACCGCCCGCGACGACCAGCTGAATCTGGACCGCGCGCTCCCGGCGAACCCGTCGGAGGCCCCCGGACCGCACATCCCCGACCCAGTGCGCGTGCTGACCGCGCGGGACCTCGCCAGGCTCGAGCGCGAGAACATCCGCCGCGCCCTGGAAGCCACGGGCTGGCAGATTGCCGGCGAGGCTGGCGCGGCACGATTGCTGGGGATCGCCCCCTCCACCCTGGCATCGCGGGTGAAGGCGCTCCGCCTTCGACGGCATCGCTGAGCCGCCGGCCCCGGCCCTTCACCCAGCGTCGCACTGCATCGGACGCAACACCTCGTCGCGAGACCTCGCGACCTCACGAGATCTCGCGATGGGTGTGTCTGGCAAGTAGCCGGATTCATTGCAATCGTCCCAGACCACTCCGTGGCACGTCGACTGCTGTGGACGGGTCGCGCCGGCGATGCCGCCGTGCGCCAACCCAGGACAAGGAACAGCATGTCGACCGAAGCGAGCACCACCCTCGTCGAGTCCACCACCGACCGCCGCTACGCCCGCTGCCTCGAGAACTCCCGCCGGATCCGCTGGGACATCGACAAGGACGTGATGCGGGGACGGGAGTTCGATTTTTCCGGCCACTTCCTCCCTGACACACTGTCGATGGTCAGCCGGCTGGGGTTCCTGAGCGCCTCCGACGCGCGGCTGCTGAGTCAGATCCAGGGCCGGACCTACGCCAACGTGTTCGGGCTGGTGGAGAGGTTCATCAACGCCAAGGTGCTCGAGCTGTCGCGTGACCACTGGCTCGGCGATCAGGTGGCGCTCGAGGCGCTGGTGGGCTTCAGCCAGGAGGAGCTGAAGCACCAGGAGATGTTCCGGCGCATCGAGCGGATGATCGCCGCGAGGATGCCCTCGGGCTACATCTTCGTCCCCAGGCCGGACGAGGTGGCCTCGGTCGTCCTCGGCAAGTCCACCTGGGCGGTGCTCGCCCTGACCTGCCACATCGAGCTCTTCGTCCAGGCGCACTACCTCGAGTCGATCCAGCCGGCCACCGCCCTGTCTCCGCTCTTCAAGGACGTCTTCCTCTTCCACTGGAAGGACGAATCGCAGCACGCGGTGCTGGACGAGCTGGAGTGGACGCGGATCGATCGCCAGCTCACCGCCGAGCAGCGTGACGGTGCGGTGGATGACTTCATCGCCCTGGTCGGCGCGGTGGACGGCATCCTCCAGGCGCAGTCCATGGCCGACGCCATCTACTTCCGGGAGACGGCCGAGGGCCGGTTCAGCAAGGAGCAGGTGAAGGAGCTCGAGCAGACGCTGCTGCGCGCCTACCGCTGGCAGTACATCGTCTCCGGTGCGCAGCACCCGCGGTTCCTGAAGCTGCTCACCGGGATGATCAGCCCCGAGCAGGCCGACCGGGTGATGAAGGCGCTCGCTCCCATCGTCGGATGAGCCGGCTCGACGGGCCACCGCCGGGCGCCGACGCTCAGCGAGGCCGGACCGCGCGGAGCGCCAAGCCCTCGTAGAGCAGGCACGCGCCGAGGTGGCAGGTCAGGTCGGCATGGTCCAGCGCCGGGGAGATCTCGACCAGGTCCATGCCCACCAGCCGAGCACCCGCCATCCCGCGAAGCAGGTGGAGCGCCTCGCGCGAGGTGAGGCCCCCGGGGACCGGGGTGCCGGTGCCGGGGGCGAAGGCCGGGTCGATGCCATCCACGTCGAAGGTGACGTGGAGGGGACGGTCGCCGACCGCCGCGCGGATCTCCCGGGCGACGTCCTCGATGCCCCGTCTCTCCACCGCCGGCATCGGGTAGCCGCGGGCACCATGGGCCACCACCAGCGCGCCTTCCTCCGGGTGGCCCCAGGATGCGCGCAGGCCGACCTGGAACAGCTGGCCCGGAGCGATGAGCCCCTCGCTCAACGCGTGACGGAGCGGTGCCCCGTGGTGAAACGGCTCGCCCCAGACCTCTGGACCGCTGGTGTCGAGGTGGGCGTCGACGTGGAGCACCGCGAGCGGCCCGTGCGCCGCGGCGACGGCACGCATCACCGGCAGCGCGATGGAGTGGTCGCCACCGACGACGAAGGGCGTCGCTCCGGCGGCGACGATGGCCGCGACCTCGGCCTGGACCAGCTGCCGCACCGCCGCGGCGTCGAACGGCGGGAAGGCCACGTTGCCCCCGTCCAGCGCCCGGATGGTCCGGAACACGTCGAGCTGGTGGACCGGATGGAAGGTCTGGAGGAGGGCGCTGGTTCGCCGCAGGTGGTACGGCGCCAGCCGCGCGCCCGGCTGGTAGGTGACGGCACCATCGTAGGGGACGCCGAGCAGCACCGCGTCGGCCCCGGCGTAGGGCGCGGCGCCGCCCAGATCGACGAGCGGGAGCCGGAAGAACGGCATCTGTCCGTGTCGGAGGTACTCGGCGGCGGATTGCTGGGGCATCAGTGAGCCCCCCCGAGCAGCCGCTCCACCCGGACACGCACCTCGTCGGCACAGCCCTGGGCGGAGGTGAAGCGACCCGCGTCGACCGGCTCACCGAAGCGGACCACCGCCCGGAGCGCCGGACGGGTGGTCATCCGCCAGTAGTGCGGCAGGAACGGCGCGCCACCGACCCAGGCGGCGTCCTCCGGGTCCAGGCGCAGCGCCACCGGGACGACCTGGACGGCGGCCCGCCGCGCGATGCCGAACAGGCCGCGGCGGAAGGGGAGCAGCGGCCCCGAGCCGTCGGTGGTGGTCCCCTCGGGGAAGTTGAGCACCGGGACGCCCGCGGCGAGGCGGCGCAGCGCCCGGCGCAGCACCAGCGCGCCGTGGTGGGCGGAGCCGCGGCGGATGAAGAGCGTGCCCACGTGCTCCGCCACCCGGCCGAGGAACGGCCAGCCGGCGAGCTCCGACTTGGCGATGGCCGCCAGCGGGAGCAGGGCCCCGATGACGATCGGATCCAGGTAACCGAGGTGGTTGCAGGCCAGCACCACCGGTCCCGACGGCACCTGGCCTCGCACGCTCACCTGGACCCCATTGATGTCCAGCAGCCGCCGGGCGATCCGGTGGGCGGTGCGGGCCGCCGCCCGGTGACGCTCGCCCTCCTCCAGATGCTCGGGCGGAACGGTGAGCAGCTCGGTGAAGAGCGCGGCCAAGCAGGCCCGGGCGCGACGCAGCGCGCGGGTGGCTCCGGCGGCGGACTCGAGCAGCGGGCGCTCCTCCCGGAGGGCGAGGGGCGCTCCGCTCACGCCGCCCCCCGGAGCGGAGCGCTCTCCGGTGCGACCAGCCCCAGGCGCTCGTAGCGCGCACGCAGGGCGGCGAATCCGTCGCGGTCGATGCGGGACACGATGCGGTCGATGCCGGGGCCGTAGAAGTTGTGCCGCACTCCGACCTCCCTGCCTCCCAGCGCCGCGTGGAGCGCGCGGGCCGCGGCGTTCGACTCGTCCACGGTGAACCAGCAGCTGTCCACCCGGTCCATCAGGTAGCCCACCAGCGCCCGGAGCAGCTGCACCACCACCCGGGTCCGCTGGTAATCGGGGACCACCGCCAGGGTGGTGCAGTAGGCCTCGCGGTCCTTCAGGAAGCAGAGGAGGTATCCCGCGGGACGGTCACCGTCGAAGGCGACGAAGCAGCTGTCGCGAAAGAACTCGCAGCACAGCCGGACGTAGTAGGGGCCGAGCAGCGCCTCGCCCTGGGCTCCGAAGACGTCCTCCTCCAGCCTCATCAGCGCGTCGAAATCTTCCGGGCAGAGCGTGCGGACGGTGTACCGCGCCATCAAGCAGTCCTCCTTCGAGGAGCGATGGGAGGCCAATGTGGAGCACTGCCGTGCCGGCACGCGTGCGAGCGCGGGACATCCGGGCGACGTGTGTGACTCGCCTGGATGACGCGCGTGACACGCCTGCATGACGCGCGTCACGCGCG
>DATIWB010000071.1:0-40917 GCA_035519675.1 Myxococcaceae bacterium
GGGCGCCGCGCCGCCCTGCTCCACCTTCACCGTCTGCTGCGACGAGGACTTGAGGTTCCCGGACTCCATCGCCCGCGAGCGAAGCTGCTGCACGGCGAACAGCAGCGAGTCCTTCTGGGTCCGGTACGCCGTCGCGATGTCGCGCGCCCAGTCCTGATGCTCGCTCAGCATCTTGAGCACGTCCGGCAGCGCCACGAGCGCCTTCACGCTCGCGTCCCAGGGCTTGTCCTTGAGCGCGGCCTCCAGGTCCTTCCCCTTGAGGCTGGGGTGCGCCTTGAGGAAGGCCGAGGCGTCGGCGACCTCCTGCGGCCGCAGCGACGCCTCGAGCACCTGTCCCAGCAGGGGATCGGGGAAGAGCGCGATGGGCGAGACGATGGCCTCGAGGGCCTCGGGCGCGAGGCCGCCCTGGGTCGAGGGGGCTGGGGCAGCCTGGGTCGGGGGCACCGCGGCGGGGGTCGGGCCGGCCTGAGCGGTGGGTTGCGGGGGCGGAGCAGCAGCTGGCTGCGCCGACTGCGGGGCCTGCTCCTTGGAGGAGCCGGCGCACCCGCAAACCATCGCGGCGACGAGGAGGAACCGCCGGGCTGTCATGCGCACACTCTGCCAGGAAGCCCCCTGGTCAGGCGGCACGAAGCACATGGGACGAAGGTGCAACATCCGCCCCACGGGGGCTCTAGCGGGCGACGGCCACCCTCGGCGGCGCGTACGCCTTCTCCTGGATGCAGCCATGGTCCGCGTTGGACCACTGCTTCTGCAGCTGCCACCGGGTGCTCCCGAGCGGGACGCAGCTGCCGAACCGGAAATTGCACTTGTCCGCAATCTCCTCTCCCGTTCGGTCCAGCCAGGCCGTCCCGTCCGGGTCGGTGAGCATCTCGATGACCTCGTGTGCGGTGACGTTGGCCAGGGCGCGGGTGGGCTCGCTCAGGCCGTTGCAGCGGAAGAGGTCTCCCGGGTCGCACTGCGGGGCGCCGTTCATGTTCGGCAGGTACGCCACGTGGATCCGCTTCCCGTCCGGGCAGCGACCTCCGTCATGCCAGGCGCAGAAGTTCGCCTGCTCGGGGAAGCCGTCGGTGAACACCAGATAGAGCGCGGTGGAGCTCGGCACCTGCCGGGCGTCGGCCAGCACCTGGCACACCTTGGAGACGATCTCCTCGGTGGACGGCGAGTGCGTCGGCGACGGCGAGCTCTCCATCAGGTGCCCGACGAACGTCGTCCGCGCCGGCCGCCGCACGTACTGGTCGACGATGGCCAGGTACCGCGACCCATCCAGGCCCGAGAGGAGGGCGTCCATCCCGGACATCGCGTCGGCCGGGAACCGGGACGCCTCACCCCACCAGATGGCGTACACCGTGGCCTCCGGAATGACCGCACCGCCGAGGTCCTCCAGGTCGTCCGACGACCACCGCGCCGCACCGGCCCGGCGGGTGGCCATGATGGAGAGGTGGGAGGAAGGCGTGACGGACATCTCGGGAACGAGCGGCTCGCGCGAGTCATAGCCGGTTGCGCCGAGGCAGCCGGCGAGACCGAGCGAGGCGAACAGGACGCAGATGGAAGCACGCACCGAGATGCCCTCCACGAGGTGCTCTCCCCGGCGCGCGATCTGGGCCCACCCGGCCGCGAGCGTCAAGGCGGCCGGCCGCAAAGACGCCTCGGCCGCCGAATCCGAGCCCCTTCAGGTCTTTGCGGCGAGGATGTCGTGCCGCTCGATGCGCGGCGGCTCGGCCAGCAACTCCGCTGCATTCGCCATCAACGCGGCCGCCACCCGCCCGGACAGATGGGCCTGCCGGCCTTCCTCCGTGGCGAAGGTGTCGAAGATCGCGAACGTGCGCTGGTCGAAGCGCACCGCGTACCACTGGGCCGTGCCCGGCTCGGCCTGGACCAGCGCCAGGCCGGACCGGAGGAAGTCCTCCACTGCCCGCTCCTTGCCTTCCTTCGCCACGAGCCGGACGAAGAGTCCCACGGTCACCTTGGACTGCGCTGCCATCGACACGTTCCTTTCGAGGTTCGTGCCGATCTGACACACCGAGGGGAAGGTGTTGCGCCGGGCGCGGCCGCCGCGCCCACAGCCCAGGTTCAGCGGAAGCCGGCGGGGCACTCCCGGCGGACCAGCGCCTTGGCCTGCTCCTGCGTCACGGGCTTGAAGCCACGGCGCTGGTAGACCTCGAGCTCCTCCTGCGGGAACTTCACCACCGTCCCCGAGGGATCCAGGGCGAAGTACATCGCGTCGTACTTCGTCTTGGGACACGGCTCGGCGCCCTGGGTCTGCCCCGAGGCCTCGGAGCAGCCTGTCAGCGGCACCCCAGCGAGCACGGCAAGAAGGACCAGCAGGCGACCCGGACGCGACCTCATGATCGCCACCAAGCGTAGGGCGCCGCCGGCCTGTGCGTGCAACGGAGGGCCATGTCCTCCGCGGTCGTGGCGGCGCGCAGGTCCGCGCGGGGGTCGAGAAAACACCACGCCCGGAGCGAGCCCACTCCGGGCGGCACCTCCCCCCGGCGCGTTTCCGGTTGGACTTCTAGCGGCCGCCCGGCGGCGGATTGCCCGGCGTGCCCGGCTGGGTCTCGGCGGGCGGATTCACCGGCTGACTTCCCGCGGGTCCGGAGCCACCGACCGAGGGTCCCCACGCGGGCGACGGAGGGGCGGCATGGGCGGAGGCGAGATCCAGCGTCGCGTTCCGGTCGGGAGCGGCGATCGTGTCCGCCTCGAGGATGGGGCGGCCATCGCTGTCGGTGGTCATGTATCCGGTGACGTTGACCTGGGTGTTGGGCGGAAACTGGTCGGAGACCTTCGACCCCATCTCCTCGGGCACGTGCACCCGCTGCCCGGAGCCGAGCACGAACCCGTTCTGCTGCCCACTGGGCCCGGTGGTGTAGTTCTGGATCTCGCCGCTCACGGTGGACTTCGGGCCGCCAGCCACGGCGGGGTGGGACGTCGCTGGCGGCACGCTTGCCGTGCCCGGCGAGCTGGTGGTGTTGCTGGATGCACAGCCGACAGCGAGCGCCAGCGCGCCCGCGGCCAGCCAGGACATGATTCGCATGTTCGGACCTCCCGGGTGTTCGAGGCCCTGCAAGCTGCGCACGTGCGCCCGGGGTGCATCCCCGGGGCGAGGCGCCGCATCCGCTGGGGAACACCTCGGAAGCGACCACAGCCACGTACTCCGGCGCATGCCGTGCCTTGCCCCGGTGCATGACCCGCCCCTTGGATCCCGAGCGTGCGGCCCCTCGCCCTCCTCGCGCTTTGCCCTGCCCTCGCCCTGGGGCAGGTCAGCGTGTCGGTGGACACGACCGCGGACGTGCACCCCATCTCGCCGCTGATCTACGGGATCAACTTCGCGCCGGGCGGCGACGTCACGGCCGGCAACCTGGCGCTCACCCGCTGGGGCGGTAACACCACCACCCGGTACAACTGGCAGATCGACACCAGCAACACCGGCGCGGACTACTACTTCGAGAACATCCCCGGCTGCTGGAACACCTCCGGGGGCTACTGCAGCCCGCAGCCCACCGACCCGAAGAGCAGCAGCGGCGCCAACGCGTTCCTCGCCGGGGCCGGGAGCGTGGGCATCACCACCCTCTTCACCGTCCCGGTGATGGGCCGGGTCGCCGCGTCGGCGAAGTACACCCACCCCTTCGACTGCGGCTGTCCGAAGACGCTGGTCGCCTCACAGGACGCGTTCGACCCGTACGACTCGAACTGCGGAAACGGGCTCTGGCAAGGAGCGCGGGTGCAGTGCGACGGGGCAGCGATCAGCTCGACCTTCGGTCCGAGCGAGGCGCGGTCCTGGGCGGTGTACCTCGTCACTCGCTTCGGCCCCTCGAACGGCAGGCGCATCTACCAGCTGGACAACGAGCCCGCGCTCTGGAACAGCACCCACTACGACGCGCACCCCACCGCCACCTCGTACGACGAGCTGTGGAGCAAGTCGCGCGACACCGCGCTGGCCCTGCTCGACGCCGACCCCACGGCGCAGATCAGCGGCCCCGCCGAGTGGGGCTGGCCGAACTACTTCTGCTCGGCCGTGGACACCGCCGCCGGTGGTTGCTCGGCCAGCTCGCCCGACCGTGCCGCCCACGGCGGAACCGAGCTCGTGGCCTGGTTCCTCCAGCAGGCCAGGGCGCAGCAGACATCGAGCGGCAAGCGCGTCCTCCACTGGCTCGACCTCCACTACTATCCGCAGGGCGGCTCGGCCCCGGAGAACCTCCGATCGCTCTGGGATCCGGCCTACGTCGACCCGTCGTGGATCGGCGGCGCCGGCATCTCCGGCGGCATCATCCGGCTCATCCCCCGGATGCGAGACTGGGTGGCCCAGAACTACCCCGGGACGCGCATCTCGCTCAGCGAGTACGCCTGGTTCTCGGACCTGAACGGACCGATGGGCCCGGTGGTGTACGCGGAGCTGCTCGGCATCTTCGGCCGCGAGCGGCTGGAGGCGGCGACGGCCTGGGGCGGCCCGGCAGCCACCGACACCGCCTTCGCCGCCTTCCGGCTGTTTCGCAGCTACGACGGCGCGGGCGGGACCTTCGGCGACACCTCCGTGCGCGCCACCGTCGCCTCGGGCAATGGCGCGGCGGCGTTCGCGGCCACCGCGCCGGGGAAGGTGACCGTCGTCCTCACCAACGAACAGACCGCCTCCCAGACCCTCACCGTCCAGCTCGCGGGTGCGGCGGCCTCGGGGGCGGCGCAGTGGTGGCGCACCAGCTCGAACGCCACCATCACCCGACAGCCGGACGTCACCTTCGGCGGGGCGACGGCGTCGGTCACCCTCCCGGCCCGGAGCATCGGGATGCTCGTGGTCCCGGTCGCCGGCGCCGCGTCGGACGGCGGGGTCGATGGCGGGACGGACGGCGGACCGCTCCCGGCACCCGACTCCGGCAGCGGTGGGCCCGATGGCGGACCCAGTCCGATGCCGGGCGACGGGCTGCCGGCCATCGAGGGAAGCTGCAGCACCGCCGGCGGCGCACCGCTCGCGCTCCTGGCGCTGGTGCTGGCCGCGCTGGCGTTCACCCGTCGGCGCTCCTGACGGCCAGTCGCCTGGCGACAGGTGCCGCCTCGGAGCGCTCTCGGGCAGCGGTGGTGGAGGCGCTGGGCGGTCGGGTGTCCGTCGAGAGCGAGCGCGCGGGAGCGGAGCGACCTTCGAGGTCCGTCTGGCGATCCGATCCGCGGCGAGCGGCGTGGCGACTGCAGCGAGCGGCGAGGCGCGTCCCCCGACTCCAGCGAACGGTCCGGACGGTGCAGCGGCGCTCCGCCTTGCGACCAGGAACGCGGCGTACAACGGCGCATCCCTGTCGTCGCGGCCCGACGAGGTCGCGGGAGATCGCCGATGCGACGTCTTCTTCCTCCGCTGCTCCTGCTGCCGGCGCTGGCCCTCGCGGCCGATCCGGCCACCATCCCCATCACCACCTCCTCGCCGGAGGCACGCCGGCTCTACCTGGAGGGGCGTGACCTGGTGGAGCGCCTCAAGGGCACCGAGGCCCACCTCCGCACCGACGAGGCGGTGAAGAAGGACCCGCAGTTCGCGCTCGGATGGCTGCAGTGGTCGGGCACGGCAGGAACGGCCAAGGAGTTCTTCGCCGGGCTGGACAAGGCCGTGGCCAACGCCAGTCACGCCACCGAGGCCGAGCAGAAGCTGATCCGCGCCACCGAGGCAGGCGCCAAGTCTCGGCCCGCCGAGCAAGACCAGCTGCTCGCAGAGC
Source organism: Myxococcaceae bacterium (assembly GCA_035519675.1). Taxonomy (GTDB): domain Bacteria; phylum Myxococcota; class Myxococcia; order Myxococcales; family Myxococcaceae; genus RPRB01. The sequence continues at coordinate 5,691 of DATIWB010000071.1, forward strand.
TGGCGAAGCAGTTCCCGTCCGATCCGCGGATCCACAACCAGATCGGCATCGTCGCCTTCGGCCGGCAGGACTGGGACACCGCGATCCGCGAGCTGTCCCGGGCGGTGGAGCTCGATCCCAAGTTCACCCTCCCCTACAACCAGCTCGGCTACGCCTACCGCTTCCAGGGCAAGCTCGCCGAGGCGGAGAAGACCTTCCAGAAGTACGCCCAGCTGCTCCCCGACGATCCCAACCCGCACGACTCGTACGCCGAGCTGCTGATGCGAATGGGACGGTTCGACGAGTCGATCGGCCGGTACCGGAAGGCCCTCCAGGCCGACCCGCTGTTCCTCACCGCCTACGTGGGCATCGCCAACAACCAGATGTTCCTCGGCAAGGGCGACGAGGCACGGGCCACCCTGAAGCAGATGCTCGGAAAGGCGCGCACCGACGGCGAGAGGCGCCAGGTGTGGTTCTGGACCTCGGAGACCTACCTCCACGAGGAGCGCTGGACCGATGCCCTGCGGAGCATCGAGGAGGAGAAGAAGATCGCCGATGCCTCCGGCGACATGGTCTCCGCCTCGCAGGACGTGAACTTCATGGGGAATCTCCTCCTCGGCGCGGGCAAGCCTGCCGAGGCGGGGCAGAAGTTCGAGGAGAGCATCAAGATCCTCGACCACTCGAAGGCCTCGGACGCGGTGAAGGACGCCGCCCACCGGAACCACCTCTTCGACCTGGCCCGGGTGGCGCTGCTCAAGGGCGATCTGGCCGGAGCCCGGGCCACCGCGGCCAAGTACTCCTCCGCCGTCGAGGCCAAGAAGGTGCCCTTCGAGGTGCGACAGTCGCACGAGCTGGCGGGGATGATCGCCGTCCAGGCCAAGGAGTGGGACACCGCCCTGGCCGAGCTGGGAAAGGCCGGTGGACAGAACCCGCGCGTCACCTACCTGACCGGGCTGGCCTGGCAGGGGAAGGGCGACGCGGGCAAGGCGGCGGAGGCCTTCCGCGATGCGGCCGACTACAACCAGCTGAACGGCGTCTACGGGTTCATCCGGCCCCAGGCCCGCCGGCAGCTGGCCCGCAGCTGATCACCCGCCCTTCTCGATGGGTGCCCCGATGAGGTTGCCGTACTCGGTCCAGCTGCCGTCGTAGTTCTTCACGTCCTTGAAGCCGAGCAGGTACTTGAGGACGAACCAGGTGTGGCTGCTCCGCTCGCCGATGCGGCAGTAGGCGATGGTCGGCTTCTTGGGATCGAGCCGCTTCTGGTCCAGGTAGATGGCCCGGAGCTCGTCGGCGCTCTTGAAGGTGTTCTCGTTGGTGACCGCGGTGCTCCAGGGGATGCTGGTGGCACCGGGGACGTGACCGCCCCGCTGCGCGGTCTCGGTCATGCCCGGTGGGGCGATGATCTTCCCGGTGAACTCGTCGGGGCTCCGGACGTCCACCAGAGGCCCCTTCTTCTCGCTGGCGGCCAACACCTCCCCCACCTTGGCGCGGAGGGAATTGTCGACCGAGGGCACCCGGTACTCGCTCGGGGGGAACTTGGGAACGTCGGTGGTGAGCGGCGCGCCCTCGGCGTTGAGCCACAGCGCGCGGCCGCCGTTGAGCAGCCGGACGTCCTTGTGCCCGTAGATCTTGTAGAGCCAGAACCCGTAGGCAGCGAACCAGTTGCTGGCGTCACCGTAGATGATCACGGTGTCCGAGTTCTTGATCCCGGCCTCGGAGTTGAGCTTCTCCCAGCCCTCCTTGGAGATGATGTCGCGCTTCACCTGATCATTGAGCTGGGTGGTCCAGTCCCACCCCACTGCGCCGGGGATGTGCCCGGCGGCGTACAGCTTGGGATCGACGTCCACCTCGACGATGCGGACGTTGGGGGTCTTGAGGTTTTTCTTCAGCCAGTCGATCGAGACCAGGACCTCGGGATGTGCGTAATCGGCCATGACGGTGCTCCTTCGTTCTGTCGTGAGACGGGTGGGTGTCAGCCCCGACCGGCCCGCGACAACATGTCGCCAGCCTGGATGCGAGTGCAGATCGGCTGAGCGGTCGGCCAGTCATCGAGGAGACCTCCTTCACGGCTCGGCCTTCAGACCGGGCACGTGCTTGAGCATGTTGGATGCATACTTGAACGCGTCGTCGCAGAAGATCATCACCCCGCACGGGACGGGGCTCTTCCTGGTGATGCGCCGGGCGCCCTCGAAGATGAGGCCCGAGCTGGGGCCGGCTCGCAGACCCTCGTGGCGAGCGAGCTCGGCGGCCACGGTGTAGGCGAGCTCGAAGTCGATCTCCAGGATCTCGTCCACCAGCTTCGGGTCGTAGAGCTGGGAGACGTCCAGCTCGGAGACGTTCCGGATGCCGGGGACGTCGTGACCGGGGCTGGGCTGGACGGCGATCACCTTCACCGCGGGGTTCTTCGACTTGAGGAACTTGCTGAGGCCCATCACCGTTCCGCAGGTGCCGAGCGAGGTGAAGACGTGGGTCACCTCTCCTCGCGTCTGGCGCCAGATCTCCGGGCCAGTGGTGCGGACGTGCGCCTCGACGTTCTGCTGGTTTGCGTACTGGTTGGGCATCACGTAGCGGTGGGCCGAGGCCTTGGCGTGGGTCTTGGCGAGCCCGATGGTGCCGTCCTCGCTGCCCGGGAGCGGGCAGAGGGCGTCGGGGACCACCTCCACCGTCGCCCCGAAGACCTGGAGGAGGACCTTCTTCTCCTCGGGGGCCTTGGAAGGCACCACCGCCAGCATCGGGTACCCGCGAACTCCGGCGAGCCCGGCCAGGCTGAGGCCGGTGTTCCCGCTGGTGGGCTCGACGATGCCGCGGCCCGGCCTGGCCGGCCCGAGCTCGCCGCGCTGCTCCAGATCCTTGACCATCGCCCAGGCGGCCCGGTCCTTCACCGACCCGAAGGGGTTCAGCCACTCCAGCTTGGCCCAGAGCTGCGAGCCCTCGGGGACCAGGCGGTTGAGACGGACGATGGGAGAGGGGTTCTCCTCGTCGGGGAGCATCTGGGTGATGTCGTCGTAAACGCGTGCGGAGTGATCCATCGGTCGGGTCCTCTAACGGCGAGGGGGCGGGGACGAGAGCGGGGAGCCGAGAGCATCGCGGGGGAACACCCCCGGCCCGTCAACCGCTCAACGACAACAACAACAGAGCGCCGCGACCCGGCTGATCACCGGGGTGCTGCTGGCGCTGGCCGATGGAAGCGGCACGGTCCGCGGACGCTAACGCCCTCGCCCGCCGGACGCCAGCGGCTGCCCGCACCGCGGTGCAGCCAGGGTGTTCTTCTCTGCTGCCTGCTTCTTGCAGAACCCCTCCGCAACGAAGGGAGTGTCACGAGGGATTCCGATGGGTTCACGACCGAGTCGGGTGGGTCAAACCGGGTGGCTGCTGTTGCTGGCGACCCTGCTCCAGGGGACCACTGCGTGGGCCCAGGGAACCGTGTGTCACCGCGTCTGGGTGGAGGTGCGGGACAACGATCTGATGGGGAACTCGGAGATGACCGCGCCCCCGCGGACGCGGTACCCGGGCAAGTTCTGCTTCATCGTCTACGACCGGAGGACGGCGCGCTTCTCGCTCGAGCCGGACGACCCGTCGGCGAAGCCGTTCGCCTCGCTGGTGCTGCGGAGGAGCAGGCGCGATGCGGGGGCTACCCTGGTGAGCTACGGGCGCTCGTCGCCGGACTACAACGAGGACCAGATCCGGGGGCGGAACGACTTCCTCTACCTGCGCACCTACCCGAACGGGGAGCGGCACTACGGCGCCACGGTGACCGACCTGACCGGGAAGATCACCCTCAGCTGGAGCGCCACGGTGGGTCCCCGGGGCGCGCGCCTGGACGAGGTCCCCTCGTCGAGGAACGCCCAGACCGCGACCGCGCAGGTGTCGGCCGGCTCGCCGAGGCGGCAGCCCCCCGGGCCGCAGTAGCGTCGCGCGATGGGCTGCCGGTCCGGATGGGTGATCGCGCTGCTGGCTTCCGCCGCGGGCTGCGTGAAGCCGGACCCGAGGGAGATCGTCCGTCCGCTCGAGACCACGCTCGGCGCAGCGGTGCCCGCGGCGTACTTCGCCGCGGTGTCCATGGCGGCGCTCGACGGTCGCTCGTCGCCGTGCGCCCGGGTCGTCACGCCCGGGGGGTCGGGGCCCGCGGTCCGCGTCGAGGTCAGCCTCGGTCCCGGCTGCCCGCCGATGCTCGGCCCCGACGAGCGCGGGATGGTGGTGGTCACCGGGAGCTGGACGCCGCAGCTGGCGACCTTCGTGATGGACTTCACCGGGATGTCCTACGCGGGCCGGCCGATGGTCGTGGTGGGGATCGCCACGATGACCGTCGTGCCGCCCGACCCGTCCCACCTGGTCATCGCCTACGGCGAGGAGGACATCATGGTGGGGACCGGAACGGCCACCAGCGCCGGGGTCAAGCAGGTGGCCTGGGTGGTCGACGTCGACACTGCAGGCACCGACGACCCGTCCGACGACACCCTGCGGATCTCCGGCGGTGACCAGACGCTGCTCGCGGCCGTCGATCCGGCTCCCGCGGGTGGCCTCACCCAGGTCGCGGTCGGCAACGCGGTCTTCAAGGCCGGGTGCCGCAAGAACCCCAGCGCGGGGGTGGCCGCCGTCCAGCGCGCCGGGACCTCGGGAGGCGGCTGGGTCCTGTTCGGATTCCACGACCGCTGCGATGGCACGGCCGACGTCTTCGCTGCCCTCGCGCCCTACCAGCTGCTGATCACCGACGCGCTGCCGCTCGCCTTCCTCGAGAACTGACCGAGGGAGCTGACACGTCCCGTGTTTCATCCGCGGCGACGAGTTGCCTCCGGCGCTACAGGCCCTCGAGCCAACCCCTCGATCTCACGTGGTCGCCGTTTGGCATCCATCGTGCTGCGGGACGGCGCTCCCATGAGCGACATCTCCGTGAAGACACTCGAGAAGGGGGCATGGACTCAGGACCTGATCGACCGGCTGGCGAGGCTGGTCGCGCCGAGCTACGCGCCCGGATGCGCGGTGCTCCCCGACGAGCTCCTCCGTTGTGATCTGCTGTACCTGGCCAGCGATGCGGACGGGCCCTGCGCCTTCCTGCTCGTCGCGCGGGTGCGTCTCCCGGTCGGACCCGCACGCCAGGAAGCACGCTACCTGGGGCTGAGCGGTGCCCGGGACGAGCGGAGTGGAGCGGCCGTCCTGGCGCGGTTCACCGCCGACGCGCAGGCGGAGGAGGCGGCGCGGCGGAAGCGCCTCATCCTCTTCACCAGCATCGCCACACCGGTGGCCGTCCGCACCGCCCGCGCGTTCTGGACGGACGTGCAGCCCGCGCCCGACGGCTCCTTCCGCGAGGAGTTCCTCTCGCTGGCGGACGCCGCCCGGGCATGGCTCGGAGCTTCGGGGTGCGCGGAACGTCCCTTCATCCTGTCGCGCCTGGCCAGGAGCGTCCGCCACTCCGCCGCCGAGCGCCGCCGGATCCTCGACGAGTCGCACGGAGAGAACGGGGAGCTGTTCCGGCGGCTGGGGATCGACGAGGCGCGCGGCGACCGGCTGCTTCTCCTCTGCTCGGTCCCTGCCCGCCCTGCCCAGCTCAGCGCGCACGCGGCCTGACCGGAAAGAACCAGGGCCCGCCCGGGCGATTTCCGGGCGGGCCCCTTCACGACTTCAGCTGCAGCTGCGGCAGCGCGCCCTCGCCGAGCACGACGTGCACCTGGCCCACCTTGGCGGCGAGCTCCTTGTACGCCTCGAGCTCCTTGAGGCGGACGAGCAGCGGGTTCTCGCCGAGCACCTTGGCGGTCTGGGCCATCGACCGGGTGGCCGCGGTCTCCTCACGGCGGAGAATGACGTTGGCCTCGGCCTCCTTCTGGGCCTCGATCACCCGGTTGAGCAGGGTCTTCATCTCTCCCGGGAGCACGAGGTCCTTGACGCCGAGGTCGAGCAGCTCGAGGCCCACGCTCTGCGCGCGCTCGCGCACGGTGGGCACCAGCTGCAGGCCGAGCTGCTCCCGCGCTGCGAGCAGCTCGTCCAGGGTGCGGGTCGACACGGCCTCACGCGCGGCGAGCTGCACCGCCACGTAGAGCACCTCGTCCGGCGCCCGGGCCACGGTGGCCAGGCGGCGCACGTCCGCCACCCGCCAGGCCGCCACGAGGTTCAGACGCAGCGACACGCGGTCGCGGGTCATCACCTCCTGCCCGTTCACCGCGAGCTGCTTCTCGCGGGTGTCGATCACCGAGAGCTGGACCTTCCGGCGCACGGTCCACGCCGCGTGACGCCCGGGGCCGAGCACGGCCTCGAGCGCGCCATCGACGTACCGGAGGACGGCGGTCCCCTCGGCCGCGGTGGCCTCGACGTAGTCGCCGGCCGGGACGAGCGCCTTGACCTCGTCGCGGAGCGGCGCGGCCTCGACACCCGACACGTCCAGCACCTCGAGGCTGACGGTCGGATCCACGGTCCAGACGAGGTGCATTCCCGCCTGGAGCCACTTCACCGGACGTCCGCGCCGCCAGAGCACCGCCCGCTGATCCGGAGTCAGGGTCAGCCGCGCCAGCTCGCGCTCCGGGACCAGGGCCAGCTCCTCCGGACGGAGCTCCGCCACGAGACGCTCGGTCTCGTACAGGCGGACCTCGAGCGCTCGCCACGGGGCGACCCGGATCCGGTGACGGCCCGGGCCGAGGTAGCGCGCCGGCACCTGGTCGACGAGGACCAGGGCTCGCTGGTTGACGGCAACATCGATTCGCATGACTGACCTCCTTCCTTCCTTGGTGTTGCAACGACAGGCCGGAAAACAAAAAGGTGAGGCGCCGGACGCTCACGGGCGTCGTCGTCCGTCCCCCTCCGCGGGAGCTCGCCGGCGTGCTCCGGCGCGACGCCCCGGCGGTCCGTTGGATGGCCGTCGCCTGGCGTCGGCGACGTCGCTCCGGGGATGACCGGGACGTGGCGTTCGGTGCGGGCCGGTCGCCTCCTGCGGCCGGACTGGCGTCACCGGCTCGCGCCGGCGCCTCTGACGTGACCGACGTCGCTTCGGGGACTCGAACCCCATGTGGCTGGTTCCTCAGACCAGTGCTCGTCACCGAGCGGTGAGAACTGTCGACGGCCGTTCCCTTCGCCGAGCGGAGCCCGATGTGCGGCAAACCGACGGTGGGAACCCGGAGCGAGAACGCCCGCGCTGTGGAACGCGGGTGCTCCCCGGAGTCACCGCGGCGCCGCTGGGGCGCACCGCCATGTCTCTGGAACGTCGAAGGCCGGATTCCCTCGCGAGAACCCGGCCTCCGGGAGTGACAGGCTCAGACGCGCCTAGAGGTCTGAGACTGGCTCACCCGGAAGTCGGGGATGGACGCGGAGAACGCGACCGGACGCCTGCCCGGACGCGCTGGGCGCCTCGAACCTGCAATCGATCGACAGTTGCGTTCTCACGACGGACCTCACGGGAAGCGCGCGAAATAAACCTCAAACAATTTCTTGTCAAGCCGGGGGGGGGCCGGGGCGCTCACTGGCCACAGGGAACGGAACGCACAACGTCGTGGAATGACACGGTCCAGTTCCCCCGCTCGACGGCCACGGCGACGACCGGCTGGGTCAGCGCCGCGATCGTCGGACATCCTGGCCACTGACTCTCTCGAACCTCGACCCGGAGCAGGTCCCCGTCGAGGACTGCCTCGGTGATGCCGACCTGGAAGCCGCCGCTGAGGCGAGTCCCCAGCGCGGCGAAGAGAAGCATCTTGCGACCGAAATCGACCGCCGGCTTTGCGGGCGGCTCCGACTGGCCCCGGACCACGTCAGTCCAGAGCTCGGTCCACTCGGTGTCCGAATGGAGGACGAGACGCTCGCTGGACTCGACGCCCGTGAAGGAGGCCGCGTAGACGCCCTCGAGCGTGAGGGGCTGACCCGCGCCGCACCCGGCCAGACCGAGCGCCAGCAGGCAACTCACCGCTGACACCCGTGCTGTTCGCGCCACGCCCACGATGGGATTGGAACGCGACCGTGCCATTCCGGGCAACCGCGGTTCAGGGGCGGAATCCGGGCGCCGGCGACACCGCGGCCTTTCCCCGGAGCCGCTTCCCCACCTCGCGCAGGGTCCACTCCGCCCGTCCCTTGGTGAGCCAGGAGAATCCGAACAGCCACAGTGCGAGCACCTCCGGCCAGAAGATGGGCCGGTCCGCAAGACCGGCGAGACCGGCCCAGGCGACGCAGAGCACCATCCCCACCCCACAGCTCAGGTAGACGAGGTTCCTTCGCTTCTTGTCCTCGGTCGGACCGCCCTTCGCCGGGTCACTCCGGCGAAACAGGACGAGTGAATAGAAGATGAAGGACCCGAAGAGCGCCACCGCGGACCCGTAGTGGACCGGCTTCATCCACTCCGCCCACCAGAGCGGAGCGGTCAGGGGCGGGATCGCCGCCGTCGGAAAGAGGCTGACGCCCAGCGCGGCGCACCCCGCGACCTTGCCCGTCCGACGGTCGAGGCGCTGCCCGTCGTTCTCGTAGCCCCGATAGGTGAGGAGAAAGACGGCGAGCGCCGCCAGGACGCCGGTCAGGATGGCGACGGCACCCGAGTGGTAGTACTCGCTGACCGAGTCGAGGGGGCGCCAGCCGGGGAAGTCTCCGACCGATCTCCACCAGGCGAAGAGCCCGAGAAGGACCGGAAGCAGCAGACCCAGGTAGCCGATGGCCTGCCGTTGCGCATGGCTCGAACGATCGTCCGGCCTGCGGGGTGCGAAGAGGCCAGCGTGGGACGCGTCCTCGGGCCCCGGGGGCTGTGCGACGAGCATGGGCAGGCTCCTCCCCTCGAAGGCGACGGTGGAAGCGACCCCGCCACGAGGATCCACTCGATGGCACGAAGCGACTGTCTCTGCGACTGCCTGAACGTCACCTCTGCGGAGCAGGACCGACACCGGTGCCGTTCACTGTCCGCGGCTCCTCTGGAACCCTGGAGACGGTCAGACATGAGACGAGCGTCGGTTACCGTGGTGGTCCTTCTCTTCTCGCTGCTGGGGTCGGGCAAGGCTCGTGCCGACGGCGACCTGAGCAAGGTGAAGCACATCATCGTGGTGATGCAGGAGAACCACTCCTTCGACAACTACTTCGGCGCCCTCGCCTACGCTCCGGGCAGCCCCTACCACGGCCCCCGGCACTCGGACGGCGACCGGGATCGCGACGAGGAGGGCTGCCGCGAAGGCGATCACCGCTGCGTGGACGGACTGTCGTGCTCCGTCTCGCGCGACGGCAAGCTCGTCTGCTCCAACAGCAACCGGGACCTGGGAAGCTTCTCGGTCCGGGCCTTCCACGATTCCCGGCGGTGCGTCGCTCCCGATCTCGACCACTCGTGGTTCGGGACCCACCAGGAGGTGAACTACCACTTCCCCAACTGGACCCTCTGGTTCCCGCGCAACGACGGCTACGTGCGGGTGAACGACGCCACCGAGCAGCCCGACACCGGCGGCGAGAACCCGACCGAGGACCAGACCATGGCCTTCTACAACCAGGAGGAGATCCCGTTCTATTACGGGCTGGCGGAGCGGTTCGCGATCAGCGACCGCTACTTCTCCTCCGTCCTCGGGCCCACCTTCCCCAACCGCTCCTATCTGGCGGCGGCGACCTCCTTCGGGCACCTGACCACCAGCGACACCTTCCCTCCTCCCGGTGGGTACAAGCCGATCACCGGCACCATCTTCGACCTGCTGGACCAGAACCACGTCTCCTGGGCGGACTACTTCCAGGACGCACCCCAGGGCGGCACGTTCCGGCTCTTCAGCGCGACCGGGATCGATCCCCACTTCTTCCCCCTGCCGGTGTTCCTCGCCCAGGCGGCCGGTGCCCCCACCCTGCCGCCCCTGCCCCAGGTCTCCTTCGTCGACCCCAACTTCGGGCTCTTCGGGATCCAGGGCGAGAACGACGAGCATCCGCCGACGGACATCCAGCGCGGCCAGGCCTTCGTCTCCCAGGTGGTCAACGCCGTGCGGAGCGGTCCGTACTGGAAGGACACCGTCATCTTCATCACCTACGACGAGCACGGTGGCTTCTATGATCACGCCCGTCCGCCGCGCGCGCGCCAGGGCCATGCGCGGACTCCGGACGGGATCTCCCCTGGCCAGTGCGCGGACCTGTCGAATCCGCCCGCCAGCCTGCAGCCGGGCGGCGGAGCGGAGTGCGCGGCAAATCCTCTCTCCACGACCGACACCACGCTGAAGGACGCCATCCAGCTCTGCCCGGAGCTGGCCGCGAATCCGACCGGCCCGTACCCCGCGCACTGCGCCAGCTTCGATCAGCTCGGGGTCCGGGTTCCCTTCGTCGCAGTCTCGGCCTTCTCCAAGCCCCACTACGTCTCTCACACCGTGGGGGACCACACGTCGCTGCTCGCGTTCATCGAGAAGCGGTTCCTCGGCGTGGGCGGGAAGACGCTCCACCTGACCCGCCGCGACGAGCACGCGGACACCCTCGAGGACCTCTTCGACTTCGATCGGGCCCCCTCTCTCGATGCCGAGGTCGGACGCGCCGCTCCTCCCGCGGCCGATTGCACGCCGCACTGAAGCGGCGGGCAGGGGCGAGAGTCCTCGAGCGGTCCTCCGGTCGTCCGCCGGCGCCCCGTCCAGCGTCGGCGGACGACACACATCGTGTCACACCGTCGCCGGGTGCTTCTCTCACCAGGGGACTGTCATGACCCGGCGCCCACCGCCGGGAGGTGCGGAACCCGCTCGTCCGGACTCGGCCTGGCGATTGCACCCGCCTTCCCTCGATGAAGGCGAAGTACCTGCCGCTCCTGCTCCTGGGACTCCTGCCGATGGGGTCCTCATCCCCTGCCGCCAGCGTTCCCCCCAGCGAGCTGTCGGAGGCGGCGACAGCCGTCGGCGAGCCGGCAACCGAGCCGGCTGTGTCAGAACGGTGTGTCGAGCTCCGGGACACCGAGGCCGCGCTGGCAGAGCAGGAGGTCCATCTTCTGGACCAGCTCGCGCTGCCGGACGCACGTCCCCTGGAGAAGGAGGCCTTGAGAGAGCAGCTGGACTCTGCCCAGGACGCACTCGAGGACCTGGACAAGGAGCTGGAGACGCACCGGTGCCCGACCCACGCTGCGACGTTCACGGACTGAGCAAGGCGTGGAGCGAGCTGCTCTTCGGAATCGGACGTCCGGCGGGACGAGGCCAGTTCCGACGGAATGGACACCCAGTGGGCGCAGCAGGGTTTGAACCTGCGACCCCTGCCGTGTGAAGGCAGTGCTCTACCGCTGAGCTATACGCCCCGACTGCAAGGCGGGCATACGTGCCAGACCCCGCCCTCGCCTGTCAATCACTGGAAGGCGGCGGCTTCAGCAGCAGGTCCACCCGCTCCTCCAGCTCGCGGGTCCGCCGCTTCAGCGCCGACAGCTGCTTCCCCATCTTTCCGAAGTCGCTCTTCGCCGCCAGCTGGAGCACGTGCATCAGCTCCTCCTGGCCCCGGTCCAGCGCCTTCTTTCCGCGCTGCACCCGCCCCAGCGCCTGGGCCACCCACTGGGCCCGCTGCTCGTCGGCCATCAGCCGCTCGAACGCCTTCTGGGACATCCCCAGCGCCTGCGCGCGCAAGCTGCTCCGCTTTCCGGCCATGACCGCCCCTCACTCGTCGATGAACCGGGTCTCCAGATTGGAGAGCACCCGGGTGGCGATGTCCTTGTAGCGCATCCGCTCGAGGATGGGCTGCACGTCGCCGTCCACCCGGAGCCTCCGCTTGAGGATCGCCTCCACCGGGTCCTCGCTTCCCCGGAGCAGCCCCTTCCACACCGAGTACGGCGCGCGGATCCGGTACGCCGGCTCGAACTCGTCCAGGTCGTCCGGGTCCACCAACACCCGCAGCTCGGCGATGCGCCCCGCCTCCGGCCGCACCCAGACCACGAAGTGCTCGCCCAGCTTTCCGGCCTCGGCCTCGATCACCACCCCGAAGTCGCCCCTCCAGCCGCGGCCCGCGGCCACGCTCTCTGGATCGGCATTCACCATCGCCATCGCCGCCTCGGCCCAGCCGCGGGAGGGGAAGACCGGCATGGAACCGACTTAGCTCAGTCCCGTCCGAGGATGCGGCGAATGCTCCGGAAGAGCCCGCTGTCGGTCTGCGCCGTGGCACCCACCGGCCGCGCCCGGGCCGCCTTCTCCTCGGCCAGCAGCCTCTTCAGCGTGTCCGGCGTGTCCCGGGTGGCCAGCGCCACGTGCCGCGGACCGGTGCTCAGCTCCACCACCACCTCCAGCAGGCACTCCTCGTTCAACCGGAAGTCGATGCGCCTGCCCGCCGCCGAGGCCGGCACCTTCACCGTGCCCAGGTACTCGTTGTCGACGATGAACTCCGAGTCGCCCTGGAAGATGTCCAGCTCGATGACCGGGCTGTCCTCCCTGGGCCCCGGCAGCCGGAAGCTGGTGGTGAGGGGAATCACCGAGTTCTTGTCGATGATCTTCCGGAACCGCCCGTTGGCCATCGCGAAGCCGATGGGCATCGAGAGGGCGTCGAGCAGGGTCACCGCGTCGATGTTCCCCAGCGACTCGGCCAGCAGCGCCGCCCCCAGCGCCACCGACTCGTCCGGGTGCACGCCCTTGCGCGGCGGCTTGCCGAAGTGGCGGGTGATCTCCTGCTGCACCAGCGGCATCCGCGACTGACCGCCGACCAGGATGATCTCGTCGATGCTCGACTTGGAGATGCCCTTGTCCGAGAGCACCCGGTCGCAGAGGTCGAAGGTCCGGTCCACCAGGTCGCGGGTCAGCGCGTTCAGCTGCTCGCGCGACAGCGGGATGCGCAGGTCCAGCGGCTTGCCCTTCCGCTCCTCGATGTACGGCAGCTCGATCACCACGTTGGGGATGAGGGTGAGGTCGATCTTCGCCGTCTCGGCAGCGTTCTTGATCCGCTGCATGGCGATGGGGCTCTGGCTCAGGTCCACCCGGGTCTGCTGCTGGAACGACTCCAGCACGTAGTCGATGATCCGATTGTCGAAGTCCACGCCACCGAGGAAGGTGTCGCCACCGGTGGCCAGCACCTCGAACACGTTGCCGGTGATCTGCAGCACCGAGACGTCGAACGTGCCGCCGCCCAGGTCGTAGACCAGCACGTTCTGATCCAGCCCCCGGTTGAACCCGTAGGCCAGCGCCGCCGCGGTCGGCTCGTTGACGATGCGCTTCACCTCGAAGCCCGCCAGCCGTCCGGCCTCCTTCACCGCCGCCCGCTGCAGATCGTTGTAGTAGGCGGGCACCGAGATCACCGCCTCGGGGCACGGGCCGCCCAGGAACTGCTCGGAGATGCGCTTGGCGTGGCCGAGGATGAACGCGCCGATCTCCTCCAGCGAGTAGGTGGTCCCGCCCAGGTTGACCGCGACGTCGCCCTTGCTGCCCTCCATGATGTCGTAGGTGAAGTACTCCTTGAGCTCCTGCACCACCCGGCTCGCGTACTGCCGCCCGATGAGCCGCTTGGTCCCGTAGACGGTGTTCTTGGGGTTCACCACCATCTGGTCCTTGGCCATCTTGCCGACCAGGAGGTCTCCCTTGTCGCTCAGCGCCACCACCGACGGGAGCACGAGGTTCCCCCGGTCGGTGGGTACCACCTTGGGAATGCGGTTTCGCACCGAGGCCACCAGGGTATTGGTGGTCCCGAGGTCGATCCCGACGATGCGCGGCTTCTCGGACATGGGGGTCGAGCCCTCGACTTTACGCGGGAGGGCGTCACCCTCCAACAACCGCCCCCCGGGGGGTTTCTTGACGGCTGCCCGGCCGAGGTCACGATGCGGCGCTGCCGTGTCCCGTCTCGTCGCCGCCTGTGCCCTGCTCGTGTGCGCCGCGTGCGCCACCACCCGCTCAGGTGTTCCCCTGACCCCTGCCGCCCAGGAGCCGACGGTCGAGGCTGACCCGGCGGCCAGTGTCGAGACCCGATGGCGGGTGGTGGCCACCGCCCGCCGCCTCCTCGGGCAAACCTCGGTCCAGTGGCCCGGCCAGCGCTTCCCCGACGACTGCAGCGGCCTGGTGCTCGGGGTGTACGCCAGCGTCGGAGTGCCGCTCACCGGGTCCGCTCGCCCCGGCGACAACGGGGTCACCGCGGTGTGGCGGTGGACCTCGGCGCGAGGACGACTCTTCCGTACCGGCCGCCCGGACCCCGGCGACCTGGTCTTCTTCCACGACACCTACGACCGGGACCACGACGGGAAGCTCGACGACGGCCTGACCCACATCGCCCTGGTGGAGAGCGTGGACGGCGAGGGGACCGTCTCCATCATCCACCGCGTCAGCCGCGGCGTGATGCGCTACCGGATGAACCTCGAGCGACCCGGTCTGCGGAGCGACCCCGGCTCCGGCCAGGTGCTCAACGACTGGATCCGTGGCTCCTCCGGCACCGGGAGGGCGGTGCTCACCGGCCAGCTCTTCGCCGCTTTCGGCGCGGTGCTTCCCCCCGCGCCCGAGGGCGTCCGCTCGCCGCTGCCGGTCCTCTCCCCTCAGCCGCAGGGCGGAGACATCTGAGTCAGGGCGGCTGCGCCAGCCCCACTCGCATCACTGCCCTCCCCTCAGGCGCGGGCAGTCCGCTCCCAGGCGGCTCCCTGCGAGTGTCGCAGGAATCGCCAGAAGCCGACCACGAGGGCGAGGTTCATCGTCACGAAGTAGTAGGCGGCGCTCGCGATCCGCTGCAGCCGCGAGGGTCCGATCCCCAGGCTCCCCAGCCCCGCCAGAGCGTAGAAGCCGAGCTGGGCGGCCAGGGTGACGCGGTAGAACGGCCGGTCGAGGAGCGCCACGTTCGCCGCCATTACCACCAGCAGCAGCGCCGGCGCGCACCAGCGCAAGATCTTGTGGGACCAGAAGGCGAACGCCGGGAAGCCCCGGAGCGGCGAGAGCAGTCCTGGCACCAGCCCGAGGCTCTGGAAGTTCCCCGCCGCGATGCGCGCCCTGCGGCCGAACTCCCGGCCGTAGTCCTCCGTCGTCTCCTCGGACGCCAGCGCCCCCGGCTCGTAGAGCACGTGGTACCCCTGGTCGAGCAGGCGCAGGGGAATCACGAAGTCGTCGACGATGGTCGACGGTGGCAGCCGGGTGAAGAGCGAGCGTCGGAGGGCATAGAGCCCGCCGTTGGCACCGACCACCGCCCCTTGCGTCCCCTCCAGCGCCTTCAGCCAGGACTCGTACTTCCAGTACGCGCTCTCCTCGTACTCGGCACGCGTCGGGTTGTAGAGCTGCAGGCGCCCGCACACCGCCCCCACCTGGGGGTCGTCGAAGTGACGGACCAGAGCCCGCAGCGCCCCCGGATCGATGCGGGTGTTGGCGTCCGAGAGCACCACCACCTCCCCACGCGCGGCCGGGATGCACCGGTTCAGGACGCTGGTCTTCCCCGCACGGGGCGCCGCCGACAGCTGCACCCGCGGGTCCGGGTACGCCCCGACGATGGCGTCCGTCCCGTCGGTGCTGCCGTCGGACCCGATGAGCACCTCGAGTTGGTCCGGCGGATAGTCGAGCGCCAGGCTGTTCCGCAGCTTGTCGCCGATGCACCCCACCTCGTCATGGGCGGCCACCACCAGCGACACCGTGGGCCACAGCTGCGGCCCCACCGGCGACCGCCACCGGCCGGGTCTCACCCGTGCCAGAAGCACCAGCCACAGCGGGTACAGGAAATAGGTCTGCGCCAGCAGCACCGCCGCCGCCCAGAACGCCACCGTCGCCATCCGCGCCCTCCCGGGAGCCAGGGGGCGGCAGCAACGCCCATGCCCGGGCGCCGGGACAGGAGTTCCGGGCGGATGCGCCCCTCCCTCGGGGGGGCGGCTGTAACGATTACCTGGCCCGCTCCTGGTCGATGAGCGCCTGCGCGAGGACGTGCCTCGGGTTCAAGGTCACCGCGGCGTCGAGCTTGGACAGCGCCGCGTCCTTCTGGCGGAGCGTGAGGAGCAGCCGTCCAGACAGCACGTAGGGCCGGATGAACGTCGTGTCGCGGCCCATGAGGTCGTTCATCGAGCGGACCGCCTGCTCCAGGCTGTCGGGCGGCGCGCTCTTGGCGCTGAGGACGTACTCGGCATAGGCCACCTCGGCCCAGCCGTCCTTTCCCCCGAGCTGCCGGTAGCGCTCGGCGTCGGAGATGGCCCGCTCGGCCCGGCCCGCGACGCCGGCGAACACCGCGTCGGCACGCAGACGCGCCAGCTCGTCGTCCTCGGTGCCGGGTGGCAGCCGGTTGAGCGCATCGCGGCTGGCGTTCAGCCTCGTCTCCAGCGCGTTCACCCCGTCCACCATCGGGTCGGTCTGCTTCTTGAGCTGATCCAGCCGAAGCCGGGCGGCGTCGGCCTGGGTCCTCCAGTCGGTGGGCGTCTTCTCCGCCTCCAGACGCGCCAGCTGCGTCCGCAGCGTCTCGGCGTCGAGCAGGCTGCGCCGGAGCAGCGCTCGCTGGTCATCGAGCTCCAGGGTCTGGGCGAGCGCCTGCGTGGCCCTGGCCCCCACCCACTGCGGGTACCGCACCACCAGGGCGTCGAGGACCTTGAGCGCCGCCGCCCGCGACTGCGGGTCGTCGCGGCGGAGGAGCGCGAAGGCCGCGTCGCGGTCGGCCCGGACGGAGGCAGGCACGGCGCCCCGGCCGGCGAACCAGCTCCACCCCGCGTAGGCGAATCCGGCGAACAGAAGGAACCCGAGCACCCCCCAGACCGCCCGGGCATTGCGCCGGCGGAGCTGCTCGGCCAGCGCCCGCTCCGCCGGGTCCGGCCGCGAGGGCCTGGTGGAGGCGATGCCCGGGACGCTCAGCGGCTCGGGGCCCGTACCCGGGAGATCCAGCGACGGTGCGCCGGCGGCGAGGAACTCCTCCTCGGGCATCGGAGGAAGGTCCACTCCCTCAGGAGGCTGCGCGGCCGCCCCACCGAACACCGCGGTCCGCATGGCGGGTGGCGGCGCGCTGGTACCCGAAGCCGCCGCGCCACCGAACACCTGCGTCCGCGCCGCGGGCGAGGGCTCGGGCGGCGGAGGAGGGCGTGCCGGCGTCCCCCCGAAGACCTGCGTCCGGTTCGCGGACTGGGGCGGGGCCCCGCCCCCGAACACCTGCGTGCGCGCTGCCGCCGGAGGCTCGGGGGGAGAGGCCGGCCCGCCGCCACCCCCGAAGACCTGGGTGCGATTGGCGGCGGACGCCGGGGCGGAGCGTGGAGGAGGCGCTGCGCCGGCACCGAACACCTGGGTGCGCGCCCCCTCGGCCGTCCCCGACCCGAAGACCTGCGTTCGCCCTCCCGCGGGGCCCGGCGGTGCCGGTGCCGCGGCCGGGCCGGCACCGAAGACCTGGGTCGACGGCGATGGCGGAGGGCTCTGGCCGTAGGCCTCGGTGCGGATCGGCCCCGCGGTGCGGGCCGCGCTCCCGAAGGGCAGCGTCCCCGAGGGCGCAGGCTGCTGCCCGGGCCCCGAAGGCGCGTCACCCCGCTGGGCGGTGAATACCAGCCCGCAGCGCGTGCACTGCACCGGTGCCCCACCCGTGGGGACGAGGCGGTCATCCAGCGCGTAGCGGGTGTGGCAGTTGGGACAGGCGATCTGCACGCGGGTCGAGACGAAGCGTTAGCAGGAAAGGTTTCAGGGATCGAGTTCGGTGGCCTGCTGCAGCGTCCGGAGCCGGGCGGGACCCACCCCCTTGACCGCGTCGACCTCGCCCCAGCTGCGGAAGGGTCGCGCCTGCACCAGCGCGTGCGCCGCCATCGGTCCCACACCGGGGAGCCGCGCCAGCTCGGACTCGGCCACCTCGTTCAGCGGGAGCCGGAGCCCGAGGGCGTTGCGGACCGCGGCCGGCGGCACCCCACCCTGGTCGCAGCGGGCGACACCCAGCGCACCCTCGCCCGACCAGCGGACCCGCTTCGCAGGGCAGTCCAGGGCCGCGGCCGTCCCTGGCCAGCGTGACTGCAGCCACCACCCGGCCCCGAGCGCCAGGAGCAGCCCGACGGCGAGGGCCGCGGTGCGTCCGTCCCTCACCGGCCCCCTGCCGCCTCCGCCCGGTCCAGGCCGAACGCGGTGTGCAGCGCCCGCACCGCCAGCTCGCTGTACTTGGCCGCCACCACGCACGAGACCTTGATCTCCGAGGTGGAGATCATCTGGATGTTGATTCCCTCCTTGCCGAGGACCTCGAACATCCGCGCCGCCACCCCGGAGTGGTTCCGCATCCCGACGCCGACGATGGAGATCTTCGCGATCTGATCGTCGCTCTCCACCGCCCGGAGCCCGAGCTCGGGCACCAGCCGGTCCATGGCCTCCCGCGCCGCGGCGAAGTCCGCCCGGCCCACGGTGAAGCTCAGGTCGGCCCGGCCGTCCTGCTGCGCGGTCTGGACGATGATGTCCACCACGATGCTCCGTTCGTCGAGCGCCCCGAAGATGCGCGCCGCCACCCCCGGCCTGTCCGGCACGCCGCGCAGCACCAGCCGGGCCTCGTTGCGGTCGTAGGTGATGCCGCTGACCAGCACGTCCTCCATCGCCGCGTCCTCCTCGCACACCAGCGTTCCCGGGTCGTCGGTGAAGGACGACTTCACCCACAGGGGGACCCGGTACTTCATCGCGAACTCCACCGAGCGGATCTGCAGCACCTTTGCTCCCAGCGATGCCTCCTCGAGCATCTCCTCGTAGCTGATGCGCTCCAGCTTCCGTGCCGCGGGGCAGACGTTGGGGTCCGCGGTGTAGACCCCGTCGACGTCGGTGTAGATCTCGCACCGCTCGGCGTGGAGCGCCGCCGCCAGCGCCACCGCGGTGGTGTCCGAGCCGCCACGGCCGAGGGTGGTGACGTTCCCCGCCTCGTCGATGCCCTGGAACCCGGCCACCACCGCCACGTCCCCGCGGGCAAGCGCAGCGCGCAGCGGCTCCTCGTCGATGCGCTTGATGCGCGCCTTGCTGAACGTGCTGTCGGTCACGATGCGGCACTGATGGGCGAGGAAGCTGCTGGCCCTGCCACCCGCGGCCTGGATCGCCAGGGAGAGCAGGCCGATGGTCACCTGTTCCCCGGTGGCGACCACCACGTCCTGCTCGCGCTCGCTCGGCCGCTCGTTCACCGCCTGCACCAGCCTCAGCAAGCGGTTCGTCTCACCGGACATCGCCGAGACCACCACCACCAGGTCGTGCCCCGCCGCCCGTGCCTGGAGACACCTCCGTGCCACGGCCCGGATGCGCTCCGGGTCCGCCACCGAGGTGCCCCCGTATTTCTGGACCCACAGTGCCACGCTGAGTCGCCCCTCCTTGCCCCTTGCAGCAGGCGCGCCTGCGGGCAGCAACCTTAGACGCAGAGCCGCGCCTCGGGGTACCTTCCGCCGCCCATGACCGACCGGCGATTGCTCCTGGACGGCGAGACGTTGAGCCTGGAGGAGATCCGCGACGTGAGCCTTGGCGACTACCACGTTGCCCTCGCGCCCGAGGCCCTGGCGCGGGTGGAGCGGGCGCGGGCGCTGGTGGACCGCGTCGCCGCGGGCGAGGCGGCGGCCTACGGCATCAACACTGGCTTCGGCACCCTGGCCGAGGTCCGCATCGACCGGAAGGACCTCCGGACGCTTCAGCGGAACCTCCTGCTCTCCCATGCCGCGGGCGTCGGGACGCCCCTGAGCGTCCCCGAGGCCCGGGCGCTCCTGCTCCTGCGCTGCAACGTGCTGGCCAAGGGGCACTCCGGCATCCGTCCCCGGACGCTCCAGCTCGCCCTCGAGATGCTGAACCGGGGCGTCATCCCGGTGGTCCCCGAGCGCGGCAGCGTCGGAGCCTCGGGTGACCTCGCGCCGCTCGCCCACCTGGCCCTGGTGCTCATCGGCGAGGGCGAGGCATTCGTGGGCGGCGAGCGGCTCCCGGGTCGGGCCGCGCTGGCCCGCGCCGGCCTCGAGCCGGTGGTCCTGGAGGCGAAGGAGGGCCTGGCGCTGGTCAACGGCACGCAGGCGATGTGCGCGGTGGGCGCCCTGGCGCTGCTCCGCGGCGAGGCGCTGGCCGAGACCGCGGACCTCGCCGGGGCGATGACCCTCGAGGGGTTGCTCGGCAGCCACCGCCCGTTCATCGCCCAGATCCAGGCGGCGCGGCCGCACCCGGGCCAGATGGCGGTCGCCGAGCACCTGCGCGGGCTGCTGCGCGACTCGGAGATCGTCGAGAGCCACGTCGATTGTTCCAAGGTGCAGGATCCCTACTCGCTGCGCTGCATGCCACAGGTGCATGGAGCGGTCCGAGACGGCCTGCAGCATGCTCGGCGGGTCCTCTCCATCGAGGTGAACTCGGCCACCGACAACCCGCTGGTCTTCCCCGGCGAGGACCTCATCGTCTCCGGTGGGAACTTCCACGGCCAGCCGGTGTCGCTGGTCCTCGACGTGCTGGCCATCGCCTGCACCCAGCTCGCGGCGATCAGCGAACGCCGGGTGGAGCAGCTGGTGAACCCGGCGCTGAGCGGGCTCCCTCCGTTCCTGGCGAGGAACTCGGGGCTCAACTCCGGGTTCATGATCGCCCAGGTCACCTCGGCCGCGCTGGTCGCCGAGTCCCGCGTGCTGAGCCACCCCGCCTCGGTGGACTCCATTCCCTCCTCCGCCGGTCGTGAGGACCACGTCAGCATGGGGATGACCGCCGCGCTCAAGTCCCGCCAGGTCGTGGACTTCACCCGGAGCTGCCTCGCGGTGGAGGTGCTGGTCGCCGCCCAGGCGCTCGACTTCCGCAAACCGCTCCGGGCGGGACGGGGCGTGGCCGCGGCCCACGCCTGCGTCCGCCAGGTCGTCCCCACCATGGAGGAGGACCGGGAGATCCACCGCGACATCGAGGCGGTCTCGGCGCTCATCGATTCGGGGGCGCTCCTGGCCGCGGCCCACGCTGCATGACCGCTCCGCCCGAGCGAGAGACGCCCGCCCCGCGCTCCGCCGGCTCCGGCGAGACCGAAGCCGCCGAGGTCCGGGCCCGCGTCGCCGCGCTCGAGCGGGAAGCGAAGGCGCTGGAGCCCGATCCGCGCAGCGCGCGCCTCTACCACGAGCTGGGCCTGCTCTGGGAACGTCCGCTGGGGAACCTCCGCGCCGCGGCCGCCGCGTTCCAGTCCGCGTTCCGGCTGGCGCCCCGCTTCGTGGAGAACCTCCGCTCGGCGCGGCGCATCTTCTCCGACGTCGGGAACTGGCCCATGGTGCTGCAGCTCCTCGACGCCGAGCTGGCCGCCACCGAGGGCGAGAGGTCGCGCGCTGCCCTGCTGTTCGAGAAGGCAGAGGTGCTGGCGGACCGGCTCGACCGGTGGGACGAGGCCACCCAGGTTCTTTCCGCCGCGCTCGAGCTCGAGCCGGCGGACCTGGGCCTTCTGATCCAGGCGGAGGGGATGCTCGCCGCCCACGGCGACCTTCCCGGGCTGCTCCGGGTCCAGGTCCTGCTCGCCCGGGCGCTGTCCGACCCGCGGCTCGCCTCGCACGCGCTCCAGACTGCGGCCACCCTGCACCAGCGACTCGGCCAGCAGAAGGAGGCCCTGAACCGCTGGCGCGAGGCCTTCACCCTCGATCGGAGGGACCCGGTCACCCTCGGGGCGCTGCGGCGAGCCGCCGAGGCCGCGGGGGACGACGAGGGCCTCATCGGGGTGCTCGCCGCAGAGGCCGAGCTGGGGGGGCCCACCTCGGTTCCGGCGTACGCCGCGCTCGCCCGGGCCTACGTCCGGCAGGAGCGACCCGAGGACGCGGTCGCCGCGCTCAACGCCGCCCGCCACCAGAACCCCGAGGACACCGCCGTCCTCACCGCGCTCGGCACCCTGCACGAGTCGCTGGGCCGACCCGAGGAGCTGGCCGACGTGCTCGCCTCGCTCGCCACCTCGGTGCGCGACGAGCGCGAGTGGCTGACGGTGCAGCTGCGGCTCGCCTCGCTCCTCGAGGACACCCTCCACCGGGACCCGCAGGCGGTGCAGCGCTACGAGGCCGTGCTGGCGAGGGTGCCGGGCCATCCAGCGGCGCTCGCCGGGCTCGGGCGGCTCCACGCCAAGACCCAGGACTGGCCAGCCCTGGTCGCGGTGTACGACGCCGAGCTGGCCGGAGTGGGAGACCCGCGGACGCGGGCCGAGCTGCACTTCCGGTCCGCGGAGATCCTCGACGCCCGGCTGCACCGCACCGACGAGGCGCTGGGCCGATTCCGCGAGGCGCTCCAGCTCGTCCCCGGCTACCTCCCGGCGCGGCAGGGGCTCGAGAGGGTGCTGCGGCGCGAGCAGCGCTGGACCGAGCTCATCGCGCTCCACGAGGAGGAGCTGCTCTCCATCACCTCCCCGGCCGACGGCGTCGCTGCCCTGGGGCGCATCGCCCAGGAGGCGGAGGAGCACCTCGGGGCACTCGACCTCGCCGCCGACGCGCTCCGCCGCGCGCTGGACCTCTCACCCGACCACCTCCCCTCACTGGTCCACCTGGCCCGCCTCGCCGAGCGCCGCGAGGCCTGGGACGAGCTGGTGCCCCTCCTCGAGCGCCAGGCCGAGCTCTCCACCGACCAGGGGCAGGCCATCGCGCTCCGGCACCGCGCGGCGCAGGTGCTCGAGGAGCGGCTGAACGACGTGGGGGCCGCCATCGGTGTGCTCGAGCGGCTCCTCACCGCGGACCCCACCTACCTCCCGGCGCTGCAGGCACTGGGGCGCCTCTACGCGCGCGAGGGACGCTGGAAGGAGCTCGGGCAGATGTACCGCCGCGAGGCTGGCCTCGCCGGGCCCACCCGCGCCGTGCAGCTCTGGGCCCGCATCGCCGAGCTGGAGGAGGTCCGGCTGCTGGACCTCGACGCGGCCCGCACCGCCTGGGACGAGGTGCTCCGGCGTGACCCGGACCACGGGGCCGCGCTCCGGGCCCTCTCCCGCATCCAGCGCGGACAGGGGGACTGGGCCGGCCTGGTCGCCACCCTCGATCGGATGGCCCGGACACGGACCGACCCACGGGCCCGCGCCGACGCGCTGTTCGAGGTCGCCACCCTGCAGCTGGATGCGCTCGCCGACCGCGAAGCCGCCGCCGCCACGCTCGAGGCGGTGCTCCGGGTGGCTCCGGATCACATCCCGGCGCTCCGCGAGCTGGAGGCGCTCTCCGGTCTCGACGGGGGACCGGACGCGCTGCAATCGCTCGAGCGGGCCACGGTGGCCGGGAGCCCCTCCGAGCGCCTCGCCGCCCGGCTCCGGCTCGCTCACGCCCTGCTCGCCGCCGGCCACCTCGACCGCGCTGCGGCGGTGGCCGAGTCGGCGCTCGAGCTGCAACCGGAGGACGTCGGGGCGCTCCTCCTCCTCGAGCACACCCGGGCGGCGGACCGGGCGCGGCGTGCCGAGGTGCGGCTGCGGCTCGCGGCGCGGGTGGGCGACCCGGGGCTGGCTGCGGCGCTGAGGCTCTCGGCCGAGCTGGAGCAGGGTCGCCCCCGCCTCGACGAGCGGTTGGAACATCTGCGGCGCGCCTTCGCGGTGGACCCCGAGGACCCCCGCACCGCCTTCCAGCTCGAGCGCTCACTCCGCCAGGCGGGCGACGTGGAGGGGCTGCGCGAGTTCTACGAGCGTCGGCTCGCGGTCACCCAGGCGCCCGCGGCGCGGCTCGAGCTGCATCTGCGTCTGGGGCAGCTCGGGGAGGGATCCCCGGAGACGCTTCCCCTGGCCCTCGGCGCCTACCAGGCCGCGCTGGCGCTCGAGCCCGCGGAGCTGGTGGCGTTGCAGGGCGTCCGCCGCGTCCGGTTGCGGATGGAGGAGACCGAGGCCGCCGCGCTCGCCTGGGAGGCGGAAGCAGCCGCCACCCGGAGCCGGGAGGGTGCGGTGCAGGCCTGGCTCGAGGCGGGGCGGCTGTGGATGGACGTCCTGCAGAAGCCCGAGCGCGCCATCGACGCGTTCGAGCGAGTGCTCGACCTCGACCCGCTGGAGGTCGAGGCCTCCGAGGCGGTGGAATCGCTCCTTGCCAGGAAGGGCGGCGCCGCCGAGCTGGCCTCGCTCAACGAGCGGCGCGGGCAGACCCGCCTGGCGTCCGGCGACCGCCCCGGCGCCGCGGACGAGTACTTCAAGGCCGCCCAGGGCTGGCTCGATGGAGTGGGCGACCGCGGGCGGGCGCTCACCGCCCTGGGACGGGCGCTCGAGGCCGAGCCCGAACACGCCGACGCGCTGGAGCTGCGGGCGGTGCTCGCCGGCGAGCAGGGCCGCTGGTCCGACGCCGCCGAGGCGCTGGAGGACCGCCTCCGGATCGGGGGCGACGCCGAGACGCTGGCCGCCCTCCAGCTCCGGCTGGGCATCCTCTACCAGGAGCACCTGGACCAGCCTGCCCGCGCGGTGGCGGCGTTCAACGCCGCGCTCGCCTCGGTGGTCTCCGCCGAGCCGCTCGACCGGCTCGCCACGTTGCACCGGGCCTCACGCAACTGGACCGGGGTGGTGGACTGCCTCCAGCAGCTGCGGGCGATGGAGACCAGGTCGGTGGACCGGGCCCGCACCTCGCTCCGCCTGGCCGAGGCCTTCAGCGAGGGCTTCGACGACGCCGAGCGCTCGGTCGCGGAGGCCAGGGAGGCGCTCCCGCTGCTCCTCGAGGAGCCCGAGGCCCTGGACCGGATCGTCTCGCTCTTCGAGCGGCGGGGACGGATGGCGATGCTGCTGCAGCTGCTCGACGAGCGCGCCCAGCCGCCCTGCCCTCCCGCGGCCGCGTCGCGGATCCGCGTCCGGCTGGCCGAGCTCTACCTGCGTACCCTGGGCGACCTCTCGCGGGCGGTGGCCGCCTGTCGCACCGCGGTGGAGCTGGACCCTGGCAGCGTGGAGGCCCGCACCGCGCTGGCGGACATGCTGAGCAAGGATCCGGGCTCGGTCGACCTCGCCGTCGACGCGCACCGCGAGGTGCTTGCCCTCGACCCCACGCGGCTCCTCAGCCTGGAGACCCTCTACGAGATCTGGGATTCGCAGCGGCTGCTCGACCGGAGCTTCTGCTGTGCGGCGGCGAGCGCCTTCCTGAGCGCGGGCACGCCGAGGGCGATGCACCTCCATCTCGACTGGAGGAGCCGGCTCCCCACCGAGCCGCACGCCCGCGTCGACCGTACGTCGCTGGATCTCCTGCTTCATCCGGACGCGCGAAATCCGTTGAAGGACGTGCTCCTGGCGGTCGGCGACCAGGTCTCCAGGCTCCACCCCCCGGACTTCGAGACCCTGGGGGTGGATCCACGCGCGGACCGGTTGCGATCGGACCACCCCGTGGTGCGGGCGATCCGCCTGGTGGCCGAGGGATTCGGGGTGGACCACTTCGACGTCTACCAGGCGCGCCGGGGCCTCATGGTCGCCGAGACGAGCGATCCGCCGAGCATCTGCGTGGGCCAGGACGTGGTGCGGCGATTCAACTCGCGGGAGCAGAAGTTCCTCATTGGCCGGGCGGTGTTCGCATTGCTCGAGCGGACGGCGCTCGCCGCGAAGCTCCCCGAACCGGAGCTGGCCGACCTGCTCGGAGATTGCATCCGCCTGGTGGTGGCGGACTTCGAGGGGCTCGGGCACAGGGACGAGGAACGGATCCGGACGCTCCGGAAGCTGCTGCCGCGGAGGTCGCTGCGCGCGCTCGAGGGGCCGGCGCGGGAGGTGACCCGGGGCCCGATGCCGGACCTCGGCAGGACGCTCCAGGGTCTGTTCGCCTCGGGGAACCGGGCGGGGTTGCTCGTCTGCGGCGATCCGGCGGTGGCGCTGACGATGGTCCTCCGGGAAGACCCGGCGTTTGCCACGTCGAAGGCGCCCGAGTCGCCGGAGAGCGTGATTCGAGCGGTGCGCGAGCGGACGGATCTCCGGGCGCTGGTCACGTTCTCGGTCTCGGAGGAGCTGTTCACCCTCCGGGAGCGGGTGGGGCCGACGCTGCCGGAACGCGCGGTTTGAGGCGCTCACCGGCCCCGGGATGCTGGAGGCCCGAGGACCTCACCCGCCGCTCATTCGACCCGCAGCACCGCACCTTCAGGCAGCTCGCTCTGCAGTCGCGCCACCACCAGCTCCACGCGCTCTGGTTCGGCGCCCTCCACCGTCACCCGGACGCGGTGGTCGGCTCCCGAGGTCACCGCCGGGTAGCTGCCGATGCCCACGTCGGGCATCCCCAGCGCCACCCGGTCCAAGGTCGCGGCGATCTCCGCCTCGCCCCGTGACAGGTAGAGGGAACGGACGTGCACCGCGCCCTTCGGCAGCGACGAGAGCACCGTCTCCAGCTGCATCTTGAACAGCGACGGGACGCCGGGGAGCAGGAACATCCCCTCCACCGCGAGCACCGGATAGACCGTTCCCTCGGGTGCGAGCAGCTCGGTTCCCTCCGGCGCCTCGGCGAGCCGCAGCGCCTCGGCGGGCATCGAGCCGGAGTGGGCCTGGGACAGCAGCTCGACGATGCGCGGCAGCCGCACCACCTCGCGGCCCAGCGCCAGTGCCACCCCGCGCACCGTCACGTCGTCGTGCGTCGGACCGATGCCACCGCTGGTGACGATCCACCGGGCGACCGCGCGGGCGTTCACCACCGCCCCGACGATGGCCTCGATCTCGTCCGGGACCACGAAGATCGCCCGCAGCGGGACGCCGTGCTCGCGGAGCCGGCGCACGAGGTGCGGTCCGTTGACGTCCTCCACCTTCGCCGAGAGGACCTCGTTGCCGATGATGATCGCCGCCGCGCCCGTCCGTGCCATCCCGCCGGGCACTCTACTTCCCCGCCCGCCGGGACAGCACGGCGCGGACCCGGGAGAGGATCTCCCGCGCGACCTCGTCCGGCGCCGCCCGGCCGTCCACCCGGACCACCCGCTGCGCCCGGGCGTGCTTCCGTACCACCCGAGCGTAGGCGCGGGCCACCGAGCGTTGGACGTCGTCGGCGTCGAACAGCTCCGCCGCTCCGCCGCGGCCGTGCCGCCGCCGCGCCGCCGTCCGGGGGTCGACCTCCAGGTACAGCGTCAGGTCCGCCGGCCGCGCCGCCGCATTCAACGCCTCCACCCAGCGGAGCGGCAGCCGCATGCCCTGGTAGGCCAGCGACGAGAGCACGTAGCGGTCCGACACCACCACCTTGCCCTCGGCCAGCGCCGGCTCCACCACCGAGGCGAGGTGGTCCAGGCGGTCCGCCGCGAACAGCAGCGCCAGCATCCGGTCCGACAGCCCCACCAGCCTGCGGGTCAACGCCTGCCGGAGCACCATCCCGATCGGCCCGTCCGACGGCTCGCGCGTGCTCACCACCGCCTGCCCGGCCTCACGCAGCGAGGTGGCCAGCCGCGCCGCCTGGGTGGTGGTCCCGGAGCCGTCGATGCCCTCCAGGACGATGAGCCGCCCGGACCTGGCGCTCATCGGGGAAGCAGCGCCGCCGGATCGTCCAGGTGGAGCGCCCGGTGGACCGCCTGCAGCGAGGCGAACAGCTCCAGCTCACGGCGATGGTGCGCCTGCCCGCGCCGGTACTGGATCCAGGCGAACACCACCAGCCCGATGGCCACCACCACCGACCCCGCGCCCAGCACCGGGAAGCGGATCGAGTCCCAGAAGAGCTTCGCCGCCGCCCCGGTGAAGATCGTGCAGGCCACCAGCGCCACCCCTGCCCGGGCGAAGTGCGTCGTGCTCTGGCGTACCGCCAGCTGGGCCTGGAGCTGGCTCAGCCGCGCCCGGGCCACCTCGGGCGACAGCTCCATCGAAGGTTCGGTCTGCAAGCGGGGGCGGACCCTACGGCAGCCGGGCCCGCGATGGCTAGCTGGATGGGGCCGCCCTGACCTACGGCTCGGTCACCAGCAGCGCACCGCAGCCCCCACACCGCTCCAGCGACACCGGGCTGCGCTCACCGCAGCGCTTGCACACCCTGCGCTCGGTCGCGTCGGCCACCTCGGCCTTGACCGCCGATGCCGGCGCCGCCCAGGGCAGCCGCATGCCGCACCGGTCACAGAACAGCCCCGATGCCTGGACGTTGCGGCAGTACCGGCAGGTCAGCACCGAGGGCGCCACCGTCGGCGGCCCCTCGGGCGCGGCACGACCGGCGTCGAGGTCCGGGAGCCCACCGGCCCGCACGTCCGGACCCAGACCGACGTGCGTCATCTCCCATCCGAGCAGGGGCTCACCGGGCACCTCCGGCACCGGACCGGTCGCGGTGAGCTCGAGATCCGGCGCCGGCTCGATGTCCAGGCCGAGCCCGTCCGGCGGAAGCTGAGTCGACTCCAGCCCCTCCAGGGGAACGGTGAGGCTCGCCGAGGCCGGAGATGGACCCACCTGCTTCCCGCACACCTCGCACATCCAGCCGGTGACCGGTGCCTCGCAGACGGGACAGGGGCGCACGCGCGGTCGGGCCTCAGGTCGGAAGGGGCGCCGGGGTCATCGGGACGAACCGCACCGAGAGCAGCCGCTCGCTCTGCAGCTGCCCGTCAGCCCCCTTGCGCAGCCGGACCAGCTCCTGACCCTCGAGCTGGCCGCCGATGGGCCCCACCAGCCGACCACCGGGTGCCAGCTGCTCCACCAGCGTCAGCGGGAGCCGCTCGGGGGCCGCGGTCAGCACGATCGCGTCGAACGGCGCCGCCTCCGGCCACCCGTCGAAGCCATCCCCAATGCGGA
Source organism: Myxococcaceae bacterium (assembly GCA_035519675.1). GTDB lineage: Bacteria > Myxococcota > Myxococcia > Myxococcales > Myxococcaceae > RPRB01. Next base: position 34,008 of record DATIWB010000071.1, read on the forward strand.
GGTGGAGCCTGGGCCCGGCGAACGGCTGGAGGTGCTCGGCCGCGCTCCGCGCCAGCCCCTCCCGGACCTCGATGCTGTACACGTCCGCCCCCAGCAGGTGCAGCACCGCCGCCTGGTAGCCGGAGCCGGTGCCGATCTCGAGGATCCGGTCGCCGGGCCGAACCTCCAGCGCCTCGCTCATCAGGGCCACCACGTAGGGCTGGCTGATGGTCTGCGCCTCCCCGATGGGCAGCGCCTCGTCCTGCGCGGCGATGTCGCGGAGCCGGTCCGGCACGAAGTCCGCGCGCGACAGCAGGGTCATCGCGGCGAGCACCCGCTCGTCCCGGATGCCGCTCCGGCGCAACCCCAGAATGAGACGGCCGTCCTCCATGCCGGTGCCAACGTAAAACGCCGCCGCGGGCCTGGCTACCCCACCCTCGCCAGGGAGAGCTTCCCCTCCCACCGCTCCTCCAGGGCCCGCAGCATCCCCCGGTGCTCGGGCCGGGTGAGCCGGGGGTCGGCCGCGGCGATGGCCTTCGCCTCCTCGGCCGCCACCGCCGAAAGCGCCTGGTCCCGGGCGAGGTTGGCCACGCTCAGCTCGGGCAGCCCGCTCTGCCGCGTTCCCAGGAATTCGCCCGGTCCACGAAATTCGAGGTCCTTCTCGGCGATGACGAACCCGTCGGTGCTCTGCTCGAGGACCTCCAGCCTTTCTCGCGCGTCGGGCCCACCGGCGGGCGACGGCAGCAGGTAGCAGAACGAGGCCGCCGCACCCCGCCCCACCCGACCCCGCAGCTGGTGGAGCTGCGACAGCCCGAAGCGCTCGGCGTTCTGGATGACCATGACCGAGGCGTTGGCCACGTCCACCCCCACCTCGACCACCGTGGTGCAGACCAGCACGTCCACCTCGCCGGTCCGGAAGGCGTCCATCACCTGGTCCTTGTCCTGCTGTTTGAGCCGCCCGTGGAGCAGCTCGACCCGGCGGTGCGGCCACCGCCCCTGGAGCTCCTCGGCGCCGCGGGTCGCGTCGGCGAGGTCGACCTTCTCCGAGGCCTCCACCAGCGGATAGAGCACGTACGCCTGGCGGCCCTTCCGGAGCTCGAGCTCCACCGCCTCCCACACCTCGGGCTGCCGCGAGGGGGTCGCCACCCGGGTGGTGATGGGCGTCCGTCCGGGGGGGAGCTCGTCCAGCACCGAGAGGTCGAGGTCCCCGTACAGGGTCATCGCCAGGGTGCGAGGAATCGGGGTGGCGGTCATCACCAGGACGTCCGGCCGGCGACCCTTGTGCCCGAGCGCCTGTCGCTGCAGCACCCCGAACCGGTGCTGCTCGTCGATGAGCACCAGCCCCAGCCGCTCGAAGGCGATGCCCTCCTGGATGAGCGCCTGGGTGCCCACCGCGATGCGTGCCCGGCCCGACTCCAGCGCCTGCCGCGCCCGCCGCTTCTCGCTCCCCGTCCCGCTCCCGGTGACCAGCGTCACCTCCACTGCAGCGGGGCCGAACACCCGGGCGAAGGTGGCGTGGTGCTGTGCGGCGAGGATCTCGGTCGGCGCCATCAGCGCCACCTGCCAGCCGTCCTCCACCGCGAGCGCCGCGGCGACCGCCGCCACCGCCGTCTTCCCCGAGCCCACATCGCCCTGGAGGAGCCGGTGCATCGGCTCGGGCCGCGCCATGTCCCGGCCGATCTCCGCCACCGCCCGAGCCTGCGCGCGGGTCAGCGTGAACGGGAGCAGCCCCCGCGCCCGGGCCAGTCGCTCGCCGTCGACATGGAAGGCGATGCCCGGCTCGTGCTTCACCCCCTGGCGGCGGAGGGCCAGCCCCAGGTGGAGCAGGAACAGCTCGTCGAAGGCGAGCCGCCGGTGCGCGGGGCTGCGGTGCTGCTCCAGCGCCGCGAGATCGTCGTCCGGAGCAGGTTGGTGGATGCGGGCCAGTGCCTCGGCCAGCCGGGGCAACGCCAGGCGCTGGCGAAGATCGTCCGGGAGCGGGTCCTCCACCGCGCCCAGGTGCGCCGCGGCCACCCGCGCCACCAGTGCGCGGACCTGTCGTTGCTCGTGGCGCTCGAACCCCGGATAGACCGGGACGATGCGACCGGTGTGAAGCGACGGCCCGCTCCCCTCGTCCGCCGGCTCGACCTCCGGATGCACCATCTCCCGGCCGCCTGCCGCCGCCCGGAGCTCACCGGAGACGATGAGACGCTTGCCGACCGGCACACGGGACTTCATCCACGGGCCGCTCTGAAACCAGGTGAGCGCGATGCTCCCGGTGTCGTCGGCGAGCACGGCCTGGAAGCCGCGCTTGCCGGGGCGAATCATGAGATCCCGAGCCATCCGGACCGTGCCCACCGCCACCCCATGCTCCCCGGGCCGCAGCTCCCGGAGCGTCGAGAGCCGCCGGCGGTCCTCGTAGGTCCGGGGGAGCAGGAAAAGGAGGTCCCCCACCCGCTGCAGCCCCTTCTTGCTCAGCGCCTCGACCAGACGGGGCGGGACCCGGATGCCACCGGCGCCGATGGGTTGCGAGAGCGGTCCCCGGCTCGGCCCCGCGGCGATGGGCCGGGCCACCTCCTCGGGCTGGGGCGTCGGTGCGCGCGACCGGGCTGGCCGGCGGGTCTTGCGTGGCGGCGAGGGCGACTCGTCCAGGAGCGACGGCGACACAGGGGGGCGGGCGCGCTTCGCCGGGACCGGAAGGCCGCGGGCGGCGGGGGGGGCGCGCAGTGCCGGCGGCGGCTTGCGCGAAGCGAGAGCCGGAGGTTCCGACCCGTGCGGTCTGCGCGGAGCGGTGGCTTCCGGGGTGGCGCCGCCGGAGATCACTCCTCGGGGCGTGGAGGCCACGCCCACCTCGCGGACGCGCGGGGCCAGCGCACGCAGCGCTACCTGTTGTGACTCTGGGCCCTCGCGCTCCAGGGCCCGGATGACCCGTTCGAGAAGCTGCACGTCGCCCCCGGACTGCGCCGTCCGGGCCCCCTCGAGCGCCGTGCGAACCAGCGCCTCGAGCCCCTTCACCGTCGACAGGCGCGTGAAATCGCTCTGCGCGAGGAAACGCAAGGGAGCGACCAGGGGCTGGAGGTAGGAGGCGGAGGACATCGCCACGGACCAACGGCGAGGAGCCTACTCCCGCGGTCCCCCGCCCTACTCCTCGGCGTCCAGCTCCTCGAAGAGGACCTCGACCACCTCGTACTCCCGCGGGCCGCTCGGGCTCTGCACGGTCGCCAGGTCGCCGACCGCCTTGCCGATCAGCCCCCGGGCCAGCGGCGAGGTGACCGAGACGAGCCGGCGCTTGATGTCCGCCTCGAGCTCGCCCACCAGGGTGTACGTCACCTCCCTCTCGCTCTCGATGTCGAGCAGCTTGACCGTCGCCCCGAAGACCACCTTGTCACCCGCGAGCTTGGAGACGTCGATCACCTCGGCCCGGGCGATCGAGTCGTTGAGGGTGAGGATGCGACCCTCGATGTGCGACTGCTTCTCCTTGGCCGCGTGGTACTCGGCGTTCTCCCGGAGGTCCCCGTGCGCTCGGGCGACCTCGATCTCCCTGGAGATCTTCAACCGCTCCACGGTCTGCAGCTGCTTCAGCTCCTCCTTGAGGCGCCGGAGGCCGGAGGCGGTGATGGGAATGCGGCTCATACGGGGCCGCGGACCCTAGCCAGCCAGGCTCAGCGCTTCAAGCCCAGGGCGTCCTGGAGCGCCATCACCGGAATCCGCCCGCGCACCAGCGCCTCGATCGCCCCCACCGCCATCCGGGCCGCCTGCACCGTCGTGTAGTAGGGAACGGAGTGCATCAGCGACTCGCGACGGATGCTGAAGCTGTCGGCGATCTCCTTCTTCCCAAAGGTCGTATTGATGACCAGGTCCACCTCGCCGTCCACGATCTTGTCCACCACGTGCGGCCGGCCCTCGGTGACCTTCAGCACGTGCTCGGTGGGGATGCCCTTGTTCGCCAGGTAGTGGTGGGTGCCACCGGTGGCGACGATGCGGAACCCGAGCGCCCGGAGCCGCTTGGCGAGGTCCACCATCGCCGGCTTGTCCTCGTCCTTCACCGAGATGAACACCGTGCCCGACCTCGGCAGCGCCGACCCGGCCGCCGCCTCGCTCTTGGCGAACGCCGAGTAGTAGTCGTCGGCGATGCCCATCACCTCGCCGGTGGACTTCATCTCCGGGCCGAGGATGACGTCCACCCCGGGGAAGCGGGCGAAGGGGAAGACCGACTCCTTCACCGCCACGTGCTTCATCTCCACCTCGCGCGGAGCGTTCAGCTCGCGGAGCGTCTTTCCCACCATGCACAGCGCAGCGATCTTCGCCAGCTCCACCCCGGTCGCCTTGGAGATGAAGGGGACGGTGCGTGAGGCGCGTGGGTTCACCTCCAGGACGTAGATGGCTTTCCCCTGGATGGCGAACTGCACGTTCATCAGGCCCACCACGTTCAGCTCGCGGGCCAGCGCCGTGGCCTGGTCCTTCATCCGCTCCACCAGCTCCGGGGAGAGCGAGTGCGGGGGGAGCGTGGCGGAGGCGTCGCCGGAGTGGATGCCCGCCTCTTCGATGTGCTCGAGGACGCCGCCCACCAGCACCTCGCCGGTCCGGTCGGCCACCAGGTCCAGGTCCACCTCGATCGCGTCCTTCAGGAAGCGGTCGATGAGCACCGGGTGCTCGGGCGAGGCCTTCACCGCCTCGCGCATGTACCGCTCCAGGCTCTCGGAGTCGTAGACCACCTCCATCGCCCGCCCGCCGAGCACGTAGGAGGGCCGAACCATCACCGGGTAGCCGATCTTCTGGGCGGTGCCGTGCGCCTCGTCGGGGCTCCGGGCCACGCCGTTCTCCGGCTGCTTCAGGCCGAGCTTCTCGATGAGCTTGGAGAAGCGCTCGCGGTCCTCGGCCCGGTCGATGGCGTCCGGGGTGGTCCCGAGGATCGGCAGGCCCGCCTTCTCCAGCGGCACCGACAACCGCAAGGGCGTCTGGCCGCCGAACTGCACGATGGCCCCGATGGGCTTCTCCCGGTGGGCGATCTCCAGCACGTCCTCGAGCGTGAGCGGCTCGAAGTACAGCCGGTCCGAGGTGTCGTAGTCGGTGGAGACCGTCTCCGGGTTGCAGTTCACCATCACCGTCTCGTAGCCGGCGGCGCGCAGGGCGAAGACGGCGTGGACGCAGCAGTAGTCGAATTCGATGCCCTGGCCGATGCGGATCGGCCCGCTGCCGAGGATCATCACCTTCTTCCGCTCGGTGGGCGGCGCCTCGTCCTCCTCCTCGTACGAGGAATAGAGGTAGGGGGTGTAGGCCTCGAACTCGGCCGCGCAGGTGTCCACCCGCTTGTAGGCCGGGCGGATGTTGCGGCGGTGCCGGTGCGCCCGGATCTCGCCCTCGGTCGTCCCCAGCAGGAAGGCCAGCAGCCGGTCCGAGAAGCCGTCCGCCTTCAGCCGGTGGAGGCGGGCATCGTCCAGCTCGCCGAGCTTCCCTCCCCACAGCGACTTCGCCTCCAGGGCCAGATCGCGGATGTTGCGGAGGAACCAGGGGTCGATTGCCGAGAGCTGGAAGGCCTCCTCGACGCTCATCCCCTCCCGGAAGGCATGGAAGAGCGCCTGCGGCCGCTCGGGCCGCGGCACTCGGAGCAGGTCTCGCACCCGCTCGGTCCGGGCCACCGGGTCGGCCGGCAGCTCGAGCGGCTCGAAGGAGGACAGCGCGCCCGACTCGGTGCTCCGCAGCGCCTTCATGTACGCCTCGCGGAACGTCCGGCCGATGGCCATCACCTCGCCCACGCTGCGCATCGAGGTGGTCAGCGTCCGTGCCGCGCGGGGGAACTTCTCGAAGTTGAAGCGGGGAATCTTCACCACCACGTAGTCCAGCGTCGGCTCGAACGAGGCCGGCGTGTCCCGGGTGATGTCGTTCTTCAGCTCGTCCAGCCGGTAGCCCATCGCCAGCTTGGCGGCGATCTTCGCGATGGGGTACCCGGTGGCCTTGGAGGCCAGCGCACTGGAGCGGCTGACGCGGGGGTTCATCTCGATGACCACCATCCGGCCATCCTTCGGGTCGATCCCGAACTGGATGTTGGACCCCCCGGTGTCGACGCCGATCTCCCGGATGATGGCCAGCGATGCCTGCCGGAGCCGCTGGTACTCCTTGTCGGTCAAGGTCTGCGCCGGGGCCACGGTGATGCTGTCACCGGTGTGCACCCCCATCGGGTCCAGGTTCTCGATGGAGCAGATGATGATCACGTTGTCCGCGGTGTCACGGACCACCTCCAGCTCGAACTCCTTCCACCCCAGGACGCTCTCCTCCACCAGGAGCGTGGAGGTGGGGCTGGCCTTGAGACCGGCGAGGCAGATGGCCTCGAACTCGTCGGAGTTGTAGGCCACCCCGCCGCCGGTCCCGCCGAGGGTGAAGCTGGGACGGACGATGGCCGGAAACCCGATGTCCTTGACGATGGCCTTCGCCTCGTCGAGCGAGGTGGCGTAGCCGCTCTTCGGGAGCGGGATGCCGATCTTCTGCATCGCCGCCTTGAAGAGCTGCCGGTCCTCGGCCTTGTTGATGGCCTGGAGCGAGGCACCGATCAGCTTCACCCCGTAGCGCTCGAGGATGCCCGCCTCGGCGAGTGCCTTGGCGAGGTTGAGCGCGGTCTGCCCGCCCATGGTGGGGAGCAGCGCATCCGGGCGCTCGCGCTCGATGATCTGCTCGGCGGCCTGGACGGTGATGGGCTCGATGTACGTCCGGTGGGCAAACTCCGGATCGGTCATCACCGTGGCCGGGTTGCTGTTGAGGAGGACGACCTGCACGCCCTCCTCGCGCAGCGCCTTGATCGCCTGGGTGCCGGAGTAGTCGAACTCGGAGGCCTGGCCGATGACGATCGGCCCGGATCCGATGACCAGGACCTTGTGAATATCGGTTCGCTTGGGCATCGGAGGGGTCCCTGTAACAGATCCGGCAGACGGATCCAGCCGCCCCGGTCCGGCGACGC
>DATIWB010000072.1:0-7691 GCA_035519675.1 Myxococcaceae bacterium
GTGGGCGACGCTCTCCTCCGGGGTGAGGGGCTGGACCTGTCGCAGGAAGTACTCGGTCGTCCAGGCCAGGCTGAAGTATCCGCTCGTCACGTTCGGCGGCTTGTACTTGAGGTAGAGGTCCACGCCCTCCACCGAGGTGGAAGCGCCGTCGCGCGGATGGGTGCTCTTGCCGAAGGCGGCGTTGACGCCGCCGTAAAGGCTCAGCGCGTCCCCCAAGGGAACGAAGACCTTGAGCTCAGTGGTGTAGGTGAGGTCGGTGCTCTTCCCGCCCCCGAAGCTGGTGAGGTGTCCGGTGTCCTCGGGACGGGCGACGCTGAACGCCTCGGCGCTGAGCTGAAGGAAGAAGGGCGTCGGAAAGAGCCAGGAGATCTGCAGCCCGGGGGCACGCAGCCCGTCCACACCGAGGAAGGCTTCGTTGATCAGCGGCCGGCGCGTGAAGTCCTGAAGGTGCAGGTGCTGGCCGTTCTGCCGGCCGAAGGCCGAACGAAAGACGCCAGCCCGCACCTGAAAGCCCGCGGGCAGGCTGGTGGTGGTGATGACCGCTTCCTCGATCTCGAGCTCTTCGAGGTTGGGAATGGTCAGGAAGACGTCGGCACGGAAGAAGGGATCCACCACCGCCTGGAAGGCGACTTCGAGCTCCTGGAGCGTGAAGCCGGCTGGCCGCTCCGACGACCCGCCCTTGAGCACCGGATCGTCGCCCGCCGTGCTGTAACTGGGCCGGTTCCCGTAGCCGGCGGTCCCATCGACGATGACCGACAGGTCGGGATTGAAGCTCTGGAACGAGCGGGGGGCCGGTCCGGCGGGGACGGCCGGGGCGGTCGCCGCCGGGGGAGCGCCGCTGGCAGCGGCCTCGATCTGCTCGGACAGCGAGGGTTCGGTTGCCGGGGGCACGCCTCCGTCCTGGGCTCGGGCCGGACCCGCGAGCGCGGCGAGAGTCGCTGCCAGAGCGCCGATGGTCCTGAGTCTCATCGGAACCGTGTCCTCACCAGCCGCCTCAGGCCCGCCAGGCTCCACACGGCCACCCCGAGAACCACCATGACCGGGCCGGTGGGCAGGGACAGGAACCATGACAGCACGTAGCCGCCGACGGCGCAGGATACCGCGATCACCACCGAGAGGAGGAGCACCAGGGTCAGGCGCTCGGCGAGCAGCAGCGCCGCTCCGGCCGGCAGCACCAGGAACGAGAACACTGGCAAGGTCCCGAGCGCACGGGTCGCGACCGCGACCTCCAGCGCCAGCGAGAGATGGAGCAGGAGGTCCACCCGTTGCACCGGCACTCCGGCCACCCGCGCGGCGTCGGAGTCGAAGGAGGCGAAGAGGAACGAGCGGAAGAGCAGCCCGTGCACCGCGGAGACGAGAAGCGCGGCGAGACCGAGGTTCCAGAGATCCTGCCGCCGGACCACCACGGCGTTTCCAAAGAGCAGGTCTCCGATCTCGTGCGCCTCCTGCACCAGCCGCGGACTGGCCAGCACCAGGAGCACCAGGCTGCTCGCTCCGACATAGGCGACGGCCACGACGGTCTCCGGAGTCCCCCGCCGGGAGCGGCCGAGCACTGCCATCGCCGCGGCGCCGAGACTGGCGAAGGCCAGCGCCCAGAGGGAGGGGTGAAGCCAGGGCGGCGTCTCGGTGTGTGGTGTGACGCCCGCGAAGCTCCCGGCCAGGAAGGCCAGGGCGACTCCGAGGCCCGAGACCTGGCTCAGCGCTGCACTCATGAAGCCGATCCGGCGCAGCACCACGAAGAGGCCCAGGTAACCGAGCATCGCCGAGGCGAGGACCGCGGCCAGCATCGGCTCCTCCCACAGGAACCGGGCATCCCAGAAGCTCACTGCGGGTCGCTCCTGCCACCATTGGCCGAGAGCCAGACGAAGACCCGTTCATTCTCGTGGCGAACCTCGACCGGGTGGCCAAAGAGCGTGCTCATCGTCTCCGAGGTCAGCAGGGTGTCCACCGGCCCCGAGGCGAAGTAGCTCCTGGCGCTGTCGAGCAGGACCACCGTCCTGGCGTTCTCGGCGGCGGCGGAGATCTCGTGAGTGACGAACACGACGGCCATGCTCCTCGTCGCGCTCAGCGAGCGGACCAGGGAGAGCAGGGCGTGCTCGGCGGCCACGTCCATGTTGCTCGTGGGCTCGTCGAGCATGAGCAGGTCCGGGGCCCCGGCGAGTGCGCGCGCCACCAGGACCCGCTGCCGCTGCCCGCCGGAGAGCGCTCGAAATGGCTGGCTCGACAGGGCCCTGAGCCCGACCGCCTCGAGCTCTTGCTCGGCGATGGCCAGGTCCTCTTTTCCAGGCCGACGCAGGAGGCCCAGCTGGGCGATGCGTCCCATCAGCACCACCTCGAGGACCGAGAGTGGGTAGGTGAGGTCGAACTGCGGATTCTGCGTCACGTAGCCGAGGCGCGGCTTGCGCCCCATCGGGTATCGCAACGCTCCGTGGAGCGGGGGCAGGAGGCCGAGGAGCGTCCTGAGGAAGGTGGTCTTGCCGGAGCCGTTCGGTCCGAGGATGCCCACCAGATCCCCGCGGGCCACCGAGAACGAGATCGGCGGCAGGAGCGGCCTGTCCCTCTGGTAGCCGATGGCGACGCTGTCGAGAGCCAGCAGTTCCATTGTACCGGGGCGGAAGGTGACGGGTGTCGCCTCACCCTAGCAGGGCCCGCGCCGCTGTGACGCTTGCGGCGTCGCGGGCGACCTCTCGCCGCCCCGGAGGAGACGCTCGAGGTCCTCGGCGCGGATCCGGATGGCTTCGACACCCGGGCGTGGGCCAGGGCGCCGCGCGCGCAGAGGCGGTAGGCCGTCACCGGGCGCACCCGGAGGAGCTCGGCTGCCTCACGCACGGTCAGTAGCGTCTGGACGCGCACCAGACCCATGGCCATCGGTTTCTGCCGTGCGGTGCCGTGCGGGAGGCCGTCCAAGCACTCTCAGCGCGTCCAACGGCTCCGCTGCCCCGGAGCGAATCCGCGGCGTTGGAGACCCCCGGACGCCAGCGCTTGAGCAGCTCGCCGAGGGTCGACACCTCCATGGACGCGGCCTCCACCGGTCTGCGCCACGAAGACTCGGTTTGTTCGCCCTTGGACTACGCCGGGGCGGACGAGATGAGCAACCGGGCCATCGACGAGAGGATGTGAAGTCTCGTTCGAGGCGCTGCGGGGGAGGCAATGCCTGTCATCTGTGCTCGCCACGCTTCCATCGTCGCTCCAGAGCTGGGCGCCCACGCCATCGTCAACGCCGGGAATCCTGCACTGGGGATGGGGAGCGGCGTCAGCGGGGCCATCCGTGACGCCTGTGGAGGACATCCCTTCCAGGAGTCGGTGCGGGAGCGGCTGGAGGAGGAGTTCGACGGGCCGCTCCGAGCGGAGGACTGCCTGGTCACGGACGCGGGGACGTGCTCGGCCTTCCGCTGGGTTCTGCATGTGGCATCAGTGGACTACCGAAGGAGGGACCCGGAAACGGGCGGCGCCACCGGGCCCTCCCGGGTCCGGAGCTGCTTCCTCGCGGTGCTCCGGGAGGCCACCGAGCTCGCCAGCGAGGAGAACCTGGAGGGCCAGTTCGTGCTCGCGACGCCGCTGCTGGGGGCGGGCCATGGCGGTCTGGGGCCCGTGACCGCTCTGGAGGCGATGATACGCGGGCTGGCGGAACATCTGGCCGAGGTGGCTCCGCATCGTCGCGAGGTGCTCCGGTCCGTGGTCTTTGCCGTGCTCACGGCCGAGGAGGCGCGACTGGTCCCGCTCGCGGCCGCCAGTCATCGACTTCGAACGGGCCCTCCGGCCGGGACGGGGGATTGACCCGTCGCCGGCCGGGATCGGGAAGCGGGACCGGCGCACAAGGCCGGTACACCGTCACCGGCCGTACCCGGAGCCGCTCGGCCACCTCGTGAACGGTCATGAGGCGCCGGGCTTCGCCGAGCCGCACGGACCTCTGCCCCCGGACCCTTTGTGGCCGGTCTGCCGGGAGATGCCGTACTCCCTGCAGAGCGCCGAGATGTTCGCCCTCCGCGCGGTGGCGTTCTCGATGAACTGCAGCTTGTGGCTCATGACTCGCTTCTCTTTCCAGGCCACGCGCGGCTCAGAAGACCAGCAGGATGCGGCCACCCACGTTGAAGACCGTGTAGCTGGTTCGCCCGGGGGGGCTGCCAACCGCGGGGAGAGAGCCGCCTGGGCCCAGACTCTCGTACACCGGCGCGGTGGTGTCGCCCCACGCAGGTCCGATCCAGGGGCCCACGGCGAAGGATCCAAAGAAGAGGAAGTCCACCCCGACCCTGCTGCGGAACTCCCGGACGTGACCCTCGCTGTGGAAGGGCTCGTCCACGTGGTCGTAAGAGGTGGTGCCGGCCGCAAACCCGACGCCAACCCACGCTCGCCCGACGCCGATGGCGCCCATCGGGAACGGCAGTGCGTACTCGAGATCGAAGCCGAGCATCTTCCGACTGACGCTGTCTCCGTATCCGCCGGCATCGTGCGTCCCCGACGCAGTCATTCCCAGCAGGCCCAGGCTCAGCCCCCAGGGAGAGCGGACACGCACCTCCAGCAGCCAGAGCGCGCTCTTGATTGGGAGGGTGTTGGTCTGTTCGTACCTGTCGTAGGCCACGCCGCCGCCGACCTCCGCTCCCCAGCGGTCGAAAGAAGCGTGCGGCTTCCCTGTCTGGAGAACGACAGCCGTGACCGCAGCAAGGATGGTCGAACCCATGTGAGCCCCCCAAGCTGCCACGGAGCTCGGTCCGGAATGCGCTACTCGGCTCCCGTGATCGAGCTCTGCTTCCTCAGAAAGAGTACCCGACGAGCAGTGAGATCTGTGCGACGACCTGGAGTGCTTTGGCGCCCTCGATGCGGGCGGAAAACAGCGAGGTCTCGAAGCGCAATCCCAACCTGAAGGCGTCGGACGGCGAAAGTCCGAGCTCGAGCGCCGGGGAGAGTGTCAGCGCGCCCAAGGACTCGTCAGCGGCGGCTCCCGAGAAGCGACGCCACAGCCAGAGGTAGCCGAGCCGCAGCTGCGGCTCGATGAAAGCCCCACCGCCCAGCTCGAAGGTCCATCCCATGCCCCCCTGGAGGTGGACGCCAAACAGCTTGTAGGGAAGCGTACTGTCGAATGTCGCTGTCGTACCGCTGTTCCCGATGATGGAAACGTCGATCTCCGACGTCAGGTGCGGCACCGGCCAGTTCCGACCGCGCACCCGGATTCCAACCACCGGTGCGACGGGAAGGCCTTCGCGAGCATCGTTGGACAGCGGCATGAAGACGCCAGCCTCGAGGTGGAGCTCGAGTCTGGCGGGAGGAGGGATGAGACGGTGGAGTTCCAGGCGATCGCCCGGATTGAGCTGGACGTCGCCCGCGTAGAGGAGGCCACCGGTACCGGAATCGAGGAGCTCGAGCCGTTGCGTTCCGGTATCTGCGGCGAACCCTCCGGGGAGAACTCCCTTTTCCTGACCGGACAGACGGACCGCGATTCCGTCCGAGCTGTGGGCATAGCTGAAGATGACTGGCAATCCCATGCGCTCACGCCGCCCACGGAGCACGATCGGGTCGACCCCGAGAATCGTGCTCTCGGCAGTCGGCCGCTGCTGTCCCTCGGTGAATTGCCAGGTGCGCCCGCGCGCGTAGTCGTGAGCCTCGCTGATCGTGACGGCGCCATCCTGGTCGCGATCGCCCGCGCGCAGCCCCTCGAGAAGAAAGTGGGTGTAGACGTCGTGACCGAGCGTGGCGTCCTCGCGGGCGGCCTCCCCGAACGCGGCTGCGGACAGCACCACCACGGCCTCGGAGACATCCTCGAGCCTGGGTGGCGTTGCCTTGCGCGAGGCGAGCGCCTGCGCCAGGGAGTCGAGAATGCGCGACTTGCCGCGGCCCGAGTGGCACGTCGCCAGCACGATCGCCACACGTCGGGAGGGCAGCTTCTCCGCACGGTGGATCAGCTCATCGACCGAGATCCCCGTCTCGCGGAGCAAGTCGAGCCGGGTGTCGCCCACGACCAGCACCCGCTCCAGATCGCCCCCAGGCCTTTGCACGAGAGAGCCATGGGTGGAGAAGTAAAGCAGGACGGTGTCCCGGGGGGTGCGGATTCGCTTTTCCAGCGCCTCGAGTGCTTCGAGGATCGCGGCGCGCCGGGTTTCCTCGGGACGGACGAGGGCCCGCACGTCGTCGAACTCGCCCAGCGCGAGGCCGAGCGCCCGGGCATCAGCTCCGGCGTAGTGGAGCGCCTGAAAGCGCCCGTCCTCGAACTGATCGACCCCCACCAGGAGCGCGTGTCGCTGAGGCGGCTGGTCCGTGATGCCTTCGGGCGCGAATGCCGACAGCGGAGCGCCCTTCAAGCCCGAGCTCGATGCGCAAGCCGCGAGCGTCACTGCTGCGACGACGCACCAGCGAACGTTCATCGTTCCGGCTCGAGGACGATCGGCAACAGGTCCACCCCGCAGCCGGGGAAGGCTTCCTCGACTTCTGCGCGAGTGCGAAGCGACTCCTGGGTCCGCAACCGGCCAGGTTCGATGCGTTCAGGCGATGCGATCACGATGAGCCAGGCCCCCGTTCCAAGCGCCTCAGGGTCAATGGCCAGCGCCGCTCCCGCTTCCGCCAGCTCGAACTCACCGGAAGCGTGGCGCGTGGCCACCCCCATCGGCCACACGAGCTCGGTCGATTCACCCTGCCTTTGCGAGAGCAGATAGATCCAGGCGGGCGTGGCCAGGCGAATGCGCAGGAGGAGCAGCTCCCCACGAGCAACCGCCTTGCCCGACGCCAGAGCCCGAATCACGTGCGGCGTCGGGGTCCGCGCGCCGACGAACGGGACGAGTGCGACCGTTGGCCTCTGAGGGCCCTTGAGCCCTTGCGCGGGGTCTCGAAGCTCCGGCCGGGTCACCGTCACCAGTGCGACGAGCGCGATGGCAGCTGTGCCCAGACCCCAGGCCAGACTGGGCCGTCGCCGGCGCTCCGGACGGACGACTCGCAAGGCCGGGCTTCCGGATGGGGCCCCCGCAGAAGCAGCGGCGAAGACACGCTCCTGTTCTCCCCAGGACAGCAGATTGTCCGATGCGTGCAACTCGGTGATCATCTCCTCGGTCGTCCAGCGCTCGAGCAGGTCGAGACAGGCCTCGCAAGGCTCGCCCAGGTGACGCGCTACCACCGCGCGTTGTTCGGCGGTCAAGCGGCGTCGCAGCGCGGCCTTGAGCAAGTCCTCGGTCAGGACGTCGCAGGAGCTCACAGCGGCTCCTCCAGGATCGCGCGCAGCAGCTCGCGCTTGATCGCCGCTCGGAAGCGCACGAGCCTGCTGGTCACCGTTCCGTGTGGAAGGCCCAGTCGGGCGGCGATCTCACGCGTGGTGTGCTCGGGCTCTCCGTACTTCAGCAAGACCACGGCACGGACTTCCGGGTCCTGGACCTGCGCGAGCAAGCGCTGCACCAGCGTGATCCGTGACTCACGCTGTCGCGGCTCATCATCCGCCTGGAGCGCGTCGAGACTCAGCTGCGCCAGCGCCAGGAGCTCACGCCGGCGGGCGTCCTGCACGCCGGAGCTGCGACAGAGGTTGGCAGCAATGGAATAGAGCCAGCTCCTGAACCGGTCCTGATTCTTGAGTCGCTGAAGCGAGGAGAGCGCGCGCAGAAACGTCTCCTGGGTCAGTTCGAGCGCCTGTTCTCGATCGCGGTTGCAGGCCAGCAAGCAGTACCCCATCACGCCATCGCGATGACGATCGAAGAGGGCGCGCTGCGCCGCGCGGT
>DATIWB010000073.1:0-26507 GCA_035519675.1 Myxococcaceae bacterium
TCACGGACGAGCGAAGGTCCATGGACGTCCCAGACTCGCCGTCGCTCGCCGTTGAGGCCCACCACACGAGATCCGTCGTCGGAGAGCTCGAACAGGCGGCACTGCTCGCAAGGAAGTCGCGCGATCTCCTGGCCGTCCTCCGCACGACTGATGACGAGCTCCCGTTCGTGGAAGAAGGCCAGCGTGGATCCGTCGCCGGAGAGGTTCGCCGCGATCACCTCCGGGTCCGTCAGCCGGCGAAGGAGCGTCCCGTCCCCCGCGCGCAGCTCCACCCAGTGACGGCTCTCGAAGAGGAGGAACCGCTCGCGGGCCGTGCGCAGGTAGATCCGGGAGGTGCCGGAGCCGCTCGCGACCGAGGTGGGTCGGCGCAGATTCCAGGAGATCAGCGCTCGACCTCCGGCGAGCCCGGCCGCATAGAGCCGCGACCCGTCCGGCGAGAACACGTAGTTCGGGTCGCCGGGTGGGCGGCTCACGCTCGCGAAGACCGCTGGATCCCGGAGGTCCACCACGTCCGCCCTGTTCAGCGCCGGGACGTCCACCACGGCCCGGTGCCCGTCCGGGCTGACCGCCAGACCCCGCCCCTGCATCGAGACCGAGAACCCGGAAGCGGTCCGGCCCGGCAGCTCGACGGAGAAATCACCGCCCGGTCCTCCGAAGAGCTGGACCGCTCCCGAGCGCACCAGCGCCACACCATGCGCGGTGAACGCGATCTCCTGCGTATCCGGCGCGGGTCGCGTCATGAGCTCTCGTCCGGCGACGAGGTCCCACAGGCGCACCACGCCACTCTGGTCCCGGACGGCCAGGCGGTCTTCCTGCGGGGAGATCGCGCACGGGTTGGTGATGCCGACGGCGATGGACGGAGGCTGCGCCCCTTCCAGGTGAAGCATGCCCCGGCGCTCGATCCAGGCGCGGTGGGTGCCGGGGCCGTTCTTGCAGAGCCGCTCGGCATCCCAGTCCGAGGTGAAGCGCTCCTGCCCGGTCTGCTCGTCCAGGACCCGGACGACATGACCGAACAGCAGGCGGACCGTCCCGGACGACATCTGCGCCCAGCGGACCGGCGACTCCATCTCTGCCGTCCAGAGGCTCCGGCGGGTCGCGACGTCGTACAGGCGCACCGACGCGTCTCGCGTCTCCAGCGCGACCACCGTCCCGTCCGGCAGGACGTCCACGTCGGCGAACGCACCGGGTGGTCCGGCGAGGGAGGTGCCTCGGTCCGGGATGCGTTCCCGGGCCAGGGCGATGCCCCAGCGTGCCGCGGCCGTGTCGTTCTCTTGCCGGCTCGCTGCGTAGTACGCCGCGGCCCGCGCCCAGTCGCTGACGTCCTCTGCGCGCCGCGCGCGCTCGATCAGCGCCGAGGCGAGATTCACCCGCGCCTGCCGGAGCTGAACCACCACCGCGACGACCCCGGCGATCAGGATGAGGACCGAGGCGGCGATCGCTGCGCTCAGCGCGCGGTTGCGCTTCACGAACTTCCGGAGCAGCTCCAGCGCGCCATAGGCGTACGCCTCGACCCGTCCTCCGGTACGGTAGGCCAGGAGCTCGCTGGCGAAGGCGCCCGCATCGGGGTAGCGCCCATCCGGATCGCTCCGGAGCGCGCGCTCGGCGACGGCGGCAAGCTCCGGAGGAGCCGCAGGACAGAGCAGCCGAACCGGCGTGACGCGCCCGGAGCGGACGGCCTCGATGACCTGGGCATTGTCCACCCCCTCGAAGGGGGGCCTTCCCGTGAGCAGCTCGTAGAGCATCGCGCCCAGGCTGAAGACATCGCTCCGCTCGTCGATGGCCTCGAGCTTCCCGGCCGCCTGCTCGGGACTCATGTAGGACGGCGTTCCGAGCGCCACGCCGGCCTGGGTCAGGTCCGGGGTGGAGCTGTTGCCCGCGCTCTCGGGCGCCGGCTCGGCCTCACCCCGCCGCTTGGCGAGGCCCCAGTCGACCACCACCGTCTCGCCGTACGGCCCGAGCATGACGTTGGAGGGCTTCAGGTCGCGGTGCACCACCCCGCGGGCGTGCGCATAGGCCATCGCCTGGGCCGCGTCGACGAGGTGGGGCAGCAGAGGAAGCCGGTCGGCCAGCGTCCGGCACTGGGCCAGTGCTGCCCTGAGCGTCCGGCCGCGCACCAGCTTCTGCGCCGCGTAGAGCGTTCCGTCCTGGCGCCGGGCGAGCTCGAGGATGGTGGCGATCCCCGGATGGTCCAGCTGGGCCGTGAGCCGCGCTTCCCGCAGGAAGCGGGTCTGGCCACCGCTGCCGGCGGGAGCCTCGCTCGATCCGGGCGCCTTGAGCTCCTTGAGCGCGACCTCCCGTCCCAGATACCGGTCGAGGGCGCGCCAGACGATGGACTGGCCCCCGCGCCCCAGCTCGTCGAGACGCGCGTACTGTCCTTGCCGCTCGACGGGCAGGCCGTCACTTTCGGCGGCGGCACCGGGCTCGATGCCTCCCTTCCCGCCCAGCGAGGCTCCGAGGGTGTGCGAGAGGGCCGGTCCGCCGTGCAGCGTCTGCAGCACGCGGTCGGGGCTACCGCCGTTCGCCGCGATGGCCTCGTCGGCGAGCGCCACCACCAGCTCTCGCCGCTCCGGGGTGAGCGCGCCCGCGTCGACCAGGTGATCGAGAAGCG
The DNA here is from genome assembly GCA_035519675.1 of Myxococcaceae bacterium. Taxonomy (GTDB): domain Bacteria; phylum Myxococcota; class Myxococcia; order Myxococcales; family Myxococcaceae; genus RPRB01. The sequence goes on from DATIWB010000073.1 coordinate 2,609, forward strand.
ACCGGCCGTCCCGCGCGAGCATCCGCGCGGACGCGGCGGTCATCACCTGGGCAGGGGTGACGAAGCCCGCCTGCGCCGCCAGGACTCCCAGGACGAGATCGCGGTCGGCCATGGCTGCGTGTTCAGTCCGGGCCGGACGGCCGCAGGTCGATGCCGGATCGGGTTGCCCGGCGGACGAATGGGGTGCGGAAACGGTGCGGCTCTCTCTCGACCGCCGAGGACGAGGCGCCCGCCTCGGAGGGGAACTTTTCCTTCCGCACCACCGGCGGGATTGTAGCCGAGCCGGGAGGGCCGCCGAGAGCCGATCACCAGCCCATCGACTGGAGCAGGGCCGCAAACCGAGGATCGCCTCGGAGATCGGCGAACCGCGGGTCGAGCGAGAGCCACACCAGCCAGTGCGAGCGGTCGTCCACTGCCCGCGAGAGCCACCGAAACGCAGCATCCGCGTCGCCCAGTCCGTCGTGCACCAGCGCGACAGCGTACGGGGTGACGTACCGGGAGGCCGAGAGCCGCTCCATCCGGGTGAGGATCCCACGGGCCTCGTCCTTCCGGCCAGAGGCACCCAGCGTGTGGCCCATCGCGGCGAGCGTCACCGCCCAGTCCGGCTGTATCCGGTCCACCTCGGCGAACTCGACGAGCGCCGCCGACCACGCCCGCTGCGCCTCGTAGATCCGACCGCGCCAGAGGTGGGCGAGGGGAAACTCCGGGGTGGTCCGTAGTACTTCCGTCAGCTGGGCAATCGCTGGGGCAGACTTTCCGGCGTAGTAGAGCTCGAAGCCGGCGTCGGTGGCGATGGCGGGCGAGAGCGGGTCGAGGCGCCGGGCCTCGGCGATCTCCCGGGCTGCCTCGTCGAACCGGCCGCGCGCGGTGAGGAAGACGCTGTACCAGTGGTGCGCGGTGGCGGAGCTCGAGTCGAGCCGGAGCGCACGCTGGAAGCCAGACTCGGCGCCCGCCCAGTCCCACTCGAAGTACAGCCGGGTGTAGGCCAGCGCAGCCTCGGCCTCGGCCGAGCGCGGGTCGAGCTGGAGCGCACGCAGCGCCGCCTCGCGCGCCATCGGGAAGGAGTCCGAGGGCGGGCGGAAGCTGGTGTAGCCGAGCGCGCAGTAGGTGTCGGCCAGGCCCGACCAGGCCGCGGCGTAGCCAGGGTCGCGGTCCACCGCGGCCCGGTAGTGCTGGACCGCATCCCGGAGTGACGCCTCGGAGCGCTTGCCCCAGAGCGCGCGGCCGCGCATCGCCTCGTCGAAGGCAACCGGGTCCACGCTGCCGTGCGTCTCCAGGCGAGGTGTGTCCTCCGGCGAGAGCGTGACCCGGACGCGGCGGGCGATGTTCTGCGCCACCTCGGCCTCGAGGCGCAGCACGTCCCTGACGTCCCGCTCGTACGACTCGGCCCAGAGGTGCCGGTCGCGCCGCGCGTCGATGAGCTGGGCGGTGATGCGCACCCGGTCGCCCTGCCGAACGACCGAGCCCTCGACCAGGGTCTCCACCCCGAGCTCACGGGCGATGTCCGGGCCCGGCTTCTTCGAGCCCCGGTACTGGAGCGCCGAGGTCCGGGAGGTCACGCGCAGCCCCGGGAGGCGGGCGAGCTCGGTGATGAGCGCATCGGTCAGCCCGTCCGCGAGATAGACCTCCTCCGGCCGGCCGGACAGGTTCTCGAGCGGGAGCACCGCGATGGAAGGCCCCGGCCGGGAGCGCGCGTTGCTCCAGAGCACCATCCCTCCGCCGAGGAGAAACAGGAAGGCGAGTCCGAGCACGGTCCGGAGCGCACGGGCCCTGGAGGAGCGCGAAGTTCCCGACTCCCGGCGAAGCGCAAACGCCGGGTCCAGGGAGCCTGGAGCCCCGTGGTTCGGTGACGGGAGCCGGCTGACCTCCCCCTCGAACCGGTACCCCTTCCCCACCACCGTGCCGAGCAGCTCCGGCGACGGCTCCAGGGCCTGGCGCGCTTTTCGCACCGCGGTGTTGATGCCCTGCTCGATGTCCAGCCCGTGCGTCCGGTCCCAGAGCCGGGCGGCGATCTCCTCGCGGCTGACGAGCAAGCCTCCGCGCTCCACCAGGAGCTGCAGGAGCTCGAACGGAGCTTCTCCGTCTTGACCGGGATGCCGGCTCGGCGCAGCTCGTACCGGCCGGTGTCCAGCTCGAAGTCCCCGAACCGGTACACGACGGGGTCCACGTCCGGCACGCCTTCGCCTTCAAGGGTTCCGCCCACTTGGCGACCTCCAGACCAAGTTCAGCCCATCGTCAGACCGGCTCCATGGGCCTGCGGCGCGCCCTCCCGTACCGATGGCGCCTCAACCCGCAGCACTCCACTGGAGAACCTTCCCATGCACCGGAGCCTTCGAACCCCCGTCACCGTGGCCCTCCTCGGCCTCGCCGGCGTCGCCCTCGCCTCGTCCCGCCCGGAGCGGCCCGCCGCCGCCATTCTCTGGGAATACGTCGGCCAGGTCATCAACGGCGGAGCGGGAGGTCCCTCGGCCTCGGTCCAGTTCGGGAACCTCCTCGGCTCGCCCTGTTCCGCCCCGGACGCGAGCCTCACCTTCTTCACCGAGGCCACCACCACCCGGACCACCTCCAGTGGCCCGCTGCGCATCGTCGACCGCGTCGGGACGACGAACGTCTACCTGGCCCCGGCGCCCGGCGACTTCGCCTCGCCGGAGACCTTCCGCACGGGCACGCTGGTGCAGACCTCGCGCCTCGAGCAGCAGGTCATCGTCGACACGTCCACCGGCGCGTACACGGTGCTGAACGTGAACACGGTCACTCCGGGCGGGACGAAGCCAGCGGGCTGGACCTGCGAACACCTGCTCCGGCCGGGCGCCCGGATTCGCACCGAGCTCCGCGGGCACGTCAACACGCCCGGCGGCACGCCCTCCGGTTGGTTCGGCGGCTTCGCCGAGACCGCCGGAGACTAGCCGCTCCGGGACGGCCTGCGAGTTGCCGGGCCGGTCATGCCTCGAATGGCAGCGAGGGCACCGGGGCGTTCGCTCCCGCGAGTCCCGGTGAGAAGAATCGAGCCCCCTGGAGTCTCTCCGGCAAGACCTCACCGCCCGTCCCGGAGGGAGCCCATGCGTCTGGTTCTCGGTATGTTGATCGCCGTCGTGTGCCTGGGCTGTGCCGACGGCAATGCTCCCGGCGGAGGGGGTGGAGGAGGAGGAGGGGGCGGAGTCACGGTGAGCGTCAGCCCTTCCTCGGTGAACGTGGCCGTGGGCGGGACGCAGCAGTTCAGCGCGGTGGTCTCGGGCTCGTCCGACGGCGCCGTGACCTGGACCGTGTCCCCCGGCACGGCTTGTGGCGGCGTCAGCTCGTCAGGACTCTACCAGGCGCCCTCGACCGTACCGGCCAGCGTGTGCCAGGTGGTGGCGACCAGCCACGCTGACGCGAGCAAGTCCGCCGGGGCGACCGTCACGGTCACCGCCACGCAGGCCATCCAGGTCTCGGTGTCCCCGAACCCGGCGACGACGCGCGTCGGAGGGACGGTTCAGTTCCAGTCCTCGGTGACTGGGTCCAGCAACCAGGCCGTGACCTGGGCGGTGCTGGAGGCGGCAGGCGGCACCATCACCACGGGAGGCCTCTACACCGCCCCGGGGACCTCCGGGCAGTACACCGTTCAGGCGAGCAGCGCCGCGGACCCGACGAGGAAGGGCACGAGCGTGGTGACCGTCACGCCGGCACCCGGCATCACCCTTTCGCCCAGCCCCGCCACGGTCGCCACGCTGGCGCATCAGCCGTTCACCGCCACCGTGGTGGGGCTCTCCAGCACGGAGGTGGTGTGGTCGGTGGTGGAGGGCAGCATCGGAGGCCGCATCGACTCGGCGGGCAGCTACCAGGCCCCTCCTCGCCTCGGAACCTTCCACGTGAAGGCCACCAGCGCCGTCGACTCCACCGTGACCCAGACCACCAGCGTGACCGTGACCCTGGGCTGCCTGGAAGGGTTTCCCCCCATCCGTCCCCTCACCGTGGACGCAGGGATCACGGTGTTCGGCCGGCTGCCGGTCGCGGTGGACGGAGCGGGCCAGCCCTTCGTGGCATGGACCGAGTCCTTCGCCCCGGGCATCGACGGCCACACCAGCTACGTGGCCCGGCTGGACGGTGGAACCTGGGAGGTCCTCGGCGGTCCGCTCTCGCTGGAGACCAGGGTCGCCCTCGGCGAGAACCCCCTCGACATGGTGCTCGACTCCGCGGGCAACCCGTTCCTCGCCTATCTCTCACCCGACACCGCCACCAACCGGCTCGGGGTCCTGGTCCGGCACTGGAACGGCAGCGGCTGGGACACCGTCGGCACCCGGGTGGGGGACACCACCGGGAACGGAGCCCGGTACGTCTCCATCGCGCGGACGTCGGGGGACCTGCCGGTCATCTCGTACAGCAGCACGGCCAGCGATGTGGTCGTGGCACGGTGGAACGGCAGCGCCTGGGTCAAGACCACTGGCATCGCCTCGACCACGGGAACCAACGTGGGCGTCACCTCGGTGGTGGTGGACTCGAGCGACAACCCCATCGTCGGCTGGAACGAGCTCACGGGCATCTACATGGGACTCGGGCAGAACTTCCCCTTCGCCCAGAAGCTCAGCGGGCCTGGCGCTGGCTTCCTCGGTACGCCGGACGCTGGCCACGATAACTTTCCGGTCGCTCCCGTGCTCGGGTTCGACGAGACCGGTCGGCTGGCGATGGCCTTCACCGACTATCCCGACGCGGTTCCGGCGCCCAGCTCGCTCGGGACGCGGGTGAGCATCTTCGACGGGGGGACCTGGTCGACCCTCGGCTCACTGGTGCCGGAGGCGGCTGGCGGCGGGCAGAGCCTGCACGCGATGGCACTCAACACCACCGATGGGCGGCTCGCGGTGATGACCCGCGCCACGGTGGAGTTCATCAACGCCGCTTACCAGTTCGACGGAAGCGGCTGGCCGATGGTGTGTGCGCCGGTGGTGGACGAGAGCGAGACCGACTGGGTGGCGAGGGGGAGCGCCGCGCGCGGGCTGGCGTACGACCCGGCTCACCACGCCTACCTCATGGCCGTGTACATGAACGGCGCCAACCAGGGCCGAGGCATCTTGCTGGTCAACCGAGTCACCGCACCGTGAGGGCCGGCGTGGGGTCGCGGCTGACCGCGCCCGCCGGTGCAGCCGCTGCGGGGCCTCACCAAGCCGTCCGACCCCGGGGGCAGGCTTGAGGTAGCGTCCCCAGCCTCCCCCGAAGGGGGTGGCGGATGTCGAGCTGGGTCGTCGTGCTGGTCCCGGTGCTGATGGCGTCGGTCGATACGCCGCCGCACCGCACCGACTTCTCACGCTTCGACGACGACCGGGTCGAGGCCTGCCTTCGTGACGTGAGACGGACCCCGGACGCGCTCCTCCCGTACTCACGCCTTCAGCGACTGACCCTCCGCCCCCGGGACCGGGCCGAGGCTCTTGCTGCCCTGGAGAAGCTCGCGGCACGGCCCCGGACGCGGTTCCGCGCCGAGCTCGCGCTGGGACTGGCCTGGATGCGCCTCGGGCAGCGGCCGGTGGCCGAGCGACTGCTGAGCTCCGCGGCCGAAGGCCTGCGACAGGCAGGAGAAGGCACCGGCGAGACGTACGCGCGCCTTCACCTCGAATACCTGCTCCGCACCGGCGGCAGACACGCCGAGGCGAGAGAGCAGCTGCAACGGGCGAAGCTCCTGGCCGCCGCCTCGGGTGACGCTCTCCTCGCAGCCCAGGTCCAGATCTTCGAGGGATGGGAGGCACTGGTGGCCCGCGATCATTCAGAGGCCCGCCGACTCTTCGACTCCGCCCGGATGGTTCTGGCCGGCGGGCCGAACGGGTATCTCGAATCGATGGCCTGGGAGGGCCTGGCTTCGGTTGACACCGCGCTCGGCCGGGGGCGGGGCGCGCTGGAGCACTCGATTGCTTCCGTCGCAGCGCTCGCGCGTGAGCGCTCGCCGACCGCCTGGGCGCGGGCGGACCTGGCTGACAAGGCCTATGACCTCGCCTGGGCCGGGGAGGTTCCCTGGGCGGAGGTGGATCGTCTGATCGCCGAGGCGGTGACCGACGCCGAGCAGGCGGGGTCGAGCCTCCCGCTGATGCGGGCACGTCTTCTGGGGGCACTTCGGTTGGGCGCAACCGAGAGGGGCGTCGCCGAGTTTCGCCGGGCTGTGGAGGCGGCAAGGGCCATCGGGGACTCCCACTGGGTGATCTACGGGCTCTGGCGTCTTGCCGAGGTGCAGAGTCGGGTGCAGCCCGACGCCCTCGACGAGAACCAGCGGCTCGCCGACGAGGCGATCACGCTGGCCCGCGAGGCCGGGCTGACCGCTCCACTCCGTCACGCTCTGAGCACCCGGGCCCAGCTGCGCTGGGCGGCGGGTCAGGTCGGCCCGGCCACGGAGGACAGCGAGGCTGCCCTGCGCCTGTTCGACCTGGAGCGCGATCGGCAGGCCGGCGAGGCGGTGCGCATCGGAAACGAGGCGCTGCGGGGACGGGCCTATGTCGAGCACATGCAACCGTTCTTCGCCCGGGGGCTCCTGGCGAACACTTTCCACCTGAGCGAGAGAATGCGTGCCCGCGCGCTGCTCGAGTCGCTAGAGTCACCGGAGAGGAAACTCTCCCCCGAGCTGGGAGAGCGCCGGGAGTCGGTGCGCCGCCGGCTGGTCGAGCTCCAGTCCGAGCTCATCGACCCGAGGCTGGACCTGGCTCGCCGGGAGCATCTGAAGCAACAGCTCCGGAACGCCGAGCTGGAGGAGGAGCGACTGCTGGAGGACCAGGACCGGACGGCAGGTGCCCGGCATTCGGCGATCATCGCCCTCGAGGGGCTGCAGCACGAGCTCCGTGCGGACGAAGCACTCCTGAGCTTCGTGGTGGCGCCCACCGGCCGCCCAGATCAGGGCGATGCCGTACTCGGGCCGCGCTCCTTCGTCCTCGCGGTGACCCGCGACCAGATTCGCGGCGTCCGGATTCCGGACCGAGACCAGCTGGCGCCCTCCCTCCGCATGTTCGAGGCGATGGTCCAGGCCGGCTCACCCGAGGAGTCCGTCGCCGCTGCACGCCTGTACCGGGATCTGCTGCGTGAGGCTATGGCCGGCCTGGGACCGGAGGTTCGGCGGCTGATCCTGCTCCCCGATGGGGTCCTGCACCCCTTGCCCTTCGAGGTGCTCCGGCCGGCACCGGACGCCGAGCCCCTGGGCGTGCGCTACACCATCGTGCGAGCGCCCTCGGCAACGCTCTGGGTGAGGACGAGGGCCCGGAGTGGGTCCGAGCAGCGGGAGCCTCTGCTGGCCCTGGCCGATCCGTCCTCTCCCTCCGCCGAAGTGGCTTCGGTGCGACAGGCCGCGCCTTGGCTGGAGGGATTGCGGCTCGGAGCCCTGCCCCATGCCCGGCTTGAGGCGGAGCACGCCGTCCGCCTGCTCGGCGGCGAGAGTCGTCTCCTGCTCGGAGCAGCGGCCAGCGAGAGGGCCTTGAAGCAGGAGAGCCTCAGGCACTGGTCCGCCCTTCACCTCGGAGCCCATGCGGTGGTGGACGAGGAGGTTCCGGCCCGCTCGGCCATCGTCCTGGCTCCCGGCTCCTCCGATGAGGACGGCCTGGTGCAGATACGCGACGTGGCGGAGCTCGACCTGGACGGCCTGCTGGTCGTGCTGGCCTCATGCCGGAGCGCCTCCGGTGCGCTGTTCACCGGCGAGGGCCCGGTGGGTCTCTCTCGCGCCTTCCTGCGCTCGGGCGCCCGGGCGGTGGTGGTCAGCCTGTGGGACATCGGCGACGCGGCGACGGAGAAGCTCCTCCGTGGCTTCTATCGTCGGCTGGCCGAGGGTGATTCGGTCCAGGAGGCGCTCCGAGTCGCACGGCAGGAACGGAGGCTCGCGGGCGCCCCCAGCGCCGAGTGGGCCGGGCTCATCGTGGTCGGCGACGGGGACCTTCGGCTGGCCCCGGTTCGCTCGCGCTCCTGGGCAATCGCCACGGCCGTGCTTCTGGGGCTCGGCCTGACGGCGGCCGTCCTCGCCGTGCTCGGGTGGCGCCGAGTCTCGCGGACCGGGACCTCCTCCACCGCTGCGCTCCGGTCGAGCTGGGGCGACTCGCCAGACCAGGAGTAGCGCCACCGCCAGCCCCGCCCGCCGACCCGGGCTCCCATGGCGGCGAGACGCCCGGGTGTCTCTCGTGGTGAGCGCGTGCCTTTGCCCGCGTCGCATCCGGTGCAGCGGAGACTCGAATCAGGGTGGGATCGGACCCGACGCGGCGCGACACCGCTCTGCGGCCCGGCTCCCTGTTCCGCCTTTCCGGTCTGGCGCGAAGAGCCACCCCTGCATGGTGGAGAAGTGATCGCGACCGGAGCTACCTTGATTGCTCTGCCGTGGCCGAGCCTCGCCTCCATGACGGACCGCCCGAGACGACCCCGGACGCGCGCGCCCGATGGGTCCGCGTCCATCTGGACCGGGCGTTCTCGCGGCTGCTCCCGCGTGAGCTGACCAGCTCCAGGGTGGACTTGATCCAGACGGCCGTGGTGCGGATCCTGGAGCATGAGCGTCGTGAGAAGGAACCGGTCCGGACGGCGTCCTACGTGTGGAGAGTCGCGTTCACCATCATCGCCGACGAGCTGCGCCGACGGCGGCGAGCTCCCGAGGATGCCACCGAGGAGGCTCAGCTGGAGCTCGAAGCACAGGTCCACCCCCCCTCCGCCGTCCTCCCCGGGCTCGGGGAGGCGCTTCGGGCATGCCTCGCGCTCCTGGCCGAGGCCCGGCGCAGGGCGGTCCTGCTCCACCTCCAGGGCTTCCGCGCCTTCGAGGCCGCTGAGCTCCTGCGCACCAGCGAGAAACGGGCGCAGAACTTGACCTACCGGGGACTGGCAGACCTGCGCCAGTGCCTGGTCGGCAAGGGGCACGGCCCATGAGCGCCCGCTGGGCGAAGGTGTTCCAGGAGAACCGGATTCCCTCCGGATCCTGCGCGACGCCGTCCGAGATCTGGGAGGTGGTCGCGGCGCGCCTGCCGCACGACCGGACCCAGGAACTCCTCGACCACACGCTCGCCTGCGGCGAGTGTGCGCACCTCTGGAGACTGGCCCATGAAGCGCAGGTCGAGGCGGCGCGTGAGGACGCTGCGTTCCTTCGGCCGGTCCAGGAGCTGGGGCGCCCGGTCCCCCGCGTCCGGTGGCTGGGCTGGGCCGCCGTGGGGGCAGCAGGGCTCGCCGCCGCGCTCACCTTCGCCTTGAAGCCTCGACCTCCCGAACGCGAGGTGGTCCGCGGCCAGCCAGTGGGGGCCATCGCTCCCCTGACGACCGACGTGACCTTGCCGCGCAGCGCGGTCGTGCTGCGCTGGACGGATCAGGGACCGGAAGCCCGCTACGGGCTGACCATCACCACCGCCGACTTGACCCCGGTGGATTCGGCCCTCGATCTGAGTCGGCCCGAGTACATGGTCCCGGAAGCGGCGCTGCAGCACCTCCCGTCCGGGACGACGCTGGTGTGGAGAGTCGAGGCGCGGCTCCCCGGCGGTCGCGTCGCCTCGTCTCCTCCCGCCCGGGTGCAGCTGCGCTGAGCGGCCCGCGGGAGGCCGGACCGGAAGCGGCCCGGACGAGCGCACAGCGCCGCCCGGACCCGCCGCTCGCGCAGTGGACGACGCATGACGAACGATGTGCTCCGTCACAGGGTCGAAACGGTGCTCCGTCACCCCCAGGCCCACGAGGAGGACGACGAGACTCAGGGCGCTCCAGACGTAGGCCTGCGTCGAGGGGTGATTGCCGGCGTCCGGGTCGTAGGGCCAGTTGCTGGTGTAGGTGTAGTTCTCGCCCGGGCGGTTGGTGACGGTGGCCCAGGTGAAGTACGCGTTGAGGAGGCGAACGTCGGCGTCCTCGATGGAGCCCGCCGGCAGCCCCGGAGCCACATTGGGCCTCGAGAAGTAGTCGGCCCAGTATGCGCCGAGCTAGTGTCGACTGATAACGGCCTGGACACCGCCCAGCTGAAGCATGCCCGCGCTCTCGGGGTGGGACCGGGCTCGGTGGTGATCGACGGCGAGGTCCACAGCGGCCCGAAGCCGCCGCACGTCCTACGCATCGCCATCGACAGGGCGCTGGCGCGGCGCGGTGCTGTCGCGCGCTAGACGACGTCGGCGCGCTCGTCGAGATGGGGGATCCAGGAAGCCTGTGCCCGGAGGCTTATCGAAGGGATCGAAACGCCGCCCGCATCTCCTCGGAGAAGAGCTGCGGTTGCTCCCAGGCGGCGAAGTGTCCTCCCCGATCCACCTCGTGAAAGTAGACCAGCCTCGGATACGCGCGGCGAGCCCAGCTCTCCGGAGTCCGGTACACCTCGTCGGGAAAGACGGTGATGGCGACCGGGACGGTGATGTCGGCCGTCTTCTGTGCGGCTGCGATCGTCACGCCTCGACCGGCGTTCTCCCAGTAGAGCCGCGCGGCGGACGTCCCGGTGTTCGTCAGCCAGTAGAGGCTGACGTCGTCCAGCACGTCGTCACGGGTGGGGGACTGAGTCGGATCCGCGCCGTACTTCCACCGGGCGAATCCCGGGTGTCCGAGGAGCCACGCCGCGAGCCCGACCGGGGAGTCCGCCACGCCATAGCCGATGTTCTGCGGCCGGGCGGTCATGATCGTCACATAGGCGGTGTTCCCCATCTTCGCAGAGGCGACGAGCGTGTCGAACACGGCGCGCTCCTTCTCCGACATTCCCGGCGGCGGCGGGCCTCCGGCGGGGATGACCGCGGCCACCTCCGGGGGAATGGCCCCCGGCAGGCTGACGTGGATTCCCGCGAGCCCCTTCGGCGCCTGGCGGCCCATCGAGTTGGTGATCGGGGAGCCCCAGTCCCCGCCCTGGGCGACGTAGCGGCTGTACCCGAGTCGCCGCATCAGCTCCGCCCAGGCCTGGGCGATGTGGTCGGGACCCCAGCCGGTGCCAGTCGGCCTGCCGGAGAAGCCGTACCCCGGGAGAGACGGAATGATGATGTCGAATGCATCCTCGGCTCGGCCCCCGTGGGCAGTGGGATCGGTGAGCGGCCCGATGATCTTGAGCTGCTCGATCACCGATCCCGGCCAGCCATGGGTGACGATCAGCGGAAGCGCGTTCTTGTGACGAGAGCGAACGTGGATGAATTGGATGTCCACGCCGTCGATGGTCGTGATGAACTGCGGCAGCGCATTCAGCCGCGCCTCCGCTTTGCGCCAGTCGTAGCCACTGGCCCAGTAACGAGCCAGGTCCTGAAGACGAGCGAGCTGCACGCCCTGGGACTGATCGGTCACCGTTTCCTTGTCCGGCCACCTCGTTGCCTCTATCCGGCGACGAAGGTCGTCCAGCGCCGCCTGCGGAATCTGGACCTTGAAGGGACGGATGGATCGATCCTCCGTCTGGCCAAGCGCCGGGGGGAGGGCGACGAGGACGGCGGAAGCAAGCACAGCGACTGGTGTGATGACTTTCATGGGACCCTTCAAGCGCGCCGCGACAGGGCCGATCGACCTGGCCGATTCAGTACCGGCGATTGCTTCTGCTCTATCGAACCCGGTTACGCAGTGACCTGAAGCCAGCGCGCACTTCCTGGCAGAAGAGCGCCGGCTGCTCGAACGCCGCAAAGTGCCCACCCTTGTCGAGCTTATTGTAGTGAATGAGGTTTGGGTACGCCTGCTCGGTCCAGCTCCGCGGCGCGGGATAGAGCTCGTCGGGAAAGACACTCACGGCGACGGAAACGGTCACGCCCTTCGCATTGAAGTAGCCGAGCTTTCCACCGGCGGAGTTGAAGCGCCACGTGGTCTACCCGGCCGGGCACGGGGCTCCATTCCCTCGCGAGCAGGTCATGAAGGATGTCCTGGACTGGTTCGACCGCTACCTCGGACCGGTCGGGTCGGCCGTTACCCCGGGAAGTGAGCCGGGCCAGAGCTCACGCACGCCGTAACGTGCCGCTGCTTCCGGTGGGATGGCGTGCGCCGGCGAGATGCGTAGCGTCGGCTCACTTGGGCGGGCGCGCGGGCGTGAAGCCGATGTCGAGCGCCGCCCGCCGCAGCGCCTCGTCGAGCGCCGCAGTCGCCTTCGTCGCCACGTCCGGCCGCACCCCGACACCTTCCCAATTGGTCTTGGTCACCGGATTGACGGCACGCGCATACGGCACGCCGATCACGAACCAGTCGTCGAGCGTGTGCCCGCGGGTAAGATTGGCGCCGCCGCCGGTCGTCTCGCCAATGAGCGTCGCGCGATGCAGGCTCTGCAGATCGTAGGCGAGTCCCTCCCCGCCCGAGAACGTCTCTGCGCTGGTAAGGACATAGACCGGCTTCTTGCCGCCGAAGCGCTTGCCAGCCACGCTGGGCTGGGTCCAGAACGTCCGCGTCGTGCCGTCGCGCTCGATCACGTCGTTGAGGTGCACCGGCTGGTCGTCGAAGAGATAGCTGGCCACCAGCGTGACCGTCGACGGATCGCCGCCGTGATTGGCGCGCAAGTCGAGGATGAGCGCGTCCGCATCGGCCACGTCCGACATGAAGGCGGCGATCGCGTCGCGAGCCCTGCGCACGGGCGGAAAGCCGCCGATGGAGATGCGAACGATGTTGCCGCGAAACCGCTCGATCTCGCCAAAGCCGAGGCCCTGTCCACCCCCGTCCGAGGGCGGCAGCTGCAGCCCTTCCTTGTAGGTGACGCGCAGGTGCTTGTCGTGGCACAGCGCGCGCAAGTCGTCGGTCAGCCGGGCGGCGAAGGCAGCGCAGTCGCTGATGTGCTCGTAGTCTCCGCGGGCACCGCGCTCGCGCAGAGCGGCGGCCATGCGCCGGCCGAGGTCGGGGAAGACGTAGTTGGCCTCGATCGCTCGCGCCGCGGCGTCGATGAGAGCGCGCCGCCGCTTCGCGTCGAGCGCCCCTTCCGGCACCTGGTACTCGGCGGGCGTGGCGATGGGCACCAGCGCGAACTCGAGGACGCGATGGGGCGTCGCCGCCTCGACGCGCATGGTGGCGCGCACGAACTGGTGCGTGGCGCGATCGCTGAGGACGGCGGAGAACCTGGTCGCCGAACCCCACTCGCGTTTCCTGATGTCCAGGCCGCCGGTCTCCAGGCTCATCGAGAGCTCGCGCTCGATGTTGCCGAGCTCAGGAGGGGCCACCAGGTAGGAGAACGACTGCCGATGATACTCCTCGAGCGCGGCGCGATCGCCCTTATTGAAGAGCGCCAGCCAGCTCGCGAACTGCCGCGCCGCGGGGCCGTCGTCCGGCGAAGCCGGCTGCGCCAGCAGCACACCGCTGTTCAGCAGGAGCAGGGCGACGAAGTTCCACGACCAGGCACGCAGATGACTACGAGCTGTGCCGTGCATCCGTCCTCCTCCTTGTCGCCGCTGTTTGAGCTGTTCTCGAGATGCTGATCAACGCTCGAGCCCGCGCAGGATGGCGAGCGAGACGACCCGGCGCACGTAGCTGAATGCGACCTGCCGGCCATCAGGAGACAGCACCACGTCCGTCAAAACGCTCGATCCGCCGGGATCGTCCGGCCGGATCATCCGTTCCTGGAGGACCTTTCCAGTTTCAGCGTCGAGACGAAGGAGTCGGGCCCTGGCAGTGGGGGCACGGTCATGGGAGCTGACCCAAAGACTGCCATCCGGGCCCCAGCCCCAAGGCACGACCGTTCCCGCGCCAGTAATTGGAACCGAGCGTGTCGAACCCCCGCGTATCGACATGATGAGGAGCCGCGATTCCTCGTCGAGCGCCGCGGCCCACCGCCCATCGCGTGAGATCCGGAGCGGCGAGTCGTCGCGCAGGGTGGCTTCTCCGATGGCCCCGGCGAGAGAGGCATCGCCGATCAGACGGCGCAGTCGGAAATGGTCCTCGCCGGCCGAGCGCCCGACGACCAGCACCTCCCTGCCATCCGGCATCCAGCGCGCCTCGCCGATCTGCAGACCTCCGGTGGGGATGGAGCGGATCTGGCCGACGCCTGTCGTACTTCCGCCAAGCGTGGGCGCCATCCCGCGGACACCGCGCGCCGGGCGTCGCCGGGCCACGGACGAAGCCCAGGGCGGAGCTGCTGAGCGCGGAGGTCGCGCTGAGTGACGGCCACCTGACGGCCACGAACTTCTCTCTTCACGTGCTTCGCGGCTTCGGGACCCACCTGGAACTCTTCATGGGTGCAGCAGTACCTTGATCGCGCGACGCTCATCCATGGCACGGTAGGCCTCCGCGACTTTGGAGAGGGGCAGGGTGAGGTCGAAGACTTTGCCCGGCTCGATCTTGCGGCTCCACACAACGTCGATCAGCTGGGGCAGGTAGTTGCGCACGGGCGCGGGACCGCCGTGGAGGTGGACGTGTGAGAAGAACAGTTCCTGCCCATCGAGCTCGACGCCGTGCGGGACGCCGACGTAGCTCATGCATCCACCCGGGCGTGTGGAACGGAGGGCCTGTAACATCGACTCCTGCGTCCCGACGCATTCCAGTACGGAGTCGGCGCCGAGCCCGTTCGTCAGCTCCTTGATTCGGGCGATGCCCGCGTCGCCGCGCTCCGTCACGATGTCGGTGGCACCGAATTCACGGGCGAGCTTCTGCCGGGAGGGGTGACGGCTCATCGCGATGATGCGTGCCGCGCCCATCTGCTTGGCCGAGAGGACTCCGAGAAGACCGACCGCCCCGTCGCCAACGACCACGGCCGTCACCCCCGGCTTCACGTTGGCTGCCTCGGCGGCGAACCACCCAGTGCCCATGACGTCAGAGAGCGTGAGCAGGCTGGGGATGAGGTCGTCCGGCGGGAGCTCGGGGGTGGCGACGAGCGTTCCATCCGCGAGGGGTACGCGCAGCCGGCCCGCCTGCGCACCACCGACGAGCTCGCGGTGAATGCACGAGGTCTGGTAGCCGGCGCGGCAGATGGGACAGGTGTTGTCCGAAGCGAAGAACGAGCCAATGACGAACTGGCCCTTCTTCACCTGGGTGACGGCGCTGCCGAGCTCCTCGACGATCCCGCAGTACTCGTGGCCGAAGGGCGTCGGCTCCGTGACCGGCTGAATGCCGCGATATGGCCACAGGTCGGATCCGCACACGCACGTGGCGGACATCCGGATGATTGCGTCCGTCGGATTCGTGATCGTCGGCTCGGCACGCTCCTCGAAACGTACGTCGCGCGGCGCGTACAGAATGGCTCCTCGCATTGCTTCTCCTCTCACGCCTCACCCGACGCTCACGGTGTGCTCGCGGCCGGGGTGATCTTGGCCCCGTACTGTTCGTCCGTGACCTTCTCCATCCACTCAACGACCTTCCCGTCCAGCGTTTCCTGGATGGCGAGATGAGTCATCGCGGTGGTGGACGACGCTCCGTGCCAGTGCTTGACCCCGGGGGGAGTCCACACCACGTCACCGGCACGGATCTCCTGGAGGGGGCCGCCCCAGCGCTGCACGCGCCCGACACCCACCGTGACGACTAGGACTTGCCCGAGCGGATGAGTGTGCCACGCGCTGCGCGCGGACGGCTCGAACGTCACGTATGCGCCGGACGCCCGCGAGGGAGCAGTCGCCTGGAACAGCGGGTCGATACGCACTGTCCCCGTGAAGTGGTCCACCGGACCCTTCTGCGACGGCTGGGTGCCCGATCGTTTGATTTCCATGGGTTCCCTGCCTCCTTCCGCGGCGGCGCCCGACCCGCCAGCGGCTCCGAACGCCGTCTGTTCCACGGGAGCAAATGGTGAAGCGAAGATGGAGACCATCAGCAGGCCGGCAACCGGTCTCATGTGATGGCCGGCGCCACGCCGTGTTGCAACTGCGCCGCGAACGGCAGGGTTCTGCGCTGCTTCCCGTGGAGGACGAGTCGGACGGTCGCCATGCACGAAACCGTACGCCTCTCCGTGGACCGCGGGGAAGCGACCCCGTCCCTGTGCTATCCCGCGCGCAACGTACTGCTCCAGCGCGGGGGATCGTCATGCAAGGGCTTCGGGTCTCGCTCCGTGGACTGCCGCTCGCTTCCCTCGCGGTATTCGTCTCGACGGCCGCCCTGGCACAGGCTCCGACGCCCGAACCGGTCACCGATCAGGAGACCGAGCTGGGCAAGGCGACCTACGACCAGCTCCGGGCCAGAGCGGAGATCATCCAGTCCTCACCGCTCTACGACAGCCTGAAGCCGATCGCGGATGCGATCAGCAAGGTGGCCCAATCGCGCTACCCGCACCCGTTCAAGTTCTTCCTGGTCCACGAGGCGCAGCCGAATGCCTTCGCTACCCCGGGAGGCAACGTCTACGTCGTCGACTCCATGCTGCACTTCGTGAAGAACACCGAGCAGCTTGCCGGAACACTCTGTCACGAGGTCTCACACACCATCCATCGCGACGCGATCACCCTGCTGAAGAAGAAGCAGCACATCGAGGAGCGCGAGGTCGCCGGGGCGATCCTGCTCGGGCCGACGAAGGCCGAGCTCATCGCCATCTTTCTGCTCGGTCACCTGCATTCCCTCGGTTACTCGCGCGATGCCGAGTCCAAGGCCGACATCACCGGATCGGACATCTGTGCGGAGGCCGGATACAATCCGTGGGGGCTGGTCTGGCTGTTCCGGGACTTCGAGAACGCCAAGATGAAGCAGCCTCCACAGCTGCTGTCGGATCATCCCGCCAACACCACGCGGGTCACCGCCCTGGAAAAGCACTTCAAGGACAGCCCGGGGACGTTCTCGAAGTTCGATTCCGACCCGAAGTCCGCGACACCGTTCAGCGTCCCGGCGGATGCGCCGGTGGTCTTCCTGCCGCCGGCGCCCAAGACGGCGAAGTGAGCCACAGCGCCCGATCTAGCGGCCACCGGTACGGGAGCGGAGTGAAGGTGGCAGTGGGTACGGCGGCTTGCGAGTGTCCCCGACGGGATTCGAATTAGTCCCCGGGGGGAACGCAACATCAACGGTCTCGGCGACTTCCAGCGCAAGCCCTCGACAACACTCCACTTCATCTCCGCTCCCGTCCGGCTCTGTCCCGTGCAGTCCAGCTCATTCGCGCTGGGCTACGGCCACATAGCGGCCACAGGAATGGTGGAGCGTACCCCCTGCTGGTCCAGCCGAACTCGATCGTTCGTTGACCTGGTCCTTGAGCGGGGCGAGTCCGCCCGACCGCACTCCATCCAGGAGCGGCGCGGGCAACGTCTGCGGCCGATTCTCGAACAGACTCGGGGGCACGTGGCGATGGGCTCTCTGCGGCTGCCCGGCGGCGCTTGCGAGACGCTCCGCGTTGCGGCGAGGGTGACGGGGCGCACCGTGCCGGACCTCATTCGGCAGCCCTGGCGCGCGGCCTGGAGGATGCGGCGGTCCTGGCGGGGCGGGTGCCCGCCCACGGGCCGGAGGGTCTGCGCCTGGGGATGCTGCGGCTGCCCGCGGAGACGGCCCAGCGGCTGAACCGGGTGGCTCAGAAGCTGGGAATGGCCTCGTCGGAAGTCATTCGATCCATGCTCACGGGGAGAGGACCTCGAGCTCCACGCCATCGAGCCGGAAGCCGCCTTCGGCGAGCGCACGGCGGAGACTGTTTGCCGGGGAGGTGGTGTCCGGGCCCGGCATCGGAGTGAGCGCCCAGGAGCGTCCTCCGCGGGAGAGCCGATAGCGGAGGCTCGGCAGCACGTTCACCTGTGAAGCCCCCGCTCCCGCGCGACCCTCGACGATGCGGGTCAGGGCCTTTCCGGTGCGCCCGTCCAGCAGGAGCGCGCCTGCGCCCTCGTAAGCGACGGTGACGATGGATCCGTCCGCTGACCATCCGAGTAGGGCAGGCACGGAGGAAGGATTGGGGACGGTCCAGACCCGTTCGAGATCCGGCAGCTTCCAGAGCGCGAAGCTCGCGGGGAGGGCGACGACCAGCCGGGTCCCATCCGGGCTGATGACGGTCGCTCTCGGCGTCTCAGGCAGCGCGATCCGGCTGAGGCTGCCTGTCGAGAGGTCCTCCAGCCAGACCCCATCGTTCTCGCACCAGGCCATCCGGTCTCCGAGGGGGGACAGGGTCTTCCAAGCACTCAACGACGTACCCCCCAGAGGCTCGTCGCGAACGAGCGAGGGCCCACTCACGTCCCAGACGCGCCGCCTTTCCCTCGAGAAGGCGGCCACCCGAGCTCCGCTCTCGGAGAGCAAGAGGACCAGACACAGCTCGCAGGAAGCTCGGGCAAGCTCCCGTCCATCATTGGCCCGCTGCACGACGATCTCATGGGGATAGGAGAAGGCGAGCGTGGACCCGTCCCACGAGATCGTCGCCTCCATGGCTCCCGGAACATCGAGCGTTCGGAGGAGTGTTCCGTCCTCTGCACGCAGCTCCACCCGTCGGTGGTTCTCGAAGAGGATGAACCGGTCGCGCGCGGTACGCAGGTAGAGCCGGGAGTCGGCCGAGCCGCTCGTGCTCGCGTCGGGGCGGCGCAGGTTCCATGAAATCAGCGCCCGTCCTGCGGAGAACCCTGCCGCGTAGAGCCTCGAGCCATCCGGCGAGAACGCGTACCTCGGGTCGCCGGGAGGGCGGCTCACGCTCACGAAGACGCTGCGGTCGCGAAGGTCCACCACGTCGGCCCGGTTCAGGGTCGGGCTGTCCACGACGACCCGGTGTCCGTCCGGGCTGAGCGCCAGTCCGCGCCCGGCCGGGGCGTTGGCGAATCCCGACGCGGACCGACCAGGAAGCTCGACCGAGAAGTCTCCCTCGGGACCCCCGAACAGCTGGAGCGATTCCGAGCGGACCAGTGCCACCCCGTGCGCGGTGAAGATGATGTCCTGAGCATCCGGCGCAGGCCGGGAGGTGATCTCCCGCCGGGCGTCGAGGTCCCAGAGGTGCACCAGCCCTTGCAGATCCCGGACGGCCATTCGAGCGCCGTCCTGGGAAATGGCGCACGCATCGCGCAGGGCGACCTCGACGCGCGGGCCCTCTACCCCCTCGACGTGAAGAAGGCCCGGGCGGTCGACCCGACCGCGGCGCGTGGGGGGACCGTTGCTGCAAAGCTTTTCCAGGTTGGTGTCCGAGGTGAAGCGCTCCTGTCCCGTGTGCTCGTCCAGGATGTGGACGACATGGCCGGAGAGAAGACGGACTGTCCCGGAAGTGATCCGCGCGCTTTGGATCGGCTCTTCCATGGGTGCCGTCCAGAAGCTCCGGCCACTGGCGACATCGTAGAGCCGCGCCAGGTTTGGCCGCGCCTCGAGCGCGACCACGGTCCCGTCGGAGAGGACATCCACGTCGGTGAACGCGCCGGGCCCTCCGGTGAGGGCGCTGCCCCGCTCCGGCATCCGTTCCCTGGCAAGGGCGATGCCCCATCGCGCCGCGGCGGTGTCGTTCTGAACGCGGCTCGCGGCGTAGTACGCGGCCGCACGTCCCCAGTCGCTCACGTCCTCGGCGCGGCGGGCACGCTCGACCAGCGCGGACGCGAGATTGGCCCGTGCCTGCCGGAGCTGGAACGCCACGGCGATGGCGGCGCCGACGAGGATGAGGACCGAGGCGGCAATGGCCACGCTCAGCGCCGGGTTCCGCTGAACGAACTTCCGCGCGAGCTCGAGGCTTCCGTAGGAATAGGCCTCCACTCGCGCACCGGCCCGGTAGGCCAGAAGCTCGCTGGCGAAGGCTGCGGCATCCGGATAGCGCTCGGCCCGGTCTCTTCGCAACGCGCGCTCGGCGATGGCGGCCAGCTCCGGGGGCGCTTCCGGACAGACCACCCGGACCGCGACGATGTGCCCGGAACGCACCGCCTCGATCACCTGTGCGTTATCCAGTCCCTGGAAGGGAGGCCGTCCCGTCAAGAGCTCGTAGAGCATCGCCCCGAGGCTGAACACGTCGCTCCGCTCGTCGATGGCCTCGAGGTCGCCGCTGGCCTGCTCGGGGCTCATGTACGACGGCGTGCCGAGCGCCACGCCGGCCTGGGTCAGCTCCGGCCCGAGGTCGGGGGTGGGCGTGTCGCTCGCCGGCTCGGCCTCGCCGCGGCGCTTGGCCAGCCCCCAGTCGACGACCACCGTCTCGCCGTACGGGCCCACCATCACGTTCGAGGGCTTGAGGTCGCGGTGCACCACCGACCGGGCATGGGCATAGGCCATCGTCTGGGCTGCGTTCACGAGGTGGGGAAGAAGCTCCAGCCGCTGACTCGAGGTCCGGCACTGGGCCAGCGCCGCCTTGAGCGTCCGGCCCCGGACGAGCTTCTGGGCGGTGTAGAGCGTCCCGTCTGGACGCCGGGCGAGCTCGAGGATGGTGGCGACGCCAGGATGGTCCAGCTGGGCGGTGAGCCGCGCCTCGCGGAGGAAGCGGGCTCGGGCGGCTCGGGTGCTTCCCGAGGACTTCTCCGCCCCCGGCGAGGCGAGCTCCTTGAGCGCGACCTCCCGTCCGACGAAGCGGTCGAGCGCGCGCCAGACGATGGACTGGCCGCCACGTCCCAGCTCGTCGAGCCGGGAGTACTTTCCCTCCGGCTCGATTGGAATGACCCCTGCGCCCTCGAAGGAAGGTGCTCGCGCCTCGGAGTCGACATCGAGCGCACCGAGGGTTTGGGAGAGGGCCCGCGCTCCGTCCACCGACTCTAGCACTCGCTCCGGGCTTCCACCGTTCGCGGCCAGAGCCTCATTGGCGAGGGCCGTCACGAGGTCACGCCGCTCCGGAGTCAGCGCGCCTGAGTCCACCAGGTGATCGAGCAGCGACCGGCCGTCGCGCGCCAGCATGCGCGTCGAGGCCGCGCTCATCACCTGCGCCGGCGTGACGAACCCCGCTTGCGCAGCCAGGACTCCGAGAATGAGATTCCGGTCGTCCATCGGCGTGGGGCTCAGGGCCGACGGGGAGCCGCTCTTGCGCATCGACTCTCCGTGGGCTGCCGGAGGACGTGCTCTGGCTCTGCAGCTGGTCCGAAATTGAGCGGGTAGGTCACTTTCTTCACTTCATCGTGCATCGGCGGCGCCGTGAGCCAAGCGCGGGACGAGGTGCAGTGCCCCAGCCTACTGCGATGCGCCGTCGCCTGCCCGTGGCGCGCGGGGATGCTGCGATTGCCTGCGGAGACGGCCTAGCGGTTGAACCGGGTGGCCCAGGAGCTGGGCATCGCTTCGTCTGCCCTATCAGTCCGCGGGCCTACTGTCCGGCGTTTCCGGGGGACCTCCGTCTTGGCTCCCGGCTCGTCATGAAGGCGGAGAATCTTGACCATGGGCCAGCTTGAGGACTGGCCAGCAGGCCCGCCATCCACGAGCGACGTTTGGAACTGGTCCGGATGCCGGACGACGACGACGCTCCAGCGGTCTCCCGAACCATCGCAGGTTCACCACGACGTCCGCCTCCACGTGGGGCACGAGCGGTCGCAACGGCAGGTCCGGGCGAACGCGTTCAAGGTGCAGGCGTTCCTCGGACACGCCGACCTGAGCACGACCAGGCGGTACGTCCGCGACACGGCGGACGGTCTACGGGAGGCGGCGCGGGTTCTCGAGCTGGCCTCTCCGCAGCAGGTCACGGCCACCTAGCGGCCACGGGTACGGGAGCGGAGAGAGATGCGAGTGAGTGCAGCAGCTTGCGAGTGTCCCCGACGGGATTCGAACCCGTGTTACCGGCTTGAAAGGCCAGCGTCCTGGGCCTCTAGACGACGGGGACTGCGAAGGACGCTGGACGACTAACCCGAACGCGGGTGCGAACGCCAGTCGTGTGTCGCGGGGTGCCGCTACTTCTTCTGCTTCGCCATCTGCGCCACGAAGGCGTCCTGGGCAGCCTTCATCTGAGCGGGGGTGAGATCCTTGACCCGCTTGGCGATGCTCCACTTGATGTTCCAGCGGTCCACCAGCATCCCCACCCGGTCGCCCCAGAACATGTCGGCCACCGGCATGGTCACCTTCGCCCCGGCCTTCACCGCGCGGTCGAACGCCGCGTCGACGTTGTCGGTGTAGATCCACAAGGACGAAAAGCTCGGCGTGGCGCCCATCTCGGGTGCGGTGTCGTTGAGGAAGAACGCCGAGTCCCCGATGCGCAGCTCGGCGTGCCAGACCTTGGTCCCCGTCGGGTCGAGCGCCCGGCTCCGCTCCTCGGCGCCGAACGCACGCTTGTAGAACTCGATCGCGTCCGCGGCGCCCTCCACCGTCAACGACGGGGTCAGGGTGTGCAGTCCTTCGGGAATGGGCTTGACCATGGTTCCGGCTCCTCCCGGGCCTCGGGGGCCCTTGTCGGCCGCTCCCGTCTACCCCCGTGCGGTGTGAGTCGCCAGGGGCTCGAACCCTGGACCCTCGGCTTAAAAGGCCGGTGCTCTACCAGCTGAGCTAGCGACTCGTGTCAGCGGCGATAGGTAGTCACAGCAGGGCAGCCGGCTGCAAGTGCTCCCGGGGCGATGCCGGCTCGCCCGACCTCGGGCCCGGGTAGACTCTCCGAGCCGCCTTGGCCGATTCCGACGACGATCTCGACGAGGACACTCCCGCGGGGCCGGGGCGCCGGTACCTCACCCGGGCCGGCGCCGAGCGGATGCACGCCGAGCTGCTCAAGCTGCTGAACGACGAGCGCCCCCGGGTCACGGCCGAGGTGAGCGCTGCCGCGGCTCAGGGCGACCGGAGCGAGAACGCCGAGTACATCTACGGCAAGAAGCGGCTCCGGGAGATCGACCGGCGCATCCGCTTCCTCCAGCGGCGGCTCGACACCTCCACCATCGTCGCCCCGGAGGATCAGACCGACACCGAGCGAGTCTGGTTCGGCGCCTGGGTCACCCTGGAGGACGAGGACGGAACGGAGCGCAGCTACCAGATCGTCGGCCCGGACGAGATCGACGCCCGGGGAACCCTGGTGAGCGTGGAATCCCCGCTGGGCCGCTCCCTGCTGGGGAAGCGGCGTGGCGACGAGGTGACGGTCCGGCGTCCGCGCGGCGAGGTGGAGCTCGTCGTCCGGGACATCCGGTACGGTCGAGACACCTAGATGACCGGGACCGTCCGCGTTCAATCGCGCCTCTGGCGCGTCTACCGACGGATGAACCTCGCCGCCCTCACCGAGGAGGAGGACGGGGAGGGGGATCCGCTCGGGCTCGCCTCCCGCGACGGCCGGACCCGTCTCGCCTGGGAGACCTATAGCCGCGGCGGCCTGGAGCACGCCGTCCGGGCGTACGGCACGCTGGAGCGCCTCGAGGCCCGCGGCCTGGGCAAGCTGGCACTGAGCCTCGACCTGGCGGACCCCTTCACCCCGACGATCACGGTCCGGAGCGATCTCTTCGTGCCGCCCTTGCTCAAGGCATCGCTGCGGCAGACGAACGGGCGCCAGCTCGGGCTCCTGGGGCCAGTGGCAGAGGTGCCGCTGCTGTTCCTGGAGTCGCTGCTGCTGCAGAACCCCGGGAAGCGTTTCGACTGGCAGCGTCCCCCTCTGCCGGGCCAGGAGTTCCCGGGCCTGAGCCTGTCGGCGGAGGTCATCCAGCTGCTGCTGCTCATGGCCAAGCGGGTCGGCGCCGAGGGAATGGCGCTGCGACCGAGCAGCTTCCACGCGGCGTGGATCTACGCCCGCCACTTCCTCTTCGTCGACGGCAGAGCGCAGGGGCGGTTCGAGGGGCTCCGGAGCGAGTCCCGGCTCCGCCCCCTGTGGCTGCTCTCCTGGGCCCTGGAGCTGGGGTGCGTACGGTCCGGTGGAGAACGGGTGGCGTGGACCCCGGATCTGATGATCGCGCCGCTCGATGCCCGGGTAGCCCGGGCGGTGAACACCGTGCGGCGGCGGGCCGCGCTGCGCCAGTCAGGACGGGCCGAGTACCGCTTCGACCGGTCCTGCCTGCGGCGGCGCTTCCCCTGGGAGCGCATGCCCCCACCCCCGGTCCCCCAGAGCCTCCAGGAGATGCTCCGCGCCCCCGCGCCGGACGTATGAGCGGATCGGGGGCGTCGGGTCCGTGCCTATACTGCCGGGAACGACAGCGAGGAACCGCAGGCCCAACGCATCACCACGAGGTCTCGCCCGAGGGAGCCAACCGGCCCGTCGATGAAAAAAAACTTCGTCCTCGACACCAACGTCCTGCTGCACGATCCGCGGTCGCTGTTCAGCTTCGACGACAACAACGTCGTCATCCCCATCTACGTCATCGAGGAGGTCGACAAGTTCAAGCGCGAC
>DATIWB010000074.1:0-2725 GCA_035519675.1 Myxococcaceae bacterium
GGACACGTCCACCACGGGTCCCGTGACCTGGAGGACTGTCCCGGGAGCTCGCGCCTCGAGGAGCCCTCGCTGGACCCGGGAGAGCGCCTCCTGCACCACATCGGTCCGGTCAGCCATGGGGGTTCCCTCGGCCCGGCCGCCTGCGCGGGGTCTCCACCCCCTCGGCGGCGCGCGCGGCGAGCAGTGCTCCCACCACGTCGGTGGTGACGGTCTCCCGGCGAAGCCGGTTATGCTGGGCCCGGCACTCCTGAAGCGTCCGGTCCGCCCGCTCGGTGGCCTCCTCCATCGTGATCATGCGTGCGCCCTGCTCGCTGGCGTACGACTCGAGCAGCACGTCGCACAGCTGAGCGCGGGCGTAGACGGCGATCAGCTCGTCGAGCACCTCACGCGCGAGGGGCTCGTAGAACCACCATTCTGCGCCCGGCGACGCCTCCTCCTTGCCCGGACCGAGCTCGAGCGGAAACAGCCGGACGACCCGCGGCACGCGGTGGATCGGAGAGCGGAACTCCGTGTACGCGACGTGCACCTCGTCCACCACGTGCGCCCGGTATGGCGTGAGCAGCAGCCCGAGCAGCCTCTCGATCTCCGTTCGTCCGATGAGCTCCCTCCGCCAGGCGTCCTGGTGGAGAATCTCCGCGCCGAGACGTGCGAAGTACCTCGCGCCCCTCGTCCCCTTCAGCACGAACCGCACCCTCTGGCCGGCCTTCCTCCGCTCCTCCCAGAATCCGAGAGCGCAGCGGCAGAGGTCGAGGTTGTACCCGCCGCACATGCCGCGGTCCGAGGTGAGGACGAGCAGGACGACGTTCCGGACGGGACTCCGGTGCTCGAGGAGCGACAGGGGCCCCGCACGGTAGGCCCCCGCGCCCGGGAGGTGGGCCTGCTGGCGGTGGAGGATCTCCCGGAGTGTCCGGGCGTACGTCCTCATTCCGGTGGCCCGACGGCGGGCGCGGGCCAGCCTCGCCGATGCGACCGTGGCCAGAGTCCGGGTGATGGTCTGGATGTTCTCGACTGTCCGGATCCGTTCCCTGAGCTCGAGCAGCTTGGACATTGCTCAGACGCTCGCTCTCTCCGCAGGGACCCGCTCGCGGACGAAGGCGGCGTGGAACTCGCCGAGCAGCGCACGGAGGCGCTCCTCGCAACGGGGGGTCAGGTCCCGTGTCTCGCGGATGTCGCCGAGCAGGTCCGGGTGGCTCTCCTCCATGAAAACGCGGAGCTCCTCCTCGAACGCGCGAACCTCCTGGAGGGGGATGTCGTCCGCCAGGCCGTTGACGGCCGCGTAGAGGATGACGACCTCGTGCTCCAGTGGGAGCGGTTCGTGTGCGGCCTGCTTCAGCAGCTCGAGCTCCCGTTCTCCTCTCCGGAGCTGCTGCAGCGTTGCCTGGTCGACCTCCGCGCCGAACTTCACGAACCTCGCCATCTCGGCATACTGGGCGAGGTCGATGCGCAGGCGACCGGCCACCTTCCGCATCGCCGGTGTCTGCGCCAAACCCCCGACCCGGGACACGGAGAGGCCCACGTCCATCGCCGGCCTGAAGCCCTCGTTGAACGAGCGCGTATCGAGGAAGATCTGTCCATCACAGATGGAGATGACGTTGGTGGGGATGAAGGCCGAGATGTCGCCGGCCAGCGTCTCGACGATCGGAAGGGCCGTCATCGAGCCGCCTCCCAGGTCGTCGCGGAGCCGGGCGGCGCGCTCCAGAAGCCTGGAGTGCACGAAGAAGATGTCGCCCGGGTAGGCCTCGCGTCCGATGGGGCGCCTGAGGAGGGACGAGATCTCCCGATAGGTCACCGCATGCTTGGTGAGATCGTCGTAGATCACCAGCGCATGGCGCCCCCGGAGCATGAAGTCCTCGGCGATGGTGCAGGCCGTGTAGGGCACGACGTGGCGAAAGGCCGGTGGCTCGCCGGAGAACGCGACGACCACGACCGTGTAGTCCATCGCGCCCCGCTCGCGGAGGAGGTCCACCGTCCGGGCGAGCGTGGAGGCCTTCTGCCCGATGGCTGCGTACACGCAGACGACGCCCGTTCCCTTCTGGCTCAGGATGGCATCGACCGCGATGGTGGTCTTTCCGACGTGGCGATCGCCGAGAACCAGCTCCCGCTGACCGCGTCCCAGCGGCACGAGCGCGTCGAGGACCTTCATGCCGGTGTGGAGCGACTCGCAGACCGGTCGCCGCTCGATCACTCCAGGAGCCAGTCGCTCGATGGGGGCGGTCTGTTCCGTCCGGATCTCCCCGCCGTCGTCGATGGGCCGGCCCAGCGCATCCACGATCCGCCCGACCAGCGCGTCGCCCACCGGGACCCGGAGCGGACTCCCGGTCCGCCGCACGGAGCTTCCTTCCTGGATCGGTTCCTCGCGGCCCAGCAGCAGGCAGCCCACGGAATCCGCCAGCAGGTTGAAGGCGATGCCCTCCACCCCGCTCTCGAAGCGGACGACCTCCTGGGACTCCACGCCGGACAGGCCCTCGACGAGCGCGACGCCGTCTCCGACCTGCAGGACGGTCCCCTGGTCGGTGACCTCCTCCACGCCCAGCCCTGGTGGGGCCCCTGCGAGGGTGCTGGAGACGAGGTGGGCCGCTTCATCCAGGGTGGTCGGAGGACTCTCCAGCGCCCGGGCGATGAATCGCCGCTCGAGATCGGCGAGAAGCCTGAGCTTCGGGTCCAGGTCCATCCGGGCTCCTCCGCCGAGGTGAAGCGTGGTCCCCGCCTTCAGTCGCGGATTCAC
>DATIWB010000075.1:0-19363 GCA_035519675.1 Myxococcaceae bacterium
CCGGTGGCCATCGAGCTGCGCGACGGCACGACGTTCATCGACCAGGTGACGGACGTGACGACCGACTCCGGGCAGGACTTCGCGGTCTTCCGCAGCCGCCCCCGGGTGGCGGTCCGGGACATCGCGGCGGCGACCCGGGCCGAGCCGTCGCGCCGGCCGAGCCCGGCGGGTCCCCGCGGGTGAGGGTTCGGCCCCCCAGGCCGGGGCCTGGTCGAACGTCGGCCGTTGCAGCCTGACGGGGCCGTCTGCTAGCCCCTCGGGGCACCCATGGCGCGCTTCGAGGTCTTCATTCCCGCCGCGGAGCCGGGCAGCTTCGACGTCACGCTCCGCGTGGATGCAGCGAACTGGATGCAGGCCCTGAAGACGGGCTTCCACCGGCTCGGCGAGCAGGGGCTGGTCCCGCACAACGTGCTGGTGGACGTGCAGGACGACGGCTCGGTGCACGTCACCGATGCGAGCAGCGCGCGGGTGTTCCGCATCCGCGAGATGACCGAGGCCGAGACCGCCGCGGCCAAGGTGAAGCCCAGGCCGACGCCCATGGGGACGGTCCCCGTCGAGCCGGTGGCGCCGCCGCCGACGGCGGCGATGGTGGACGTGGTCAGCACGACGGAGCGGCCGGACCTTCCGCTGGTCGGCATCGCCCGCGAGGTGAAGGACCCACACCAGACGAGTGGGATGGACGTGCCGCCGGGGGGCTTCGAGCCGACGGTGATGCGGCCGCCGGACCGGCCGACTTCCCCGATGGCCTCGCGGCCGACGCCGATGAGCACGCCGCGGGTCATCCTTCCGCCCACCCACGAGCTGTTCACGCCAAGCAAGCCGCCGACGGGGCCCATCGGCCGCCGGAAGCCGGCGCGCTCGCCGGCGGCGCAGATGGAGGACGTGCTCGCCGAGGTCTTCGAGCGGGTGCAGGGCGTCTACCAGCGCCGCGACGCGGCGGACGGGCTGGGGTACCTGCTGGATCTGGCGATGGAGAAGATCCCCGTCGAGGCCGGCAGCGTGTTCTCCAGCGAGCTGGTCTCGGGCGACCTGCGCTTCGTGGTGGTCCGGGGCCCGAAGGCGCAGGAGATCCTCGAGGCGAAGATCGTCATCCCCGCTGGCACGGGCATCGTGGGGTTCTGCGCGGTGGAGGGCGTGTCGCTGGCGCTGTCCGACGTGCAGAAGGACCCGCGCTTCTACCGGGGCGTCTCCGACCGGGTGCACTACGAGACCCGGAGCATCCTCTGCTCGCCGATCATCGCCCACGGCCGAACGTTCGGATGCATGGAGCTGGTGAACCGGCGCGAGTCGCCGGTGTTCAGCGAGTACGAGGTGGGAATGCTCTCGTACATCGCCCACCAGGGCGCGCTGTTCCTCGACACGCTGGGGTGAGGCCCTCGTCCGGGGAGAGCCGGTGGCCTTGACCTACGAGGAGTGACCCTCGCCCAGGCCCGGCGGCTGCACCTTCATCACCTCGTCGAGCAGCACCGTGGCGTAGGAGCCTGCAGGCAGGGTGAACGAGAGCTCGACCGTCGATCCGTCGGCCGTCCAGCTGGCATCGGCCAGGGGGACCGAGAATGGCCGGCGCGTTCCCTCGGCGATGCTGCCCAGGCGCTTGAAGCTCGGCAGGGTGAGCCCCTCGGAGGCGAGGACGGCCTGCTCGGCGGCGTCGACCTCGCCCTCGGGCCGCTGCATCTTCCAGCCGAAGATGGGTCCGGTCGGGGCGATCTCCCCGCGCTCGAGCCGCGCCTGATCGACCTCCGGCTCCCGGCAGACGAAGAGCCCGCCCGAGTCCCTCTTCCGCATCAGGTCGCCATGCAGCGCGCGCCGCAGCGTTCCGCCCTGCAGCCGCGCCTCGAGCAGCCGGTTGAAGAGAAGCGCCTGGTAGGCCGAGACGTAGAGCTTGCGCTCGAAGGTGCTCGGGCGATGCGGCAGCCGCTCGCCGCGGAGGAGCGCCAGACCCCGGAACCCGGTGTCGCCGCGTCCGAACCGTTGCTCCCCGAAGGCGTTGGGGAGTCCCTCGGCGACGAGCCGCTCCATGACCGGCCCCGCGGCCTCGGGTCGCTCGGCGTCACGGATCCGGATCCGGAAGCGATTGCCACGCAGGTGCCCCACCCGGAGCTTGTTGGCGTGGCGAGCCTGGGCGATGACCCGGAGGTCGGGGTGGCCCTCCAGCGCCGGGAGCGAGGCCTCCGCCCGGGCCGGAACCGACAGCCACTGCCGGGTGACCGCGACACGGTCCTTCAGCCCCGCCCAGGAGACCTCGGTGAGCTGCAGCCCGAGCGCCGAGGCGATGCGCCGGGCGGCGTCCGGCGTGTCCAGCCCCAGCTTCTCCACCCAGAGGAAGAGGTGCTCACCCTGGCCCGAGGGCAGGTACGCGGGGAGCTCCTCGACCTCGAAGTCCTCGGGTCGCACCCGCACCCTGCCGCCGGTGCCTGGCAGCCCCCGGGTGAGCCGGAGCGAACCCATGGCTCAATCGAGCGTGGCGAGGAGGTCCTTCACCCGGCGCGCGAGGTCCTCGTCGGCGCGCGACTCCAGCAGCTCGCCAGCCTGGAAGAGGAGGAAGAACATCACGTCGGAGAGCGCCTGCCGGAGCGAGGCCACGGGCTCGCTGCCCAGCGTCTGCCGCGCCTTGGCGTAGGCGTCGAGCGCCTGGCGCGAGTCGAAGCGGCCGTCGGTCCCGAGCCGGAGACCGGCGAGCACCGGCGAATCGGACAGGGTACGGCTCTCGAGCGCCGCGTTGGCTGCCTCGAGGAACTCGCGGGCCATGCCCTTGCTCGCAACCTCGCGGGCGACCTCGGCGAAGATCTCCTCGAAGGTGGCGACCACCCGGACGGCGGGCTCCGACTCGGCCCCCCGGCTCGCCGCCCGGCCCCGCGCCGGAGCGGTCACCTCGCCGTGCTTCAGCTCGGAGACCGAGGCGTAGCCGCCCTCGAGCAGGCGGAAGAGGATCTTGGTGGCGTCGAACTCGCTGAGCTTGGTGGCCTGGGCGAGCTCGAGCACGGTGCGCTGGCCGTTGGCGAGCCCGAGGAGGCGGTCCTCGTCGGGATGGAGCTTCCCGTCGCTGGGCCGCTTCTTGGTCACGTAGACGCGACCGTGGGGGATGCGCTGCCGGAAGTGCTGGAGCTCGTCGATCTTCCGGATGGCGTCCATGAGCAGGCTCTGGGTGGAGAGCTGGACGCTGGGGCCCGTCTTCTCCTCGGGCTCCTGGTCGACGAGGGTGAAGGCGCCTTCGCGGGCGAGGACGATGGCGTGGAAGATCTCCGAGACCTGCTGGGTCACGCAGGCCCAGAGGTCGTGCGGCTGGAGCATCCCCTGGTCGACGAGGGCCCGTCCCACGCGGCTGGGCGGGTTGTTGCGGAGCGCGTCCTCGACGTCCCGGCGCGCGGCGTGGCCGAGGCGGACCAGCACCTCGCTCAGCCGATCGGCCGGATCCTCGCTGCTCGCGCCGCGGATCTCCCCGTCCTCGAGGACCACCGAGCGCTCTCCGCCCGGGGCGTGGAGGCGGAGGGTGCCGGTCCAGCGCGACTGGCTGAGGAAGGCGATGAGGTCCGAGAGGGGGAAGCCGGAGGCATCGCCGATCAGCACCACCCGGGGGGCCTTGCTCCGCCCTCCCTCGGGGGGCTGGCGGAGGGCGGCGAGGAGGTCCGGCGCGGTGGGGAGGAGGACGAAGCTGCCGTGGTGGGCGTCGAGCTCGCCCGAGGCCTCGGCATCGGGAGCGACACGCCCTCCGGGCTCCACGCGGATGCGGGCGGTCATGGTCGGGCGGCGGGCCTCACCGGGCGGCCGTGGTCCAGGTGCCGCGCGTCTTCTGCCAGTCGAGCTCGTCGTCCACGGTGATGGCGAGGATCTCAGGGGCGGGCGCCAGATCCAGCTTCCGGCCGTTGACGAAGACGGTGGGGGTGGCGTTGACGCCCGCGGCGACGCCGGCGGCCCGCTGGGCCTCGGCCTGCTCCCGGTAGGTCTTGTCGGCCAGCGCCTTGCGCCACTCGGCCGCGGGGATCCCGGCCTTGGTGAGGATCTCCTGGATGACCTCCGGAGAGAGCCGGCGCTGGTTCTCGAAGATGGCGTCGTGGACCGGCCAGAGCTTCCCCTTGTCGCGGGCCAGGAGCACGGCCTGCGCCGCCGGCATGGAGTTGGGGTGCTGGGTGAGCGGGAAGCTCATCCAGCAGAGCTTCACCTTGGAGGCGTTGTCGGAGGCGAACTTCTCCAGGGCCGGGCGGAGGACGGCGCAGTGGGGGCACTCGAAGTCGGAGAACTCGACCAGGGTGACGGCCCCCTTGCCCCGGCACTGGCGCTCGTCGACCTTGAAGGTGGACCGGCCGTCGCGGAAGCCCTGCTCGTAGCGGGCGAGCTCCAC
Source organism: Myxococcaceae bacterium (assembly GCA_035519675.1). Lineage (GTDB taxonomy): Bacteria > Myxococcota > Myxococcia > Myxococcales > Myxococcaceae > RPRB01. The sequence continues at coordinate 4,340 of DATIWB010000075.1, forward strand.
GCCGATCTCCGCGGCGGTGACCCCCCGCGAGGCCTCGATGGCGGCGAGCTGCCCGAGCCGCCGGCTGTGACGGCACTCGGAATGGCTCTTCAGGCACTGGCCGAGCGAGTGCGGCGAGCCGCACCCGCAGAACTCGTCCTCGAGGACGCGGTCGTACTCGGCCCGGGCTGCCGGGGCGAGGGTCGAGGGGTCGACGGGAGCATCCTGTGCGGCAGCAGGGGCCGTGGCCGTGCAGGCCAGGACCGCCGCCGCGGCGAGCCAGCGGGAGACGGGGGAGTTGCCCACGGCTGCCCTTGCTACACGTCTGCCCGGAGCAGTTGCAAGGCAGGCGTTGGGGCTGCTGAAACTGCGGGACAGGCGCCCCGTGCCCCACCGTCCCCGAGTCCTGATGCTGCACACCGGCGGCACCCTGGGGATGGCGGGGGGCCGCCCCTCGGCGCTACGGCCGGCGCCGTTCGCCCGGACGCTCCGGGAGCGAGTGCCGGAGCTGGCGGAGCTGGCCAACGTGCGGCTGGAGCTGTTCAGCAACCAGGACTCGAGCGAGATGCAGCCCGAGTCCTGGGTGCGGCTGGCCCGCGTCCTGGCCCGGCGGCTGCCGGAGTTCGACGGTGCGGTGGTGACGCACGGGACCGACACGCTGGCCTACACCGCGAGCGCGCTCTCCTTCCTGCTCCCGGGGCTCGACCGGCCGGTGGTGCTGACCGGCAGCCAGCGACCGCTCAAGGAGGTGCGGACCGACGCCCGTCTGAACCTGATCGACGCGGTGACCTCCGCGCTCCGCGGGCCGCCCGAGGTGACGGTGTGCTTCGACAGCAAGCTGTACCGGGGGAACCGGACGCTGAAGGCGGCGGTGGCCGATTACGACGCGTTCGAGAGTCCGAACTTTCCGCTGCTCGGGACGCTGGGGGTGACCGCTCACTTCGCCAGGGGGCTGCGGCCGCGGCCCCTGAAGCTGGTGGACCGGCTCGACCCCCGGGTGTTCCTCCTCAAGGTGTACCCGGGGCTGGACCCCGCGCTGCCGCTGGCGCTGCTCGGCCGGATGCGCGGCCTGGTCCTCGAGGCGTACGGCGCGGGCAACGTCCCGGTGGACGAGGCAGGGGGCCGCTCGCTCCACCCGGTGTTCCGGGAGGCGCGCCGCCGGGGGGTGGCGGTGGTGGTGGTGAGCCAGGCGCCGCGGAACGCGGTGGACCTGTCGCTCTACGAGGGCGGCTCGGCGGCGCTCTCCGAGGGGGCGATCGGCGGGGGGGACATGACCTCGGTGGCGGCGGTGACGAAGCTCATGCACGTGCTCGGAGTGCACCGCTCGCTCCCCGCCATCCGCCGGGCGATGGAGCGGGTCGTCGCCGGCGAGCGGAGCTGACTGAGCGGAACGGCCGGCCAGCCCGCGCCCCGCCCTTGGTGACGGTGCGCGCGCGCGATGCCGTGCGCCGCCCCTTGCATCCGGCGGCTGCATCGGCCATTCAGGGGCCCGCAGTCCAATCCTGATTGGAGGGAGGTGACCCCGAGCATGCCTGGAATCCGAGTGAAGGAAGGCGAGTCGATCGAGAGCGCGCTGAAGCGCTTCAAGAAGGCGACCGAGAAGGCCGGCATCCTGTCGGAGATCCGCAAGCGGGAGCACTACGAGAAGCCCTCCGTGAAGCGGAAGAAGAAGGCGCTGGCGGCGAAGAAGCGCGCGGTCAAGAAGCAGCGCAAGTCGTTCTAGGGCCCGCCGGACACAGCGCCCGGCCAGCACTGGCGGGCGCCGAAGGAAGGAAGAGTTCCCATGCCCAGCCTCAAGGAACGCATCGACGTCGACCTCAAGGAGGCGATGCGCAGCAGGGACGAGCTCGGCACCAGCGTGCTGCGGATGCTGAAGAGCGCGGTGAAGTACAAGGAGGTGGAGCCCGGCGGTCACGCCCTGGAGGACTCGGGCGTGCTCGCGGTCATCCAGACGCTGATCAAGAAGGGCCGCGACTCGGTCGAGCAGTTCCGCGCCGGTGGCCGTCCCGAGCTGGCGGACAAGGAAGAGCGGGAGATCGCCAAGCTCCAGTCTTACCTGCCGGCGCAGATGTCGGCGGACGAGCTTGCTGCCGCGGTCCGGGCCGCCATCGCCCAGGTGGGAGCCAAGGGCCCCAAGGACATGGGCGCGGTGATGAAGGCGCTGATGCCAAAGGTCTCGGGCCGGGCCGAGGGCAAGGCGGTGTCCGAGGCGGTGAAGGCGGAGCTCACGCCGAGGTGAGCGGCGGTCCGCTCTCCGGGTGCGTGCCCCCGAGGCCCGCCCCTGGAGTCACCACCGAGGACTAGACTCGCCCGACGCCGTGCCCATCCCCGAGCACACCATCGACGAGATTCTCGAGCGCGTGGACCTGGTCGCGCTGGTGGGCCGTCACGTCGAGCTGAAGAAGTCCGGCAAGAGCTTCAAGGGCCGCTGTCCGTTCCACCAGGAGAAGAGCGCCTCGTTCTACGTCACGCCGGAGCTGAAGCGCTTCAAGTGCTTCGGGTGCCAGGTGGGGGGCGATGCCATCGCCTTCGTGCAGCGCTACCTGGGGAAGACCTTCGTGGACGCCGTGCGCGACCTCGCCCGCGAGGTGGGGGTGGACCTGTCCGCGGCGGAGGACCCATCGGCCCGCGAGCGGCAGCACCTGCGCGAGGTGACGGAGCTCGCGCTCGAGCACTTCAAGTCGCAGCTCTGGCATCCCACCGAGGGTCGGGTGGCCCGCGAGGCTCTGGCCGCCCGGGGGGTCACCGAGGAGACCGCGCGCAGCTTCGGTCTCGGCTGGGCGCCGGAGGGGTGGACCCGCCTCGGAGATCTCCTGCTCGCCCGCGGGCTGCTCGAGTTCGGGCTGCAGGCGGGGCTGGTCCAGCGGCGCACGCGCGGCGACGGCGCCTATGACGTGTTCCGCGGGCGGCTGATGATCCCCATCCGGGCGGCGGACGGGCGGGTGGTGGCCTTCGGGGGGCGGCTGCTGCTGGGCGACCAGGGGCCCAAGTACCTCAACTCGAAGGAGTCGCGGCTCTACGCCAAGAGCGAGACGCTCTACGGGCTGGACCGGGCACGGGACGAGGTCCGGCGGCGGAAGAGTGCGGTGCTGGTGGAGGGGTACTTCGACGTCATCGGGCTGCACCAGGCGGGGGTGCAGCACGCCGTGGCGCTGTGCTCCACCGCGCTGACCCCGGGACATCTGGCAGCGCTGCAGCGGGTGGAGGCGCGGGAGCTGCTGCTGTTGCTGGACGGCGACGAGGCGGGCCGGAAGGCGGTGGAGCGCCTCGCCCCGGCGCTCCTGGCGGCCGGCGCATCCACGCGGGTGGCGCTGCTCCCCGAGGGCGAAGACCCCGACACCTTCGCCCGGAGTCGCGGGGGGGAGGCGGTGCGGGCACTGCTGGCGGCGGCGGTGCCGCTGTCGGAGCACCTGTTCCGGACCCTGCTCCCCGAAGGCCGGGCGGCCAGCTTCGAGCGGAAGATGGACGCCCTGGGGCGTCTGCGACCCGTCGTGGCCGAGCTGCCGGTGGGCCTGTTGCGCTCGGCGTTCTTTTCCGGTCTGGCGGCGCATTCGGGGCTGCCGGCCGCCGAGCTCGAGGCCGGCCTGCGGAGCAAGGGCCCCCTCCTCCGGCCGGTCCCGAAGCCTGCCCCGGCGGCGCCTGTCCGGGTGGAGCGGCCGCTGGACCGGGCCGAGGCCGCGCTGGGGGCACTGTTCCTCACCCGGCCGGAGCTGATCCGCGGCGCGGCGGCGGCCGAGGTGGTGGACGAGGTGACCCATCCGGGGCTCCGGTCGGTGCTCGCCCATCTGCTGGCGGGTGCGACGCCGGCGGACGCGCTCGAAGGCTGTAACCCCCGGCTCCGGGCGAGCGTGGAGGCGGCCCAGGGACTGCTGCCGCGCGACGCCGAACGGTTTCCCGAGGCCTTCGAGACCCTCTCCAGACGGGTGAAGCTGGTCCGGGTGAAGGAGCGCCTGGACCACATCGCCCGCAGCACGGCCCTTCTCGTGGGAGCGCACGAGCTGGACGAGGAGACGAAAAGGTTGCAGGAGGAACGGGGTGAATTACTCAGGCTGAAGCGCCAGCTCGAGGCCACCCCTCCCCCACCTCCCACTGGCAGTTTGTGACCGTGCGCGCTCCGGTGATAAAGGCGCGCGTTCGCACATCTATTTCTGGAGCCGTCGCCCGATGCCCACCAAGAAGTCCGCCAAGTCCTCCACCGCCGCCCGGTCGTCCCGGCTGAAGGCGTCCGCCAAGGACAAGGCGAAGGAGTCGAAGAAGAAGCCCGCCGCGGGCAAGGCGGCCGCCGACGCCCGGCGGGCGAAGAAGCCGGTGGCGTCGCACGACGAGGTGGATCCCGAGGAGCAGGCCGAGGAGCTCGCCGCGGCCGTCGAGGTGGACCCCGACGCGGTCGAGGAGGCCGAGGAGGAGGAGCCCATCGCCGACCGCAAGGAGGTCAAGGACCTCCTGGAGGCGGGCCGGGCCAAGGGCTACCTGACCTACGACGAGGTCAACGACGCGCTGCCCGCGGACATCGTGTCGTCGGATCAGATCGACGACGTGATGTCGATGTTCGGCGACAACGAGATCGAGATCGTCGACGCCCAGAAGGCGGCCCAGGGCTCGGAGACCAAGCCCACCGTCGCCGCCTCCGAGGAGCCCCAGGCCAAGGAGGTCGAGGAGGAGGAGGAGAAGGACGAGGACGACGAGCCCGGCGGCAAGTCGAACGATCCGGTCCGCCTCTACCTGCGCAAGATGGGCTCGGTCTCGCTCCTCACCCGCGAGGGCGAGGTGGAGATCGCCAAGCGCATCGAGGAGGGCGAGAAGGAGGTCCTCCGGGCGCTGCTGGCCTGCCGGCTGGCGGTGGCGGACATCCTGGACATGGGCAACCGGCTGCGGAGCGGCAAGCTGCGCATCCGCGAGGTGGTGAAGGACGCCCCGGAAGAGCCCAACGCCGAAGGGGAGGCCGAGGTCGAGGGTGAGATCGGCGAGGGAGATGCCGCCGCCCAGCTGAACCAGAGCGAGCTCAACCGCATCGAGCAGATCTGCAAGCAGATCGAGCGGATCCGCAAGCACGCCGAGGTGGTGGACGCGCTGGAGGAGGAGCTGTCCGGGAAGAAGAAGCTCTCCGAGGCCAAGCGCAAGGAAGTGAAGCAGGAGATCCGCGACGCCCGCACCAAGATGATGGAGGTGCTGGAGGAGATGCGGCTCAACAAGAAGCAGATCGACCGCATCGTCCTGAACCTCCGCGGGCTCATCGAGCGGGTGGAGAAGGCCGAGGACGAGCTGCGCCAGATGGAGCGCTCGCTGGGCATCGAGATGAAGGAGCTGCGGCCCCAGCTCCGCGAGTCACGGGACAACCCGGCGACCTCGAAGAAGCTCCAGAAGCGGCTGAACGTCACCCAGGAGCAGCTGGAGGCCATCGACCGTGACGTCCGCACCGCGGTGCGGAAGATCAAGCGGGTGGAGGAGGAGGCCAACCTCCCGGTGGAGCTGCTTCGCCGGAACTACGAGGCGATCCGCGTCGGCGAGCGCAAGGCGGAGCGGGCCAAGGCCGAGCTGGTGGAGGCCAACCTCCGCCTGGTGGTGTCGATCGCCAAGAAGTACACCAACCGCGGGCTGCAGTTCCTGGACCTGATCCAGGAGGGGAACATCGGCCTGATGAAGGCGGTGGACAAGTTCGAGTACAAGCGGGGCTACAAGTTCAGCACCTACGCCACCTGGTGGATCCGCCAGGCCATCACCCGGGCGATCGCCGATCAGGCGCGCACCATCCGCATCCCGGTGCACATGATCGAGACCATCAACAAGCTGATCCGCACCAGCCGCTACCTGGTCCAGGAGATCGGCCGCGAGCCCACCCCGGAGGAGATCGCCGAGAAGATGGAGCTCCCGCTGGACAAGGTCCGCAAGGTCCTCAAGATCGCCAAGGAGCCCATCAGCCTCGAGACGCCCATCGGTGAGGAGGAGGACAGCCACCTGGGCGACTTCATCGAGGACAAGAGCCTGGTCTCGCCCTCGGACGCGGTGATCAACATGAACCTGGCCGAGCAGACCCGCAAGGTGCTCGCCACCCTCACCCCGCGCGAGGAGAAGGTGCTCCGGATGCGGTTTGGAATCGGGGAGAAGTCGGACCACACGCTGGAGGAGGTGGGTCAGGACTTCGAGGTCACCCGCGAGCGCATCCGGCAGATCGAGGCCAAGGCGCTCCGGAAGCTGCGGCACCCGTCGCGGAGCAAGCGGCTGCGCTCGTTCGTCGAGGGGAGCTAGAGCCTCCCGGCAGCGACCGTCGCGACGAGCCGCTCACGGGCCGCCCGGGTCTCTCCCCTGGCGGCCCGTGGCGCATCGGGGCCGGGAGGAGAACGCGTGCCGTTGCCGAGAGGGGAGCTGGAGCAGACCGTGGCCCGGGTGGTGCGGGCCATCCCCCGAGGCCGGGTCCTGAGCTACTCGCGGGTGGCGGTCCTGGCGGGGGTACCGGGCCGGGCGCGGCTCATCGGCAAGCTGATGGGGCGCATCGGCGCGCGGCTTCCCTGGTGGCGCGTGCTCCGCGCCGACCGGACGCTGGCCGAGGAGGTGGCCCTGGAGCAGGCGAAGCGGCTCCGGGCGGAGGGCGTGCGCGTCGTGGACGGTGGGAGGGTGCCCCGCTCGGCGTTCCTGCCCATCGGGGACCAGGCGCTGCACCGGCGGATTCGCAGGGGCTGAGCCTCGACCGAAGACGACGGGCGGCGAGCGCGCCTTCGAAGGAGCGCCGCCGCCCGGATGAGTCAGTGCAGCGAGCTGCTTACTTCGCGGCGGGAGCCGGGGACGCCTGCTCCGCGCTCCGCTTCGCGGCCTTGTGCCGGGGAGCGGTCTTCTTCGCCTTCTTCTCGGTCTGCTTCTTCTCGGTCTTCACCGAGCCGTCGGCCCCGGTGGTGGTCTTCGACTCGGTCTTGCTCTCCATCTTGCTCGAGGGAGTCGCGGTGCTGTCGCCCGGGCTCGATGCAGGAGCCTGCGCGAAGGCGGCAAACGGCAGGGCGACGGCCAGGGCGACGGCGGAGAGGAGGTGACGCGTCATGGGTGCTTCATCCTTTCGGAAGGAGGGCGATCCATTCGCCCCCGTTGCACCCTTCGACCGCCCGACCCCCCCGCTCATTCAAACCGGGTCGTTCGCTCCCTAGAACTGCAGGCGGAGCATCAGCCGCCCGCCCAGGTAGCGATCGGTCGCGCTCCCGGCCGCCTCGGGCTGGTTCTCGTCGAAGGTGAAGGACGTCGACTGGTAGATGCCGAAGATGCGAAGGGAGAGCGGGCCCACCAGCTGGATGTGGAAGCCGAGCTCGGCCTCGATCGCCTTGGCGCTGCCGGTGAAGGTGACGGAGTTCACCCCGGTCGCATCCTGCACCGCGAGGTTCTTGGTGCTCCAGGCCACGTACTGCCCGCCGACGATGATCCAGAAGCCGCTGGACACCGGGATGTCGAGCCGGAGCCCGAAGCGGACGCCCGACAGGTCGAACTGGGGGAGCCCGTTGAAACCGTTGCCGCTCGGGTCGCCGTCGGTCACGAACTTCTGCTTGCCGTAGCCGAAGAGGGGGACGATGGCGAAGTCCGAGTCCTTCCAGAACCGCATCCGCCACTCCACCCCCGCCTCCCAGCGGGTGTAGGTGGTGCCCTTCTCGAAGGTGTTGGAGGTGTCCTGGAACTTGCTCTTCAGCCCCACCGACATCGCGTAGTCGCCGTACAGCCCGATGCCGGCGAAGAAGCCGTCGGAGAAGAAGGCGATGGGGAAGAACTCGAGCCGCGCGTGGGGGGCGACGAACAGGCCCACGCTGTAGGGGCGGAGGATCGAGCCCGCGCCGGCGTTGCTGTAGGAGAGGTTGCGGTTGAGGAGGTCCGCGCCGAGCTCCACCGCGAACCGCCACTGGTGCCGCGGCGCCTCGAGGCCCTGGTTGGCCCCGGCGTCCACCGCCACCGGGGTGTCGGCCAGCGACTTCTCCCCGGGAGGGGGAGGCGTCGGCGTCACGGGAAGCGGGAGCGGCTCGAGCGGGGCGGCGGTCGAGACGCCCGGGGCCAGTGCGCCGGGGCCGGTGGTCGGCGGGGTCGTGCTCATCGTGCCCGCCGCGACGGCGCCCACCGCGCCCACCCCGGCATCGAGAAGGGGCCCGGCCGAGGCGAGGTTGCCGACGTCGGTGCCGAGCGTCTGGAGGCTCGAGCTGGTGAGCTTCCCCGCCTGGGTCAGCGGGAACGACCAGCTCTGCGCGGCCTTGCCCGGCTTGTTGAGCCAGGACAGCTCGACCTCCTTGCCCTTGCCGGACTTGGCCTTGGCCACGCCGCCCACCAGGAGGCCCTGCACCTGGGCGCTCTGGATCTTCTTCCAGTCCGGCTTCTTCTTGGTGAAGACGCGGCTCGAGGGGACGCAGGTGTACGTGCGGCAGAGGGAGGCGGAGATCTGGCTCTGCACCTGGGACCGCTTGTCCCCGGTGATGGGAGCGATGGTGATCTTCGGGGCCGCCTCGGCCTTGAGCGCACAGACCAGCAGGCCCAGCGCGGCGAGTCTTCCGTGAAGTGACATCCCTTGTCCTCCGGGGGCGCGGGCGAGAGGACGGCACATGAGACCGCCCATTGGCCCAGCAGACCGATGCTCCCCTCTCCGCCGCCACGCGGCAAGGTTTCGTCCGCTGTGGACCGAACGGCGCCGGTGTACCAGGATGTGGTCACCGTGACGGGCCCTTAGCTCAGCGGTCAGAGCTGTCGGCTCATAACCGATTGGTCCCAGGTTCGAATCCTGGAGGGCCCACTCGTCGCACCTGCGCTCGACCGTACTAGCGGGCGCGGGCCGAGAGCAGCAGCGCGCCGAACAGCCCGGCGAGGTACACCAGGCTGAAGAGGAAGGTCTGGCGCGCCCAGGCCCTCTGCTCCCGTCGCAGCACGCCCCGCGCGACCAGCACCAGGAATGCGCCGTCGAGCACCACCGCCACGCCCAGGTACAGCGGCCCCGCCAGGCCGAAGGGAACCAGCAGGATGCTCAGCCCCACGAGCAGCACCGTCCAGACCAGCATCCAGATGCGGGTGGCGTCGTCGCCCCGGACCAGGGGCAGCGCCATGACTCCGGCGCGCCGGTACTCGTCCTTGCGGAACAGCGCGATGGCCAGGAAGTGGGGCATCTGCCAGGCGAAGAGGATGCCGAAGAGGAGCAGCCCTCCGATGTCGATGCGGCCGGTCACCGCGGTCCAGCCCATCAGCGGCGGCAGCGACCCGGGGATCGCCCCGACCAGCATCGCCAGCGGGCTCCGGGGCTTCAGCGGCGTGTACGCCGCCACGTAGCTGACCAGGGCGAGGAACCCCAGCGAGCCGGTCAGCCCGTTGCTGCCCAGCGCGAGCAGCGGGAGCGAGAAGACCGCGAGCAGGATGCCGAACCCGAGCGCCACCCCCGGCTCCATCCGGCCCGAGGGAAGCGGCCGCAGGCGGGTACGGGCCATGAACCGATCCCGGTCCCGCTCGATCCAGCAGTTCAGCGCGTTGGCCGCGCCCACCGTGCCCGCGGTGCCGAGCAGCGTGGCCACCCACCTCGACACCGACAGCTCACCCGGGGCAAGCCACATGCCGCCGGCGAGCGTGCACAGCACCAGGCTCGACAGACGGGGCTTGAGGAGCGAGACCAGGTCGGCGGCGGGGGACACCGGCCTGGGCAGGGCACGGACGGTCATGGAAGGGCTCAGGGATTACCCGTCCCGGCGTCCCGCTTCAAGGGCCCCCGCACCTCAGCGGGCCAGCGCCTGGGCGTCGGCGGCGTGCTCGCCGCGGGGCTCGAGCTCGAGGTACTTCGCCGCCGCCACCCGGCCCTTCTCCCGGGTGCGCCGCTCGGAGCCGAGGAACCGGGCGTAGAAGAAGTAGGCATCGGCGCCGCCCGGGTCGGTGTCGAGCGCGCGGCGGAAGGCCTCGTCGGCCCTCGTCCGGTCTCCCTGGGCCTCGTAGGTCCTCCCCAGCTCGGTCAGGGCGTCGGCGATGCGTCCGGCCTGCCCGATGAACTCCTGGCTGGCCCGGGTGAGCTGCTCGACGGCCTTCGGGTAATCCTTCTTTTCCCGGTAGACGATGCCGAGCTGCAGCCGGGCCTCGGGGTTCTTCGACTTCGGGTCGGAGAGCGCCTTGCTGTACTGCGCGGCCGCCTCGTCCATCCGGCCCTGCCGGAAGTACACCTGGCCGAGCATCACCATCAGCCGCGGGCTCTCGCCCATCGTCCGGATGGCGGTGGTGAGCGCCTCCTGCGCGGCGTTGGCGCCCTCGGGGGTCTGCATCAGCGCCCGCGCCAGGTCCACGTAGGCCTGGGCTCGGCTGGGGTCGGCCTTCACCGCCTCGCGCATCTCCCGGACCGCGGCGTCCGCCTGCCCCTCCACCAGCAGCCGCCTGCCCCGGAGCAGGTGGAGCTCGGGGTTGTTCCGGTCGAGCGCGAACCCCTCCTCGTCCTCCTTGGCGGCAAGCGCGGTGGCCGCGGCACGGTCGAGCGGGACGCCGGTGGCCTCGGCGAGCCTCTTCCCCACCTCCGGCTGGACTCCGGCCGCCGCACCCTGCACGCGGGCCACCAGCAGCGCCCGCGCCAGATGGGCGACGGCCAGCTGCCGCGGCGAGGGCGGCGGGTCGGCGTCGAGCAGCTTCTTGAGGTTCGTGCCCGCCACCGGGAAACCGGCGGCGTTGTCCGACTCGAGCGCGAGAAGCGCGCGCCCGAGCAGCGACTCGGGGTGGTCCTTCTCGTAGCGCAGGGCGAACCCGTAGTTCTGGTCCGCCGCCCGGGCATCACCCCGCCGCCGGTGGAGGGTCCCGAGCGCGGAGTAGACGCGTGGGTCGCTGGGCGCGGCCTGCTGAGCCTTCTCCAGGCTGTCGCGGGCCTTTTCCAGATCTCCGACCTGCATCTGGATGATGCCCTGGGTGAGCTCGAGGAAGGCGCTGGTCTGGCCCTTCTCGTCGAGCGCCTTCACCTTGGTCTCCAGCGTGGCGAGCGCCTGGGTGGCCTTCCCCGAGTAGTTCGCCAGCAGCGCCTCGGCGGCGTCGGCGAAGCGGCTGTCCTGGTCTGCCAGCCTGCGTACCGAGGCGAGGTGCTCCTCGGCGAAGCGGCGGGCGTCGTCGCCGTCCCCGTGCTCACCCCAGCGGATGGCGTAGGCGTAGGCGAGGTAGCCGTGCGCCAGCGCGCTGTTCGGGTCGATGTCCAGCGCCGCCGTGGCCGCGTCGGTGGCCTTCTTGTACGAGGCGAAGCTGTCGTGCCGGAGCTGCTCGCTGGCCTCCTTGAGGCTCTTCTTCAGCTTGATGTCGCGCGCGGCCTTCCACTGGCCCCAGCCGTACCAGCCCCCGATGATCGCCACCCCCGCAACCGCGGTGAGGATGAAGCGGGTGGCGTGGCCCTTCTTGGCCGCCGGCATCGGGATGTGGTCGTCGTCCTCGTGCTCCGCGGCGCGGGGAGCGGCCGGGCGCTGCACCGGCATCCCGTTCACCGAGCGGGTCCGGGGCGAGCCGGCTCCGGTGCCGGGGGCCTCTGCCAGCCGGGGCGGCCCGCCCCGCTGCGACACCGGACCCACCGGAGCCGGCGGAGGCTCGGGCGGCGGAGGGGGCTTCGGCGGCTCGACCTTCCACCGGGCGAAGGCGGCAGCGGTCTCGGGATCCTTCGGGTCCAGGTCCCAGACCTTCTGCAGCGTGATCTTCCCCGCGGCGGCGTCGCCCGAGCGCATCTGCACGTCGGCCAGCGCGCGCAGGACGGTGCGATCGGTCGGCGCGACGCCGAGCGCGCCCTGCAGCTCGTCGAGCGCCTTCTTGTCCTTGCCCTGCTCGGCGTAGACCCGCGCGAGCAGCAGCCGGGGGTCGGGCCGGTTGGGATGGGCCTTCACGCCCTTCTTGCAGACCACCATCGCTTCCATGAAGCGGCCGGCGGCGAGGTACGCCTCGGCGAGCGGCCGGTACGCGTCCGATCCAGGGTCCGAGTTGAACGCACTTTCCAGCTTCGCGAGCTCCTGGGGGCTCAGCGTCTTCGCAGGCGTGGTGCTCATCGAATTCGGCGGAATCTAAAGGAAAGCACCCGCTCCCCGAAAGCCGGGCGTCCGTTGACACACCCCCCGGCGGGCGTATAGGAGCCGCTGTCCCGTATCCCGGGGGTGTAGCTCAGTTGGGAGAGCGTCGCGTTCGCAATGCGAAGGTCGTCGGTTCGATCCCGTCCACCTCCACTCACACAGTGATGCCGTGACAGGGCCCGGGAACCCCCCGGGCCCCCCGACCCGTCCTCCCACCGTGCTTCCCGTCCAGGTCGTGCAGTGGGACGGCGTGCGCGGGGTGCTCGACGGCGGGGGTCGGACCTTTCCCTTCACCCGCGGCGACGTGGTGGGCTTCCATCCGGTGCCGGGCCTGTCCGCAGTGGCCGAGCTCGGCGCGGACGGCACCCTGCTCCGGCTCACCCTGCCGGGTCACCCGATGCGTCAGGAGCCGCCCGCGGCACGTCCCTTCGGCTGGGTAACGGTGCTGGCGCCGGCCGAGCTCGGGGCGAGCGGGGCGCGGTGGCAGGAGGCGCTGGGGAGTGGTCTCCCCGCGGGGGCCCGGCTGACCGCGCGGGCGCTGCCCGAGGGTGGGACGCTGGTCGAGGCCCGCTGGCCGGGAGCCCATCTCCTCATCCGCGAGCGACGCCTCTGCGAGGGCGGCGCGCTGGAGCGGCGTCTCGTGCCCGCGACCGCCCTGCTCCCTCCGGTCGCCTGGGAGGTGTTGCCCGCGGGCGTGCTTCCGGCCGAGGAGCGGCGACTGCTCGAGGCGGAGGCGGCGGACCCGTGGGGCCCGTCCGGCGCCGCCCGGCTCCTGGTGCGGCTGCTGCGCGCGGCGCTCGATGCCGGAGGGACGTACCTCGTGCTCGAGCATGCCGGACGGCTCCTCCTCGGTTCGGACGAGGCCCGCAGCCGGCTGGGCGACCCCGGCGACGAGGAGGCGCGTCCGTTCGGCGCGTTCATCGACTGGGCCCTGACGCCGGATCGGAGCCGCTACCGCACGCTGGGGATGGCGGTGGCGGGAGGTGAGGATCTGCAGATCGAGATCCTCCACCGGGACAGCGAGGTGGAGCTGGACAGCGCCGAGTCGGCGCTGCTCTTCGGCTGCCACCTCCAGGTCCGCGGGGCGCGGCTCCTGGACGACGGCGAGGTGTTCTACGTGCCGAAGGACGTCCGCATCGGCCCGCGCGGGGCGAGCGCCACCGCCCGGACCGGGTACAAGTACGTCGTCGCCAGGTCGCCGCTGCAGGCGAGCAGCGGCGGAGCACCTCCGCGCGTGCACCTCGTCCGGGGCTGACGCTCAGGCCTGCCACTGGTCCGGGCCCGCCAGCGGACCAGTGGCGAAGCGCGGGCGCTCGCGCCGTGCGCTTGTATCTCCTCTCAGGCGACCTTGACCGCCGCGGTGACCGGGGCCTCGAAGAACTGCTCGTTCTCGGTGGACTCGCCCAGCGCCAGGGTGGACGCGGCCCCCCCGGCGATCACCTGGGTCACCTCGTCGAAGTACCCGGTGCCGACCTCGCGCTGGTGCTTGGTGGCGGTGTAGCCGGTCGCCTCGGCGCCGAACTCGGCCTGCTGAAGCCTGCTGTACGCCGCCATGCCCTCCTTGGCGTAGTCCCGCGCCAGGCTGAACATGGAGAAGTTCAGCGCGTGGAATCCGGCCAGGGTGACGAACTGGAACTTGTAGCCCATGGCGCCGAGCTCGCGCTGGAACTTGGCGATGGTCGCCTCGTCGAGGTTCTTCTTCCAGTTGAATGACGGCGAGCAGTTGTAGGCCAGCAGCTTGTTCGGGAACTTCGCCCGGATCGCCTCGGCGAAGGCCCTGGCCTCGGCGATGTCCGGGTGCGAGGTCTCGCACCACAGGACGTCGGCGTACGGTGCGTAGGCCAGCCCGCGGGCGATGGCGCACTCCAGGCCGCCCCTGAGGTGGAAGAAGCCCTCCGGGGTGCGCTCACCCGGCACGATGAACTCGCGGTCGCGCGGGTCCACGTCGGAGAGCAGAAGCTTGGCGCTGTCGGCGTCGGTCCGGGCGACCAGCAGGGTCGGCACGTCACAGACGTCGGCGGCGAGCCGGGCGGCGATCAACGTGCGGATGAACTGCGAGGTGGGCACCAGCACCTTGCCGCCCATGTGGCCGCACTTCTTCTCCGAGGCGAGCTGGTCCTCGAAGTGCACGCCCGCGGCGCCGGCCTCGATCATCGCCTTCATCAGCTCGAAGGCGTTCAGCGGGCCGCCGAAGCCGGCCTCGGCGTCAGCGACGATGGGCGCCATCCAGTAGTGGCCGGACTTGCCCTCGGCATGCTCGATCTGGTCCGCGCGGCGAAGGGCCTGGTTGACCCGGCGGACGACAGCCGGCACCGAGTCCACCGGGTAGAGGCTCTGGTCGGGGTACATCTGACCGGCGGTGTTGGCGTCGGCCGCGACCTGCCAGCCCGAGAGGTAGATGGCCTTCAGGCCGGCGCGCACCATCTGCACCGCCTGGTTGCCGGTGAGCGCGCCGAGCGCGTTCACGTAGTCCTCGGTGTGGAGCAGCTCCCAGAGCCGCTTCGCTCCCATCTCGGCCAGCGTGTACGAGATCCGGATGGACCCGCGGAGCCGGTCCACGTCGGCCTGCGGGTACGGCCGCAGGATTCCCTCGAAGCGGCGGGCGTGCAGCGACTCGTTGCTCCGTGCGGCGGGAGTGGGTGCACCACCCGCCCCCTCCTTCATCACCATCCCGATGCTCATCGTCCGTGCCTCCTGGGGGTGGGCTTCACAGCATCGCGCCATGACGCAGCGCTCACGTGTCAATCTGTGTAGCGAATGACATGGCGCGCTGTAAAGCTGAAATCGCCCCAAGGGGTCGGCAAGTGGCATGCGCGTCACGGCGGCCGCACCTGTCCTGCCAGCAGCATTAGCGCGACGCTTTGTTCGGTTTCTGTAAATTAGTCACAGCCATGCGGCGACGGAGGGGCCACCGCTTCGATTCCTCGAAGGGTGACGGGGCGGCGGATCGCCGCGCCCGGAATCAGCCCTCGACGGCCGGGAGCGAGACGAGGTGCCCGGGCTCGGGCTCCGTCGCCGCTGCAGGCGGGTCCGCGCTGGCGGC